>NZ_CABPTY010000001.1:0-4501 GCF_902460415.1 Campylobacter concisus
ATTAAATAGAGGGTAAATTTAAGACTAATTTTAATTCTTTTTCGATAAATTAAAGCGATTTTAACTTTTTAAAGGAGGAAAGATGAAGTCCATAACTTCAAAGATAGCGATGATTATCATCTCATTGCTAGTTATTTCGTTTGCTGCTATTTCGGCAGTCAGCTACTATACAGCGGAAAGTAAGGTAGTAGAGTTGGTCAGCCAGACCCAGGATCAGATTCTAAGTGACATCAAAGCTACTACGGATTCTTTTTTTGAAGAATATTTAGAAGTTGCCAAGAAGTCTGCTTTAGATATAGCACAAATACCAAATAATGATGACTCGTACATGGAAAAGACAAAAATACAAAAAGAAAATGTTAGTCATCTAGTTTCTAATATTTTTTATGGTCGCGAGAGTGATGGACATTTTTTCCAATCAGATGGAACTAAAACAACTCCAGCCGATAATTACGATCCTAGAACTAGAGGCTGGTATAAAGCAGCAAAGAGTGCAAATGGTGCTATCTATACCGAACCTTATAAAGCTGCTATGTTTAACGCTTTAGTAATTAGTTTTGCCGCTCCAGTAAATAAAAATGGAAATTTTGATGGTGTTTTGGGGCTTGATTTAAATATAGATGCTTTAAGTAAAAAAATTCTCGAAATGGGTAAAACAAAATACGGCTATGTCTATGTTATGAATAAAGATGGTGTAATGCTAATGCACTCAAATCCAGATAATGTTGGCAAAGCAGTCGAGTCTACACTATATCTCTCAAAACAATATGCAGAAAAGAAATATGACGAAAATGGACTTATCCCTTACACTAACTATAAAGGCGAAAATGTAACTGCCAAAATTCTTCCTATAAATGATCAAGGTTGGCTAGCGGTAGCTGCTATCGGAGCAGATACTTTTTCGTCTAATACATTGCCTTTATTAAAAGCTCAAATAATCCTTGCCGTAGCTTTTATAGTCATACTTTCGGCTATCGTATTTACTCTTCTTAAAAAATCCCTTAGCCCTATTAGAACTATTCAAACCAAGCTTGAAGACGCGTTTAAATTTATTACCTACGAAACCCCTAACGCTCCGGAAAAGCTAGTAGTAACTACGCAAGACGAATTCGGCAGAATGAGCGAATCTATTAACGAGAATATAGAAAAAGTCCTTAACGGCGTTAAAAAAGACAGCGCCTTAATAGACGAGATGAACGGTATAGCAAATCTCATGATAAAAGGCCATATGGGAGCTAAGATTAACTCTACTCCGAATAACCCGGCTTTGGTTCAGTTAAAAGATCTGCTAAATAAATTCTTTGCGTCAATTTCTGAAAATTTAAAAGGAATAGCCGTAGTTTTAGCTTCTTACAACAAAAACGACTACACTCCTAGACTAGAGCTAAAACCCGAGCTTGAAAGCGATCTAAGAGATATGATAGTAGGCCTTCAAAGCGCTGGCGACGCAGTAAGCAATATGCTAAGGGAAAATTTAAAAGAAGCTCAGGTTCTAGAAGAAAAAGCTAAAATCCTAGCAGAATCTATGAGAACCCTAACCGACGGAGCCCATAAACAAGCAGACTCCATACAAGAAAGCGCGGCGGCTATAGAAGAGATGAGCAGTTCTATGAACGCTATTAGCCAAAAAGCTAGCGACGTAACCAGACAAAGCGAAGAGATTAAAAACATCATCGTTATTATTAGAGATATAGCCGATCAAACCAACCTACTTGCTCTAAACGCTGCTATCGAAGCGGCGCGTGCTGGTGAGCATGGACGAGGCTTTGCCGTAGTCGCCGACGAGGTTAGAAAACTAGCAGAGCGAACTCAAAAATCACTTGGCGAGATTGAAGCTAATGCAAATGTTCTAGCTCAAAGCATTAACGAGATGAGTGAGAGCATCAGAGAGCAAAGCGAAGGTATAAATATGATAAATCAAAGTGTAAGTCAGATCGACAGTATTACAAAACAAAATATAAATATTGTTGGTACAACAAACGAAATTACTGACCAAATAGACGACATGGCCAAGACGATAGTAGCCGACGTTAGAAAGAATAAATTTTAATCTTAGACCGAATTTAGGGGTTTGTTTCCCCTAAATTCTAATTTTATTTCACTTACTTTAACTATCCAAAATGAAAAAATAATTCAAAATTATTATTTAATGTATACATCACTATTTTGTAATTAATATTATTAAATACCATTTAATATAAAAAAATATACAATCGCATCTTAAAATTTTTTGTAAAAGGAAAGTAAATGCGATCAATTGCAAACAAAATATCTTTAATGCTCATACTGGCATTATTCATATCATTCTCGCTAATATCTTTAGCCAGCTACAATACAGCTCATGATAAAGCCATTGAGTTAGTAATACAAACTCAAAAGCAAATTTTAAAAGATGTGAAAATCGCACTAAATAGCTTTTTTACCAATAATCAGTATGCTATAGAAAAAATGGCTGAGACTCTTAGTAAGTTAAGCGAGAAAAGTGATGGCTCGATGAATGCTGATGGCATAAATTTAGCTTTATCTCAAGCAAAAGCTATATCTGGAAAAGAGATCACTCTTGTTTACGCTGGATATGAGGATGGGGCTATGTTTAGATCAAATGGGCAAAATAAAGCTGGATACGATCCAAGAGTTAGAGGATGGTATAAACAAGCTAAAGCCGAGAATAAACCAATATATACTGATCCATATATGGCAGCTTCATTAAATGCGATGGTTATAACTTTTGCTGCACCTATTAAAAATATTGGAGTTACTGGTATAGATGCATCTATTGAGGAGTTGAGCAATAATATATCGCAAATTAGTAAAACTGAATACAGCTATGCTTTTGTTACAGATCAAAATGGCAACGTTATAATGCACCCAAATAAAGAATTAGTTGGCAAACCTCATGAGATCGCAAAGAGTCTAATAAAACAATATAATGAAAAGAAATTTGATGAAAATGGATTAATAGCATATAAAAATACAAAAGGCGAAGATGTCTATGCTTATATGTTAGAGATAAATGATAAAGGTTGGTTGGCAATAACAGCAATGGATCAAAATATCTTTAGCTCGCATACTTTGCCTATTTTAAAAGTTCAGATTATTTTAGCCTTTATATTTATAGTTGTCTTGTCTGCGTTTGTATATTTCTTGCTAAAAAGATCGCTTAATCCTATTAAAACTATTACAGATGCTTTGGTTAGTTTCTTTAGATTTTTAAATTTTGAGATAAAAGAGCCAGTTGTTTCAAAGGTGGCAACAAAAGATGAATTTGGCGTAATGAGCAAACTAATAAATGATAATATTGCTAAAATTTTTGACAATGCCGATCAAGACTCTAGAGTGGTATCTCAATCTGTTGAGACTGCAAAGGCGATAGAGAATGGAAATTTAAAAGCAAGGATAGTAGATGTTCCAGCTAATCCAAAACTAATTGAATTAAAAGATGTCTTAAATAAAATGCTAGATGTTTTGGAAAAAAGAGTCGGTAGCGATTTAAATATGATCCAAAAAACTTTTAATGATTTTAGAAATTCTGATTTTACTTCAAGAATTTTGGATGCCAAAGGCAATGTCGAACTAGTAACAAATGAGCTTGGCGAAGAGATAGCTAATATGCTTGCATTTAACCTAAAACAAGCACAATTCTTAGAAGAAAAAGCCAAAAATTTAGATGCATCAATGAAGCAAGTAACTCAAGGTGCTAGCACACAAGCAAATTCTCTCCAAGAAAGTGCTGCTGCGATCGAACAAATGAGTAGCTCAATGAGTGCAATTAGTCAAAAGACTGTAGATGTTATAAAACAATCTGAAGAGATTAAAAACATCATCGTTATTATTAGAGATATAGCAGATCAAACTAACTTACTTGCCCTAAACGCCGCTATCGAAGCAGCACGTGCTGGTGAGCATGGACGAGGCTTTGCCGTAGTTGCGGATGAGGTTAGAAAACTAGCTGAGCGAACTCAAAAATCACTTGGTGAGATCGAAACTAACGCAAATATACTTACTCAAAGTATCAATGAGATGAGCGAGAGCATCAGAGAGCAAAGCGAAGGCATAAATATGATAAATCAAAGTGTAAGCCAGATTGATAGCATTACAAAGCAAAATGTTGATATCGTGAGCTCAACGAATGAAATCACTGCCCAAATCGATGAAATGGCTAAGACGATAGTAGCTGATGTTAAAAAGAATAAATTTTAACCTTATAGCTTAACACCTAAAATTTTATTAATATTTCATCCTCAAAATTTGAGGATGAAAATAACTCTATTTTACATCTAATCTTAAAATTATTTTTTGTTTTATAAATATAATAAAATTTTTAAAAATTATCTAATTTTTATAGCTTTATAGTGATATTGCTAGTTAAATTTTTATAGATTATGTTTGCTTTCAAGTAGTGAAATCTATTAGAATTTATCCCTATCGTCTTGGCCATGTCGTCTATTTGGTCAGTAATTTCGTTTGTTGTACCAACAATATTTATATTTTGTTTTGTAAT
>NZ_CABPTY010000001.1:4952-32919 GCF_902460415.1 Campylobacter concisus
AAAATCGTACTTTGTGAGAAAATTAATATTTTTATGTAGAAAAATATTTACATTTTTGGCTTAAGTTTTTTGAAATTTTTGTAAATGTAAATCAGTTGTAAATAAGTTTTACAAGGTTAATATCAACTAAATTTGTTTTAAATCTTTAAAGGAGAAAGAATGAATCGACGAGAATTCATAAAAAGTGCTGCAGCTAGTGCTGCTTGTGCTAGTGCTGGTATAGCCGTACCAAGCTCACTAAGTGCAGCAAGCGAAGCCGAAAAAGGCTGGCGCTGGGATAAGGCCGCTTGTAGGTTTTGTGGAACAGGCTGTGGCATCATGGTCGCTACAAAAGAGGGCAAGATAGTAGCCGTGAAAGGAGATCCAGAAGCACCAGTGAATCGCGGCCTAAACTGCATTAAAGGCTATTTTAATGCTAAAATCATGTACGGCGAGGATAGGATCACTCATCCGCTTTTACGTGTAAATGAAAAAGGCGAATTTGATAAAAAAGGTAAATTTAAGCAAGTAAGCTGGAAGCAAGCATTTGATGTTATGGAGGCTCAGTTTAGAAAAGCATATGATGAGCTAGGACCTCATGGTATCGGAGTTCTAGGCTCTGGTCAATATACTATTCCAGAAGGTTACGCTGCTGTTAAGCTTATAAAAGGTGGCTTTAGAAGCAATAGCATCGATCCAAACGCAAGACACTGCATGGCAAGCGCGGTTGTTGGCTTTATGCAAGTTTTTGGTATAGACGAGCCATCAGGCTGTTTTGATGATATCGAACTAACTGATACTATCGTAGCTTGGGGTGCAAATATGGCTGAGATGCACCCGATACTTTGGGCACGCGTAAGCGATAGAAAGCTTAGCGATCCTGATAGAGTAAAGGTTGTAAATTTAAGCACTTACTCAACTAGAACATCAAATTTAGCTGACATAGAGATCATCTTTGCTCCGTCATCTGACCTTGCTATCTGGAACTACATCGCTCGTGAGATAGTTTATAACCACCCAGAGATGATCGATGAAGAATTTGTTAAAAAACACTGTGTATTTACAACTGGTCCAGCCGATATCGGATATGGTCTTCGTCCAGACATTAATCATAAAAAATATGCTCCAAGCGAGCTAGATACTGCTGCTACTGAGAAGTCAAAGGTGCTAAGTGAAGCTGAGGGTGTTACACTTGCATATCTTGGACTAAAAGCTGGCGATACGCTAGAAAATAAAAATGCTGCAAAATCTGGCGCACATTGGCAAATAACATTTGAAGAGTTTAAAAAAGCTCTTGCACCTTACACACTTGACTTTACAGCAAAGGTGGCAAAGGGCGATCCTAACGAAGATATAGAAGAATTTAAGAAAAAACTAAAAGCACTTGCCGATCTTTACATTGAGAAAAACCGCAAAGTCGTAAGTTTTTGGACGATGGGCTTTAATCAACACCAACGTGGTACATGGGTAAATGAGCAAGCTTATATGGTTCACTTTTTACTCGGCAAACAAGCACTTCCAGGCTCAGGAGCATTTTCTCTAACTGGCCAACCAAGTGCGTGTGGAACTGCAAGAGAGGTTGGAACATTTGTTCACCGCTTGCCAGCTGACATGGTTATTGAGAATCCAAAACATAGAGAGATAACTGAAAAAATTTGGAAACTTCCTGCTGGAACACTAAGTGGCGTGCTCGCTTCTCACTACGTAAAAATGATGCGTGATCTTGAAGACGGTAAGGTTAAATTTATCTGGGTTCAAGTAAACAACCCATGGCAAAATACTGCAAATGCAAACCACTGGATAAAAGCGGCTCGCGAGATGGACAACTTCATCGTTGTAAGCGATCCTTATCCAGGAATTTCTGCAAAAGTAGCTGACCTTATTCTTCCAACTGCGATGATCTATGAAAAATGGGGCGCATACGG
This sequence comes from Campylobacter concisus, assembly GCF_902460415.1. Lineage (GTDB taxonomy): Bacteria > Campylobacterota > Campylobacteria > Campylobacterales > Campylobacteraceae > Campylobacter_A > Campylobacter_A concisus_Y. The sequence continues at coordinate 6,857 of NZ_CABPTY010000001.1, forward strand.
TAATGCCGAAAGAAGAACACAGCACTGGAGACAGCAAGTACTTCCAGTTGGTGAAGCGATGCCTGATATTTGGCAAATGATGGAATTTAGCAAGCGCTTTAAGCTAAAAGACGTTTGGGGCGAGAAAAAACTAAACGATAAAGTGACACTTCCAAGTGTGCTTGAAGAGGCTAAAGCTATGGGATACAGCGAAGAAGATACGCTATTTGACGTGCTTTTTGCAAACGAAGAGGCTAAGAAATTTAGCGCAAACGATCCGATAATGGAAAACTACGACAATACAGAAGTATTTGGCGATAGCAGAAAAGTGATCGGCTCAGATGGTAAAGAATTTAAAGGATATGGATTTTTCATCCACAAATATCTTTGGGAAGAGTATAGAAAATTTGGCGTTGGACACGGCCACGACCTAGCTGATTTTGATACTTACCACAGAGTAAGAGGCCTTAGATGGCCAGTAGTTGATGGCAAAGAGACACAGTGGAGATTTAACACTAAATTTGACCCATACGCTAAAAAAGCTGCTCCAAATGATAAATTTGCATTCTACGGCAACAAAAATGCAGCTCTTCCAACAGGTGATCTAAAAGGCGTACAAAATAAAGAGAAAACGTCTCTTGCAAATAAAGCAAAAATTTTCTTCCGTCCTTACATGGATCCATGCGAGATGCCAAGCAAAGAGTATCCGTTCTGGCTATGTACTGGCCGTGTGCTAGAGCACTGGCATACAGGTACTATGACCATGCGTGTTCCTGAGCTTTATAGGGCTGTTCCAGAGGCACTTTGCTACATGCATGAAGATGATGCTAAAAATCTTGGCGTAATGCAAAATGAGATCGTTTGGGTCGAATCACGCCGTGGCAAGGTAAAAGCAAGAGTTGATCTAAAAGGTAGAAATAAGCCGCCAGTAGGTCTTGTTTATGTGCCTTTCTTTGATGAAAACGTATATATAAACAAAGTATGTCTTGACGCTACTTGCCCAATCTCAAAAGAGACTGATTATAAAAAGTGTGCGGTTAAAATTTACAAAGCATAGGTGAGCGATATGGGATTTTCAAGTAGGCGAGAGGCTTTAAAATTTGGAGCAAAAGTAGCGCTTTTGGCTCTTGGTGGAGGCTTTGTTTGGTCGCTTAGTGCCAAAGCTTCGCCACTTATGCTTCTTAGACCTCCTGGCGCAAAAGAAGAGAAGCAATTTTTACAAAGCTGCATTAGGTGTGGGCTTTGCGTAGAGGCTTGTCCATTTGATACGCTAAAGCTCTCATCGCTAGAGGATGGCATAAGCATTGGAACGCCTTATTTTGAGCCTAGAAAAATTCCTTGCTATATGTGTGAAAATATCCCATGTGTGCCAGCCTGTCCGACTGGAGCTTTGGACGTAAATTTAGTAAGCACAAAAGGTAAGCTTGACATAAATAAGGCCAAAATGGGTGTTGCGGTGGTCGATATGAAAAACTGCGTGGCACACTGGGGTATACAGTGCGATGCTTGTTACAGGGCTTGTCCTCTTTTGGATAAAGCCTTGTATCTTGAGTATCGCCGCAACGAAAGGACGCAAAAGCATGCCTTTTTACTTCCAGTCGTCGATAGCGACATCTGTACTGGATGTGGCCTATGCGAGCGAGCCTGTATCACTAAAAAAGCAGCCATTACCGTGCTAAACCGTGACGCGGTGCTTGGCAAAGTAGGCGATAACTACGTCAAAGGCTGGATAAAAGAAGATGAAAGACGCATAGACGATGCAGACAGCAAAATAAAGCTTGACATTAAAAAAGCGACTGATTATCTAAATGGTGGTGAGCTATGAAATTTTTAATCTTAAGACGAATAACTCAAATTTCTATCCTAGCACTATTTATCCTAGGAAATTTTTATGGAGTTAAGATACTTAGCGGAAATTTAAGTTCATCTTTGCTTTTTGGAAAAATTCCACTAAGCGATCCATTTGCTTTGGTCCAAATTTTACTTGCAAGCTTTAGTGCTGGCATAAATGCAATTATTGGAGCTGGCATTATCTTGGCGTTTTACGCGCTAGTTGCTCCAAGAGTGTTTTGTTCGTGGATATGCCCAATAAATTTACTAACCGATATCACTTTTAAACTAAGAGAAAAATTTGGCTTTAAGGGCGAAAAAGTCTTAAATGTGAGTAAAAATTTACGTTATTACTTGCTGGCTCTTGCTCTTATATTAAGCCTTGCTTTATCTTATCCAGTATTTGAGAGCGTTAGCTATATTGGCATTATTCAGCGTGGCATTATTTACGGCTCAGCTAGTGCTTTAGGCATAGCGGTTGCGATCATTGCTTTTGATATGTTTGTGTTAAAGCGTGGCATTTGCTCGCACGTTTGTCCACTTGGTGCCTTTTATGCCATCATCTCAAAATTTGCCCTAATTAGAGTAAAACATGATGCCCAGGCTTGTACAAAATGTATGAAATGTAAGCTTATTTGTCCAGAGATGCAAGTGCTTGACATGATCGGTAAAGAGAGCCGCTCGGTTAGCTCAAGCGAGTGTATAAGCTGTGGCAGGTGCATTGATGTTTGTGGAGATGGGGCATTGAAATTTAGTATTAGAAATTTAAGGAGAGAAAAATGAAAATAAAAATAATGATGCTTGGAGGATTGTGTGCTGCGTTTTTTGCGGCATGTGCTTTTAATAATCCAAGTATTAGCGATTCGCAAATCGGCCTTAGAAATATCGATTTGCTAGACGATAAAGACGTTGTATTAAAAGATGTGAACTACACAAAAGAGCCAGCTGGTATGTCAAAGAAATTTGATAGGTCTTTTGAAAATGCACCACCATTTATCCCACACGATACTGAGGGTTTAGTGCCTATCAAAAAGGATATGAATATGTGCGTAACCTGCCATATGCCTGAGTTTGCAAAAGATAGTGGAGCAACACCGATACCATCATCTCACTTTTATGATATTAGAAACAAAAAAGATCTCGCAGGCAAGCTTGATGATGAAAGATATAACTGCACAACATGCCACGTTGAGCAACAAAATGGCGTAACGCAGCTTGTTGGCAATAAATTTAAGCCTGATTTTAGAGATAAAAATGGCACTCATAAGTCAAACTTGCTAGATGTTTTAAACGATGGTGTTAAATAATGCAAAGCAGGCGAGAGCTTTTTAGTAAAATTTTGGGGGCAAAATCTGCTCCCAAATTTATAACTCCGCCATTTTTTAGCGGAGAGTTTGACTGCGGTGGATGCGATGCTAGCTGCGTAAATGCTTGTGAAAAAGAGCTTCTTAGCTTTGAAAATGAAAGGGTAGTTTTTAAAGTTAAAAAGCTGGGCTGTGACTTTTGCGAAGAGTGCGCAAAGGCTTGCGAGAGTCTTGGTAAGAAGACATTAAGCTTAAACTCACCAAAGAGTATAAATGCAAAAGTTAGCATCGATGTTTCTAGCTGTCTAGCATGGAACGATACGATCTGCTATAACTGCCTTGATGCTTGCAAATTTAAAGCAGTCGAATTTCTTGGCGTTTTTCGTCCTATTGTTAATCAAAACTGTGTAAGTTGCGGCGAGTGCTTTGATGTTTGCTTTAAAAATTCACTTCAAATGGAGGCCTTATGAGAGCTTTGTTTTTTATTTTTTGTCTATTAAATTTTATCTTTGCAAGTGAAATTACCACTCCATACAAGCAAATAGAGGCTAGTGCAAATGTGCTAAGCACAACACTAATAAATGGCAAACTCTTTATCGCGACTGATGGAGGAACGGTTGAAATTTATGATCCTAAAGAGTCTAAATTTGAAGAGATCATTAAGATGGATGATATAAAAACCTACGTTAGTGATCATGAAAGACCAAAAATTTTAAGCATTGATGAAATTGATGGCAAAACTCTTATACTTAGCGAAGGTGATTACGCTACAAAGGTGCTTCATCTAAGAGAAAATGGGCAGATGAGAAGCATAAAAATGGATAATCAAGCGATAAAAAAGGCATTATTTTTAGATAATGAGCATGTTGCGCTTGCTTCAATTAGCAATGAAATTTACTTTTTAAACTTAAAAAGTGGCGAAATCTATGATAGCTTTAAAATTTCAATCGCGATGCTCTCAGATATGGAGATAAGCGAAGATAGAAGCACGCTAGCTATCGCTTGTGAGAGTGGGAAGGTCTACTTTTATAATATAAAAGCTAAAAAAATGGATCAAATTTTAGACATTCATACAGACAATATCTACGACATCTCCTATAAAAATGGTGTCATGATCAGCGGAGGTACCGACAGGATCGTGGGGATATTCTCAGCTGGGAGCCTAAAAAAGATAAATACCGGCTTTTTGGTCTATGGCGTCGGCCTTAGCGATGATGGCAGAGTGGCGGCTTATATGAGCGATGAGATGAGCGATGTAAATTTAGTTGATAGCAAAAGCTTAGAAAATATCGCAATGCTAAAAACTGGACAAAGTACGATAAATAGCATAGTTTTTATAAGCGATAATGAAGTCGTAACTTCAGCCTATGAGAATAAAATTTTGTTTTGGAGAATTAAATGAATATTTCAAGTTTAATAGTTTATACGGATAATAAAAATGAAAGTGTAAAAAATGAGATAAAAAAGCTAAAAGAGTGTGAAATAATAACCGATGCAGACGATAGAATCGTAGTGGTAGTTAGTTCAGATAGCATTGAGGATGAGATAAAAAATTTTAAAAAGATAGAAGCTATCAGTGGAGTGGTGAGCGTTGCGATGGTTTACAGCTATCAAGAAGATGCCGAAGAAAATAGAAAAAAGCTAGAAGAAAATGGCAAGATAAGTGAAATTTTAACAAGTGATGAGGTAAAGGCAGAGGATATTACTTATGGCGGCAGCGTGCATCATAGAGTGAAATAGTAAAACCAAATTTCTGGCTTTTGTACTGTGATTAAAATTTATAGTGCAAAAGCCTACCTTTCATATAGACCTTCTTAATAAATTTGTTGCTAATACTACTTATATTTAATCAATCTTGTTTGGCTTGTAGATTAAATTTATGTTCAAGGGTTAATAGATTTTGGGTGAAAAAATCACTCAGCGAGCATTAAAATCAAAAGTATAACAAGTGAATTAAATTTTAGTTTAGAATATCTTGAGATGATGCTTGCATAAAGAATTTTAGTAGGTCAGTTTTGGCTTACTAAAATTTCTAGCTTAAGGTCTATCTTTGATCAAATTTAATAAATTTTCTCCAATGTTTTCATTTGTTAGATTTGAAATTTCTTTATAAAAATTTCCTTTTTTGTCTATTAAGTATATTGAAGAGCTGTGAGCAACAGAGTAGCCCATGGCTGAGTTTTCAAGACGGACTTTTTGAAATTTTACACCATAGGTTTTTGCCACTTCTTTTAAGGCGTTTAGTTTTAATCCATCAGCATCTTTGTAGAAATTTTTTGCCATTAGGGTTAAATTTTCAGGAGTGTCGCGTTCAGGATCAAGCGTAATAAAAAGTAGCTCAAAGTCGTCTCTTTTTAGCTTGTTTAGTTCATCGCCAATCAAAGAGAGTGCAGTAGGGCAGACATCGGGGCAAAAAAGATAACCAAAATATATAACTTTGTACTTTCCGTCATAATTTTTAAGACTTACTTCACCATTTTGTGAAAGTGCCTTAAAATCATACTTGTTTGGCTTTATTAGCAAAAGTGCAACACCTATACAAATTAAGATTATTATTAAGCCCCAAAATGCCTTTTTCATCGTTACCCTCTATAATTTTAGATCAAGATCTACAAAAAAACCAGTTTCTTTTTCGTCATCAAGCACTTTAAATCTATATCTCATAAGCTCGACAACGCAAGCACTTAGCACTACTTGAGCAGTTAAGTTATCGCCTCTTGGCTCAAGTCTTGCTTTGATCGATCCCATATTCATATTTATGCCGTCTATCTCAAGACTAGGATTTTTTAGCCCCAAATTTTTACCGTTAATGATTTTAAAGCTAAAAGGTCTCATAGCATAAATAGGTCTTGGCGAGATGTCTATTTTTAGCTTTACGCCTTTAAATTCCATCTCGCAAGATTTATTGTTTAGATCACATTTTAAAGGATCTAGCGATGTGTTTACATCGGCAAATTCAGGTGGATCTTCCTTGCTTGTTGTCATAAGCTTATAGCCTATCGAAAAAGCACCTAGAACAATAAAGATAAATGAAAAAATAATTATGATTTTTTTCATTATTTAAAGTTTTTAGTTACTCCGATATTATCAAGCTTTATGCTCTCGCCATTACTAAATTTTAGCTCTAAATCAACTTTATCACCATCTTTTAATGGTTTATTTAGATCCATAAGCATAATGTGTAGACCACCAGGAGCTAGTTTTGTTTCGCCATTTTTTGGGATCACTGCATCTTCGATTTGAACCATAGCCATCATACCATCATTCATTTTGTGTGTATGAATTTCTGTACTTTTGCAAACGCTTGAGTGAGCGCCAATAAGCTTTACATCAGAATTTGAAGCATTTTTTATATTCATAAAAATTGCACTATTGTTTGTGCCAGGTTTTGTATCTCTAGCTCTAACATTTTCTAGGCTGATATCAGCCGCCATAAGAGCAGAAGCTGCAAGCATCGCACCAAAAACGATTTTTTTCATATTTTTCCTTTGTGATAAAATTAATAATGGTTTTCACATTATACATTTAGAACTACTTAATTTACCTTTAAAATCTAAAAATATAAATTTTTTAGGATATAATTACGGACTAAATTTTACTTTTTGGGATATTTCACTTGAAAAAAATTATATTTTTCTTCATCGCGTTATCGCCTTGTCTTTTTGCCCAAAATTACGAAGAAATTTACTTAAAAAATGGCTCTGCTGCTGTTATTGATGCCATCGAAAAAAATATTTTAAGTAAGGATTACTGGCTAAAAAAGCTTGAAGGCAAGGATGTAAGATATGGGTATTATGACAATGAGATACTTCTAAGTGTAGTTGATAAAACTAAAAAGAAGCTTGAAGTGATCTCTTATAATGGCGGCATTACAAAAAAGCTTTTTAGCTCAAGCGTTATAGTTGGCAAAAATGGTGATAAGCTTCTTGAAGGCGATCTAAAAACACCGGTTGGAGTGTATCAGCTTACACGTAGATTTACGCCAAATGATAGATATCTTGGCCCGCTTGCATTTTCGCTTTCGTATCCAAATTTACTTGATAAGCTTGCAAAGCGAAATGGCGGTGGCATTTGGATACATGGCTATCCACTTGATGGTCAAAGGACAGATGAGCTAAAAACAAAAGGCTGCGTGGCTATGCAAAATGATACTTTGATGAAATTTGATGATGTTGTGGATCACAAAAAAACACTTGCATTTATCTACGAAGATAAGCGTCCAGAAGCTAGCACAAAAGATATTGCAGTGATCATTTCTGGACTTTTGGGCTGGAAAAAGACATGGAGCGAGAGCGACATTGAAAACTATCTTAAATTTTACGATAAAAACTTTGAGCGATACGATGGTATGAGCTTGGAAAAATTTAAAAGTATGAAGCGGGCTATTTTTTCTAAAAAAGAGAAAAAACGCATTAGTTTTTCAAATTTTCTTATCACGCCTTATCCAAATCTTAAAAACGATAGGCTTTTTCGTGTGAGTTTTTATGAGGATTATGTTTCAGATACACATAAATTTGCTGGGCAAAAGACGCTTTATGTGAAGCTTTATAACGATGATATGAAAATTTTTATAGAGGAGTAAAAGTGGAAAAATCTCAAGAAGTAAAAGAAAAAATCGAAAAAATTTTAGAGGCAAGAGCTGCTTTTTTTGCTGAGCTTGACCGTCAGGTTCCAAAGAAAAATGGTACTGATGTTTTTGATTTTAGCAAAGTAAAAGAGGCTGATCTGAAAGAAATTTACGCCAAATTTTATGCATTTGATTACAACGTAAGAAAACTTTTACCGGATGTTTATACTGCTTTTAATGTGAATTTTAATGTCTGAAATACGTCTGAATAAAGCTTCATATATCCATAACCTCACTCAAATTTGTGCTAAAGCTGGTGGCAAAGAGAAAGTAATAGTTGTATTAAAGGACAATGCTTATGGCCATGGCGTAAGGCTTATTGCTAGTGAGGCTAAAAAATTTGGTATAGAAATTTGTGCTGTAAAAAGTGAGTTTGAAGCAGATGAAATTTCTGATATATTTGAAAATATTCTCATTCTCTCACATATCCCAACCGGAAATGAAAGTAGTAAATTTATCTATGCGATAAATGATATAGAGGCACTTTTAAAGATAAAAGATGGCTCAAAAATCAACCTTGCAATTGACACTGGTATGCATAGAAATGGGCTTGATATTAGCGAGCTTGATTATGCGTTTGAAATTTTAACAAGAAGGAATTTAGAGCTTCTTGGAGCTTATACTCATTTTCGCGCAAGTGATGAGCTAAATGCTGATTATTTTGTGCAAAGGGAAAATTTTAGGGCTGCAAAAGAGAAAATTTTAGCTCTTTGCGATGAGTTTGGTATAAAAAAACCGATCTTTCACTCTCACAACTCAGCTGCTCTTGAAAGAGCAAGTGAAATCGATGATGATATGGTGCGTGTTGGCATCGCTCAGTATGGATATGCTCAGTTTAGTGATAGTTTGGACTTAAAGCCAGTACTTTCACTATGGGCAAGTAGAGTTAGTAAGCGTATTTTAAAAAGTGGTCAAAGTGTTGGATATGGTGCTAAATTTAGCGCAAAAGAAGATATAAATGTAGCCACTTATGATCTTGGATATGGCGATGGATTGCTAAGATACAATGGCTGTGGCGAGCTAAGACTTGCCAATAACGAGCCAATACTGGGCAAAATTTCTATGGATAGCTTTAGCTGTAAAGATAGCGGCGAATGGGTCTGTGTCTTTGAGGATGCAAATATTTGGGCGAAATTTTTTGATACGATAAGTTATGATATTTTAGTAAAACTCTCGCCAAACATCACTAGGAAATTTATATAAAGGCAATATATGAAAAAGATCATTTTATTAGCTCTTGCTAGCCTTGCTTTTGGCGTACAAGAGAGCGAGTTTAAGATTTATGAGCAGATATTAAATCAGCTTGATACTAAGCAGATCCCAGCTTTTGTCGTCCAAACTGCAAAGCCAAATTTACCAAGCAGGGTCGATGAGATGATTACGCTAAAAGATGTGAGTAGCAGCGGGCTAAACATACATGGCGAGTTTGTTTTAAACGAGACTAAGACAAAGAAGATAAAAGGCTACAACAAAGCTCAAATTTTAGCTTTAAAAGATGAGTTTTATAAAAATGGAAAAGATGCGCTTTGTAACTCAGGTATGGCTAGAGCTGTGCTAAATCGTGGCATCACTCTAAGCGGTAGTTACGGTTTTGGGGGTAGGCATTTTTTTGATATAAATTTGGATAAAAGTAGTTGCGAGTAGCCCTTTTTTTACTGTTTTTTTGCTCGCTTGTCCTGGCTCTTACGCCAGATATGGCAGCGAAAAATCACGCAACTTACTACAAAAAAAAGCTCCCATTTATCTGTACGCCAACACTTACGCTTAATGATATCCTAAATGTCGGTGATACGCTCATCTATAGATACGCCGTCAAACACGCAAGAAAGCAAGAGATCAAAAGGCTTGAAGAGAAAGAGCTTTTGGAATTTATCGAAGCTATCAAAAAAGAGAATTTACGAACCGCTTGCAAAGATAAAGAGATCTTAAATATGCTAAGCATCGGTGTCACCTTGGATGAGCTTTTTTATTCAGAAAATGGTGAGCTGATCTTTGAGTACACTATAGAAGATCGTGACTGCAAGAAATTGCAGTGAAATTTGGGGCTACAATTCAGTCTTTGATTATAAAATTTTGATCTTTTTGCAAAATTTAAAATTCCATTTACTCATAAGAATCGACTACTGATTTTAAGCTTCGAAAAGTTTGCCACTAAAATCAGAGCCTAAATTACTCACTCATGAAATTTAAAATTTTTGTAAATTTATAAATTTAAAGCCAAAAAAGATGGTAAAAAGAAGAAATTTAGCCCAAATTTTACTAGAACTAAATTTTCTACATGCCTCTTTTTATCTCTTGCTCAAGTCTTTCAAGCTCAGCAATCCTATCGCTAGTGCTTGGATGCGTTCTAAAAAGTACGCCAAGCTTGTTAGTTAGCGAGCCAAATGGATTTACGATAAACATATGAGCACTTTGCTCGCTTGCGTTTTGCATAATGTAAGAATTTGAGTAGCTCTCAAGCTTTCTTAGAGCGCTTGCAAGCCACTCTGGATGTCCTGTTAGATAGGCTGCACCCTTGTCCGCCTTGTACTCGCGCTCTCTTGAGATTGCCATTTGTATGATTGTAGCAGCTATTGGCATGAGTATAGCAAGTGCTAGCATAACGATGGCATTACCGCCACCTCTTCTTGAACTGCCACTCTGCCCAGCAATACCACCAATCTTAGCAAAATTTGCAAGCATTGCGATAGCGCCAGCTAATATGGCAGCGATTGAGCCAGTTAGGATGTCGTAGTGCCTTACGTGGCTTAGCTCGTGAGCTAGTACGCCCTCGATCTCGTTTTCATTTAAAATTTTTAAAAGCCCCTCGGTTACCGCGACAGCTGCGTGGCTTGGATTGCGGCCTGTGGCAAAGGCATTTGGTACCTCTTCTGGGATGATGTAAATTTTTGGCATCGGTAAATTCGCCTTTTGTGTGAGGCGAGAGACGATCTCGTAAAGGCCGTGAGCGTTGCTCTCATCGACTGGGATGGCGTTATATCTTTTTAGCACGAGCTTGTCGCTGAAAAAGTAAGAAAATAGGTTCATGCCAGCTGCCATCAAAAAGGCGATCATCATGCCTTGCTCGCCGCCCACATAGCCACCAACAGCGATGAAAACTAACATTAAAGCAACCATTAAAAAAGCAGTTTTGAAAATTTCCATTTTTGTCCTTATTCTTTTATAGCATTTGGCAGGATCGCCGCGTCGATCTCAAATTTCGCAAGCTCGCAAAGGCTTGTTTCACTTTCTATCAAAACAGCGATAAGTGCGTCAAATAGGTAGTTTTGCGCAACTTTTGCCAGATCTTTTGCTAGCGTAATATCGGCAATAATAAATTTTGCTCCAGCGGCGTTTGCGATGATAGCTTCGTTTGTATCATTTGCGATGATGCTAAAGCTTGCTCCAGCTTCTAGCGCTCTTTTTATCAAATTTCTATCAAATTTAAAGAGATTTTGCCTGCCGCTTGAAATTTCATCTTCACTTTTGCAAAGAAATAGCGGTTCAAATTTGATCAGCTCATCACCTAAAATTTTCATCTCTCACCCTTTATGCACTCTTTGCAGATGTATTTTCCGTCTCTTAGCACCATTTGGTCAATGTCTGTAAAGACACCGCATTTGCTGCACTCTTCGAAGTTGCTGGTGCTTATCTTGTCGCTATTTTTTCTATTTTTAAAAAATATGATGTAAATCGCAACCAAAATCGCTACAAAAAGCAAGTATTTCAATGTATCTCCCCTCGGTTTTTGAGATTAAAAAATATGTAGTTTCTGTTTTTTTCATTATAAATTTGTGCGTCTATGCCTGAAATTTCCTCCATGACGCTAGAGCCCTTGTAGATGAGAAATTTAGTGCTCTCATCATAAAATCCCTTGCAAATTTTTATAAGCTCTTTTGTCTTGCTAAGCGCCCTTGAAGTGATGAGATCAGCCGTAAATTTATCTGCAAGCTCGATCTTTTGGCTATGAACTTCTAAATTTTGCAAGCTAAGCTCGATCTTAGCGTAGCTTAGAAATGATGACTTTTTGGCTATCGGCTCAAAAAGGTGCCACTTAGTGTGCGGCATCGCAAGTGCTAGAAATATCGCTGGAAAGCCAGCCCCACTGCCAACATCGATCGCAGTTTTAGCACTTAGATCAAAAATTTCAAGCGGCTTTATGCTATCAAGCACCTGCTCGCTTATGTCTTTATAATTGCTTAAGCTATGAACCTTATTAAATTTAGCAAAAATTTGAGCGTAAGCCTTTACTTTTTTGTTAAATTCAGCTGGCAAGCAAAGCTCATTTTTCATCACAAGATGTGTCCCATTTGCTCTTTTTTTACTTTCAAGTAGCCTTCGTTAAATTTGTTTGGTTTTATGACGATAGGCACGCGTTTTACAATCTTTACTGAGTTTAGTCCGTGAAGTTTTAATGGGTTATTTGTGAGTAAATTTACCTCTTTTATGCCGTAGTGATTTAAGATAAAGTCAACCACTTCGTATGTCCTCTCATCAGCCTTAAAACCTAGCTGGTGATTGGCTTCTATCGTGTCAAAGCCCTTGTCTTGGAGGCTGTAAGCGTTTATCTTGTTTAAAAGCCCGATATTTCTACCCTCTTGACGTAGGTAGATGACCATGCCACCATTTTCTTCGATATATTTTAGGCTCGCTTCGAGCTGGTCGCGGCAGTCGCACTTTAGGCTTCCGATCGCATCGCCAGTTAGGCATTCGGAGTGAATTCTAAGATTTACCACTTCGCTTAGAGGCTCTTTGTAGATCACGAGGTGCTCTTTTGCCCCTTCTTTGAAGGCTTGAACCTTATAAGTGCCAAATCTTGAGGGTAGATTTGCTACATTTGAAATTTCTATTTTCATTTTAAATTTACTCCAACTATGCTAAACTAGCTAAAAATCAAGCATTTTAACAAAGAAAAGGCAAAAATATGTTTAAACGTTTTAGAAGATTGAGAATAAATCCAGCCCTAAGAGATATGATAAGAGAGACGAGCCTTAGCGTAAATGATTTTATTTATCCACTCTTTGTAGTCGAAGGCAAGGGCATTAAAAACGAAATTTCTTCAATGCCAGGCGTCTATCAAATGAGTATCGATGAGATTTTAAAAGAGTGCGAAGAGATAGTAAATTTAGGCATAAAATCGATCATTTTATTTGGCATACCAAGCCTAAAAGATAGCGTTGGCAGCGACGCACTAAGCAACGACGGTATCATCGCCACGACACTTCGAGCCATAAAAGATAAATTTCCAAATTTATTTGTCATCACAGATCTTTGCTTTTGCGAGTACACAGATCATGGCCACTGCGGCATTATCGACCACGTGCACAACACCATTGACAACGACGCCACACTTGAAATTTCAGCCAAACAAGCCTTGATACACGCTCAAAATGGCGCTGATATGATCGCACCAAGCGGTATGATGGATGGTATCATCGCAACGCTAAGAGAGGCGCTTGATAGCAATGGCTATGAAAATTTACCAGTGATGGCATACTCGACTAAATTTGCCTCAGCCTACTACGGACCATTTCGTGACGTGGCGCAAAGTGCACCAAGCTTTGGCGATAGAAAGAGTTACCAAATGGACAGCGCAAACCGCCTTGAAGCCATAAATGAGAGCTTGCAGGACGAGGCGCAAGGCGCTGATATATTGATGGTAAAGCCAGCGCTAGCCTATCTTGATGTTGTTAGAGAGCTTAGAAATTTAACCCTTCTACCAATCTGCGTCTATAACGTAAGCGGTGAGTATGCACTGCTAAAAGCTGGCGCAAAAGCTGGCATCATCGACTACGAGCGTGTTATGATGGAGACGCTTATCGGCTTTAAAAGAGCAGGGGCAAATTTGATCATCACTTATCACGCAAAAGAAGCAGCCAAAATTTTAAGGGGCTAAGATGAGGCATTTTTTGACGCTAAATGACTTTAGCAAAGATGAAATCGAGCAGATGATAAATTTAGCCCGCAAGATCAAAAAAGAGGCGAAAGCTAGAGAATTTAAGCCATATCTTAAAGACCAAAAGCTTGCGATGATATTTGAAAAAAGTTCAACTAGAACTAGAGTTAGCTTTGATGTTGGCATGCACGAGCTTGGCGGATATGCGCTATTTTTAAGCAAAAATGATATACAAATAGGCCGCGGCGAGCCTATACGAGATACCGCTAGAGTGATAAGCAGGATGTGCGACATGGCTATGCTAAGGGTCGATAGGCACGAGACGTTAGAAGAATTTGCTAAATTTTCAAGTGTGCCAGTGATAAACGGCTTAAGCGATAAATTTCACCCAGTGCAGCTCATGGCAGACTATCTAACTATGCTTGAATTTAGCGCAGGCGAGAAGGTCGCATACGTAGGAGATGGCAACAACATGACCCACTCGTGGCTCATGCTAGCAAGCAAACTTGGACTTGAACTAAGAGTGGCTACGCCAAAAGGCTATGAGGCGGACGCTGAAATTTTAAAAATGGCTAATGAAAACGCAAAAATTTCAGGTGCGAAAATTTTTATCACAAATGATATAAAAGAAGCGGTAAATGGTGCCGATGTAGTGACTACGGATACTTGGGTATCGATGGGGCAAGAGGCCGAGAAAGAGAAGAGACTAAAAGACTTTGCTGGATACTGCGTGGATGAAAATTTGATGAGTTTAGCTAAAAAAGATGCGATATTTTTGCACTGCCTACCAGCTTATAGAGGCTATGAGGTGAGCGAGACAGTTTTTGAGAAGCACGCGGATGAAATTTTTAGCGAGGCTGAAAACAGACTTCATGCCCAAAAAGGTGTAATGGTCTGGCTAAATGAGAGAAGAAGATGAGCAAAGAAAAAAGTATATATGATGAGATAGATGAGATCGGTAATAACCTTGGGCTGAGTAGCCCTGAAAAAACGATCTTTGAGATAGTTTCAACAAAAAATCCAAACGAGCATATTTTAAATTTAAAAAGTGGCTCTTGGGACTCAAAAGAGCCGTGGTTTGGCATTGATGAAAATCAAAATTTACACACGGTAATCTCTGTAAAATCGCTTTCAGCTTTGATCGAGGCCTTAAAAGAGTCTCAAAAAGAAAATTTTGATCTAAGGCTTGAAAAGACGATCTGGCAAAACATTCCGGTTGATTTTAGCGATGTTTGGGTGGTTGCTATGGATGAGATAAAAAAGATCGCAAGCGATAAAAAAAGTAGACAATTTAATATTGATCTTGACAAACTGGTAAAAAATATCAAAAAAGAGCACCCAAATTTATTTGTAGACATAAAAGAGGTGATTCAAATGGCAAGGAGTAGGGCAGATGATTGATTTTAGTGCTTATGTGAAGTATTCAAGGCCAGGGCCAAGATATACTAGCTATCCGACAGCACCAGAGTTTAGCGATAAATTTAGCTATGAAGCTTATATAAAAGAGCTTGAAAATCGTGATCTGAATCGACCGCTTTCGCTTTATTTACACTTACCATTTTGCAGAAGTGCTTGTTATTTTTGTGGCTGTAATGTCATCTATACTAGTAAAGAGGATCGCAAAGAGAAATATATAAGATATATAGAAAAAGAGCTTGAAATTTTAGCTCACCACCTGGACACCAGCTCCGAGGTCTTACAGATGCACTTTGGTGGCGGTACACCAACATTTTATAATGCTACTCAGCTTGATGAGATCATAAAACTAATCAAAGCTAAATTTAAAAATTTCTCAAAAGAGGCTGAGATAAGCTGTGAGATAGATCCGAGATTTTTAACAAACGAGCAGCTTGATGTGCTCATATCTCATGGCTTTAATCGCATAAGTTACGGCGTGCAAGATTTTGATGAAAAGGTACAAAAAGAAATTCATAGAATTCAGCCTTATAAGATCACTCAAAATGCTGTAAAAATGGCTAGGCAAAAAGGCATAAAATCAATCAATATGGACCTGATCTATGGCCTACCGTATCAAAGCCTAGAGAGCTTTAAAAAGACGCTTGAACTAGCCCTTACACTTGATCCTGATAGACTTGCGGTATTTAACTACGCTCACGTACCGTGGATAAAAAAATCAATGCGTAAATTTGATGAAACGACACTGCCAAATCCAGAAGTGAAGCTTGAAATTTTAAAATTTACGGCTGAGTTTTTAACTAAAAATGGCTACAAAATGATAGGAATGGATCACTTTGCAAAGCCAAATGATGAGCTTTTTGGCGCTTTGGCAAATGGCACTTTGCATAGAAATTTTCAGGGTTATACGACAAAGGGTGGCGCTGATCTTATTGGTATAGGCGTGACAAGTATCGGTGAGTGCAAAAGACACTACGCGCAAAATCATAAAGACATGGATGAGTATGAAAAGGCGATCGATAGTGGAAAGTTGCCATATGCAAAGGGAATTTATCTAAGTGATGAAGATTTGCTTAGAAAGAGTGTGATTATGAACTTAATGAGTAATTTTGGGCTTGATATTAAATCTATCGAGAATGAATTTCATATAAATTTCTTTGAACACTTTAAGGAAGAGCTTGAGGAGCTTAAAAATTTAAGTGAATTTGTCAATGTTGCAGCAGATAAAATCAGCGTAAATGAAACTGGAACACTGATAATACGCAATATTGCAATGTGCTTTGATGAGTATCTTAAGAAAATTCCCGAGAATTTAAGGCGTTTTTCTAAAACTATATAAAAATTATTTTTTTGTTATAAGATATTTAAAATGCATTTAATATTTCTTGGTGTATAATTCGTATCAAAATTTAAGTATAGACTTAATAATAAAAATAAGGTAAAAGGATCTTGGTTATGAAAAAGATGTTAGCAATTAGTGCTTTGGCAGCAACTGTACTGTTAGCTCAAGATGTTCCTTATAGGATTTTTCTAGCTTCATTTGCACAAGATGATAATCAGGCTAGAATCGACAGTGCTATTAATAAAGTCAATAACAAAATCTCTGACAGCAGACTAACTACAGGTATCTATGAGGTTGGTGGACGAAAATTTTTATATGTTGACACAACTCCAGTCTCTGAGGATGAAGCTAATAGTCTATTAGTTAAAGTTCAAAACGAATTAGGCTATAAAGATGCTTTAATGAGAGCAAAAGCATCTGTAACTGATACTCAAACAATAAAAAAATCTAATATAGAACAAGCTATATCAACTGAAGTAAAACCAGTAGCACAACAAGTTGATGATGAGGTTTTGACTTTAGATCAAGTTATAAAGACTATTTTAAAAGAAAATCCAAGTTTAAAAGCTACAGAATTTAACTATCTACAAGTTGGTAAAGATCTAAAAATAGCAAAGAATGCCTATTATCCAACACTTGACGCTGCTGCTAGAGTGGGATATGAGAAAAAACGCCTTGATGATGGAGTTTCTACAAGAAGAGGAGATGGAAGAATTTCTGGTACATCTCTAACTTTGGTTGAAAATCTATACAATGGTGGTGCTGATAAAAATAGAATAAATTCTCAAAGTGCAAGGCTTGATTCAGCTGCTTATTCAGTAGCACAAGCTGCAGATAGACTTACATTAAATGCTACAAATGCTTACTTGCAAGTTCTTCAAACTAAGAGAATTTTAGACATTGAAGAAGAAAATGTAAAGAGTCATGAGGAAATTTATAGCCAAATTAAAGATAGAGCAAGGTCAGGTTATGGCGTAGCTTCTGAAGAGAGACAAGCTGGATCACGCTATACTCTAGCTCAATCAAACTATACAGCCGCTAAAAATAACTATGAAGATGCACTTTCTACATTTGAGAAATTATATGGAAAAAAAGTTGCAGCTAAAAATTTAGTAATGCCTGAGTTTAGCCTTCCTTTGCCTAGTACAAAAGAGGCTGTTTATAACAAAGCAATTCTTTGCAACCCATCACTTTTAGTTCAAAAATCAAATATTGCTATGGCAGAGTCAGTTGTAAAAGAGAAAAATGCGCCATTCTTACCAAAACTAGATCTTGTTGTATCTGGTGCGTATGATCATTCAAATGTTTTATATGACAATTATGAAGAACAAACATTTGACGCACTTTTAAGACTAAACTATAACCTTTACAATAAGGGCAATGATAAACTAGATAAAGAAAAAAGCCAACTTGCCGTTCAACAAGAGCAACAAACTTTGGATAATCTTGTAAGAGAGCTTAAAGAATCTTTGGAATTTTCATGGCAAAATTATGTTCTTAACCAAGAAAAAATGGGATACTTAAATCAACACGTTGAATATGCTAAAGCTACACTTGATGCTTATCAGGATGAATTTAGAATTGGTCGTCGTGATCTTATAAACTTACTTGATGCCGAAAACGAATACAACTCTGCATTAAAAGAGATCGCTACAACTGAGACAGCACTATCTTATGCAAAATACAGACTGTTAGATAATATGGGAATGATCTCAGATAGCTTTGAATCAGGTTTTGCAAAGAGATACATTCAAGGTGCTTGCAGCATTCAAAACGATTTAAGATAAAAATGTAAGAAGTAATGACCATGAGGGTCAAGACAAATTTTTGGACGCTTATAGCAAGCGTCCTTTTTTTATTATTAGCAAATGCTATTGGAGATTTTATAAAATCAACAACTATAGCAAAGGTAGCTAAAATTTATGGAGAAGATGCAAGAAGAAGGGCTTCTGCTCTAAATTCTTTAATGGCTTCATTGCAAGATGCAACTGAACAAGAGAAATTAATAAAAGTAAATGACTTTTTTAACTCTTTTAGATGGGTTGATGATATGCAGCTTTGGCACAAAAAGGATTATTGGGCTACTAGAATGGAATTTATAGGAAAAGGTGCTGGTGACTGCGAAGACTATGTTATTGCAAAATATTTTACACTAAAGCAGTTAGGAATTCCAACTCAAAAATTATACTTCACATATGTTAAAGCCCTAAGATACAATCAAGCTCATATGGTTTTAGCATACTACGATACACCAAAATCTATTCCATTAATTTTAGACAACATAAATGGTAAAATAAAAATCGCAACTCAAAGAACAGACCTTGTTCCAGTTTATAGTTTTAATGGTGATTCGCTATACTTGGCAAAACAAGAAGGTCTTGGTCAAGCAATACCAGGTGGAAATAAAAAACAAAATCCTAAGTGGATGGAACTAATAGATAGGATAGGAAAAGAGGATTTATGACGCTATTTAAACAAATTATGATCGCCGTGATAACTTTTGGTATCATGATTTTTGTGGCTGTTGGCTACTTAAATTTTAAGAGCCTAAATGGATATATTAATGACCAGCTTGGTGAAAACGCAAGACATACAGCAAATTCGCTTGGACTTGCTTTAAAGCCTATTATCGATCCAGATGACATGTCCTTGGCTCAAACAATGATAAATTCTATGTTTGACAGCGGTAGATACAAGCTTATTAAACTTGAAGATGTTGATGGCAAGGTTCTTATTGAAAATTCTCAACAAACTGTTGTTAAAGATATTCCCGAGTGGTTTTACAAAATAGCCAAGTTTGAAGCGCCAATAGCAGATAGCGAGATTATGACTGGCTGGGCAAAATTTGGCACGCTTTATGTTCAAGGTAGTACCGCACTAGCCTATAATGAGCTTTATACCAACTCAAAAAATATTTTTAATTTTCTTCTTCTAATGATAATTGTCACTCTTGTGGTGGCATATTTCGCTCTAAAAGCTATTTTTAGACCGCTTATGAAGGTTCAAGATCAGGCTGAGGCTATACTTGATAATAAATTTATCATTCAAAAAAGAATTCCATTTACAGCCGATCTTAAAAAAATGGTTCTAGCTATGAACTCTATGGTTAGTAAGGTAAAAGACATTTTTGAGAGAGAGGCGGCCACACTCAGTAAATATCAAGATCTTTTATATAAAGATACAATGAGTGGTGCTAATAACAGAAGATTTTTTCAAACTAAATTTAGTGAGTATCTAGCTAGTGAAGAATATTCAAGTGGTGTTGCTTTACTTGTTAGTTTTAAAGATCTAATAAATTTAAAAAGTACGCTTGGCTTTGAAAAATGGCAAAGCGTTGTAATGAAAATAGCTCAAATTTTACAAGAAAAATCAATTCATAATGATAAAAATGCGATTGTTGCAAGGCTTAACGATAATGATTTCATTGTACTTTCGTATGGTAGAAATTCATCAAATTTCTTGGCTCTATGTGATGAAATTATGAACGAGTTTAAAAAGCTTTATGCAAATTTTGCACTAAATGATAGCGAGTATCCAGTAAATGCTGCGATAGTTGAGTATTCGCCAAATACTGATATCAAGACACTTCTTACTTCAGCTGACGTTACATTGGCTAGCTCAAGACTTGCTGGTAGCTTTACATATAAGGTATTTAATGAAAATCAAAATACTTTAGTGATTGGTAAAGAGAAGTATAAAGAGCTTATTTTTGACTCAATAAAAGAGGATGAATTTAAATTTGCAGCTCAAAAAGTGATTGATCTTGATTCAAATTTTGAGCAGTATGAGCTTTATTTGAGGCTTGTTGATAAAGATGGTGTATGGCGTATGGCCTCATATTTCATGCCGATGGTAAATGAGTTAAATTTAGGTGCAATGCTTGATCTTCATATCTTAAATAGGGTAGCCAGAATTTTACCGGAGAATATCCTGCCAAGTGGCAATTTAGCCATAAATTTGGGAAAAGAGATATTAAACTCAGATGAAAATTTTTCAAAACTTGAAGCTACACTTAAAAAGATAAGTCAGATTTCGAAATATAAAAACTATATAGAAATTCCAAATAAAGACGATATTAGCATAGAAAGTATAGTTAAGCTTACTAAAAAATTAAAAGAACTTGGCTTTGGATTTGGTTTTGACCACTTCGAGCTTAACGCAAAAGGTATCGAGAAACTAAAAGAATTTAACCCTGATTATGTAAAAATTCAGTCAAATGTCTTGATTGACTTCTTAAGTGATAAGTCAGGGGTAAACACAAAACAATCACTTGATGTTGTTTTAAGCTCAAAAGACATTATTTTGATCGCAATCGGTGTTGAAAGCGAAGAGCAGAAGAAAAAGTTAATCGATCTTGGCATTAAAAATATGCAAGGAATTTATATAGATGAAATTAAGAACATTGGATGATAGATGCATAGTGATAAGATAAAAGATGAGCTGCTTCAATGTTTGGTTATTTTTACCAAGCTTCATAATAATCCATACAGCGCTGATGCTTTAACTATTGGCTTGCCAGTAAAAGATGGCGATGAGATTGAGCTTTTTTCACTTAAAAGCTCAAGGTCTTTATTTTCTCGTGCTGCTTCTCGTGCTGGCTTTGCTTCTACTCTTGTAAGAAAAGATCTTGAACAAATCTCTCCTTTAGTTTTACCTTGCATTTTAATGCTTAGAGGCAAAAAAGCTTGCATATTGCAATCTTTTAGTAAAGATAAAAAGACAGCAAATATCATAACACCAGAACTTTCAACTGGTACTAGTGCGATAGAAATAAGTAAATTAAAAGAAGAATATTTAGGCTATGCATACTATCTAAAGCGCGAGTTTGTTCCAGAGGATACTAGCTCAACAAAGCTAATTGATGCGGGTAATGACCACTGGTTTTGGGGAACTCTAAAACGTTCAAAAAAGATTTATTTTGATGTTGTTCTTGCAAGTTTTATTATAAATTTATTTGTTCTTGCTAGTCCGCTTTTTACGATGAACGTATATGACCGTGTTGTGCCAAATAATGCGGTTGAGACACTTTGGGTCTTAGCACTTGGTGTAAGTGTAGTTTATGGTATAGATCTTTTTTTAAAATTTGTAAGATCATATTTCCTTGAGATTGCTGGCAAAAAGAGTGACATCATAATGAGCTCTATTTTATTTGAGCGCGTTATGGATATGAAATTTAGCAATAAACCAAAATCTGTTGGCTCATTCGCTAGTAATCTAAAAGAGTTTGATACGGTTAGAAATTTCTTCTCGTCAGCCTCATTGGCAGCCATTGTCGATCTTCCATTTGCGATCATTTTCTTGATAGTTACTTATTTTATAGGAAGCTATATTGTACTCGTGCCAATTGTTATTATGATAGCTATTTTATGTTATACATTTTTTATAAAAGATCCACTTCAAAATGCTATTAAAAGTACATTTGAGGCTTCAGCTATAAAAAATGGAATTTTAATAGAGAGCCTTAGCAGTCTTGAAACCATCAAAACTCTTGGTGCTAGCGGACATATACAGTGGAACTGGGAAGAGGCAACCGGTGAAATAGCAAATAGAAGCATTAAATCAAAAATTATCACAACTTCGATAACCACTGTTACATCTTTTTTAGTGCAATTAAATACTATTGCCATCATCGTTCTTGGTGTCTATATGATACAAGATACACATCTTACAATGGGTGGTCTTATCGCTGCGGTTATGCTTAGCTCTCGCGCTATCGCTCCTATGGGACAGGTGGCTTCACTTGCTGCAAATTTTGAGCAGACAAAAACAGCATATCAAAGTCTTAGCAAGATTATGCAAATGCCTGTCGAAAGGCCAGAAGGTAAAAAATTTGTTAGAAGAAATTCTTTTGATGGAAAGATTGAGTTTAAGAATGTAAGCTTTACATATCCAGATACCACAAAAGGTTCGCTTGATAGGATAAATTTTGTTATTCAGCCAGGTGAAAAAGTTGGCATTATAGGCAAAAATGGCTCTGGAAAAACTACTTTACAAAAGCTCATTTTGGGACTTTACTCACCAACTGAAGGCTCAGTGCTAATAGATGGTATTGATATTAATCAAATTGATCCAGCCGATCTTAGGCGAAACATCGGCTACGTTCCGCAAGATGTTGTGCTTTTTAAAGGAACGGTTAGAGAAAATATTGTTCAAAAAGCGCCATATGTTGATGATATTCAGATTATAAAAGCAGCCAAAGTAAGCGGAGTTGATGAATATGTAAATGCTCATCCGCTTGGATTTGACATGCCGGTCTTTGAAAGAGGCGATGGCATAAGTGGTGGACAGCGTCAAAGCATAGCTGTGGCTAGGGCATTTTTATTAGATAGTCCTATTATTTTGCTTGATGAGCCAACAAATTCTCTTGATAATACAGTTGAAAATAAGTTAAAAATAAATTTAAAGACAAATACAGCAAATAAAACGATGCTGCTTGTCACACATAGGACGTCGATGCTAGATCTTGTTGATAGACTTATAGTTATGGACAATGGCAAAATTTTATTGGACGGACCAAGAGATGAAGTTTTAGCAAGACTTAGTGGGAAGTGATCATGCAAGAAGATATCAAGAATAAACAAAATGAAAATCCAAAAACTGAAAAAAGATTAATTTCTGAAAATAACATAAAAGAACAAGAGGAAGCTAGTAATAAAATTTTAAATAGTGTAGATGATATAAAGTCGAATCTTCAAACAAAAAATTATGATGCTTATGATTTGAAATTTATGTCAAGTCTTTCTGAGGCTGTTTTGGCCAAAGCCCCATCTACATCTAAAAAGATACTCTATACGGTTGCTATAACTATGTTTTGGCTTCTTGTTTGGGCTTCCTGGGCACAAATAGATGAGATCACAAGAGGTAGTGGTAAGATCATCCCGTCTGGAAAAAACCAAGCGATACAAAATCTCGAAGGCGGTATAGTCGATCAAATTTTTGTAAAAGAGGGTGATGAAGTTAAGAAAGATCAAATTCTAATAAGGCTAGATAATAAAAATTTTACGAGTAGTTATGGCGAGTCAAAACTAAGACTTGATGAACTTCAAGCAAAATTTATGAGACTTGATGCTGAGGCGAATGATAAGGAATTTGACTACGATGAAGCTAGAGATGCGAACAATAGCAAAGCCATAAGATATGAGCTAAGTTTGCATAGTTCAAATATCGATCACTTAAATGAACAGATAGGAATTTTAACAGAGCAAATTCATCAACGCCAGAGCGAGTTGGTCGAACTAAAAAATAAAATTTCTCAAACTCAAAATAGCTATAATCTTGTTCTAAAAGAAAAGGCCATTATGGAGCCAATCTTTAAAAAAGGTCTTGTTAGTGAGGTTGAATACATCCAGCTTCAAAGACGTGTAAATGATCTAAGAGGCGAGCTTGATGCTGCTGTTCTTGCTGTACCAAGAGTTGAATCAACTATAAAAGAAGCGAAAAACAAGATCGAAGAAGCAAAACTTGCTTTTAAAAATAATGCAAAAAAAGAGCTAAATGAGGTTTCGGCAGAGATCGCAAGGATAAATGAATCACAAATCAGCCTAAGCGATAGAGTGGAAAGAACATATGTAAGATCTCCAGTAAATGGTATCGTCAGTAAAATGATGGTTCATACAGTATCAGGAGTTATCAAGCCTGGTGAAAATATTGCCGAGATCGTTCCTCTTGAGGATAAACTGGTTGCCGAAGTAAAAGTAAAACCAGCCGATGTTGCATTTTTGAGGCCTGGGCTTGATACGATGGTTAAATTTACGGCCTATGATTTTAGTATTTACGGTGGTTTAAAAGGCAAAGTAACGCAGATTAGTGCCGATACAGAGACTAATGAAAAAACTGGCGAGAGCTATTATTTGGTCAGGATAGAAACTGAGAAAAATTATCTTGGTAGCGAAGAAAAACCGCTTAGAATAAAAGTTGGTATGATAGTCTCAGCTGATATCATTACCGGCAAAAAGACAATACTTGATTATTTATTAAAGCCTATTTTAAAGGCAAAACAAAATGCTTTAACGGAGAGGTAATGGGCAAGATCGCTTTTTATGATAAGAAATTCGGTGAATATGAGATTGAAAAATTTCAAACTTTACAAAATTTCTATCTCATAAAAGATGATCATTGCTGCGATATAGTTAATGATGAAATTGAACGATTTAAATTTAGTGATTGTGAAATAGAATTTTTACAATTAGTAGATGTTGCTAGTAGACATAAAAAACTATTTGAAAATATAAAAATTCAAGATGATATAGTAAGAAGCATTAAAATTTTAATAAAAGGCTATGACCAGAGTTTGGATAAATTTGACTTTGATCCTGGAATTTTAAATTTAAATACCCCTTATAAATATGCTATATCACAAGATTTTTTTGAAATGACTATTTTTTTAGAAGAAAAACCTTCTATGGTTACTAAATTTTTATCATCGATAGATTACAAGATACATAAAAATGGCGAAAGTCGTCACGTAGAATTTTTTATAAATAATAAAAAAATTTATGAAAGAATCATATAAATAATCCAAGGAAAGGTAATGCAAGTTATTTTATTTACACAAAATAGTGCATTAAACAATATTTGGAGAAGCTATTTTACTGGCAATAGCGATGTGAAATTTATACATAATAGAAAAGAGTTTTTTTCTCATATAAATGATGATGTTGATATTATAGGCATTGATATTGAAGTTTTTAAAGACAATATTGATGATGTTATAAAAAATATAATTGAAAATTCCCCAAATATAAAAATACTCATACTCTCAAATAGGCCAACGATAAACGAAGGCAAGCATCTACTTACGCTTGGAATCAAGGGCTATGCAAATTCCCACATGAGAAAGACACACTTTGAAGATGCTTTTGAAACTATTTTTAATGGAAATATATGGCTTTACCAAGAATTTGTTCAGGCAATGATTAGTGAGCTAACCGGCTCATATATTAATAGTGAAAGTGAAAAGGCAGATAAAAGGACTGACCTCTCTGAGCTTAGTTCAAGGGAAAGAGAAATTGCAGATTTAATCT
This sequence comes from Campylobacter concisus, assembly GCF_902460415.1. Taxonomy (GTDB): domain Bacteria; phylum Campylobacterota; class Campylobacteria; order Campylobacterales; family Campylobacteraceae; genus Campylobacter_A; species Campylobacter_A concisus_Y. Next base: position 32,253 of record NZ_CABPTY010000001.1, read on the forward strand.
ATCAGGGTCTAACAAATAATGAAATTTCAGAAAAAACAGGCATTACACTAAGGACGGTCAAGGCACATACAAGCTCAATTTATAGTAAGCTAAATGTAAAGGATAGAATAGGACTTGTGCTTTTAATGAAACAGCTTGACGCATAAAATCTTGATTTATTTTTGTGAGAAATTTAAGACCCTTCTTCAAAAACTATAAATTTTTATACATCCGACCATAACAAATACATACACAACTTTTACTAGCTGAAGAATACAATAAATATAAAATTTTTAAATAAAAAATAATTTGCTAAAATCTTAAATAAAAAATTCTAGCAAATTTATTAATAGCTGAGATAAGAAACCAGAAACTTTAGTCTTCCAAATCGATATCTACTTTTTCGACATTTGTTATGATGTCTTTTGTATTTTTTTCGATATCGTGTTTATTTTTTTCAATAAGTGATCTATTTTGTCCAATCAAATCCCTATTTTCCTTAATGCCATCACTATTTTGTTCAATTAATTTGCTAAGAGTTGATATTCTTTTTTCATAACGTATCATTAGAAAATAAATTACGTAAATTAGTAATAAAATTATTGCCCAAGGTAAAAATTGCATATTAAATCCTTATATATTTTTTGTAATTATAGAAATTTTAGCTTTTAAAAAAAATAAAACCATA
>NZ_CABPTY010000001.1:33594-172792 GCF_902460415.1 Campylobacter concisus
TTACATTGTTTTGATATATAATTGCCACTTCACAAAATAGGTGCTGGTGTAGCTCAGTTGGTAGAGCTACTGCCTTGTAAGCAGTGGGTCGGCGGTTCAAGTCCGTTCACCAGCTCCATTTTTGTAACAGTGTTTGACCAGAAAATACCAAAATACTTTAATTAATGTTTAAGGTGAGATACTCAAGCGGCCAACGAGGGCAGACTGTAAATCTGCTGACTATGTCTTCCGTGGTTCGAATCCACGTCTCACCACCATTGTTATGCGGGAGTAGCTCAGTTGGCTAGAGCATCAGCCTTCCAAGCTGAGGGTCGCGGGTTCGAGCCCCGTTTCCCGCTCCAAAATTTGGGAAAATAAACTGGGAGCTGTATCTAGATTTTACTAAACACAGTTATTCCTTACTTTATTTTCAAAATTTTTAGTTGTTTGTATTATTTAATTGGAATCATCTCTGCCAAGCGTTTTTCGCTCATATGGCTCAGAGGTAGAGCACTTCCTTGGTAAGGAAGAGGTCGCGGGTTCAAGTCCCGCTATGAGCTCCACTGGTTAATATGATTTTATTATGATTATACAAATTTGGTAAGAAAAAAGACATATATCACATACGGAGGAAAAGATGGCTAAAGAAAAATTTTCACGTAACAAGCCGCACGTAAACATAGGTACTATTGGTCACGTAGATCATGGTAAAACTACATTAACAGCTGCAATATCTGCTGTTCTTTCACGCAAAGGACTTGCTGAGCTAAAAGATTATGATAATATTGATAATGCTCCAGAAGAAAAAGAGCGTGGTATTACAATTGCTACTTCACATATTGAGTACGAGACAGAGAAACGCCACTATGCCCACGTTGACTGCCCTGGTCACGCTGACTATGTAAAAAATATGATTACAGGTGCTGCACAAATGGATGGAGCTATTCTGGTTGTTTCTGCAGCTGATGGTCCAATGCCACAAACTAGAGAGCATATTTTATTATCACGCCAAGTTGGTGTTCCATACATTGTTGTTTTCATGAACAAAGCTGATATGGTTGATGATGCAGAGCTACTTGAATTGGTTGAAATGGAAATCCGTGAATTACTTAATGAGTATAATTTCCCAGGCGATGATACACCTATTGTTTCTGGTTCAGCACTTAAAGCTCTTGAAGAGGCAAAAGCTGGTCAAGATGGCGAATGGTCAGCAAAAATTATGGAATTAATGGATGCAGTTGATAGCTATATTCCAACTCCAGTTCGTGCAACAGATAAAGACCTTCTTATGCCAATCGAAGATGTTTTTTCGATTTCAGGTCGTGGTACAGTTGTAACTGGTAGAATCGAAAAAGGTGTTATAAAAGTTGGTGACACAATTGAGATTGTTGGTATTAAGCCAACTCAAACAACAACAGTTACTGGTGTTGAAATGTTTAGAAAAGAGATGGATCAAGGCGAAGCTGGTGATAATGTTGGCGTTCTTCTCCGTGGTACTAAGAAAGAGGATGTTGAGCGTGGTATGGTTCTTTGCAAACCTAAATCAATTACCCCTCATACAAAATTTGAAGGCGAAGTCTACATCTTGACAAAAGAAGAAGGTGGTCGCCATACTCCTTTCTTTAATAACTATAGACCACAATTCTATGTAAGAACAACTGATGTTACTGGTTCAATTACGCTTCCAGAAGGAACAGAGATGGTTATGCCAGGTGATAATGTAAGAATTTCAGTTGAGTTGATTGCTCCAGTAGCACTTGAGGAAGGCACTCGTTTCGCTATCCGTGAAGGTGGCAGGACTGTTGGTTCAGGTGTTGTTTCAAAAATACTTGGTTAATTTATAAAAAATTGTCAAAGGGAGGAGATATCCCTTTGATATCTTAATAAGGACTTATATGAGAATTAAAATTGGTTTAAGATGCTCCGAAAGTGGTGATATAAATTATACAACAACTAAAAATAGTAAAACTACAACGGATAAAGTTGAACTTAAAAAGTATTGCCCAAGATTAAAAAAACATACTATTCATAAAGAAGTTAAATTAAAAAGTTAATTAAGAAGCTATTAGGGCAATAGCTCCAACGGTAGAGCGCTGGATTCCAAATCCAATGGTTGGGGGTTCGAATCCCTCTTGCCCTGCCACGACTAAGGTTAAGATTATGGAAAAAATTATAAATTATATTAGGCTTTCTAAATTGGAAATAATGAAGGTTATCTATCCTACAAAAGAACAAATTAGAAACGCTTTTTTTGCAGTTTTTATCGTAGTTGCTGTTGTATCACTTTTTTTAGCTCTTGTTGATGTTATTATGTCCTTTGTTTTATCTAAAGTTATATGATATAAGGAAAAGAAGTAATGTCACATAAATGGTATGCTATACAGACTTACGCTGGAAGCGAAATGGCAGTAAAAAGAGGAATTGAAAATTTAGTAAAAGATCATGGAATAGAAGATCAACTAAAAGAAATTATAGTTCCTACAGAAGACGTAATAGAAATAAAAAATGGTAAGCAAAAAATCAACGAAAGAACTCTTTATCCAGGTTATGCTTTTGCATGCTTAGATCTTGATACGGCTCTTTGGCACAGGATTCAATCTTTACCAAAAGTTGGACGTTTTATTGGTGAGGCCAAAAAACCTACGCCATTATCTGAAAAAGATATAAATACTATTTTGGAAAAAGTTCAAAAAAGAGCTGCACCAAAACCTAAGATATTTTTTGAGGATGGTGAGAGTGTTCGTATAACAGAAGGTCCTTTTGCTAACTTTACAGGTATTGTGGAAGAATATGACATGATACATGGTAAACTTAGACTTAATGTTTCTATTTTTGGTAGAAGTACCCCTGTTGATATTTTGTATTCACAAGTTGAGAAGATAATTTAAGGAGCAAGAAATGGCTAAAAAAGTTATAGGTGAAATAAAATTACAAATTGCTGCAACAAAAGCAAATCCTAGTCCACCAGTTGGTCCAGCTCTTGGACAAAAAGGTGTTAATATTATGGAATTTTGTAAAGCCTTTAATGAAAGAACAAAAGACATGGTTGGATTTAATATTCCAGTTGTTATAACTGTTTATGCTGATAAAAGTTTTACATTTATTACAAAACAGCCTCCTGCTACAGATCTTATTAAAAAGGTTGCAGGTATAACAAAAGGAACTGATAATCCTTTAAAAAATAAAGTAGGCAAACTAACAAAAGCTCAAGTTTTAGAAATAGTTGAGAAAAAACTTGTTGATTTAAATACAAATGATAAAGAGCAAGCAGCTAAAATTATTGCTGGTTCAGCTCGATCAATGGGTGTCGAAGTAATAGACTAAAACCTTTACCGTCAGGTTGATTAGCAAAAGACGGAAGCAATATATATGCGGAGAAATTTATGGGAAAAACTAGTAAGAGATTTCAAGAATTGCTCAAAAAAGTAGAGCAAGATAAAATTTATAACCTTAGTGAGGCTATTGATACAGTCAAAACTCTAGCTTCTGCTAAATTTAATGAAACAGTTGAGATTGCATTAAAATTAAATGTTGATCCAAGACATGCTGATCAAATGGTTCGTGGTTCAGTAGTTTTACCAGCTGGTACAGGTAAAACTGTAAGAGTTGCTGTTATTGCTAAAGATGCTAAAGCTGATGAGGCTAAAGTAGCTGGTGCTGATATTGTTGGTGCAGATGATTTGGTCGAAGATATTCAAAAAGGTATAATGAATTTTGATGTTCTTATAGCTACTCCAAACCTAATGGGTCTCGTAGGTAAGGTCGGTAGAATTTTAGGACCAAAAGGATTAATGCCAAATCCAAAAACTGGTACAGTCACAATGGATGTTGCACAAGCTGTTAATAATGCAAAAAGTGGTCAAGTAAATTTCCGTGTTGATAAGCAAGGAAATATACATGCAGGTCTTGGTAAAGTTAATTTTACTAAAGAACAATTAAATGAAAATATTTCAACATTTATTAAAGCGATCAATAAACATAAGCCTGCAACCGCAAAGGGTAGATATGTTAAAAATGCTTCGTTGTCTTTGACAATGAGCCCATCTATAGCTCTTGATACTCAAGAAGTTATGGACTTAAAATAAAACTAAAAATTAAAATTTATATCTTAGATTGGAGATAGCCGAGGCCATTGGGCTTAATTGATTCGACCCGCTCTGCTTGAAATCGCCGGTCGGAAAGGAGAAAAAGTGACACGTAACGAAAAAACTGAAGTTGTTGCAAAATTAGAGAGTGAATTTAAAACTGCTGAAGCTATTATAGTTTGTGACTATCGTGGCCTTTCAGTAAAGAAACTTGAAGTTTTAAGAAATTCTGCTAAAGAACAAAATGTAAAAGTTCAGGTTATTAAAAATACTCTTGCAAATATTGCTCTTAAAAATTCTGATAAAGTCGGAATGGAACTCAAAGATACAAATATCTATCTTTGGAGTGAAGATCAATTAGCAGTAACTAAAGTAGCCGCAAAATTTGAAGAGTCTAATGCTGATCTTTTTAAAATAAAAACAGCTTATATTGATGGCGAAGTTGCTAGCGTTGATAAAGTTAAAGCTCTATCTAAAATGCCTAGCCGTGATGAGCTTATTGCGATGCTTTTACAAGTTTGGAATGCGCCAATTCAAAATTTTACAATTGGTTTGAATGCGCTTAAAGAGAAAAAAGAACAATCAGCTTAAATTAAATTAAAAAACAATAAGGATTAAAAATGGCAATTACTAAAGAAGATGTATTAGAGTTTATATCTAATCTTTCTGTACTTGAGCTTAGTGAACTTGTAAAAGAGTTCGAAGAGAAATTTGGTGTTAGCGCAGCTCCTGTAATGGTAGCTGGTGGTGCTGTTGCAGCAGGCGGTGCAGCAGCTGCAGCAGAGGAAAAAACAGAATTTAACATTGTTTTGGTTGATTCTGGTGATAAGAAAATCAATGTTATTAAAGTTGTTAGAGCGCTTACTGGTCTTGGTCTTAAAGAAGCTAAAGATGCAGTTGAGGGAACACCATCTGTTCTTAAAGAAGGCGTTAGCAAAGATGAGGCTGAGGCAGCTAAAAAAGAGCTTGAAGAAGCTGGTGCTAAGGTTGAACTTAAATAATTTTTTATTATTTGAGCTTAATATTTCAAGAGAGGGCAAAGGCTCTCTCTTTTTTAAATTTTAGATGCCTTGTTAAAAGGCTATACTTTTCTTTCAAAATTACCACGAGGTAGATGCAATGTTAAATAGCTTATACTCAGGAAATCGTCTTAGAGTTGACTTCTCTAATGTCGTTAAAGAGATAGACGTTCCGAACCTACTACAACTACAAAAAAAGAGCTTTGATAATTTTTTAAATCTAAATAACAATCAAACTGAAAGCGGTATCGAAAAAGTTTTTAAGTCGATTTTCCCTATACATGATCCGCAAAATCGTTTGACTTTAGAGTATGTTGGCTCAGAAATTGGAAAACCAAAATATACGATCAGAGAGTGTATAGAAAGAGGTCTTACATACTCTGTAAATTTAAAGATGAAAATACGTCTTATCGTTCATGAGAAAGATGATAAGACAGGTGATAAAGTCGGTGTTAAAGATATAAAAGAACAAGAAATTTTTATACGCGAAATTCCACTAATGACTGATAGAATTTCATTTATTATAAATGGTGTTGAGCGCGTTGTTGTAAATCAACTCCACAGAAGTCCAGGTGTTATTTTTAAACAAGAAGAGAGCGCGACTGTTGCAAATAAATTAATTTATACAGCTCAAATAATACCTGATCGTGGCTCTTGGCTACATTTCGAATATGACACAAAAGATATTTTATATGTTAGGATAAATAAACGTAGAAAAGTGCCAGTAACTATATTATTTAGGGCGCTTGGATATAAAAAGCAAGACATCATTAAGTTGTTTTATCCAATACAAAATTTAATTATTAAAAATAACAAATTCTTAACTCTTTTTAATCCTGAAGATTATTTGGGAAGAGTTGAATATGATATAAAAAACGAAGATGGAGAAATTCTTCACCAAGCGGGCAAGCGTCTTACTAAGAAAAAAGCTGACAAGTTGATCGAGGATGGAGTAAAATTTGTTGAATACCCAGTTGAAGCACTTATTGGTAGATATTTGGCAAACCCTGTAATAAATACAGAGAGTGGAGAAATTTTATATGATACACTATCTGCTCTTGACGAGAATAAACTTGCAAAGATTTTAGCTGAGTATGAAAGTATTGAGATTATAAATAACTCTGCTGCTGGTGTTGATGATGCGATTATAAATTCTTTCATAGCTGACAACGATATGCTTAAGGTTTTAAAACAAACTGAGGGCGTGGATGACGAAAATGATCTTGCGGCTATTAGAATTTATAAGGTCATGAGACCAGGAGAGCCAGTTGTTAAAGAGGCTGCAAAGAGTTTTGTAAATGATATGCTATTTAACCCTGAGAGATACGATTTAACAAAAGTTGGTCGTATGAAAATGAATCATAAGCTCTCACTTGATGTACCAGAATATGTTACTTTACTAACAAGTGAAGATATCATAAAAACTGCGAAATATCTTATAAAAGTTAAAAACGGACAAGGTCACATTGATGACCGTGACCACCTTGGTAACCGCCGTATAAGGTCAATAGGTGAGCTACTCGCTAGCGAACTTCATCTTGGTTTTGTAAAGATGCAAAAGGCAATCCGCGATAAATTTACAAGTTTAAGTAATAATACCGAAGAGATTATGCCATACGACCTTATTAACCCAAAAATGATCACAGCTACAATTATGGAATTTTTTACAGGCGGTCAGCTAAGCCAGTTTATGGATCAGACAAACCCACTTAGTGAAGTTACTCACAAGCGCCGTCTATCTGCACTTGGTGAGGGTGGTTTAGTAAAAGAACGTGCTGGATTTGAGGTGCGTGACGTTCACCCAACTCATTACGGCAGAATTTGTCCGGTTGAGACTCCAGAAGGTCAAAATATTGGTCTTATCAATACGCTTTCAACCTATGCAAAAGTGAACGATCTTGGCTTTGTTGAAGCTCCTTACAAAAAAGTTATAGATGGCAAAGTGACTGATGAGATAGTTTATTTAACGGCAACTCAAGAAGAGGGCAATGTTATAGCTCCAGCATCAACTAAACTTGATGAAAATGGACACATCGTTGAGGACTTGATTGAGGTTAGAAAAGATGGCGAGATGATGCTTGCCCGTAGAGAAGATGTTACTTTGATCGACCTTTGTTCTGGTATGATAGCTGGTGTTGCGGCTTCACTTATTCCATTCCTAGAGCATGATGATGCTAACCGTGCTCTCATGGGTTCAAACATGCAACGTCAGGCAGTGCCACTACTTCGCTCAACTGCTCCTATTGTTGGAACAGGTATGGAGAGCGTTATCGCAAGAGATGCATGGGAAAGTGTAAAAGCAAAACGTAGTGGTGTGGTTGAAAAGGTTGATAATAAAAATATATTCATTTTAGGCGAAGACGAAGCTGGTCCATATATTGATCACTACTCTTTGGAGAAAAATTTAAGAACAAACCAAAATACGACATTTTCACAACACCCGATCGTTAAAAAAGGTGATGAGATCGTTGCTAATCAAATCATAGCTGACGGTCCAAGCATGGAAAAAGGCGAGTTAGCTATCGGTAAAAACGCGCTAATCGCATTTATGCCTTGGAACGGCTACAACTACGAGGACGCGATCGTTATTAGTGAAAAAATGATACGTGAAGATGCCTTTACGAGCGTTCATATTTATGAAAAAGAGATCGAAGCTCGTGAGTTAAAAGACGGCGTTGAAGAGATAACAAAAGATATACCAAACGTCAAAGAAGAGGAGCTTATGCACCTTGATGAAAGCGGTATTGTTAAAATCGGTACAGAGATCAAGCCTGGCATGATCCTTGTTGGTAAAGTATCTCCAAAGGGCGAGGTTAAACCAACTCCAGAAGAGAGGCTATTACGCGCTATCTTTGGTGAAAAAGCCGGTCATGTCGTAAATAAATCGCTATATGCTTCGGCTTCGATGGAAGGCGTGGTTGTTGATGTTAAAATTTTCACTAAAAAAGGTTATGAAAAAGATAGCAGAACAAATAAAGCCTATGAAGAGGAGAAGACACTTTTAGAAAAGGAGCACCACGATAGACTGCTTATGCTAGATCGCGAAGAGATGCTAAAAGTTACAGCGCTTCTTTCTAAAAATCCACTAGCGAGCGATCAAGAGGTAAATAAAAAAGAGTATAAAAAAGGCTCAAAGATTAATAAGGCTGACTTTGAGAATATCAATAGATTTACCCTAAATGCTATCGTAAAGAGCTTCTCAAAAGATATCCAAAAGAAATATGATGAACTAAAAAATTACTTCCAAAATGAGAAGAAAAAGCTCAAAGAAGAGCACGACGCTAAGATAGAAATTTTAGAAAAAGATGACATTTTGCCAAGCGGAGTTGTAAAACTTGTAAAAGTTTATATAGCTACAAAACGCAAACTAAAAGTTGGCGATAAGATGGCTGGACGTCATGGTAACAAAGGTATCGTCTCAAATATCGTTAGAGAAGTCGATATGCCGTATCTTCCAAGTGGTCAGATCGTAGACATCGTACTAAATCCACTTGGTGTTCCAAGCCGTATGAACATCGGTCAAATTCTAGAGAGCCACCTTGGTCTTGTTGGCTACCGCTTAGGCGAGCAGATCAATGAAATTTTTGAGAGCAAAAAAGGCGAGTGGATAAAAGAGCTAAGAGCCAAGATGATAGAGATAGCAGGCGTTGCTAAGCTAATGGACGCTAAAAAAGCTCTTGGTAAGATGAGCGATGAGAAGCTTCTTGAGTATGCAAAAGATTGGAGTAATGGCGTAAGATTTGCAACTCCTATTTTTGAAGGCGTTAAGGCCGACGAATTTGCAAAATTATTTGAGATGGCAAAGATAGATAGCGATGGCAAGACTGAACTATATGACGGACGCACAGGCTCAAAGATAAGAGAACGCGTTAATGTTGGTTGTATGTATATGCTAAAACTTCACCACTTGGTTGATGAAAAAGTTCACGCAAGAAGTACTGGACCATACAGCCTTGTTACACAACAACCTGTCGGCGGTAAGGCGCTATTTGGCGGTCAAAGGTTTGGTGAGATGGAAGTTTGGGCACTTGAGGCTTACGGTGCTGCCCATACACTAAGAGAGATGCTAACTGTAAAATCAGACGATGTTGAGGGAAGACTTTCTGCTTACAAAGCTCTAACAAGAGGTGAAAACGTTCCTGAGACTGGTATCCCTGAGACGTTCTTTGTTCTAACAAACGAGCTAAAATCACTAGCTCTTGATGTGGAAGTATATGATGAGGATGAGACAAATGAAACTAACTAATTTAAAACCAGTTGAGATAAAAGAAGAGCATAGACCTCGTGATTTTGAAGCTTTTCAACTTCGTTTAGCAAGTCCTGAGAAGATAAAATCTTGGAGTTATGGCGAGGTTAAAAAGCCAGAAACTATCAACTACCGCACACTAAAACCTGAGCGTGATGGCTTGTTTTGTGCGAAAATTTTTGGACCGATCCGTGATTACGAGTGCCTTTGTGGCAAATATAAAAAGATGCGTTATAAAGGCATCAAGTGCGAAAAGTGCGGTGTTGAAGTAACAACATCTAAAGTTCGCCGCTCTCGCATGGGTCACATTGAGCTTGTAACTCCAGTGGCTCACATCTGGTATGTAAATTTCTTACCAAGCCGTATTGGTGCACTTCTTGGTATTAAGATGAAAGACCTTGAGCGCGTACTTTACTATGAGGCATACATTGTTGATAATGCTGGTGAGGCTTATTACGACAATGAAAATTCTAAAAAAGTTGAAAAATACGACGTTTTAAATGAAGAACAATATCAAAGCCTAGCTTCAAGATACGAAGAGACTGGTTTTACAGCTAGAATGGGTGGCGAGGTCATCTATGATATGCTAGCTGAGCTTGATTTGATGGAAATTTTAAATCAGCTAAAAGAAGAGATGGAGTCTACAAATTCTGAGGCTAAGAAAAAGACTATCGTAAAACGCCTAAAAGTTATCGAGAGCTTTTTAAATTCAGGCAACCGCCCAGAGTGGATGATGATAACAAATTTACCAGTTCTTCCACCTGATCTTAGACCGCTGGTCAGCCTTGATGGTGGTAAATTTGCTGTTTCAGACGTAAATGACCTATATCGCCGTGTAATAAACAGAAACAGTCGTCTAAAACGTCTACTTGAGCTTGACGCACCTGAGATCATTATAAGAAATGAAAAGAGAATGCTTCAAGAAGCTGTTGATGCGCTATTTGACAATGGCCGTAGAGCAAATGCAGTAAAAGGTGCAAATAAACGCCCACTAAAATCACTAAGTGAGATCATCAAAGGTAAGCAAGGCCGATTCCGTCAGAATTTGCTAGGTAAGCGTGTTGATTTCTCTGGACGTTCTGTTATTGTCGTTGGTCCAAAGCTAAAAATGGATCAGTGCGGTCTTCCAAAGAAAATGGCTCTAGAGCTATTTAAGCCACATTTACTTGCTCGCCTTGAAGAAAAAGGCTATGCGACAACTGTTAAGCAAGCTAAAAAAATGATAGAAGATAAGACAAATGAGGTTTGGGAGTGCCTAGAAGAGGTCGTTAAAGACTATCCGGTTATGCTAAACCGTGCTCCGACACTTCACAAACTTTCTATACAGGCGTTTCACCCAGTGCTTGTTGAGGGCAAGGCGATACAGCTTCACCCACTAGTTTGTGCGGCGTTCAACGCTGACTTCGACGGTGACCAAATGGCTGTTCACGTACCACTATCTCAAGAAGCTATCGCTGAGTGTAAAATTTTAATGCTTAGTTCAATGAATATCTTACTTCCTGCAAGTGGTAAGGCTATCACAGTTCCTTCACAAGATATGGTTTTAGGAATTTATTATTTAAGTCTAGAGAGAAATGACGAAAAAGGCGCAAATAAAATTTTCTCAAGCGTTGATGAAGTAATGATCGCTGAAGAGGCTAATACCCTTGGTCTTCACGCTAAAATCAAGACTATGGTTGATAACAAGATCATCTTTACAACAGCTGGTCGCTTGATCTTAAGAGCAATACTTCCTGATTTTGTTCCTGAAAATATGTGGAATAAGATCATGAAGAAAAAAGATATTGCAAATTTGGTTGATTACGTTTATAGAAATGGCGGCCTTGAAGTAACGGCTGATTTCCTTGATAAGCTTAAAAATTTAGGCTTTAGATATGCTACAAAAGCAGGAATTTCTATCTCTATCGCAGATATCATCGTGCCAGATAGCAAGCAAAAATATATCGACGAAGCTAAGAAAAAAGTTCGTGAAATTCAAAAGCAATATGGCGCTGGTCTTTTAACAGATAGTGAGAGATACAACAAGATCATTGATATCTGGACAGATACAAACAACAGCGTTGCAAGCGAGATGATGAAGCTTATCCAAAATGATAAGGGCGGATTTAACTCTATTTATATGATGGCAGACTCGGGTGCGAGAGGTAGTGCAGCGCAGATTCGCCAGCTAGCTGGTATGCGTGGTCTTATGGCAAAACCTGATGGTTCGATCATTGAAACGCCAATTATTTCAAACTTCCGTGAAGGTCTAAATATAATGGAGTACTTTAACTCAACCCACGGAGCTAGAAAAGGTCTTGCGGATACCGCGCTAAAAACTGCTAACGCTGGTTACTTAACAAGAAAGCTAATCGACGTAGCTCAAAACGTTAAAGTAACAATGCATGACTGCGGTACGCACGAGGGCGTTGAAATCACAGATATTACAGAGAGTGGCGAGCTAATAGAGAGCCTTGAAGAGAGAGTTTTAGGCCGTGTTTTAGCAGATGATGTGATCGATCCTATAACTAATGAAATTTTATTTAGCGAAGGCACATTACTTGATGAAGAAAAAGCTAGAGCTATAACTGAGGCTGGTATAAAATCAGTGAGTATTAGAACGCCTATTACTTGCAAAGCACCTAAAGGTGTTTGTGCAAAATGCTACGGCTTAAATTTGGGTGAAGGTAAACTTGTAAAACCAGGTGAAGCAGTTGGTATCATTTCAGCCCAATCTATCGGTGAGCCAGGTACACAGCTAACACTAAGAACATTCCACATTGGTGGTACGGCTTCTACTGAGCAACAAGATCGCCAAGTAATCGCCCAAAAAGAAGGTTTTATTAGATATTACAACCTTAATACTTATGATAACGGCGATAAGAAGATCGTTGCAAATAGAAGAAGTGCAGCAGTACTACTTGTTGAACCAAAGATTAAATCAACAATTGACGGCAAAATAGAGATCGAATATGCCCACGAAGATGTAAATATCGTGATAAAAGGTAAAAAAGAAGAGGTTAAATATACAATTAGAAGAAATGATCTTGCTAAACCAAATGAATTAGCTGGTGTTAGCGGAAAGATCGAAGGGAAGATGTATATACCTTATGTAAGTGGTGATAAAGTAAAAGAAAATGAAAGTATCGTTGAGATCATAAAAGAGGGTTGGAATATCCCAAATCGTATCCCATACGCTAGTGAACTTAAAATTTCAGACGGAGATCCGGTAACTCGTAAAATTTTAGCTGATGCAAATGGTGTGGTTAAATTTTTCATACTAAAAGGTGATTACCTTGATAGGGTTAAAGATATCAAAAAAGGTCACAAGGTAACTGAAAAAGGTTTCTTTGTGGTTGTTTCTGATAAAGATGGACGTGAGGCGGTTCGCCATTATATCCCAAGGAATTCTATCATCCAAGTTTCTGATAATGATGCAGTTGAGAGAGCTACTGTAGTTTCATTACCTGAAAAAGATGATAAGTTGATTATTGCTGAGTGGGACCCATACTCAACTCCAACTATTGCTGAAGAAGCTGGTGTGGTTAGCTTTGAAGATGTTGAACCAGGATATAGTGCGACTGAGCAAGCTGATGAGGCGACTGGACAAAGACGTCTTGTTATCAATGAATACTTACCAAGCGGTGTAAAACCTGCGATTATTATCGCTACTAAAAAAGGAAATTTAATCAAGTATCCGCTTGACCCAAAAACTGCGATTTTTGTCTCAAGTGGTGATGAAGTAGCTCAGGCTGATATTTTGGCTAAGACCCCAAAAGCTGTTGCTAAGTCAAAAGATATTACCGGCGGTCTTCCAAGAGTAAGTGAGCTATTTGAAGCAAGACGCCCTAAAAATACAGCTATCGTTGCAGAGATTGATGGCGTGGTTAGATTTGATAAGCCACTTCGCTCAAAAGAGCGCATAATCATCCAAGCTGAAGATGGCACAACTGCTGAGTATTTGATCGAGAAAAGTCGTCAGATCCAAGTAAGAGATGGGGAATTTGTCCATGCTGGTGAGAAACTAACTGATGGACTAATCTCAAGCCACGATATTTTAAGAATTCTTGGCGAAAAAGCGCTTCACTACTATTTGATTAGCGAGATTCAGCAAGTTTATCGCCGCCAAGGTGTTGCGATCGCAGATAAACATATCGAGATCATCGTCTCTCAAATGCTTCGCCAGGTTAAAATCGTTGATAGTGGAAATACAAATTTCATCGTTGGCGATATGGTCTCAAGAAATAAATTTAAAGAAGAGAACGAGCGTATCATGAACATGGGTGGTGAGCCAGCTATTGCTGAGCCGATCTTGTTAGGCGTTACAAGAGCAGCTATCGGAAGTGATAGTGTGATCTCTGCTGCATCGTTCCAAGAGACAACTAAAGTCTTAACAGAAGCATCGATTGCTGCTAAATTTGACTATCTTGAAGATCTAAAAGAGAACGTTATCCTCGGACGTATGATCCCAGTTGGAACTGGTTTTTATAAGGATAAAAAAGTAAAAATCAAAGAAAACTAGTCCTTTAAGCCCCTATTTTTGGGGCTTAACCTCTTTATAAAATTAAGTCAATTAAAAAATTTACAAGCTATTAACTATCACCTAATAAAATCCTTATCTTTAAATCACGTCATGGAGAATTTATGAAAAACGTTGATCTTGGACTTTTATTTATACGTTTAGGACTTGGCATCTGCCTTTTTATGCATGGTTTTGGTAAAATTTTACATGGACTTAGTGGGGTAAAAGGTATATTAGTAAATGCTGGTTTACCTGGATTTTTGGCATATTTTTCTTACCTTGGAGAGGTCTTAGCGCCAATTATGTTAATTATTGGTTTTTATTCAAGGGTAGGCGCTATCCTAGTTTTAGGTACTAGTATTACTATTTTATACTCGTACTATGGATTTGCAAATTTATTTGCATTAAACGAGGTTAATGGATTTAAATCAGAGCTTATTTACCTTTATATTACTATTTCACTTTGTATTCTTTTGATAGGTAGTGGCAAATATGCTGTCAAACAAGACTAATACAAAATAAAGACAGCAGAGTTTTTATAAAATCAAGAATTAGATGAGTAAGTCTAACTTATTAACCGTTATTTAAGTTTATTTTAAATAAAATTAGGTCTTTTTAATAAATTTAGTTGAAAGGAATTATTGTGCCAACCATAAATCAATTGGTCAGAAAAGAACGCAAGAAAGTGATTGTTAAGTCAAAATCTCCAGCGTTAAAAGAGTGCCCTCAAAGAAGAGGAGTTTGCACTAGGGTTTATACTACAACTCCTAAAAAACCAAACTCAGCTTTGAGGAAAGTTGCCAAAGTCAGGCTAACAAGCGGTTTTGAAGTCATCAGCTATATTGGCGGTGAAGGTCACAACCTACAAGAACACAGTATCGTTTTAGTTCGCGGTGGTAGGGTTAAAGACTTACCAGGTGTTAAATATCACATCGTTCGTGGTGCACTTGATACTGCTGGTGTTGCAAAAAGAACAGTTTCTCGTTCTAAATATGGTGCAAAACGCCCTAAAGCTGGCACTGCAGCTGCAACAAAAAAGTAAAAATTTAGGTTCGCAGACGTTGCTAAAATTTGCAAACGTTTGAGTAAAATTTCATAAAAATTTGAAGGAAAGATCAAAATGAGAAGAAGAAAAGCCCCTGTAAGGGAAGTCTTACCTGATCCGATTTACGGAAATAAAATAATCACTAAATTTATTAATTCTCTTATGTATGATGGCAAAAAAAGCGTCGCTACTGAGATAATGTATGGTGCTATTAAAGCCATAGAAAAGAAAAATGCTGAGGTTAAAGGCATCGACGTTTTTAACGATGCTATTGAAAATGTAAAACCTATTTTAGAAGTTAAATCACGCCGTGTTGGTGGTGCTACTTATCAAGTACCAGTTGAGGTTCGCCCAGCTCGCCAACAAGCTCTTGCTATTCGCTGGCTTATAACTTACGCTAGAAAGAGAAGCGAAAGAACTATGATAGATAAACTAGCGAATGAGCTCTTAGATGCGGCAAACTCAAAAGGTGCATCTTTCAAGAAGAAGGAAGATACTTACAAGATGGCAGAGGCTAATAAAGCATTTGCTCACTACCGCTGGTAAGAAAGAATTAGTATGGCAGAGAGAAAAACGCCTTTACATAAGGTAAGAAATATTGGTATTGCGGCTCATATTGATGCTGGAAAGACAACTACTAGTGAGAGAATTTTATTTTTTACTGGTATGAGCCATAAAATAGGCGAGGTTCATGATGGTGCTGCTACCATGGACTGGATGGAACAAGAAAAAGAGCGTGGTATTACTATTACTTCAGCTGCAACTACGGCATTTTGGAAGGGTTATCAAATAAACCTAATCGACACTCCGGGACACGTTGACTTTACTATCGAAGTTGAGCGTTCTATGCGTGTTCTTGACGGTGCTGTTTCAGTATTTTGTTCTGTTGGTGGTGTTCAACCGCAATCAGAAACTGTTTGGAGACAAGCAAATAAATATCACGTACCAAGAATCGTTTTTGTTAATAAAATGGATAGGATTGGTGCAAATTTCTTTAGAGTTGAAGAGCAGATTAGGGAAAGACTAAAAGCAAACCCAATACCTATTCAAATTCCTATAGGTGCTGAGGATAACTTTAGAGGTGTGGTTGACCTTGTAAGAATGAAAGCTTACGTTTGGAATGATGAGAAAAAGCCAACTGACTATGTTGAAGAAGAAATTCCAGCTGAAGTTAAAGATAAGGCAGAAGAATATCGTGCGAAATTAATCGAAGCAGTTTCTGAGACAGATGATAGCTTGATGGAGAAATTCTTTGCAGGTGAAGAACTAACTGAAGAAGAGATTAAAAAAGGTATAAAAGCAGGCTGCTTAAGAATGACTATCACGCCTATGCTTTGCGGAACTGCGTTTAAAAACAAAGGTATCCAACCTCTACTTGATGCAGTAGTTGATTATCTACCAGCTCCAGATGAGATCGCAGCGATAAATGGTGTTTATGAAGATGGCACTGAAGTAACTGTTGAAAGTACAGATGATGGCGAATTTGCCGCTCTTGCGTTTAAGATTATGACTGACCCATTTGTTGGACAGCTAACATTTATTCGTGTTTATAGAGGAAGCTTGGAAAGTGGTAGCTATGCTTATAATACCGTTCAAGATAGTAAAGAGAGAATCGGTCGCTTACTAAAAATGCACTCAAATAAACGTGAAGAGATTACTGAGCTTTTCGCTGGTGAGATCGGCGCTGTTGTTGGTCTAAAAAATACTCTAACAGGTGATACTCTAGCTAGTGAAAAAGATAAAGTTATTCTCGAAAGAATGGACTTTCCAGAGCCAGTTATTAGTGTTGCAGTTGAACCAAAAACAAAAGCAGATCAAGAAAAAATGGCGATCGCTCTTCAAAAACTAGCTCAAGAAGATCCAAGTTTTAGAGTTAGCACAGACGAAGAGAGCGGTCAAACTATTATTAGTGGTATGGGTGAGCTTCACCTTGAGATCATTGTTGATCGTATGCTTCGTGAATTTAAAGTTGATGCTGAAGTTGGTCAACCACAAGTTGCTTATCGCGAAACTATTCGTAAGACAGTTGAGCAGGAATATAAGTATGCTAAACAATCAGGCGGTCGTGGTCAATATGGTCACGTATTTTTACGTATTGAGCCGCTCCCAGCTGCTAGTGGATTTGAGTTTGTCAATGATATCAAAGGTGGTGTTGTTCCAAAAGAATATATTCCAGCTGTTGAAAAAGGTTGCAAAGAAGCACTTCAAAGCGGTGTTCTTGCTGGTTATCCAGTAGAAGATGTTAAAGTTACACTATTTGATGGTAGCTACCATGAAGTTGACTCATCTGAAATGGCATTTAAACTTGCTGCTTCAATGGGCTTTAAGGAAGGTGCTAGAAAAGCAGGTGCTGTTATTCTTGAACCTATGATGAAGGTTGAAGTTGAAACTCCAGAAGAGTATATGGGTGATGTTATAGGCGACCTTAATAAACGCCGTGGACAAGTAAATTCTATGGATGATAGAAATGGCGTGAAGATCATTGCTGCTTATTGTCCACTGGCTCAAATGTTTGGCTATTCAACAGATCTTCGCTCAATGACTCAAGGGCGTGCAACTTATTCAATGGAATTCGATCACTACGAAGAAGTTCCTAAAAATGTAAGTGATGAGATCATTAAAAAGAGAAATGGCTAACTACCAAAGAAGGGCAGAGTAATCTGTCCTTTAAAAATTAATTATTCTGATAAAATTTATCTACAAAATATATGAATTGTCCTCATAGCTCAGCTGGATAGAGCGTAGAATTCCTAATTCTAAGGCCACAGGTTCGAACCCTGTTGGGGACACCATCCATCAGCAATCATTTTTGTAAAATACAAAGTATCCAAACAAGTGTTTTTTAAAATATACTAAAACGTATAATAAGATATAGCAATTTATAAAAAATATTCTTATGCTGATCAGCAAATAGAGTAAAAGAAAAAATAGAAAGAATAAACTTTTAAAAAATAAGATCATAAGTGATATACAAATAAGATCACTAAAATCAAAGAAAAATTTTTATAAAAATGTGTAATGGTAAGCAGCTGTATTTTTCATCAATCTAGTCGGTTTATCTATATATGCATTCGTAGTGGGTTTAGTTTTTTATCAACACGTTATATTATTAATTTTTATCTAAACTAATAAATTTTATCAACAAAAATTTTTATATATTTAATAATCCGTGCTAACATTTCAAAAATTTATTTAAGGAGAGTAGATGAAAAAAATTTTACTTTTAGGAGCTGTTTGTTGTATGTTGTCAGCTGATGTTAAAACCGTTAATATAAGCCCAGATGAGATCAAAAAATATGATCAGATTATCGATATAAGAACTCCATCTGAGTGGCAAGAGACTGGCGTTATCGCAGGTGCAAAGACTATAACTTTTAATCCAAACGATAAGAGTGCATTTTTAGAGGAGCTTTCAAAGGTAGTTGATGTCAAAAAACCTATTGCTCTTGTTTGTAGAAGTGGCAGAAGAAGTACAGCAGCAGCCGCAGCGATAGATAGCTCGGATCTTAAGATAATAAATTTAGATGGAGGTATGAGTAGCTTGATCGAGCAAGGCTATAAAACTACGCCTTATAAAAAATAGACAAATTTTGTGATCCTATATTTGACTACAAGATAAATTTATTTTGTAGTCAAATTTTATATCAAATAATAAAATTTATTATTTGATTAACCATCGATTAACTCTAGCTATATATAATTTCATCATATTTATAATAAAGAAGGAGACAAAATGTCAAAAGTTATTTTACAATTAAATGTTATTCAGGCTGATGCAAATGCACTTTATATTAAATTTCACGATCTTCACTGGAATGTAAAAGGTATTCAATTTTTTAGCGTTCATGAATACACAGAAAAAGCTTACGAAGATATGAGTGAGATATTTGACGATGCAGCTGAGAGAGCTCTCATGCTTGGTGGCAGACCTATCGTCAAGGCTGAGGAGCTAGCAAAAGTTACTCACATCAAACACGAGCCAAAAGAAATTTACACTCCAACTGAGGTTTTAGAGATTGTCTTGGCTGATTATAAACACCTTTTGGGCGAGTTTAAAAAGCTTGACGAACTTGCAGAAGGCGATACAACAACTCAAATGTATGCACAAGATCAAATCGCAAAATTTGAAAAAGCGATCTGGATGCTAAACGCAACACTTAGCAAATAACCACTAGCGGGAGTTCTCCCGCTCTATCTAAATAAATTCTACTTTTTGGCGATATTGATTCTATAAATTTTAAGGGAGCCAAAATGAAAATTTCTCAAATCGCAAACTCATATAATAGTTCAAGTATAAAAGAAAATGTAAAATCAGAAATTTCGCTTCATAAAGATGAAAAGAATATCTCTAAAAAAGAGTCTGAAATTACAAATTTAACAGCCAAAGACATTTCAAATGGCTACTTTTTGCAGTATCAAAAAGAGATCGTTAAAAGTAGTAGTTCAAATTTACTAGCCCAAAGCGGCTTAAGCTTTAATGCGCCTAAAAATTTATCAGAAATTTTATCAGGTCTTGATTTTGCAAGTATCGGTTATAACGGTAAATCCTTAAACGAGCTAAGTAGTGACGAGGCAAATGATCTTATTAGCGAGAATGGATTTTTTGGTATCGCAAATACGGCTGAGAGGATAGCTAGCTTTGTGCTAAATGGTGCAGGTGATGATGTGGAAAAACTAAAAGCTGGCAGAGAAGGTGTGGCAAAGGGTTTTGAGGATGCGAAAAAAATTTGGGGAGGTGAGCTTCCTGAAATTTCTCAAAAGACTATTGAAAAGACCCTAGAGAGTCTTGATAAAAAGATCGCCGAGCTTGGCGGTAACGTTTTAAATGTTTCAGCTTAACTATCTTAGGCAGGCTCGCCTAAGATAAATTTATATGATTTGCATATAAATTTAGATACGAGCCTTTAATTTCCCGCAAAATTTATTTAATCTTAAAAGTTATACTTCGCCGTTTTACACTAAGGAGAAGAGATGAAAGCTAAAATTTTACTTCCACTGGCAACTGCTATCATGTTTTTGGGTTGCTCATTTTTTGAGGACAACCCACCAGTGCGAAAACAGCCAAGACAGGTCATGCAAAATACACCAGCAAAAAGCTCGATCAAAGGTTTTATAAAAGAGGTTACATATAAAGATTCAAAATACTGCTATGAAATAGTGGCGAGCGATACAAAAAATCACAAACTCAATAAAGCAAATTTTTGTGCAAATAGATACTATTATGATAAAGGTGACTTGGTCTATGCGACCTTTTATGCAGATAAACTTATAGATATGCTTCTTATAAAAGAGGGTGGCTCTAGTGGCTTATATAATGGTATAAAAAAGCCGCAAAATGAAGTGATTATTAAAAGAAAAAATGTAAAAACAAATATAGAAGTGCCAAAAGAGGAAAAAATTTCTTTTTAATTACCGTTGATTTACTGCTTGCTTATATAATTTCAACAGCAATCAAAACTAGAACTCCTTTTAAGGGGCAAAGCAACAGCCCCTTTTTCTTTTTACTCATTTTAATTTTTATCCTTGGTTTGTTTAAAATTATCAATTTTTATCTATTTTTGATTAATTACGGTAAACGATCGGTAACTGAAATTAAAAATTTTAAGCTTCATGTTAAATTTTATTGATTATAATCGTCAGCACAAAACCTTAAAAGGAGAAAAAATGAAACTAACAAAAATTAGTTTAGCCGCTTTGGTTGCTTTAGGTGCATTTTCAAGCGTAGCAAGTGCTACTCCACTTGAAGAAGCTATAAAAAATGTAGATCTTTCAGGATTTGCAAGATATAGATATACTCATACTCATGAATACAAGAAGTCACAAGATAATGTTTCAAAAAAGAATGGAACTAACGATGGCGATGGTCATAACTTTAAAATGATCGCAAATTTTAAAGCTGCTATCGATGATAACTTCTTTGGAGTTATAGGTTTAAGATATAATGCTACTGATGGCTCAGGCGATAATGCAGGCGCAGGAACAGATAAAACTAATACAACTGATCCATTTAAAGTTCATCAGTTCTATCTTGGCTATAAAGCTGGCAACACTACTATAACAGCTGGTAAACAAGAGATCGGTTCATACTTTACTGATGATGCTATTGGTACCGGTGTAAGAGTAGTAAATGAAGATATCGAAGGTCTTACTCTAACAGCTTTAGCTTTTGATGCTATTGAAGGTGATGATACTGAAAGTGATGGTGATTTATATAAGGTAACCACCTATCTAAGTAGTTATGATGTCGGAAATCTATATGCAGCTGGTATCGCTGGCTCATATGATCCTATTAACTTCCAACTATGGTATGCTAGCCTAACAAATCTAGCTGACCTACTTGCAGCTGATGTTTCAGCAAATTTTGCTATTAATGATGATATTAGCTTAGGTGGTAGAATCAACTACGTAAATAGCTCAGCTGATAAAGAAGCAAAAAAACATGTATATTCATCACATGGTGATAAATACAATGATGGTAACTTCTATGCTGGTGAACTTTCAGCTTCACTATTTGGTCTTGATTTATCTGCTGGTTATATAGGTTGGAAAGTTCAAGATAAGGGCGCAACATCATTTAGTTTTGAAGATCAGGGTTCTCTAATAGATGCTGGTGAAGATGTATTTGATTGGACGCTTACAGAAGGTAAAGGTAACTTTTTCTATGCAACAAGTGCATATACATTTGATAAATTTACAGTTGGCTTGGATTATGTAAAAGGTAATATAAAAACTGCAGGAGCAAATAATCAAGATACAAAAGAGAAAATAGAAGAATTTGTTCCAAGATTTGCTTACCAATACAACAAAAAGCTAACATTTAGCTCATTCTATTCTTTCCAAACTCACAAATTACCTAGTGATGAGAAGACAAAAGAAGATAAATTCAGATTTGAGGCTAAATACTCATTCTAATCGTAGCTCATTAATCAACTTATGATATAATCCCGGGTCGGAGCAATCTGATCCGGGATTTTTAAATTTAGAGCAAAATTTCAAGGAAAGTTATGAAAAGTATTAAAATTTCTTTTTTGGCGTGTTTTTTGGTGGCAAATGCCTTTGCAGCTTCACAAGTCTACTATATAGAAGCTCGTGGTGAGTTTGGTAAAGAACTTGCTGAAATGGCAAAAAAGCAGGCTAATGATAGAAATGAAAAAGTAAATGTCTATGTCGATGAAGATCCAAGACGTTATAAAGATAATAGAATTTTAAAATTAGGCGTTGATAGAAAGGGCAGATATAGTGTTTCTTTGGGTAAAGAGCTTTATGAAAAGCAATGTGCTAGCTGTCATGGTGAAAATGCTGATAAAAGACCATTTGGTTCAACGCCTCTAAAAAATATGGATGCTAAAGATATTGAAGATAGTATCATCTCTTATAGAAGTGACCCAAGTTTTGGCGGAAGCGGTAAAAATGTAATGCAAAACCAAGCTAAAATTCTCTCAAATAATGACCTTGGTGCGATTCTTGCCTATTTAAAAGGTAAAGATGCATTTACTGAACAAGACGCAAATGAAAACAAACCAGTCTCTACTCAAACAAAGCAAGGCAGTTATTTAAGATAAGTTTCACTTTGATAGCTTTGTCATAATATAAATAAAAGGAAGCAGATGTTAAATCCAAAATCATTATTTTTAAGTATGGGCTCAGCTATCATTCTGATGATAATCTTTGCCATAGCTAGTGGAGCCGCTACAATCATAGAAAGTAAAACTAGCACAGAAGCTGCATGGTACTATGTTTATGGTGCCAGCTGGTTTGCACTTATTCAACTACTTCTTGGCATAAATTTGACCTATAATATCTTTAGATATAACTTAATCGATTCCAAAAAACTCCCTTCGCTTATCTTTCACCTTGGTTTTATCGTTATCTTAATCGGTGCTGGAATAACAAGATACCTTGGCTTTGAGGCTGATATGCATATAAGAGAAAAAACTCAGTCAAATATCGTTACGACAAAAATATCCTATTTAAATTTAACCGCATTAAACGATAATGGAGAAGAGATAAACGCTGCTTTGCCACTAGGAATTTCTGATGCAAAAAAAGGTTTTGATCTAAAGCTAAAAATAGCAGATAATGAAGCTAATTTAAAATTTAAAGAATTTGTGCCAAATGCAAGTTATAAGTTTGTGGATGATAAAAATGGGCAACCAGTAGTGGAATTTGTGGTTTCAAACGAGAGTGAAAGTGAAGAAATTTTCTTGTTAGAAGAAGAGGAAGCAAGGGTTGCAGATATTAGTTTTATCTTTAATGCTAAGCCAGACGAGAGCAAAAAATATGTACTTTTTAAATTAGTGGACGGAAATTTCACAGTTACTTCAAATACTAATCTTTCAAAATTTACAATGAGTGATAGTTCAAAAACTGAGTTAAAAGCTGGTAGCGTAAATGAATTTGGCATGGGTAGTCTTTACACTATTTCAAATATAAATTTTGCTCCAAGATTAGTTTCAGCTCATGCTTCAAGAAAGCTAGTTAGTACAAAAGATAGCGAATTTAACGCCTTGATAGCTGAATTAAATTATAAAGGCGAGAGTAAAGAGATGCATATTTTTTACAACCTAACAGAGCCTTCACGCTTAGCTGTGGCTGGACAAAAATTTAACGCTTCATGGGGTGCGCAGCAAGTTAAACTTCCGTTTAGCTTATACTTAAAAGACTTTGAGCTTAAAAGATATCCTGGCTCAAATTCGCCTATGAGTTACTCAAGTGAAGTTATTGTAAAAGATGATACAAACATGTCGGGGCTTGACTATAAAATTTATATGAATCATGTGCTTGACTATGATGGTTATAGATTTTTCCAAAGTTCATACGATACAGATGAAAAAGGAACCATTCTCTCTGTCAATAAAGACCCAGGCAAGATACCAACTTATATCGGCTACTTTTTGCTTGGACTTGGCTTTGTGTTAAATGTTGTAAATCCTGGTAGTCGTTTTAGAAAGCTAGCTAAGTTAATCGATAGTGAATCAACAAAAGGCGGTAAAAAGGTTGTTGCTATCATTGCCATTATGCTTTTAAGTTTAAATTCTAGCTCGTTAAAGGCTGAAGACTTTTTGCCTAATATCAGCAAAGAGCACACACAAAAGCTTTCTAGGCTTATTGTGCAAAGCTCAGATGGTAGAATGAAGCCATTTGACACTCTTAGCAAAGAAATTTTAAATAAAATACATAGAAGCGAGAATATAAATAGCCTAAACTCGAATCAAGCGATGCTTTCAATAATGGTAACGCCTGATTTTTGGCGAAGTGAAAAAATTATCTCACTTGGACAAAGCAAGGAGCTAAAAAAAGAGCTTGGCATAGATGAGAATGCAAAATATGCAAGTTTTAATGATTTTTTTAGAGCCACAAAAGATGGTGGAAGTGAATATAAACTCACAAAATTTGCTGAAATTGCTAATCGTAAGCATCCTGGATCACGCAATACATTTGATAAAGATGTGATAAAGATTGACGAGAGATTGAACGTTTTTTATATGATATTTATTGGTGAAATTTTTAAAATTTTTCCAAAACAAGATGACCCATCAAACTCTTGGTATTCGCCTGCTAGTGCAATGATGTACTTTCCGCCTAAAGAGGCTGATCTGGTCATTAATATGATGAGAGAGTATTTTGCAGCAGTTGATGCAGCAACAAAAGATAGTGATTGGAGCAAGGCTGATGCTGCACTTGATAAAATTTCAGCCTATCAGCAAAAGTACGGCTCTGCTGTAATGCCAAGTGAAGAAAAGATAAATATAGAAATTTTGTTTAATAAAATTCAAATTTTTGAGCGATTGATACCGGTTTATCTTTTGGCTGGCCTTGCACTTTTATTTTTTGTTTTTGTCAAAATGCTAGCTCCAAAGGTTCAGATAAATGGCATTGTAAGAGTTGTATATATTATAAATTTACTAGCTTTTCTTGCCCATACTGTTGGGCTTGGGCTTCGTTGGTACATTGCTGAGCATGCGCCTTGGAGTAACGCTTATGAATCGATGGTCTATATCGCTTGGGCTCTAGGATTTTCTGGTATCGTCTTTGCAAAACGTAGCCCTATCGCTCTTGCTCTTACGTCTATATTGGCTGGTGTTACATTATTTGTTGCACATCTTAGCTGGATGGATCCGCAGATCACTACACTTGTGCCGGTGCTTCAAAGCTACTGGCTAACAATACATGTTTCTGTCATTACTGCAAGTTATGGATTTTTAGGGCTTTGCGCGTTACTTGGTGGCTTTACACTATTGCTTATCATTTTACAAAATAAGAAAAAGCCAAATCCAGAAATTTCTCGCAATATCCTCGAAGCTACTCGTATAAATGAGATGGCTATGATACTAGGACTTAGCTTGCTTACTCTTGGAAATTTTCTAGGCGGTGTTTGGGCAAACGAGAGCTGGGGTAGATATTGGGGCTGGGATA
Source organism: Campylobacter concisus (assembly GCF_902460415.1). Lineage (GTDB taxonomy): Bacteria > Campylobacterota > Campylobacteria > Campylobacterales > Campylobacteraceae > Campylobacter_A > Campylobacter_A concisus_Y. The sequence continues at coordinate 58,886 of NZ_CABPTY010000001.1, forward strand.
GTAAGGAGACTTGGGCGCTAGTTTCGATACTTGTTTATGCCGCAGTTCTTCATATAAGATTTATTCCAAAGCTAAACAATCAATATGCGTTTGCAGTTGCTTCGTTCTTTGCTTATTGGTCGATTATTATGACTTATTTTGGTGTAAATTTTTATTTAGCTGGCATGCACTCATATGCAGCAGGAGATCCATTACCAGTGCCTGATTTTGTCTGGATTAGTATCGTGATAATGGTGCTTATGAGTGTTTTTGCATTTACAAAGCGATCACTTTGCTCAAGGCTTTAAATGCTAATAAAAGGTCTAATAGTTTTCTTTATTGTATTGCTATTAATTGCAATTTGTGTGTTAATCTATATACTTTTAAGAAATAGGGATTATAGCACCGAAACAAAGGAACTTGAATTAGAAAAAGAAGAGATAACGATCGAAAAGCTTGAAAAGCTTGCGGGTGATAATAGTTTAAGTAAAAACGAGCTTTTCGAACTTATTCAAATTTTTGTAGGAAATTTTAGTATACCAGCTAAAAATAACCAAGTCATGCCAAAAGAGGCAAACAACTATATAAATTTCATAATTTTAATCTGTTCTCATAAAAATTCTGATGCAAAGCTCATCAGTTTTTTAGACAAAGAAGCTAAAAATAAAAATCCAAGCTACATTGTCGAAATAGAAGAGAGTGAGAAAATTGGCATAGAAAATCGTAAAAATCGTAGATAAATTTATTCAAAAAAGTGTAGTTAAAATATCTTAAAATTAAGTTTGGTATAAAATGAGTTCTTATGATTTTGATTCTATGTACGTGATATTTCTTATTTTCTTTTCAATCGTATTGCCTATATTTTTGATAATTCCTGCAGGTAGATATAATATAAAGGTTTATGCGAGTAAATTTGATCTAATTGGACTTCATATAATTTTTCCAATTATTATATTGCCTGCTTTGGTAGGTACTTTTATTTTAGTTTGTAGCTTTTTAAATATTTCAGATTATACTGGTTTAAGCTTTGTTTTCTATGCTTTTTTGATTCTAATGATATCCTACATAATTTATGGTTTTTATGTTTGTATCAGATATAACTACGGCTTTTTTCATTGTATCGTAGCGCTTTTCTTAAGATTTAATTATGTTACACCACTTATTTATCTGCTCTTTTTAGGCGGAAAAAACTACAAAGATGACAAAGAGATAACCTCTAAAAATATTAAAGATTTAAAATTTTTTGATCAGTTTAGATTTTCCATTTATAATTTAATTGCTAATAGAAACTAAAAGTATTTTAAGAACATTAAAGGTTTTGCAATTAGAGAAAACGCCAAAAAGCAAGAGAAATTTTTACATTTAGCTTTTGCTTAGTTTTTAAGTCTTTTTGTCTTTAAAATTTTAGTCCAAAGCAGGCTTTTGTTTTGTCTTATCGTTTTTAAGTTTATCTTTTTTGGCTTCAAACTCAGCTATTACATTTGCATCAGGAAATAAATATCCATCCTCAACCATAAGATCAACTGCTTTTTTAAACATAGGTAAGGCACTTTGAGCACCGAAGTAGTAGTAAGGTCTTTTAGGATCCCTTGCTAAAACGCCTATTGTGTAGCTATTGCCTCTTGTGTCATTTACAAAGCCAAAAAATGAGCCATTGTAGGTATTGCTGTATCCACCACTACCTGAAGCAATGTGTGCAGTTCCAGTCTTGCCACCTATCTCAAGCCCTGGCGTAAAGGCTTTTAGTCCAGTACCTTTCTCAACCGTTTTTATTAAAATTCTCTTCATTATCTTTGCGGTTTCTTGTGATATAACTTGAGCTGGCTCGGACTTTGGCAAATCGTATCTTTTTCCATTTCTCTCTAAGTAGGCAACCATGTGAGGAGTAACTTCAATGCCTTTATTATTAAATGTATTATAGGCTTTTAAAAGCTGCATAAATGTAGCTTGCAAGCCGTATCCGTAGCTCACAGTCGCCTTATATGTTGATGAGTTTAGCTTTGTAACTGTTGGCATCATACCTACTTGCTCGTAAGGTAGATCTATACCAGTCTTTCTTGAAAAGCCAAAATTTAAAAGTCCTTGATAAATTTGTGGACCATTTAAACGTTCAACAAGTTGAATCATACCGATGTTTGAGCTATGTACGATTATATCTTCAGCGCTCATAAAAGGCTCTGGATGGGTGTCTTTGATTATCCTTTTGCCAAGTTGATATCGTCCATTATAGGTATTTACAAGCTCGAATGGATTTACTTTCTTCTCTTGAAGTAAGATGGAAAATATAAATGGCTTAAAAACCGAGCCAACTTCATAAGCATATTCGCTAACGGTCGAATTTAGAGCGCTATAATCTTGCTTTCTTATGTTTGAAGGATCATATCTTGAGCTAGAAGCTAGGGCTAAAATTTCTCCATTTTTGCTATTCATTATGCATATAACTAACTCTTTTGCATCTAAAAATTCACGCTTTTCATCTAAAATTTGCTCTAGTTTGGTTTGAAATTTAAGCGGTATAGAAAGCACCGCATTGTAGCCATCTACTCTTGTTGCTAAATTTGAGTCACTTGTTAAAATAATATTGTTTCCAATATCGCGAGGCCCTAAAATTTTTGCATTTTGTATCGGAGCTAAATAATCTTCATAATATCTCTCAAGACCTTTTACGCCTTTACTTTTTGTAAGTGCGTCACTTTCAGTTTTGCTCACGTAGCCAATAGCTGGTGTGAGGGCATCTTTTGACATAAATTTACGATTTTGTCCGCTCTCCATTACTCTCATGCCCTGAAATGAAGCAAGGCCTGTTTTTGGATCAAGATATGAAACCAAAATGCTCTTGCGATTTAGCTTTCTTGAGAGCTCTTGAAGGTAGGTAGCGCCCTTTGCATCAATGCTATATGAGAGCGTAACGATACCTTTTGTGCCATTTATAATCTTTCTTACTTTATTTGGATCGTCGCCGCTGTAAAGCGAATATAGTTTGATAAACATCTCTTTTTTATTAGGATCGATGTTCCTAGTATCAAGCATCACTTTGTAGAGTTTTTGGCTTGAAGAGATACTAAAGCCATCTTTTGTGATTATATTGCCACGAATTGCTGTGTTTATATCGCTTGTTTGAAGTCTAGGAAGCTTTCGCTCTATACTTGCTCTATAAAATATGACAAGTACGAATATTGAAATTCCAAAAGTAATTAATAAAAAAAGTATGGTTATTTTTGATTTTCTGGAATTCATTAATGACTTAAATTTGTGTTCTAGAAATTTCTTTATAAGCACTTAGTGCTTTGTTACGAATTTCTAGCATAAGCTTCATGCTAGTCTCTGCTTTGCCTATCGCAATAGCAGCTTGGTGCAGGTCTTTTACCTCGCCAGTCGCAAGATCGGCTATGGCTTTATCTGCGTTGATTTGCACTTTATTTAGCTCTTTTAAAGAGTCGTTTAGAGCATTTTCAAAGCCACCTTCTTCGCCTGCTTTCGCTATTTTATTTGAATTTTCATTTTTATTTATTTTGTCTAAATTTATACTATTTATCATTATGCTTGTCCTGAAATAAGTGATATCGCACTTTGTGCTATTGTTTTTGCGTTTTGAAAGGCTACCACGTTTGCTTGGTATGCCCTTGTTGCTTCAAGTAGGTCAGACATCTCAATGACCGGATTTATATTTGGAAATGCGACGTAGCCATTTGCATTTGCATCTGGATGGCTCGGGTCATATTTTAGCTGAAAGTCATTATCATCACGCACCACTTTATCCACGATCACGCTAGTTAGGGTAGGGTGAGCGTTTCTTGGTGAGCTTGGGTCGTCAAGCGGATTTTCATACTCGAGTAGACTTTGTGAGCTTTTAAGCTGATCGTTTAAAATTTTATCAAAGTTCATCTCTTTAAAGATGACTTCTTGTCTTCTATATGGGCCACCTTCAGCCGTTCTTGTAGTTTGAGCGTTTGCTATGTTTGAGCTGATGACGTTCATCCTAAAGCGTTGTGCGCTTAGTCCGTATCCACTAATATCAAAATCATTTAAGTATGACATCATCTCTCCTAGTTCTTAGCGCTTGCGTCTATTACGTTTTTAAAGATATTACTTTGAGCCTTGTAGGCGTTATCAAGGGCGTTTATCATAACTGTGTTTTTACCCATTTCTGTTGTCTCAACATCAAGATCAACTGTATTTGCGTCATTTCTAGCCATGTGACCATCACGCAAGAAAATTTGAGCTGTGTCGCTTTTTGGAAAATCAACCGCAGCCATATGCGCTTCGTTTGTTTTAGCTAAATTTAGTTTTTTGCTCTCTGAAACGTTATAAATTTCATTTGCTTTTTCTTTTAAGACATCTTCAAATCTTATATCCCTAGCCTTGTAAAATGGTGTATCAACATTTGCGAGATTGCCAGAGATTAGCTTTTGGCGTAGTTCTCTGCCTGCAAGGGCTGATTCAACAAGTGGGCTAGATTTTGATTTATCTAAAACAAACATTTAAAGTCCTTCTAAAATTTCACACATTTATAAGCAAATGATGTTCCAAATATAAGGTAAATTTACTTTGTTTCATAAATTTTTGCCAGATCTTCTTTCATTTTTGTGACTTTTATACCACCAAGATAGTATTTTACCCCGTATTGTCCGCTATCTACGTCTGTTAAAATTTGATATTCGCCATTTTTTATCACGACCTTAAAAGGTAGTGCGATCTCGTGTTTATATTCGATGTCTCTTACGATCTGCTCGGCAAGTCTGTCATTTATCTTTTGATCGTTTGTTATGAAATAGTAGGCGTTAAATTTTTGCATAAATTCGTGTAAAACATACTCATTTGTGACATTTTCAAAATGAGTTAGTCCAATTAGTGTAAATTTATCTTTGTTTTCAAGCTGATATTTTGTAAGCTCAGCTGCCTCTTTTTGGCAAGGTGGGCAAAATGTACCAAAAATGTCGATCATTAAAACCTTATTCTCATCATTTTTGATAGCAAAGCCGCGATCTTTTCTAGCTAAAGTAAGCTCCTTGCCGCTTACATCTACAAGCTTAACTTCTTCATTTGGGCTAAATTCTTTAAAATTTGCACTGCTGCTCTCATCTTTGCCGCAACCAAAAAAAGCAAATAAAGCGATTATTAAAACAAGTAAATTTTTCATCTTATCCCTTAAACATATCTTTTTATGGCAGCTCTTGCCTCTTTGTCTGCCTCACGTCTTTTTAAAGTCTCGCGCTTGTCGTGTAAATTTTTACCTTTTGCAAGGGCTAGCCTTGCTTTTACGATGTTTTTATCGCTTAGATAAAGTGCTAAAACAACTAGAGCAAGCCCATCTTGTGAGACTTGACCGAAAATTTTATCGATCTGCTTTCTGTGCATCAAAAGTTTTCTGGCTGCTCGCTCATTTGGACGAAATGCGCTGTGCGTGGTTTCAAGATAGCTGATATGAGCGTTTAGTAAGAAAAGCTCACCCTTTATGACGCGCACAAAGCTATCTTTTAAATTTGCTCTGCCAGCCCTTAGAGCCTTGACCTCGCTGCCTTTTAAAACGATACCAGCTTCAAAGGTCTCAAGTATACTAAAGTCATGCAAAGCTTTCTTGTTTTTTGCTAGATCTTTTATCAAAATTTTACCTTTTATTTTACGCTAAATACGCTACTGCCGCTACCGCTTAGAAATTTATCTTTAAACTCATTCATCTGTGGATAGAGCTTAAAGCATGGGGCAAAAAGATCGTTTAGCTCCTCGTTTTTGTAAATTTCAAGTAGCTCTTTGCTCTTTAAATTTTGCATCTTTTTTGCAGCATTAACGTCTATGTATTGTAAGAAATTGCTTCTAAATTCTTGATAAACCATCGGTGTGGAGCAAAAAACATTTGGCGTGAAGATATTTAAATTTGGCACTTCATCGTCAAATTCTTCTATGATCTCACCTATACCGCTTACATTTGCTGCCTTGTAGCCACTTACGAAAAAAGCTACATCTGCACCGATTTTGGCAGCAATCTGCATCAAATTTTCACGTTTTATATTTAAATTTAGCTCGTCATTTACCATTAGCAAAAAGGTGGCGACATTTGAGCTGCCTCCGCCAAGACCAGCACCAATTGGGATATTTTTGTTGATGATGATTTTATGGGAGCTAAAAAACTCGTCAAGCTCGTTTGAAAAGCCAGCTCTTTTTAGCTCATCTATCGCTTTTTGAATGATGTTATCTTTTATATCGCAGTTGCTGCATTCTATGGCAAATGAATCTGACTTTTTAAAATAAATTTCGTCAAAAAGCTGCTCACAGAGGATAAAGCGCGATAAAATTTCGTGGTAGTTGCCTCTGGTGCCAACTATCTTTAAAAATATATTTATTTTTGCAAAGCTTTTCATTTCTCGATTTTTTTTGCTAGCTCATGAATATCGGCTTCACTTGCAGTTTTTGTGGCATGGATATTTTCGTTTTTGATATCGTTTGCTAGTTCGCTTCTTAGTATCATTGTATTTCGTGGCGCTTCGATACCAAGTTTAACAGTATTTTTTGAAATATTTACTATGACAACTTTTATGTCATTTCCTATTAAAATTTCTTCATTTTCTTTTCTTGCTAGGATTAACATTTTTCAACCTTATTTAGAGTGTAATTTATAGTATCATCCATGATTTGGATTACGCTCATAAATTTATCATAATTTAGCAAATAAATTCCTTGCTTTTGTGTTTCAAAATCGTTAATTTTTAATTTCTTACCATCAAGAATATCATTTATATCCCCAAAGTATGTATTTTTCTGAATATTTAAAAAATCACAAATATTCAAAAATTTTTCATTTTCGTAGCAAAATTTGCCTTCACTTATCCTTTTTAATGAGCTTAAAGTTACATTATAACCAAGTCTTTTCCCAAAAATTTCTGCATACGAACGGATATAACTTCCTTCACTTACGCTTAGACGGATAGCTAAAAATGGGTGTGAGTAGTTTAAAATTTGGCTATCAAAAATTTCCATCGTTTCTGTCTTTAGCTCAAATTCTTCGCCGTTTCTAGCTAGCTTGTAGGCTCTTGTACTATTTATGTGCTTGGCGCTAAATTTTGGTGGGATGTAGCTTATCTTGCCAGTTAGCTCGCCTCTAATGGCTTCAAGTTTTTCTAAATTTAGCTCTTTTACATTTGAAATTTCAGTGATATTTTCATTATCCATGCTAGGACTACTTGCCCCTAGCCAGATCGTAGCTTCATAGACTTTTGGACTTTTATCTAAAAATCTAAAAAATTTCGTATACGATCCAAAAGCGACTATTAGGCAGCCGCTAGCAAATGGATCAAGTGTGCCTGAAAATCCAGCCTTTTTAACGCCATACTTTCTCTTTAGTCGTCCTAAAAAGTGATTTGAGCTCATGCCAGCAGGCTTGTTTGCCACGAAGATGGCGTTCATACGGCCTTTTCCACGAAGCTTGACATTATTTCTCTTACATTGCCGCCGAAATTTATAGTTAGCTTAAACTCTTTTTTGATCTTGCTAACCGCACTCACCCTGCCGATACCAAAAATTTTATGTTTAACAAGGTCGCCTTTTTTAAATTCATTGCTCTGTTCGATAACCAGCGAGCCATGCGTGATACCACTCTCGCTTAAAAATCTACTTTTATTTAGCCTTGTGCGCTGACCTTTGTAAAAGCGCGAATTTGCAAAGCTTAGGCTAAGAGTTTTTTTGGCTCTTGTTATTGCCACGTAAGCGAGCCTGCGCTCCTCTTCGATGTCGCTACCATCGCCAATGAGCGGAAAAAATCCCTCTTCAAGGCCGATCACAAAAAGGTGCTCAAACTCAAGTCCCTTGCTCGCGTGCACGCTCATAATGCTAATAGCCTCGTCGCTAATGCCGTCTTGCTCGCTTGTTAGCGTGATCTCGTTTAAAAACTCTTCTAGATCAAAGCTTGGATTTTGCTTGATCTGATCTTTTAAAACAGCGTAAAACTCGTCGATGTTCGCCGCTCTTTCAGCACCATCTGGCAAGCTCTCGTAGTATTTTTTCACGCCAAATTTAGCTTCAAATTTATCTATCAGGTCAAAAACCGAGCTGCTTTCTTGAAGCTCTTTTAGGTTGTTTGCAAACTCAAGAAGGGCTGATTTTACCTTTTTACTAAAGGCTTCGTCGTTATCAGAGATGTTTGAGATCGCTTCAAAAATGGAAATTTTACCCTCAAATGCCATCTTTTCAAGCTTATCAAGGCTTACTTTGCCTAGCCCTCGCTTTGGGCGATTTATGATGCGTCTTATTGAAAAGTCATCATTTGGATTATTTATCAGTCTTAGATAGCTTATGATATCTTTGATCTCGGCTCTTTCGTAAAATTTAACGCCGCCTACCATTTTATAAGCGATCTGCTCTTTGTTTAGCCCATCTTCAAGCGAGCGAGAGAGCGCGTTTATGCGGTATAAGATAGCGATATCTTTTGCCTGCACGCCTTTACTTAAAAGCTCTTTTATATTCTTTGCGATATTGCCAGCCTCGACGCTCTCATCAAAGCTCTCTATCAAATTTACAGCTTCGCCTTCGCCCTTTGTGCCTACAAGCTTTTTGCCAAGGCGGTTGCGGTTATGATCTATCAGTTCGTTTGCAGCCTTTAGTATCGCTTCACTCGAGCGGTAGTTTTTCTCAAGTCTGATGATCTTTACGTTGCTAAACTGATCTTTGAAATTTAAGATATTATCTATCTTTGCACCGCGCCAGCCGTAGATGCTTTGGTCATCATCGCCCACCACGCAGATGTTTTCGTGGCATAGACAGAGCTTTTTTAGGAGCTTATACTGAAGGTCGTTTGTGTCTTGATACTCATCTACCATTATGTATTTGTAGCGGTTTGAAATTTCTCTAGCAAGATCTTCGTTTTCGTCTAAAATTTTATATGTAAGCCCTAGCAAATCGTCAAAATCAACAAGGTTGTTTGCCTTTAAATAGTCCTCATACTTTTCATAAATTTGCGCTGCTTGCTTATAAAAGTTGTCCTTGCTCTTGTCAAATGAAGAGAAATTTGCATTTTTATAGACCTCTTCGACGCTTAAAAGTGAGTTTTTGTAGTTTGAAATTTCACTTGACAAAATAGCCGTGGCGACTGGACTTTCAAAGCTTTTGATGATGCGCTTTTTATCGTCTGTGTCGATTATGACGAAGTTATTTTTTCTGCCAAGCTTTTCTATGTAGAGCTTTAAAAACAAAAGTCCAAATTTGTGAAATGTGCAAAGAAGCGGCGAGTAGTTTTTGCCGCTTTGGCTTAGCATCGCCATGGCTCTGCTGCGCATCTCGTTGGCGGCTTTGTTTGTAAAAGTAAGAGTTAGCGTGTTTGCCGCGTCTATGCCGACCTCGCCGATGAGATAGGCAAGCCTAGTTGTGATCGTCTTTGTCTTGCCGCTGCCAGCACCTGCTAGTATGAGCATCGGGCCATCTATGTGGGTGGCTGCTTCGCGCTGGGCTTCGTTTAAATTTGATAGTAAATTTTCCATTTTTCGCTTTTTAAATTTTCTTTTGATTTTAGCCAAAAATGCTTAAAATTACTATTTTTTCTTAAATATATCTTTATTTTTAGGATTTTGTAAAAAGACTGAAACCGATTTTTTTGTGTGGTCCGCTTGCTTCTCTTTTGGCTTATGAATAGAAAAATTTACAAGGATCGGGCTATTTTCAACCAAAATTTGAACCACCGCACCAAGTGGAAAGGAGACCACAGAGGCAAAATTTTCACTACCAAATCCAGCCTCGAAGCTAAGCTCATCTTGCGTTAGTTTCGCACTCTCAAGCGTATAGCCACCAAGTGAAAACATAATGACTGGCATATTAAAGCTTCTACTTATCTCATCTGGCAAACTTGGCTCAAAGCTAACTAGCGGTAAATTTGCCATAACTGAGAAATTTACGCCTTTTTCAAGCAAAAAATCAATGCACTCATAGACGTGCATCTTCATCAAAAGCGCAAATTTCTCGTCGTCTAAAATTTCGTCTAACATCTTAATCCTTTGAAATTTCTAAAAACTCATCTACTAGTTTTTTAACCTCGTTTATGCCTATCTGCCAGAAATTTCTATCATCTATATCAAAGCCAAATTTACCCACAAGCTCCCTTGGGCTGAGGCTCCCACCAAGGCTCAAAAACTCGGTGTAAATTTCAACGAAATTTTTGCATTTGCCGCTTTTATAAAGCCCAAAAAGTGCAAGCACAAGAAGCTGCGCGTAAGAGTAGGCGTAGCAGTAAAATGGCGTGTGGATGAAGTGTGGGATGTAGCTCCACCAAATTTTGTAGTAGTCATTTAGTGTGACGCTTTTGCCAAACATCTTTTTGCTCTCTCTTAGCCAAATTTTATTTAGCTCATCTAGGCTAATCTCGCCCCCATGTGCGTGCACAGCCCTTTCAAAGGTTGTGAAATTTATCTGGCGGTAAAGCGTGGCAAATATATCCTCGATCTTGCCAGCGAGCAGTGAAATTTTCTCTTTTTTGCTAAGGCCATCTTTTACGTGGTCAAAAACTAGCATCTCACAAAAGACTGAAGCCGTCTCAGCCGTGGTTAGCGGGGTGTCTGAGTTTAGGTAGCTTACACTATATGAGAGCTTTTGATGCACGGCGTGGCCAAGCTCGTGAGCTAGCGTGAAAAGGTCTCTACGCTGGTTTGTGTGATTTAGCAAAACATAAGGGTGCGTGTCGCTTGATCCTGAGTGAGAAAATGCGCCACCTCGCTTGTTTGGCGCTGGGTAAACGTCGATCCAGCCGTCATTAAAGGCGCTTTTTGCTATCTCGCCAAATTTAGGTGAAAATGTCCCAAACGCCTTTAAAACTATCTTTTTGCACTCATCAAATTTATACTCTCCTTCGCTGCTAAGAGGCGCGTATCTGTCGTAGTCATAAAGCTTTTTAAGGCCTAAAATTTCTCTTTTTCGCTCGTAAAATTTAGCGACTAGGTCAAAATTTTTCTCCGTTACTGAAATTAGCGAATCAACGCTTTTTTTACTGATTTGATTTTCCAGATGTCTTGGCTCTTCAGGAAGCTTGAAATTTCGCAGCTCGCAGCTCGTTTTTAGATCAGTTTTTATCATATTATATATGTAGCCAAGAAGGTGCTGGTGCTTGCTAAGCTCGTTTGAAAGGCTTTTGGCGGCTAGTTTTCGCACGCTTTGATCGCTCTCATGAAGCTTAGCTAAAATCTCTTCTTCATTTAAAAGCTCGCCTTTAAATTTAAACCTCATCTTGCTCATGCTCTCATCAAAAAGCCTTGAAAAGCCCTCGCCTCCAGTGCTTGCAGTGCGTAGCAAAACCTTTTCTTCAGCAACGCTTAGCTGGTGCGGTTTTGCTTTGGCGAGGTTGCTTAGATAGTAGCCATATTTTTTGGAGCTTTTGATGATCTCTTCTTGTTTTTTAGGGGCAAATTCATTAAATTTGATCTCAAAAAATATCAAATTTTCATTTGCTTTTGTCGCTATCTCATCGATCTTTGCGTAGAATGCACCCTTGCTTGTATCTTTGGCAAAATTTAAAAAAGCGTAAGTCATTACCTTTGAAATTTTAGCTATCAAGCTTTCATATTCACCAAATGCTTTTAAAAATTCATCTGTTTTTAAATTTTCATAATTTTCAAGGTATTTATCTTTAAATTTTTTGCACTCTTTTTGTAAATTTAGTGCGTTTTGCTCGCACTCTTTTTCGTTTGCAAAAAGTGCTTTTAGATCCCAAATTTGCATATTTATCCTTTAAATTTTTGGGACATTTTACAAAAAAATGGATAAAAGTAAAATTTCAGCCAAAATTTAGCTGAAATTTTATTGAAGGTTAGTTTGAAGTCTCTGATGCCACGGCTGTAAAAAGCACGTCTGATGAGCTATTTAGCGCAGTTTCAACTGAGTCTTGGATGACGCCAATCGTAAAGCCAACTGTGACAAACTGCATTGCTATGTCATTGCTGATACCAAAAAGACCGCACGCCAATGGCACTAAAAGAAGTGAGCCTCCAGCCACGCCAGATGCACCGCATGCACCAAGAGCTGAGATAAAGCAAAGAAGTAGCGCATCGCCAAATGTAACTGTGATAGATGGGATAGAATTTACCGCGGTAAGCGCTAGGATACTAATGGTAACTGCCGCACCGCCCATGTTTATGGTAGCTCCAAGTGGGATAGAGATAGAGTAAAGCTCCTCTTTTAGACCAAGCTTTTTGCAAAGTGCCATATTTACAGGGATATTTGCGGCCGAGCTTCTTGTAAAAAATGCCGAAATAGCACTTTCTTTTAAACAGATCATAACAAGTGGATAAGGATTTTTTCTAGTTAATACAAAAACCATGGCTGGATAGATGATAAATGCGACAACAAGCATTGCTCCAACAAGAACTAAAATCAGTTTTAGATATCCTGCAAGTACCTCAAATCCTGTTTCATGAATGCTAATAGCTACCATGCCAAAAATACCAAATGGAGCTAGTCTAATGATAAATTTAACAATATGAGTTACGCCATCGCTTATATCTTTAAATACTTTTTTGGTCTCAGCTGTGGAATTTCTAAGTGCTATACCACTACCGACTGCCCAGGTGATGATGCCTATATAGTTGCCATTTGCAAGGGCGTTTATTGGATTTTCGACCATTTTATAAATGAGATCTTTTAAAACGTTGGTAATTCCTTGAGGTGCTGACATATCAGCGCTTGCAAGACCTTTTAAAGAAAGCTCCACTGGAAATAAGAAACTAGCAATAACTGCAACAACGGCTGCTAAAAATGTACCAATTAGATAGAGTGTAATGATCTTTTGCATACCTTTTGTATGACCAAAATCTCTTAAAATAATGGATGTTGCCACTAAAACAAAGACAAGAATTGGTGCGATAGCTTTTAAAGCGCCTTTAAATAAATCTCCTAAAACTGAAGCTGAAGCCGCAATAGAATCGGCTGAACCGGCTTTTTCTTTGGCTTCATTTAGCTGTTTGGCTTCATCTTGACTAAGGCGAGTTTTTATAACTTCATCTATGCTCAAACCACTCTCGTTTTGAATAGTTTGAATTTTAGCTGAGATCTTGTTATAAGGAGCAGCTTCGTAGTGTGTGTAAAAGCCAACTAGGGCACCTAGAATGATACCAACTAAAATTTGAACTATCAAATTTCCATCGGCGTATCTTCTTGCTATGTTTTTAAGCATATTCATTTGACACCTTAATAAATTAGTTTTTTGTCGATTTTAGCTAAACAATTTTTAAATATAAAGAATTTGACAAAGATTAATTAGCCTTTTAAATAGATTTGTTACAATTGCACAAAATTTTAGTCAATAAAAGGATAAAAATGTATTTATTTACCTCTGAAGTTGTAAGTCCGGGCCATCCAGATAAATGTGCTGATATAATCGCTGATAGCATTGTTGATACTATTTTAACACAAGATCCAAATGGTCGTGTTGCAAGCGAAGTTTTTGTGGCTGGAAAAAACATAGTAATAGGTGGAGAGATAAACTCAAAGGTAAAACTCTCTTTTAAAGATTACGAAAAGATCGTAAAAGATGCTCTTGCACATATCGGATATGATGGAAAGAGTAATTTTACAAAAGAGCAGTGCTTGCATCCAGATGATATCGAGGTCAAAGTTTATTTAAATCAACAAAGTCCAGATATAAATCAAGGCGTTGATCAAAGTAGCGGTGAGATCGGAGCAGGGGATCAAGGCATTATGTTTGGTTTTGCGAGCTGCGAAGCGAAAGAATTTATGCCAGCAGCCATAACTTACGCAAGAATGCTTTGTGAAAAAGTATATAAATTTGCCAAAGCAAACCCTGATAAGCTTGGCGTTGATATTAAAACGCAAGTTACGATTGATTACGGTAGCAAAGACAACTTTGAAAACTGCAAACCTCAAAGCATCCATACTATCGTCGTCTCTGCCCCTTGCGTGGAGAGAATGAAGATAGAAGAGCTTCGCGCACTAATACAAAAATTAATAGACGAAACTGGCCTTCCAAAAGAGCTATATAATAAAGAAAAAACGATCATCTATATAAACCCAACAGGCAGATATGTAAATCACAGCTCACTTCACGATAGCGGCCTAACAGGTAGAAAACTAATCGTTGATAGCTTTGGTGGATATAGTCCAATAGGCGGCGGTGCTCAGTCAAGTAAGGACTACACAAAGGTTGATCGCAGCGGACTTTACGCAGCGCGCTGGATAGCTAAAAATATCGTCGCAGCTGGCCTTGCAAAAAAATGTATCGTCCAGATAAGCTACGCGATCGGTGTTGCAAAGCCAACTTCAGTTAGCGTTGATACTATGGGAACTCACGCAAATGGCGTAAATGACGATATGCTTTCAAAATTTGTAAGCGAGCATTTTGCTCTAACGCCTCGCTGGATAACAAATAAATTTGGTCTTGATAAGCCAAGTAAAGATACGTTTTTATACGCAAAAGTAGCTGCAAAAGGTCAAGTGGGAAATGCAAAATACCCTTGGGAAAAACTTGATGCAGTCGATACTTTCAAAGCTTTGCTAAAAAAATAATCAAAAAAGTGGCTTTATTCAAAAGCCACTTTAAATCTCTCTTTTTAAAACTCATTCCAAAACGCTTTTTTAGGCTTTATGATCTCACTTTTTGAGCCATTTACGCTGTGATAGACTGCTTTATTATATTTTGTCGCAAGGTACTTTATAAGTAGCCTTTGAAGCACAGGTTCGCTACTTGGCATAAACCAACCATTGTTTGTGATAGCTACAACCACGTCAAATTCACCATTATAAAGCTCTTCTCTTGTTGCCTCGTAGCAGATAGCATTTCTGATTTTAACTCCGTCTATCTCATAGTCACTAAAATTTTCCGCCTTTTTAAAGTCGCTAGCTCCACCAAAAAATAGCTTATTTACTGCGTCTTGCATAAATTTTGGCAAAGGAATTTCTTCGCCAAATGGCACTAAAAATTTCTTATCCATTCGCCTTAGACCACCATCTTGAAACAAAAATGCAGAGTTATAAATTTGCTTATTTTCATAGGCAAGCGCGCCAGCTACGATGGTTATCTTTTTTGAAAGCTCTTTTAGCTCATCAACAAGTAGTGGCTCATTTGTCATAAATAGTGGAAACGCGCTTTCAGGCAGCACGATGAGACGCTTTTGCTCGGCTATGGCGTTATTTATTAAGTCTAAATTTTCATTTGTAAATTCCATGCGTAAGCTTTTATCCCAGCGCACCCTTTGAGCGACATCGGTGTTTATTAGCTCCACGTCAAATGGCAAAGTCTTTGCCCCACCACCTTTAAACTGCAAAGCGGCGATCAGGCAGATAAAAGCTAGGATAAATTTTAAAATTTTGCTTTTTAAACTCAAAGAAATGGCTGCTAAAAATATAAATATAAGCCCTCTTGTGCTTGGCTCAAAAGCTCCTACAACAAGTGTGGCCTCGAGATTAAACCAGTTAAAGCCGAATGGATGAACGTAGCTTGCTAAAAATAGCAAAATGGCTCTAAGTGCTACAAAACTTGGGAAAGAGGCTATCCAAAACATAAATCCGTAAACAAATGCTACAAAGAGAATGACAAACGGTATAAGCCAAACGAGCTCATAGTAGATAAAACTAAAGCTGATCCAATAAAACCACAAAATTCCTGTGAAAAATCCAGCTGCGAAAAAACCAGCTCTGCTTAAATTTATGATGATGTAAATTCCAGTCAAAGTTAGAAACGGTGAGATGAAATTTAAGAGCAAATTCTCGAAGAGGCTTAAAAAAATAAAGTTGAAAAGCAAAAAAGCACCGACAAAGGCTTTTATTATAATTTTAGTGCTAAAATGCCCATTTAAAAATCTTACAAATAAGGAAATCCATGCAAAACGCTGATTTTTTAACATCATTACTACCTCTTGTTGTGCTTTTCGCCATATTTTACTTTTTGGTTATTAGACCTCAACAAAAACAACAAAAAGCCCATGCAGCAATGCTCGCAGCTCTTGATAAAGGTGATAAGATAATAACTAATGGCGGACTTATCTGCGAAGTGATTAAAGCCGAAAATGATTTTATCAAAGTTAAACTTAACGATGATGTAATCGTTCGCATAGCACGCGAGTTTGTAGCTAAAAAGATCGAAGATAAATAATGCGTAACGCAAGAGTCACATATAGGCTAATTATCTTAATATTAGCCTTGATTTTTGGTTTTGGCTTTTCGGTACCATCTTTTTTTCAAACTCAAAATGGGGCTAAAATTTCACTTGGCCTTGATCTTCAAGGCGGCCTTCATATGCTGCTTGGTGTTGAAACGAGCGAAGCTATTCACTCAAAAATAAAATCAATAGCTGGAAGCATAAATTATTATGCCAAAAAAGAAGATGTGTTAATTGATAAATTTAAGATTAAAGAAGAGAACATTGACTTTACTCTCCTTGATGGCGACGAGGCTCCAAAAGTAGATAAAGCACTAGCTGAGATAAAGGGGCTTGATATCAAAAAAGATGGTTTAAATTACAGCATATCTTTAACAGAACAAGAAAGAGTGGATACGATTGAATATGCGATCTCGCAAGCTGTTGAAACTATTAGAAACAGACTCGATCAGTTTGGTCTAGCTGAGCCAACTGTTGCCAGACAGGGCAAAGATAATATCCTAGTTGAGCTTCCTGGTATAAAGACTGAAGAGGATGAACAAAGAGCAAGAGATCTTATCGCAAAGGCTGCTCACTTGCAGCTTATGGCAGTTGATGATAAAAGACAAGATCAGGCTAATACAATGAGTGAGGCTGAAGCTGAGAGCTACGGCGATGTGATCTTTAAAGATGCTAAAAATGACCGTGTAAAATATGTCGTTAAAAACATCCCAGTGCTTGACGGCTCTATGCTAACTGATGCAAAGGTTGCATTTTCTCAGCAAAATAACCTACCGATCATAAATTTCACTCTTAACTCAGAAGGTGCTAGAATTTTTGGTGATTTTACTGGTGCAAATGTCGGAAAAAGGCTTGCTATTGTACTTGATGGCAAGGTTTATTCAGCTCCTGTTATAAATGAAAGAATAGGGGGTGGTAGTGGCCAGATAAGTGGTGGCTTTACCCTTGATGAGGCTCACGACGTAGCGATCGCTCTTAGAAGTGGTGCACTTTTAGCCCCTGTTAAGATGCTAGAGAAAAGAAGCGTTGGCCCATCTTTGGGACAAGAGAGTATCAACCAAAGTATGGTAGCACTTGTTGCTGGATCTATCTTAGTCGTGTTATTTATGCTAGTTTATTATGGAATTTCTGGAATTTTTGCAAATATCGCACTAGTTGCAGACGTCGTTATATTAGTAGCTGTCATGGCGCTTTTTGGAGCGACGCTTACACTTCCTGGTATGGCTGGTATCGTGCTAACGATCGGTATGGCAGTTGATGCTAACGTCATCATAAATGAGCGTATACGTGAGCTTTTGCGTGAAGGTGTAGCGATAAGGATAGCTGTTCAAAAAGGCTATGAGCACGCCATGAGTGCGATTATTGACTCAAACTTAACTACTATCATCACAGTTGCGGTACTTTACGCTTATGGTACTGGTCCAGTTAAAGGCTTTGCAGTAACAATGGCAATAGGTATCATGGCTTCTATGCTAACAGCTATACTTGGTACTCATGGCATGTTTGACGCTGCTATGGACAAGATAGAAAAAAGTGGAAATACCAGACTTTGGTTTGGTTATAAAAGGAGCTAATGATGCAAATTTTTACTAAGGCAAAAGTTTATGATTTTATGCGTTTTAGATTTGCTTCACTAGCATTTTCTATATTTTTATTTGTTGGCTCTATCGTTTTACTTGCTACAAAAGGGTTAAACTATGGTATCGATTTCTCTGGCGGTACGCTTATTCAGCTCAAATACGACACCAAAGCGCCACTAGATAAAATCCGCGACGCTTTTGGCACAAATGAAGTGCTTAAAAACGCCTCTGTTACTGAGTTTGGAAGCGAAGATGAGGCTGTTATTAGATTTTCAGGCTCAAGCTCAAATTTAACTGGCGACATCGGTACTGAGATAAAGCAAATTTTAAAAGATACTGGAAATTTTGAAGTAAGACGTGTTGATATCGTTGGACCAAAGGTTGGTGATGAGCTTAGAGAAAAAGGCTTGATGGCTCTTGGAATTTCACTAATTGGCATATTAATCTACATCACATTTAGATTTGAGTGGCGTTTTGCGCTAGCTGCGATTGCAACTGAAATTCACGATATAGTTATAACTGTTGGTGCTATTTCGCTATTTAATATTGATGTAAATTTGGATACGTTAGCTGCCGTTTTAACGGTGCTTGGCTACTCTCTAAATGATACGATTATTATCTTTGATAGGATAAGAGAAGGTATCAAAGAGAGCAAGCGAACTGACATCGAGGGCGTTATAAACGAGTCAGTTTCTGCTACGCTTTCAAGAACTATCTTAACTTCAGCAACTACAATGATGACAGTTCTTGTGTTATTTTTATTTGGTGGAGATATGATACATGGATTTTCATTTATTCTTATCGTTGGTATTATCATAGGAACTATCAGTTCGATCTATATCTCTTCGCCGTTTCTTATCTGGTTTAAATTTAGCATCGAGCATTTTAGAAGTAGAGAGACTGAAAAGCAAAAGATAAAAAAAGAGCGCGAAAAAGAGCGTGCTATGTTTGAGAAAGGCGTTGTGTAAGGAGGGATAATGAACTGGGGAAAAGTTATCTACATATTTTTTGCATTGATGAGTCTTACGACTACGGCAGAATTTTTATATGATAAAAACGAGATTGCGCTTTTTGTGGCGGCTAGTATAAATTTGGTTTCAACACTACTTAAGATCGGTGTTAAAAATTTACTCTCGGCTGAGCTTTTTGCAAGCTCACTGGTTGCTGATTTGCACCTTATACCAGCTTTTGTTATTTTGCAAGTCTCTGAAAATATAACACTTAGCTATTCGTTGGCTATTGGCGCAGTCATTGCAAATATATTTTCACTAGCCTTGGTTTTAATAGAATCAAGCAAAGCTCAAGAAGAATTTTAGGAGAAAAAATGGCTGAAAAGAGAAAATATGAGCCTTTAAAGATAGAAAAAAAATGGCAAGAAATTTGGGATAAAAATGAAGAATTTGAACCAAAGGACGACCTAAGCTTGCCAAAAAAATATATCCTAAGCATGTTTCCTTATCCAAGTGGACGCATACATATGGGGCATGTGAGAAACTACTCTATCGGCGATGCACTTGCTAGATCATATAGAAAAAGCGGCTACAACGTGCTTCATCCTATTGGCTTTGATAGCTTTGGTATGCCAGCTGAAAACGCAGCCATAAAACATAAAATTCACCCTAAAATTTGGACTTACGAAAACATCGACTATATGAAAAAAGAGCTTGCAAGCCTTGGCTTTTCATTTTCTAAAAAGAGAATTTTAGCCACGTCTGATCCACTTTACACAAAGTGGGAGCAAAGCTTTTTTATAAAGATGTTTGAAAAAGGGCTTGTTTATAGAAAAAATGCAATTATAAATTGGTGTGAATACGATCAAACTGTGCTTGCAAATGAGCAGGTAGAGGATGGTAAATGCTGGAGATGCGGTAATGAAGTGGTGCAAAAAGAGCTTCCAGGATATTACTTTAACATCACAAAATACGCTAGCGAGCTACTTGATGATCTAAAACTTCTTGAAGGCAAATGGCCAAATCAAGTAATTACAATGCAAGAAAACTGGATCGGCAGAAGCTACGGCTTGGAGTTTAAATTTTATCTTGATGAAGCTTCAAAAGAGGCTTTAGGTGGTAAATTTGATGGCTTTGAGGTGTTTACTACAAGGGCCGATACGATTTACGGCGTTAGCTACACAGCTCTTGCACCTGAGCATCCTATTGTAAAAGCATTGCTTGAGAGTGATAAAATTGATGAAAGCAAAAAGACAAAGATAAAAACAATCCTAAATCAAAGCCCAAGAGAGCGTCAAGCGAGCGAAAAAGACGGAGAATTTTTAGGAATTTACGTCGTTCATCCACTCACAAATGAAAAAATCCCAGTTTGGGTTGCAAATTTTATCCTAGCTGACTACGGCAGTGGCGCTATCATGGCTGTCCCTGCACATGATCAAAGAGATTACGAGTTTGCAAGTAAATTTAATCTTCCTATAAAGCCAGTAGTAAAGCCGCTTGAGGGCGAGAGCGACGGTTCTAAAGCATATTCTGAGTATGGAGTTACTATAAATTCTGAGCTTATAAATGGACTTGCTTCAGAAGAAGCTAAAAATTTCATAATAGAAAAATTTGAAAAAGATGGTTTAGGTAAAAGAATCACAAACTATAAATTAAGAGACTGGGGAATTTCTCGTCAAAGATACTGGGGTGCGCCAATACCAGTAGTTCACTGCAAATGCTGCGGCGTAGTGCCTGAAAAAGAGGAAAATTTGCCTATCGCACTTCCTGAAGATGTCGAGATCACAGGCGAGGGCAATCCTTTAGATAAACATCCAACTTGGAAATTTATAAAGTGTCCAAAATGCGGTAAAGATGCGATCAGAGAGACTGATACGATGGATACGTTTGTGGAGAGTAGCTGGTATTTTGCTAGATTTGCAAGCGATGAGAAGACTTGGGGGCAAAAAGCACTTGATGAAAAGAGTGTGAATTATTGGATGAATGTAGATCAGTATATCGGCGGTATCGAGCATGCGATCTTGCACCTTTTGTATGCTAGATTTTTCCAAAAGGTCTTAAGAGATCTAGGCTATCTAAGAGACGATGAGCCGTTTGAAAATTTACTAACTCAAGGTATGGTATTAAAAGATGGCAAAAAGATGAGCAAAAGTAAGGGCAATGTCGTAGATCCTGACGATATTATCAATAAATATGGTGCTGATACAGCAAGGCTTTTTATCCTTTTTGCAGCACCTCCTCAAAAGGAGCTTGAGTGGAACGACAGCGCAGTTGAAGGCGCATTTAGGTTTTTAAATAGGCTTTGGGAGAAGGCACAAACTATCAAAAAGATAGATAAACTGCCTGAGATAGACCATGAAAGCCTAAACAAAGATGAGAAATTTGCAAGACTAAAAATTTATGAAGCGCTTAAAAAATCAACCGAGGTTTTTAGCGACACATTTGCTTTTAATACATTGATCGCTGCTTGCATGGAGGCACTAAATGCTATAAATGCGCAGGATAACGAAGATGTAAATGCTGAGGGCTTTTTTATCATCTTAAATTTACTCGAGCCTATCGTGCCGCATATTGCAAACGAGCTTAGCGAAGAGCTTTTTGGTAGGAAAAATTTCACAAAGATAGACGTAAAAGAAGAGGTTTTTGTAAAAGATAGCATCGCTCTTGCAGTTACGGTAAATGGCAAAAAAAGGGCTGAGTTTGAAGTGGCAGCGAGCGAGAGTGAGGGTGAAATTTTAAAGCTAGCTAAACAAAATGTGGCTAAATGGCTTGAAGGAAAAGAAATTTTAAAAGAGATTTATATAAAAGGCAAATTAGTAAATTTTGTCATTAAAGGATAAATTTTGAGATATTTTTTAGCGTTTTTTATTGCGTTTTTTATCTGCGGGTGTGGTTATAAGCCGGTTTCAAAGATCACACATGATCTAGTTGGCGATAAAATTTATGTTGATGTGATCATCAGTAAAGAAGAGCCAAAAAATAGTGTTTGGATAAAGGATGCTGTAAAAGAGGGCATGGTCGCAAGGCTAAATAAAAATTTATCAAGCAAAGAGAGTGCTGATACTTCGATAATTATTTCGGTAAAAGATTTAAATTACGAAGCAATTATTTATGATGAGTTTGGCTACATTACGTCATATAAAGCACATCTTAGCTTAAATTATAAGACTAAATTTAAAGATGGCAGTGTAGTTGATATTCCAGCCACTGGCGAGTATGACTTTAGTGTCGCAAGACGTCAAAAAGATGTAAGATTTGCTGACAGCATTCTTAGTGATACTCAAAAATACGAAGCTATCAAAGAGGCATCAAAAGAGGCCTTTGATGAGTATATCGCAAGTTTAGCGGTAAAAGGATATAGAAATGGCAGCAGTAACCGTTAGTCAAATAGTCAAGGAAGCCTTAAATGAGATCAAAGATCGTCATTTGATGCTAACGCCAGAGAATTACACTGAAGTCTATAATGAAATTTCTAAAAAATATGGCTTTACAACAGAAGAGAGTAAAAAGATAGAAAAATATATCTCAAGGCTTGGTGATGAATATAAAAATCAAGCCCTAAGCCTTCATATAAAGACGGTCGATGAGTTTGTCGCTTTTATGACTGCTAGGCTCTCTAGAGGTGCTCAACAAGGAGCAAGTCTTGCAACTGATGATAAAAAACTACAGTCACTAAATGCATTTGCTAGAAGAATCCTCCAAGCAATCTCAATGCTTCACAATAAAGATGCAAAAAGCTTAGCAGAGCAAAGTATGCAGCTGCTCGCTAGAAGATATGATGAGAAAAATCTTGAAGAGATGTGCCTTAGATGGTTTGACTTTGTTAGCTCTTACGACACTGAATTTTTAGAATTTTTGAAATATTATGGTGTTAGAAATTTTGATGATTTAAAGACAATGAGTTCTGAACTTGAGAAATTTCTTACACAAAAAGATGAAGATGGCGAAGAGGATGTTTTGATTCAGCTTTTAAGCCTTACTCTTGAGCCTTCTATTACAAAGGATCTTGATGAAGAGCTTAGTTCGATAAGAAGTACTTTGAAGCAAAATCCTAAAACCTTAAGTAGCAAAGAATTTCAAGAAAAGGTAAAGTCATTTGTTGATCGCAGAATAGAAGAAGACAGAACGGAGATCATAGAAAAAGTTGGTTCGTTAAATAATGTTTTACAAAATATAAGCGAGAGAATTTCTGATATCGCGGTTAGTTCGCAAAGTAGTTCTGATAAAGTAAAAAGCATTAAAAATGATCTAAAAAATGTAAATTTAAATACAAACAGTATTGATCAAGTAAGAAGCATGCTTATTGAGATCGCTGGTGCTTTGGAGATCGAGAGCAAAGAGCTTGGTATCGAGATGCACAATAGACAAGCTACTATCTTAGAGCTTCAAAATAGAGTAAACAGCCTTGAAAAAGAGCTTGAGGAAGCTAAACTGGAGAGCAAAGAAGACTTTTTGACAAAGGTATCTACTAAGCGTGCTTTGATGAATGAGATTCAACGCATTGAAGAGGCATATAAACGCTATGGGACTGACTATTCTATCTGCTTTGTTGATATTGACTTTTTCAAAAGCATAAACGATACTTATGGACATGAGGCTGGCGATGTTATTCTTTCAGCAGTGGCTCAAGTGCTCAAGAAAAATGCTAGAAAGGTTGATTTTGTTGGTAGATATGGCGGTGAAGAATTTGTAATCTTACTTCCAAGTACTGGCTTAAAAGATAGTGTTAAATTTGGAGATAAGCTAAGAAGCATGATAGAAAATTTCAAATTTATCTATAAAAATGAGCGTATCAAGGTTACTATAAGCTCCGGTATAGCGACAAGAAGTGCAAATTTAAGTGAGACAATGACGCTTGAGGCTGCCGACAAGATGCTTTATCTCTCAAAAGAAAATGGTAGAAATCAAGTAATGCCAAAGATAATCGAGGAAAAATGAGCCTAGCTAAATTTCTTGATGGCAAACCACTTTACTATAAAGAGATTGACTATGGCAGGATTATTAGAGCGTATGCGACTATAAAAGAGCATATAAAGCCATTTAAGATTATTCACATAATAGGCACAAACGGCAAAGGCAGCACTGGCCGCTTTTTAGCGCAAATTTTAAGCCAAAATGGCGCAAAAGTAGGGCATTACACGAGCCCTCATATATTTAAATTTAACGAGCGATTTTGGTTAAATGGCGAAGTCGCTAGTGATGAAATTTTAGAAGCAGCTCACGAGCGCATGCAAGGACTTCTAAGCGATGAATACAAGATAAAAACAAGTTATTTTGAGTATATGACATTGCTTTCAGCTGTACTTTTTGAGGGTTGCGACTACTTTGTCTGCGAAGCTGGTATGGGTGGTGTGCTTGATGCGACAAATGTTTTTGAAAAAGAGTTAAGCATTTTTACGCCTATTGGGCTCGATCACACGGCAGTTCTTGGAAATAGTTTAGAAGAAATTTCACGCACGAAGTTTGAGGCTATGGGCACAAGAGCTATTTTAAATGACGAAATGAACGAGATAAGTATCGCTATAGCAAAAGAAATTTCAAGCGAGAAAAAGGCAGCTTTAAGCTTTCCAAGAGAAATCTTAACTGCTAAAAATTTAGATGAGATAGCAAGATACGCTGACAAATATAACTTACCGGAATTTTTACGCTCAAATTTAACTCTAGCCTACGCCGCTGCTAAAATTTTAGATAACAGCATAGACATAAAAAAGCTTGGCGCTCTCACGCTTCGAGGTAGATGTGAAAAGATCGATTCAAATTTATACGTTGATGTCGGTCACAACGAGCTTGGCGCAAAGGCTGTTGCTAAGAAATTTAGCCAAGGTGAGTTTGCCAGCAAGAAGCTTACCTTGGTCTATAATTCGTTCTTAGATAAAGATTTTAAAGCTGTTTTGACAGCACTTAAGCCGGTCATTAATGACGTACTGCTTTATCACTATCACTGCGAGGGCAGGGAGCTTGGCGGAGAGCTTATAAATAAAGCGTTAAACGAGCTTGAAATTTCGCATAGAGAGTTTGAGCCAAGCGATATGAACGATATAAAAGAGGCAAAAAACGGCAAAATTTATCTAGCTTTTGGCTCATTTCATCTAGTTGAAGCCTTTTTAAAAGAGTACTATGCAAGCAAAGGTCTATGAGTATCTTTTAACGCACGCCCCACAAATTCTCATCTGCGAAGATGACAAAGAGGCGGCACTCTGCGCTGATGCGGCCAGTTTTGCTGGCTTTAGCGCTTTTAAATTACCTGATTTTAGAGCTAAAAAGGGCGATGATCTAAGAAGCTTTAACGAAGAGCTTTTTGAAATTTCATCCGTTCTTAGTAAATACTATAAATTTAATGGCAAAAAGATCATTATAAGCCCATTTAGCACGCTTTTAAACCCACTTCCAACGCAAAAAAACCTAGAAAGCTCAACAATCAAGCTAAAAGATAATCTAAATTTAAGCGAATTTGCTGACCTACTCATACGCTTTGGCTACGAGTGCGTCGATATCGTTGAGAGCGTTGGCGAGTTTAGCATTCGTGGCGAAGTCATTGACATTTACGGTGTAAATATGGATGATCCTATTAGAATTTTACTCTTTGGCGATGAGGTGGAGAGCATAAGAAATTATAACACCGCCACACAAATTAGCAACAAAGCTGAGCTAAGCGAAGCCGAGATCGTGCCATTTCTCGCAAATTTGAGCAAAGATGAGTTTGAAAAAGTTAGCCAAAAGATCGAGGATATGCAAAGTGACGCTTTGGTGAGCGATCTAAATTCGCTTGGATTTTGGGCGATAGATAGCTTTAGCGACTACTTAAAAGAATTTGGCTCAAAGCTTGTTAAAAAGATCGATTTTGAAATTTATGATGCGCCTGAAGAGAAATTTAAGGGCATTGAAATTTTGCCAGAGCCAAAGGTCTATAAAGACCTAGAAGTCACTTTAAATTTTGACTTTTTTGAGCTAAATAAGAGCAAAAGCATAACCGTTCTTTCAAGAAATGAAGGGCTTTTTAAGGGCTATGAGCTTGATGGCTTTGCTAATGTAAAGCTTGAAATTTCGCCCCTTGTAGTAAATTTAACCTCAAGTGATAAGATCGTAGTCTCACTTAATAAATTTGAGAAAAAAAGACGAGTTAAACGCTCAAGTCTCGTGGTGGATGAGCTAAAGGTAAATGACTACGTCGTGCATGAAGATTATGGTATAGGCAGATTTTTGGGGCTTGAAAAGATCAAGGTTTTGGGCGTGACAAAGGAATTTGTGGTTATCGCCTACCAAAATGACGACAAGCTTCTTTTGCCAGTTGAACATCTAAATTTGATAGACCGCTACATCGCTCAAAATGGCTCTATGGCGGTGCTTGATCGCTTGGGCAAGGCAAATTTTACAAAGATAAAAGAGAGGGTTAGAGAAAAACTCTTCGCGATCGCTTCAAAGATCGTAGCAATGGCTGCAAAAAGAGAGCTAATCGCAGGCAAAATTTTACAAAAAGAGGATATCTCTTATCTAAATTTCGTTCAAGATGCTGGCTTTTCATATACGAATGATCAGCAAAAAGCGGTAAATGATATAAAAGATGAGCTAAAAAGCGGCAAGGTGATGGATAGGCTGCTTAGCGGAGATGTTGGCTTTGGCAAGACAGAAGTTGCGATGAATGCCATATTTACCTGCATAAAATCAGGCTTTAGCGCATTTTTCTTTGTGCCAACGACGCTTCTTAGCTCGCAGCACTACAAGACGCTAAGCCAAAGATTTAGCAAATTTGGCATAAAGGTTTTTAGATTGGATCGCTTCTCAAGTGCCAAAGAGAAGTCTAGCCTGCAAAAAGCACTAAAAGAAAATGAGCCGATAGTTTGCGTGGGAACGCATGCACTTCTTGGCATAAAGGCTGAGAATTTAGGGCTTATAGTGGTTGATGAAGAGCATAAATTTGGCGTTAAACAAAAAGAGCAGTTAAAAGAAATTTCTCAAAATTCACACATCTTAAGTATGAGTGCCACTCCTATACCAAGAAGCCTAAATATGGCGCTTAGTAAGATAAAAACATATAGTATTTTGGCCACTCCGCCAAGCTCAAGACTGGATGTTAGAACAAGTGTGAGAGAGTGGGACGAAAAGGTCGTCAAAGAGGCGATCATGCGTGAGCTAAGACGTGGCGGGCAGACCTTTTACATTCACAACCACATCGCAGACATTGAGCAGACAGCAAATGATCTAAGAAAAATTTTGCCAAAGCTTAGGATCTTGATACTGCATTCAAAGGTAAATGCGAAAGTTACTGAAGATGAGATGATGAAATTTGAGCGGGGCGAGTATGACTTGCTACTTTGCACCAGCATCGTTGAAAGTGGCATCCACTTGCCAAATGCAAACACCATAATCGTAGAAAATGCTAATAAATTTGGCATGGCTGACCTGCACCAGCTGCGCGGTCGTGTGGGCAGAAGCGATAAGCAGGCCTACTGCTACTTTTTAGTTGAAGATAAAGATGCCATTAGCAAAGACGCTCTAAAACGCCTTGTCGCACTTGAGGGCAACTCATTTTTGGGCGCTGGCTCAGTGCTAGCCTATCACGACCTTGAGATAAGGGGTGGTGGCAACATCATCGGCGAGGCGCAAAGCGGCCACATCGAGGCTATCGGCTACTCGCTATATCTAAAGATGCTAGAAGACGAGATCAATAAACTGCTAAATCAAGACTCCGCAAAGCTTGACAAGATCGATCTAAAGCTTAGTGTGAGCGCCTTTTTAAATCAAGAATTTATAAGAGAAGATAGGCTAAGGCTTGAAATTTACAGGCGCCTTAGCAAGTGTAAAGAGGTCGCTGAAGTCTATGAGATACAAAGCGAGCTTGAGGATAGATTTGGCAAGATAGATACATTTACAAAGCAGTTTTTAGACCTTATCATCATCAAAATTTTAGCTCTAAAAGCTGGCATAAAGACGATCTCAAACAGCGAACAAAATATACTAATAACAAAAAATGATGACGAGAAGATCAGGCTAAAGTCACGTAGCAAGGACGATGACGATGTTTTGGCTGAAATTTTGGTCTATCTAAGAAAGGATAAGAAATGATAGATTGGGGTGTGAAATACGCAGCGATTTATAAGAGCACAAAAGGGATGTTAAAGCCAGTTGAGGATATTGATTTTGTCGATATCGACTCACTTTATGGACTTGAAAAACAAAAAGAAATTTTGCTAAAAAATACTAGAAATTTTATAGCTGGCGACGAGGCAAATCACGTGCTTCTTTGGGGTGAGAGAGGATGTGGCAAGTCAAGCCTTGTAAGGGCTGTTTTTACTAAATTTTATAAAGCTGGACTTCGCATCATTGAGATCGGCTGCGAGGATCTAAAATACCTTGGTGACATCATCGATGAGATCAGAAAGAGTGAGTTTAAATTTATCATTTTCTGTGATGATCTAAGCTTTGAAAATGGTAGCAATGAGTATAAATTTCTAAAGTCTATAATGGATGGCTCTATTCAAAAGCCACCTAAAAACGTCCTTTTATACGCCACTTCAAACCGCAGACACCTAATAAGCGAGTTTAAAAGCGAAAATGAAAACTCAGAGCTAATAGACGGAGAAATTCACTACAGCGACGCAGCTCAGGAGAAAATTTCGCTCTCAGATCGCTTTGGTCTTTGGATCAGCTTTTATCAAGGCAACTACGATGAGTACCTAAAAATGGTTGATTTTTACTTTAAGGACTACACTGGCGACAAAGATGAGCTTCACACGCTTGCTAAAAATTTCGCCACGCTAAGAGCCAGCAGGAGCGGCAGGACAGCAAAGCAGTTTTATCTAACATTTAAAGAAAATTTCAAATGAGATCAACTGATCTGTTTTTGGTTCTACTAAATCACAAAAAGAGAAATTTAGACGAGCTAAAATGGCCAGGCGAGGGCACTTTTGAGGTCATTTTGGGCGCTATTTTGGTGCAAAATACCAACTGGAAAAACGTTGAAAAAGCGCTAGATAATCTAAAAAAAGCGAGCAAAGATAGCCTGCAAGGCATTTGCACGCTTGAAAACAGCGAGCTTGCCACACTCATAAAGCCAAGTGGCTTTTACAACACAAAGGCAAAACGGCTAAAGACGCTTTGCCTAGCTATAAAAAATGAATTTGAGAGCTTTGATAATTTTAAAGAAAACGCTAGCCGTGAGTGGCTCATAAGCGTAAGAGGCGTTGGTGCTGAGACTTGTGATGCGATACTTGCTTATGCTTGCGGCAAGCCTTATATGGTCGTTGATGCTTATGCGCTTAGGATAATGGCATATTTTGACTACATTTTTGAGAGCTACGACGAGGCGGCTGAGTGGTTTAGCTCGCTTGATTATGATGAAATTTACAAATTTCTTGATAGCGAGAAATTTGATGAGGTTGAAATTTTAAAACTCTATCACGCTCTTATTTTGGAGTTTTGCAAGGAAAATTTCAAAGGTAAAATCTTAAGCCAAAATGGTCAAAAAATATTAAGCAGTATTAAAAATTAAACTACTAATATTTAACAACTCTTTATAAATTTGCCAAAGATTGGGGCTTTTTATAATCTATTTTAAAATTCTGTGCTAAATTTACACAAAATTTATCTTATTTAATTTAGGAGGAGTGATGATTTACGATAACATCGTTAAAACGATTGGTAATACACCTATCGTAAAGGTAAAAACAGGTGCTGATGAAGCCGAAATTTACGTAAAACTAGAGTTTTTTAACCCAGGTGGCTCTGTAAAAGATAGGATCGCATTTAATATGATAACCAAAATGCTAGCTGACGGTACGCTAAAACATGGTGATACGATCGTTGAGCCAACGAGCGGAAATACTGGCATTGGCGTAGCGATGTGCGGTGCTGCACTTGGCTTTAAAGTGATACTTTGCATGCCAGAGAGCATGAGTATCGAAAGACGCAAGATCGTTGCTGCTTATGGCGCTCATCTTGAGCTTACTCCAGCGTCTGGTGGTATGAAAGCAGCGATCGCAAGAGCTACAGAGCTAGCAGCTCAGCCAAATCACGTAATGCTAAGCCAGTTTGAAAACAAGTATAACCCACAAGCTCACGAACTAACAACAGCTGCTGAAATTGTGGCTGATTTTAGTAAACTTGATGCATTTGTAGCTGGCGTTGGTACAGGTGGCACAATAAGTGGCGTAGCAAAAATTTTAAAAGAAAAGGGCTATGATACTAAGATCATCGCAGTAGAGCCTGAAGCATCCCCAGTTTTAAGTGGTGGCAACCCAGGACCGCATAAGATTCAAGGCATTGGAGCCGGATTTTTACCAAATACTATGAATATGAGCTTAGTTAGCGAAGTAGAAAAAGTAAGTAACGATGACGCACTAAACGCAGCTAGAGCGATCGCAAAAAGTGATGGCTTGATGATAGGCATAAGTGGTGGTGCTGCTTACGTGGCTGCAAAAAGAGTAGCTAAAAGACTTGGCACTGGCAAAAAAGTACTTTTCATAGCTCCAGATAACGGCGAGAGATACCTAAGTACAGAGCTTTACGGAGCATAAAAATATGTGGGAGAGTCTAAAGGAGTTAGTTCAAACTGTTCGTGAAAAAGACCCATCGGTACATAAGTGTTGCTTTTTGGCAATACTTATAAACACTCCTGGTATTCATGCGGTTTTGTTTCATAAAATTTCTCATTTTTTATATAAAAAAGAACGTTTTTTTCTAGCTAGACTCATCTCACAAATTGCAAGATTTTTAACGGGCATCGAGATCCATCCTGGAGCAAAGATCGGCAGGAGATTTTTCATAGATCATGGTATGGGTGTGGTTATCGGTGAGACAGCTGAGATAGGCGATGATGTAATGATGTATCATCAAGTAACACTTGGAGGTACCGGAAAAGAGTGTGGCAAAAGGCATCCGACTGTAAAAAATGGTGTGACTATCGCAGCTGGCTCAAAGATACTAGGTGCCATAACGATCAGTGAAAATGCTAAGATCGGTGCAAATTCAGTCGTATTAAAAAATGTCCCAGCAAACGCGACAGTCGTTGGTATACCAGCGAGAATAGTTCGAGTAAATGGGACAAAATTTGAACCAGAATTTATTATCTAATCTCAAAGACTAGATAAATTTATTCTTACTTTTTATGCTTTAAAATTTGAGCATAAATTTCGTCTTTTAGTTTTAACTTCTCTTTCTTTAAATTATCAATTTCAGATGGTTTTGCCAGATTGTCGTCTATTTTTTTATTTAGCTCATCATGTTTTTTGCAAAGAGCAGCAAAACGAGCATCGGTTTTCTTTAGCTCATTTATAAGGTCTGTATATTCATGTAACATATCGGCTCCTATAAAAATTTGAGAAATTTTATCAAGACTTTGTAAATGCTTGGATATAAAATAGACGCCAAGCCATTGCTTAAATTTTTAAAAAGAGTGAGTAGAAAAATTTATTTTATACGTATTTAAATTCTTCAGGTTTGTGTTTGCTTTTTACAACACGCTTGGTTAGACGTATCCCATCAACGGTACCGATAACTAAAAGCTTTGATCCTGTCCCCACTAATGTGTCACCATTTGGCATTGGCACAAAATTATTATTTATATCTCTAATGCCTACTATGTCCGCATTAGTGATATTTCGTAGATGAGTCTCTTTTAGTCTTTTAAATCTTATCCAAGAGTAATCAGGAACAAGAATTTCTTCTATATCGATAGGTGAATTTTTTGTATACAAAAACTGCTCTAATAAATTTTCCATGTCTGGCCTTACGCTCATGGCACTTAATCGCTGCGCGACTAAGCGAGATGGGCTTACTACATTGTCAGCACCTAATTTTTTTAATCTTTGCGTATCGTCTTCTGTCTCTGCATTTGTGATGATATGATAAGGCTTTCTGCGACCTATCTCTTTTTCATAAAGTCTTACAGATGCTATAAGGGCGATATTATCAGCAATATTTGAGCTAAGAGTTATAAGTCCTTTTGCGCTTGATAGATGTGTTTTTAAAAAGGCAATTTGTGTATGTGGCTGAGCCTTTATGAAATATGGATATTTATAAATTTGAGCTAGCTCTGCGATATCTTCTCTATCATCGACCACTACAAAAGGTATATGATTTTCGCGAAATTGAGCACTAAGTTCGATTGTGTATAGATTGTGATAACAAATAACGAAGTGATTCTTTAGTCTTGCGATCCTATAAAGCATGCGTCGTTCCTTTAAAATGCTAATTAATGTACCTCTTTTTAAAACCTCAACCACAATACCAATCGATAGTGTAAATATAATAAAACCAATAAGTATAAATGTGATAGTAAAAATTCTGCCCTTTGGAGTTATTGGAGCAACTTCGGTAAAACCAACTGTTGTAAAAGTCATGCCAGCTTGGTAAAAGGCATCTATTAGTGAGAAATTATCTATTAAGACATAACCTAATGTTCCAAAAAGTAACAGTAATACGACTGAAATTAGTGGAAATCTAAAAGGTTTTAATTGTTCATAAAGCTCAGTATCTAGGCTTATTTCTGGTTTTGTAGAGTTTGACCAGTTGAGGAATTTTAAAAGTCTTGAGAGAAAAGACATAAATTCCTCTTCATTTTATATTCTTAGTTTGATTGTTTTTTCATCGTTCTTAGAGTAGAAGCAGCAACTTTTATCTTTCTTGTAGTACCATCTTCTAGTGTAACGCGAATCGTTCTAAGATTTGGCAAGAATCTTCTTTTAGTTTTATTGTTAGCATGGCTCACATTGTTGCCTATCATTGGTCCTTTGCCTGTTATCGCACATATTTTTGACATTTTTTTTCCTTATAAACAAAAATTTCTGCTGATTTTATCTAAAACAAACAAAAGTAATGCTTAAATAGATTCTTTTTTAAAAGAATTGATTTTTATTAATAATCTAGATAAAATAACGCCTTTGTCTATAAATTATAAATAGCAAAAAATATTTAGAAATCTTGAGTGATACAAAATGCTTAGTAAAGAGTTGATCGAAAAAAATGTTGATTTTGTTTTACAGATGCCAACTCTTTTTGAAAAGATCGAGCACTTGTTGTTAGCTGGTAATGTAACTGATGCAGTTACTACTTTGCAAAATATAGCATCTTTTAAAACTTATTTTAGCTCCATTTTTAAACGTGCAAAATTTGATATTCCTTATGATGGCAATGATTTGGTAGTAATAGCAAATATGCTTGGCATTGATACTTTTAGAGCGATAGTGCTTTCTTATTTTATATTTTTAAAATCTCCAAAAATTTATAAGGTATTTAATTTTAAAATCGTCGATTTGATCGAGCTTAATGCTAAAATTTTATCAGATTGGCTAAAGATATTAAACTCTTTTAAAGAAAAACACTACAACTATTTATCGCTTGCTCCGTATTCTATGGCCTGTATTATAGTGTGTGAGAATTTATTTTCAAAATATCCATCTTGCATGTCAGACGTTATTTCGTATTCTGATGTAAGCTATAATAAAATTTTGCAAAAAAAATATGGCTTTAGTCTTTGGGATATTTTTTTAAAAGCGATGAATATGAACAAACAATCATTAAGCAAGATTGATAAAGAGATGCTTTGTTTTTTTAAAATTTTACTCTCTTATGAGTCCAGCAGGTCTGAATTTTATGATTTTGGAGTTGATAAAATTTTAGATATCAATGTTTATCCAGAGATGCAAACCATTATATTTATTAAAAAAGCTCTACAAAAATGAAATTAACTTTTAATGGTTCTATGGCAATTATAAGGCCTTTTGGTTTTTTGGAAGCAGAGAATGTTCCATTAAAATTAAGTGAAAAATACATAAACCAAATTTTATCGCGCGATATCAGCGCTATACTGCTCTCACTAAAAAATGTTACATTTTTTAGCCCCGTTTGGCTTGGTAGAGTAATTGAAAATTTAAGCGAAGAAGCGCAAAAGCTTGGCGTGGTATTTGCGATTTGCGATTACAATGAAATTTTTTATGAATTGATGATGAGAACAGTTAAGAATACTTCAAATATTTCAATGTTTGAAAGTGAAAATATCGCAAGCTTGTTTTTAAATAAATTTCTAAACAACACAAATGACAAAGTTTTCATTTATAACTCAACTGAGCAGTACAAGCACTATTTAGCTAATTATCTCAAAAATCGCTTATTTGATGTAGTTGAGGCTAGAGATGCAACCGAGTTTAATAAAAAAAAGAATTTATATAGTTATGCAGTGTCGCAGCTAAATCATGTGAGATTAAGACAAAATCAGATAGATACTTTTATAAAAGATGGTGTCGTTGTTTATGCCATAAAAAGTTTTATGGACTCAGATTTTATTGAAGATTTTGATATGTCAACTCATGACATTATGCTAAAAATCGGATATAAATTTTTTATTTTATGGGTAAATATTTCTGGTGCTTTAAATATAAGGGGTGCAAAATTTCTAATCAAACTTGCTAGCATTAGCAAAAGATCAGGTGCATTTATTTCGCTTTGTGGCATAAACGAATCAAATTTATCTATTGAATTAGTAACATACCTTAAAGATGCAAATATATTTATCTATAAAAATTTAAATGACTTTTACAAAGACGACACTATTTTTTATCTTAAAAAAAGAGACTTTGATGTAGAGCCAGTAGATATCAACAAGAGCGTTGCTCAAATTTCATCTTATGTGACGCAAATCGCGAGCAAAATTATCTCACAGTTAGCAGAAGAAGAAATTTTGTGTGTTGATACCAAGGTTAGTGCGCTTGACATAGAGGATGAGTGCGATTACTTGCGTATTTGTGTTCAGTATTATGGTGATATTTACGCAAGAGTGCTATTTGGAGTAAAAAAAGATAAATTAGACAAAATTTGCTCTATTTTTATGCCTGAAGGCAATGATTCAAATGATTATTTAAGTGGATATTCTCAAATTTTTAGTATCATTACAGATAAATTTTTGACTCATCTTTGGCAAAAAGGCATAAAAGTAAAAGTTAGCTTGCCTAAAATTTTATCTGATGATGTTTTTTTCGATCGCAATAGTGTAGGCATCATGAATAGACTAGATGTAAAAGATGACGAAATAGGCTTTGTATTTGTAACCAAGTAAGGAGAAGAAATGTATGTTGCACCTAGTATTTTATCGGCTGATTTTGGAAATTTGGCAGCTGAGATAAGAGCCATTTGCGAGGCTGGGTGTGATCTGGTGCATGTTGATGTTATGGATGGGCATTTTGTGCCAAATTTAACTATCGGACCAGTCGTGGTAAATGCCGTTGCAAAAGCAGCTACAAAGCCACTTGATATACATTTAATGGTTGAGAATAACTCATTTTTTACTGATCTTTTCTTGCCGCTAAAGCCAAAATTTCTAACCTTTCACATTGAAGAAGAGAAGCATCCATTAAGGCTCATCGATCACATCAGAAAAAATGGCGTTGGCCCTGGCATCGTGCTAAATCCGCATACGCCAGTTAGTGCGATCGAGCATATCATCGATGAGGTTGATATGGTGCTTTTAATGAGCGTAAATCCTGGCTTTGGTGGTCAGAAATTTATGCCAGTCGTGCTTGAAAAAACAAGGGCGCTACGAGAGCTGATAGAACGAAAAAACGCTAAGTGCCTGATCGAAGTAGATGGCGGCGTAAACGGACTAAATGCTCCTGATCTTGAAGAGGCTGGAGCTGATATCTTGGTGGCTGGCAACTACATATTCTCATCAAATTCTTACGAACAAGCCATTCGCGCCATAAAGCTTGAGTTTTGAAACCAAAAAAACAGCGTTTAGAAAATAGCATTGAAATTTTAGCTAGGCAAAATTTAAGCTATCATGAGTTTATTTTAAGATTTGGCGATATAGAAGAAATTTCATCACTCATTGACGTGCGCGATCTTGATATGTGGCGAACCCTTGGGCTTGATATCACCAGAAATGAAGAGAATGAGATCGAGCTTGGCACAAGATTTAGAGATATTAGTGAGCAGGAATTTTGCGTGGTTGATATCGAAACAACTGGTGGCACTACAAGCGGACAGATCATTGAAATCGGTGCAATAAAAATGAAAAATGGCACCGAAATAGGGCGCTTTGAAAGCTTTGTGGCAGCTCCTGTGGTGCCTGAAAATATCACCGAGCTAACTGGCATAAAGGCGAGCGATCTAGTTGGCGCTCCAAATTTACTAAATGTGCTTGAGCGGTTTAAAATTTTTCTAGGGACTAGCGTATTTATCGCGCACAACGTAAATTTTGACTACGGATTTATCTCTCATAGCCTAAATGAGATCGGCCTTGGCATGTTGCTAAATAGAAAGCTTTGTACCATCGATCTTAGTCGTCGCACTATCGCTTCGCAAAAATACGGACTTGGCTCGCTAAAAGAGCTTCTTGGCATAAACAATACCCACCACAGAGCGTTAAATGACGCAATAGCAGCAGCTGAAATTTTTAAAGTCTGCCTCACACGCCTGCCTTTTAGTATCCAAACGACAGAGGATCTCATAAGCTTTAGCAAAACAGCTCCAAGTGTGAAGCTAAAACCTGAACCGGTTTTATGTGCGAATTAGCAATAAAAAATTATTCACAATCCTAAATTTAATCATTAATTTCTATGCGATCTTTGTTTTTAAAGGATTATGGGCAGTTTACTAAATTTTACAAAAAAGGAGGCAAATGAGTCAGAAAAATTTAGTTTCAAATTTTATCTCAGCTGACGATGAGATGCTTACTTTTTTGTCAAATTTTGGTGAAAATTGGTGTGTGAGTAATGATGGAGCGGAGTTTATAGAGCAAAATTTGACCTTTATCGGCTCAAAGCCAGTTTTGAGAAATTTAAAAGGTTACAAAACGGCTGAATATAAAAATTTTACCGACATTAAAAAATTTCTCAGCTCAAATCCAAGCATAAAAAGTAAAATTTTAAGTGGCGAGATAAGCTACATCGGCGACAACTTAACAAATATAGAAGTTAAATTTGCACCCGAGTATTTTTATAATTTTTTAAAATTTGTAGTTGAAAATATCCCAGAGCATCACTATTTTTGTAGTCCCAAGGAGGGCTGGATATTGTTTATTGCGATGGAAGGATATGTAGAATTTGGCATTTTGCACTAATAAATTTAATTTTAAGCAGTTATCTAAATTTGTCCATAAAAACAAAACGTGAAAGAAAATTCATTCGTAAAAATTCTTAAAATTAACAAAAAACTGAGCTTGCATCCTAACACCGCTTATTGCTAGCAAAATTTAATCAATTTTTTTATATAATCCCTATTTTTCACAAAGGCAAAAAGATGGATAGAAAATCTTGGAGTTCAAGGCTCACATACATTTTAGCTGTTGCAGGAGCTACGGTCGGCTTTGGTGCGACGTGGCGTTTTCCGTATTTAGTCGGGCAAAACGGCGGCGGTGCCTATGTACTCGTGTTTTGTATCGCGATGATCGTGATTGGTATACCGATGATTTTAGTTGAAAACGCGATCGGTAGACGCCTAAAATGTAATGCCGTGGATGCTTTTGGCGGATCGATAAATGGCAAAAAGATCAGCAAAAAGTGGCAGATCGTTGGCTGGATGGGGCTTGTTGGCGCTTTTGGCATCATGGCTTACTACATGGTTATTGGCGGCTGGGTGTTAAACTATATCGCCCAAATTTCATTTGGTTTACTTGATCTCTCACATGTGGTTAGTTTTGAGGAGACAAGTGCGTTTTATGAGCAAAATATCGTAAGCAATCCACTTGCTATCAGCTTTGCGACTCTTGTTTTTGTGCTGGTTAATTACGCTATTTTGGTGCAGGGTGCGGTCGGCGGTATCGAGCGATCAGCGAAATTTTTAATGCCACTACTTTTTATTTTAATGCTTATTATGATCGCTAAAAATATCACGCTAGATGGTGCAATAGAAGGTGTGAAATTTTACTTAACGCCTAATTTCTCAAAGATAAATTTAAAGCTTTTTGTCGATGTTTTGGGGCAGGTCTTTTTTGCTCTTTCGCTTGGATTTGGTGTGATGATCACGCTTTCTAGCTTTGTGAAAAAGGATGAGGGTTTGGTTAAAATTTCTATCATTACAGGTATTTTAAATACGGTAATTGCCGTGCTTGCAGGATTTATGATTTTTCCTTCTCTTTTTAGCTATGGAGTATCGCCAGATAGTGGCCCAAGTTTGGTATTTAAATCACTACCAATTGTTTTTTCTCACATGCCATTTGGTGGTTTTTTCGCGGTTGCATTTTTTGCACTATTAATGATCGCTGCACTTACAACATCGCTACCAATATATGAAGTAATAATCACAACACTTCAAGAAAAATTTAAAATAAAACGCAAGAAAGCAATATTTTTAGTCCTTGGAGGTATATTTATTTTAGGAAATTTGCCTTCGCTGATGGCTACAAACATACTAAGTCACGTAAACATTTTTGGTAAGAATATTTTTGATGCATATGATGCAATAAGCGCAACGATATTTTTTGTATTTACTTCATTTGGGTGTGCAATATTCGTAGGTTGGGCGCTAAAAGATGATGCAAAAAAAGAAATTTTGCAAGGTAGTGAAAAACATGCAAAACTAATAAATGTCTGGTTTTGGTATATCAAATTCGTCGTACCGTTTATCATTTTGGTGCTTTTTATCAGCTCGTTTTATGATAATTTTTTAAAATAGGGCGTAAAAATATGTTTTATTTTTTACTCGGTATTTACTTTTTTTACGTTGCCGCAAAGGCGATTTTGTCGATTTTGCAGATAAACTTTATCCGCGCGGAGGCTAAAAAGCCGGCCGTCGTGCTAGAGCAGAATGAATACGAAACCGCCGCCGCGGCAGCGATAACGAATCAAAAATTTGAGATAGCTAGCCTTTTTTATCACGCAACGATATTTATGATGTGGGCGTGCTGGGGGCTTGGTGCGATATCGGGGTATGCCTACAAAACTGGAGATATAGGCGACAACATCTTTATGGTTATGGTATTTTTGCTCGTTTCGTCGTTGCTGGAGCTACCGCTAAATATCTACGAAACCTTCGTAAAAGATAAAAAGCTAGGCTTTTCAAACGTAACGCCCAAAATTTTCGCGCTTGATCTACTTAAAACGCTTGCGCTAACGCTAGTGTTTGGCACGCTGTTTGTGTGGCTGGTACTGCTTTGCATTAGATTTTTGGGCGATTTTTGGTGGTTTTGGGCGTTTTTGCTGAGCTTTGGCGTCGCGCTCGTGATAAATCTCATCTATCCGACGCTCATCGCGCCTATCTTTAACAAAATGCAGCCGCTAGAAGAGGGCGAGCTAAAAAGCCGTATAGAAGGGCTTCTAGCGCAGTGCGGGTTTAAAAGTAGCGGCGTTTTTACGATAGACGCCAGCAAGCGCGACAACCGCCTAAACGCCTATTTCGGCGGCCTTGGCGCGACTAAACGCGTGGTGCTTTTCGACACGCTCGTTAAAAAACTAAGCCTAGATGAGATAATCGCCGTTTTAGGGCATGAGCTGGGGCACTTTAAGCACAAAGATATCCTAAAAATGATCGCTCTAAGCGCGGTTATGCTTTTTGCGATATTTTTGATATTTGGTAACATCCCAGACGCGGCGTATCAAGCGCTTGGGCTTCATAGCGGAGGCGGCGGAATGATCGTGTTTTTGCTACTTTTCTCGCCGATTTTCGGATTTTTATTTTCGCCGGTGAGCTCGTATTTTAGCCGCGCAAACGAATTTGGCGCCGATAAATTCGCAGGCGAGGTTTCAAACAAAGCCGACATGATAAGCGCGCTAAAAAAGCTAGGCAGCGAAAACAAGGCCTTCCCGAAGGCTCATCCGCTCTATGCGTTCGTCTATCACTCGCACCCAAGCCTTTTTGAGCGTATAAACGAGCTGGAAAATGAAAGTTGAAGAGGCTCTTAAAGAGGCTAGTTTAAGGCTAGGCTCACTTTGTCAAAATCCAAGTAGAGTGGCTAAAATTTTGCTTATGAGCTATCTTGACGTAAGTATTGAATGGATATTTTTAAATCAAAAAAACGAATTTGATGAGAGTGGCTATTTTGCTCTAGTTAAAAGGTATGAAAACTACGAGCCTCTTGAATATATAACTGGTAAAGCTAGCTTTTATGGGCTTGATTTTTACGTGGAAAGCGGAGTGCTTATCCCAAGACCTGAAACAGAAATTTTAGTGGATAAAGTAATAGAAATTTCACGCGAATATAATGAACCAAAGATCGCAGAAATAGGCACAGGAAGTGGAATTATTAGTATCATGCTAGCTCTAAAAACAAAGGCAAATATCGTAGCGACAGACATCAATGAAAAAGCTTTGATGCTTGCTAAAAAAAATGCAGATAAATTTGATGTAGGTGGGAGGATTAAATTTTTAAACTGCTCTTATGTGGATGAAATTTTAGAAGATATTGATATTTTGGTTTCAAATCCGCCATATATTGCAAGAGGCTATAAACTTAGTAAATTTGTACTAAATGAGCCAGAAAGTGCGCTCTTTGGAGGCGAAGTAGGAGATGAAATCTTAAAAGACATTATTCTCATAGCCAAAGATCGTAATATCAAAAACGTTGCTTGTGAGATGGGATACGATCAAAAAGCAAGTATGCAAAAATTCTTAGAGGCCAATGGTTTTGAGTATAGTTTTTACAAAGATTTGGCTGGCTTTGATAGAGGCTTTTGCGCGAAGTTAAAAATATAAAGGAGAGAGTTTGAGAGGAATTTATTTTTTGCTTTTGGCAGTACTTATAGGAGCTGAGCTAACGCTTGGTATCTTGGTGGCACCAGTCATATTTTTCCCGCAAAGTATCATAGGAGATGGCATACTTACGCATTTTATGAGCGGTCAAATGATGACAAAGATATTTTTGAAATTTAATTATATTTTGCTTTTTATAAGCATAGTTGTAATAATTAGCGAGCTATTTGATCTTAGAAAAAAGCTTATTTTTTCACTAAAATTTAGCATGTTAATGCTTGCTTTTTTAAATTTGGCTTTAGCTTTGAGCTTTGTATTTTTCTTTACGCCTTTTATAGTTTATGCTCAAAATTTGGGGGTTGATGCGACACAGACGGCTGAATTTGCCAAAATGCATAGTGCGAGTGAATATGTGATGAAAATTATGCTTGTTTTACAAATCATTTTATTTTTTGTGAAATTTAAGATTAGCCAAAATGAACGCGAAGCCTGATATTCAAGTCTTAACAAATTTTTTAGCCAAATACACGACGGCGATGGTGAGCGCTGGTACCTACACTGCACGCGTAGAAAAGTGCGTAGACCGCATAGCTAAACACTACGGTTACGATATTAGCGTGACGATTTTCGTGAAGTATTTTACGATTAGCGTCATGGACTCGGCCGACAACTCCCTGCGCCGAACCTACGTGAAAAAGATCCCGCTGGGACAGGTGAGCTTTAACCGTATTTCCGAGCTTTCGTCGCTTAGCTGGCGGATTTTGGATGAAAATTTAAGCCTGGGCGAGGCTAAAGAGCAGTTTGAGAGCGTCATGCGCATCGGCGCGAATAAATTTGCAAGTTCGCTTATTTTAATAAGCCTTGCAAATGCGGCGTTTTGCAGGCTTTTCGGCGGCGATGCGGGCTCGGTCGTATGCGTATTTTTCGCGACGCTCGTGGGGTATAGCCTTAGATTTGCGCTTGCTAAAATGGGCGTAAATTTAAAAATCCAGTACGTCCTGGTCTCGTTTGTCGTCTCTTTTATCGCCTATCTTGGCGTATTTTACGGCTTTACGCACACTAGCGACGTGGCGATCGGCTCGTCGATACTCTTTTTGATGCCGGGCGTTTTTCTCATAAACTCGGTCTTTGATATCATAAACGACAACACGCTTGTAGGCATCAGTAGAGCCGTGAGTACGGGCATCCTGATACTTTGCATAGCAGTGGGTGTCTATATCACGCTCTCGCTTAGCAATGCGGAGATTTTACATGTTTGAGCTTTTAACTGCGACGCTCATAGACGGCGCTTTTGCCGCGGTGGCGGGGCTTGGTTTTGCCTACGCTAGCTCTCCGCCAAAAAGGACTCTCGCATTTTGCGCGCTGCTTGCGGCGTTTGCGCACGCTAGCCGCTTTTGGATCATGCAGATGGGATTTTTTAACATCAGCGTCGCCACTCTCATCGTGTCATTTTTGAGCGGGATTTTAGGTATGCTCTTTGCTAAACGGCTAAAGGTGCCCGCCGAGATCATCGCATTTCCGGCGCTTTTGCCGATGGTGCCCGGAGTTTATGCGTATAAGGGCATCTTGGCGCTGTTTTCGTTTCTAAACGAGCCTGATATCGCTAAGAAAAACGAATATCTAATCATATTTTTCGATAACGCGATCACGACTACGACGGTCTCGCTAGCCCTAGGTGTCGGGGTTTCGGTGGTGCTGATTTTATTTTATGATCAATCCTTGATGATTACTCGCGGCGCTAAGTGCGATCTGGTGATGAAGAAGACGCGCAAGGGATAAGTTTATTTTTTAAAAGACAAATTTGTTCGTTGCTTTTTGGGACTTCCTATTATTTTGACTTAAAATTTATAAATTTTCTAATGTAATAGCTTTTTATAAAAAACTAAATGTGTGCTAATAATTGTATTAATTATTAGAATTTGTTTAAAGTTAAACGATGTAGGTTTTTTAAAGAAATCAAATAAATTTGAAGCCATTAACATATAGTATAGATGTAATAAATAGGTAAATAAATCTTTATTAAAACATAAAAAAATAAATTAAAGAATAAGGTGTTATGATTGTTGTAAAAATTAGCACAAAGGTTATAGTATGACAAAAGGCCAAATGTGTGGATATCTATATGAAATTTTTATTTCATATTGGTTACAACAGAATGGATTTGCAAAATGTGGAAAAGGTTGTCCTGGTATTTTAAATGGCAACATAGTAACTAAAAATGGAGAGATAAAAGGCAGAGGAACTAATCATCAAATTGATTTTGTGGGAATTTACTCCAGAAATATACCCTTTGTTTTTCCGATAAGGCTACTAGCGGAGTGTAAATTTTGGGATAAAAAAGTAGATAAATCTTTTATTAGAGAATATATAGGAGCATATAAAGATATATCTGAAAACTACATATCCTCTCAAAAAGACAATAAGTATAGATTTTTGGATGTCCCTGTAATATTCTCTGCAAGCGACTTTGACAAAGAGGCTGTTAATTTAGCTTGGGCACAAGGTATAAATATAGTATCTCACTCTAGGCTGCCTATCTTAAATAATATGTTGCAAACAATAAACAATATAGTTGATACTATAGAACAAAACGATTGCGACTTTAATGAAGTAAAAGTAGATATTCAAAGCTATTTAACTCAAGGTAAGGCATACATTGATGTGCACAATGAATTGTTAAATAAATATTTTTTCCATAATGTAATTCCAGAAATAAATACTTTTTTATTTGCTACAAATGACAAAGGAGCCTTGATAAATCTTATAAGCAAAGACGAATTCCCTGATGAGCTTTTTTTTGAAACAAACGTAGCAGATTGTAGAATATATTTTGATAACGATAGTTTTGATGGCAATAATGAAAGAGTATTTTATATTGTATTAAATAGGGACAAAATGAAAAGAAAATTTTATTTTCAGGCAAATGAAACTTTGATGAGCAAAATTTTTCCAAGGCTATCTTTAGAGATTAGAAGGTATGAAAAAATGAAATTTATCTCAAAGTTATCAATTGTTAAAGAAATAAAAAAGCTTACAAGAATAATTGAGCTTACAGTAAATTTTGAATCCGGAGATTAAATGTAATGAAAATACGAATCTACTACGAAGATACTGATGCTGGTGGCATAGTCTACCATACAAACTACATAAAATTTTGCGAGCGAGCCAGAAGTGAA
This sequence comes from Campylobacter concisus, assembly GCF_902460415.1. Lineage (GTDB taxonomy): Bacteria > Campylobacterota > Campylobacteria > Campylobacterales > Campylobacteraceae > Campylobacter_A > Campylobacter_A concisus_Y. The sequence continues at coordinate 102,267 of NZ_CABPTY010000001.1, forward strand.
GCATTTTTTAAGGCTGGATTAAATTTTACAAAAGAGAACGGATACTTTGTAGTTTCGTCGCTAGAGGCTAAATTTATAGCTTCTGCTGTACTTGGCGATGAAGTATTTGTTAGAACCAAAATTTTAGAGCTTAAAAAAGCTAGTCTTGTTTTGGAGCAAGAAATTTATAAATTTGATGACAAAAATGCCGAAAAGCTACTTTTTAGAGCGACGATTACGTTAGCCTTTATGAAAGAAGAGAAGCTTGCTAAGATAAATGACGAGATAAAGAAATTTTTGGAGAATTCTAAATTTTAGATCGTGGCTAAGTTTAAAAATTTAACTTTAGCCACTTTGTGCTTTTACATTGAGCTATTTTGATCGAGCAAAATATCTTGATTTGCTTCGTCAAAGTAGTCGCCTTTTGCGTTATAAATTTTAACTCCATATAAGACTTGAGAGTTTTCAACTCTTTCGGTAAAAATTCTATCAGCACTTTTATCTATAAAATTTGTATATATATACTCGGCACCAAAAGCACTTGAATAGCCGATTTGCGAATATCTAAAATCTACATCAAAAAGATCACCAAGCCCCAAAAATAAGTCGTTAATAGGATTTAGTGAGTTTGCGATGAAAAGATTTTGTCTATCTCTTTGCGCGATGGCATTAAAGATATTTGGTAAAAAATTTATCTGCGTGCTTAAAAGTGCGTATGGCTTTATTTCAAAGCCTCTCATCTGCGTTGCTACAAGAGAAGTTTTGACGATTGGGATGTTTAAAAATATACTTGCATTATCAAACTTGGATTTTTTACTTAAAGTGTCGTTTAAATTTATATCTTTGCCTACAATAGAGGCTTCATGATAATCGCTACTTTGCATGCGGACATATTCATTTAGCTTTTGCCCTAATGAACTACCATCATCAAATGCAACTATTTTTTCGTTCGAGTAAGCTAGCAAAGCTGAAATTTGCTCTTTATAATCAATGCCACCAAAGATCAAATTTGGCTTTGGATTTATGATAAAGGAGCTATGAACGCTTGGAATGTAGATAAGCTCATTTGATAGAACTAGCGAATTTATAATGTTTGCACCATTTGATGTAAGGGCTGCGATAAAATAATTAAAGCCTTGTGCTCTAGCCGTTTGCATAGCATTTGTAAGACTTTGTGGGCTTTCATCGTTGCTATTTATAAACTTGATCTCAACATCTGCGTCTTGCTTTAAGACATAGCTTAAGACCGCATTTGATACAACATTTGCATAAGATTTTATAATCTTTTGCGGGATGATTACAGCGATTTTGCCGCTTTTATTAACTTTTAAAATAGCTTCGCCACCAAGAGAGATATAAAGTTCCAAAAGAGCGTCATCATCTATTTTTGTTGGTTCAAATCTCGCCATAAAGCTGGCCAGTAAATCAGCCTTGATAAGCTCATTTAAGCAGGTATTATCACAAAATTCTGGTTCTAAATTTATATAAGTAATCTTTGCTGGAGGTATGCTTGATAGACTTTGGTTTTTTGTAGTATTGTCCTCAAAATTTATCTCATCTTGTGATGCAAAAATAGTCGAAAAAATGGCTAAAAAAAGTAAAATTTTTCTCATATCACTCCTTTGATCTTTCTTAAATCATCTATAAAAATATTTTCAAAACTAGGATTTTTGCTGATCCACTCTGGCGAAAACGTTGGCAAAATAAGGCTATTTTCATTTTTTAAAATACTACCTCTTATGCTTGCAAATCCGCCTTTTAATAATAAATTTGGATATAAATGCATAAAAGCTTTCTCTCCTAAAGTCACGATTATCTTTGGCTTTATCAGCCTAATCTCTTCAAACAAATAAGGACGACAAAGTTCAATAGAACGGATTAAAATCGGACTTTTATCATCATTTTGTGAAATTTCACACCGAAGTAGAGAACTTATATAAATTTCTTTTATATCTAAATTTAAACTATTTTTTATGGCATTTTCTAAAAATTTTTTACTGTTATTTTCATAAGAATCATTTTTTTTAGAAAATAATATAAACATGATTTTGCTATTTTCATTGCCGATACCGGCTGTTACGTCTTTTGAGCTGTTTCGCAAAGAACAAAGAGAACATTTTTTTACTTCGCGGTTTAGCTCATCAATATTGTTGTAATCATGATAATTGCTTAGACTAAGAAAATTTTTATCAATAAACTTATAACCAATTAGTTTTAAGAAAAATAATTTTTTTAAAAGCCTATTGTCTTTATTAAAATTCATTTTTGGATTATAACTTGATTTGCTTAAAGTTTGAGTTATGGCTTTTTAAGCTAAGTCATTCAAAGGAATTTAAGTATTGCTTTGATAAAATCCCACTTTTTACATTAACTTTAAGGATAGAAATGAAAAGGACTTATCAGCCTCATAAAACCCCTAAAAAACGCACTCACGGCTTTCGCTTAAGAATGAAAACTAAAAATGGACGAAAGGTAATAAACGCTAGACGTGCCAAAGGTAGAAAAAGATTGGCTGCTTAGCTGGTTTTGAGTCGTTAAGCGGCTCAAAAGAATTCTCTCAAGTTTATAAAGAGGCTAGCAAGTGGCATTGTGATGCTTGCATTATTTTTTATAAACCAACAAATGAAAAAAAAATAGCAGTAGTTGCTAGTAAAAAAGTAGGAAAAGCGGTAGTTAGAAATAGAGCAAAAAGACTTTTGAGAGCCGCTTTTTTTAACATTTCTAGTGAATTAAAAGATGGCACATATATTATGATCGCAAAAAATGGAATTACAGAAATTTCATTTGAAAAAATTTGTAAAAATTTAAGTTGGTCTACAAAAAAAATGGGATGTTTAAAATGAAAAAAATTGCGATTAAAGCTATCGCTTTTTATCAAAAATATATTTCCATACTTCTACCAAAAAGCTGTCGCTATTACCCGACTTGCTCACAATACGCGATTTGGGAATTTCAAACAAATAGTTTTTTTTCTGCTTTTTTTGCAACATTTATGCGAATTTTAAGATGCAATCAACTTTTTAAAGGCGGTATCAACTACCCAATCATCTACAAAAAATTTAACTTATGTTTTATATCTCAAAAAAGTGATACCAGAAATGTAAATTTTTGGTTTGTCCCTTGTCAGAATGGTAAATTTTATGTCGTAAAAGTATTAGATAAATTAAAGGAAAAAAATTAAAATGGAACAGATGTCTATGCAAAAAAGGTTGCTTCTTGCAGCGCTTTTATCTATTGTTTTTTTTATAGTGTATGATTTTTTTATGCCAAAAAGAGTGGTGCCTGAGCAAAACCAAACTACAATGTCTCAAGCAATAGATCAAAATAAAGCTCCAAATATAAATCAAAATACTCCAAAATCAAATGAAAATTTAGCTTCAAACGAGATAATCGCTACTATCAAAGGTCAAAGCTACGAAGCAAAAATAGATAAGCTAGGAAGAATTTCAAAATTCTATCTAACTGAAGAGAAATATAAAACAGAAGATGGCAACAAAATCGAGCTTGTTTCGCAAAATCCATTGCCACTTGAGCTTAGATTTAACGATAGTATGCTAAATGCCGATGCTTTTAAGGTCGCATATAGTAGTGACGCTAGAGAGATAGATGCCAGCAGCGAGCCTAGAACCATAAAACTTACTCAAAATTTAGATGGCGTCACAATTACAAAAAATATCAAATTTTATCCAAATGGTAGATATGAAGTTGAAGTAAATTTAAGTAAAAATGTTGATTATTTCATCACTCCTGGTTTTAGACCAAATATCGCGATAGATAGCTACACAGTTCATGGCATTATGCTTAGAAACACAGACGATAGCCTAAATATCATAGAAGATGGCGATACAAAAGAGGTTAAAAACTATGCAAATACCACAATAGCAGCCGCCTCTGATAGATACTATACGACGCTATTTTACTCATTTGAAAAGCCATTTGAAGTAGCCGTAGACAAAGATTCTAACAATAATCCTATTCTTTTTGTAAAGGCAAATGATAATTTAAAATTAGGCGCATATATCGGACCAAAAGAGCATAAAATTTTAAGCTCAATGGACGAGAGACTAAACGACGTTATTGAGTATGGTTGGTTTACATTTATAGCAAAACCGATGTTTGCATTTTTAAATTTCTTGCATAACTACATTGGCAACTGGGGTTGGGCAATAGTTGTGCTAACACTTGTTATAAGGATAGTTTTATTCCCACTTACATATAAGGGTATGTTATCCATGAACAAGCTTAAAGAGCTTGCTCCAAAGGTAAAAGAGCTTCAGACAAAATATAAAGATGATAAGCAAAAAATGCAAGTTCATATGATGGAACTTTATAAAAAGCATGGCGCAAATCCAATGGGTGGATGCTTGCCGATCTTGCTTCAAATCCCAGTATTTTTTGCGATCTACCGCGTTTTACTAAATGCGATCGAGCTAAAAGGTGCTCCTTGGGTACTTTGGATACACGATCTTTCGGTAATGGATCCATATTTTGTATTACCTATTTTGATGGGTCTAACTATGTTTTTACAGCAAAAGCTTACACCAACGACATTTACTGATCCTATGCAAGAAAAGGTGATGAAATTTTTACCTCTTATATTTACATTTTTCTTCGTGACATTCCCAGCTGGTCTTACGCTTTACTGGTTTGTAAATAACGTTTGCTCGGTTGTTCAGCAAGTATTTGTAAATAAACTTTTTGAAAAACATAAAAAAGCTACGGAGGTAAAGGCTTAATGAAAATAGAAGCAAATACCCTTCAAGAGGCATTTCAAAAGGCAGCTGAGCAGCTTAACTGCTCAGTAACTCAGCTTGATATAAAAGTTTTACAGCATCCAAGCAGTGGTTTTTTGGGATTTTTTAAAAGAAGTGCGATCATTGAAGCAAGTTTAGAAAATCAGCCAAAACCACAACACAAGCCAAAAAATGATAAAAATTTTGTTAAAAAAAATGATGAGAACGAGGCTATAAAAGAGGATAAAAAGCAAGCTAAAAAACACGATCATAGTGATAAAAAGCGAGGCTCTAAAAAACATAGAGATGAAAAAAGCGAAACTAAATTTGAGCAAAAAGAGCATAAAAATGAAAAGTCAAATTTAAGTGAAAAAAATGAAGCTCTAGCTAAAGATGCATTTGCTCAAAAGAGTGAAGAAGAGGCTGAACCAGGATATGTGATAAAGAGACTTGATGAGCCAAAAGAAATAAAGGAGCCACAAGCTGGTAAAAATGCTCCTAAAAATATTTTAGATAATTCTATTATTGAAAATTTTAACCAAACTGATGAAGAGAGTGCGGCTCAAGCTTTACAAAAAGAAAAAAAAGAAAAAGCAGCAATCGACTTTGATAAAATTTTACCTGAGATCAAAGAGGGCATGAATCGTCTTTTTAAGGCAAGTTGTTTTGATATTAGTAAAATTGAAGTTAGCAAATTTGACGATGAAACGGTGCTTATAGAGCTTGATGGAGCTGATGCGGCTCTACTTATAGGTAAAGAAGGTTATAGGTATAAAGCGATATCTTACATGCTTTATAACTGGCTAAACTCAAAATACAACCTTGCTATCCGCCTTGAAATTGCGCAATTTTTGCAAAATCAAGAAGCGATGATGGATCAATATCTAAATGGCGTGATCGAGCGTGTGCAAAATAGCGGTAGAGCTCAAACTAAGCCACTTGATGGGGTTTTGGTTAAGATCGCGCTTGAGAAGCTTCGCGAAAAATTTCCAGATAAATATGTCGGTATAAAAAGTGGCAATGACGGCAAATTTGTCGTTGTAAATGACTTTTTCAAAAAATGAGTGAAACTATCGTAGCCCTTGCCACAGCTTATGGCGTTGGCTCAGTTTCTATCGTAAGGCTTAGTGGCAAGGACGCCCTAGCTATCTCTTTAAAACTCCTTAAACTTTCAAATTTAGAGCCAAGATATGCAAAACTAGCTAAAATTTACTCCCTTGATGATGAAATTTTAGACGAGGGCATCGTTATATATTTTAAAGCCCCAGCAAGCTTTACAGGCGAGGATATCGTCGAATTTCAAACTCATGGTGGCGTGATGGTTAGTGAGAGAATTTTAAATGAGCTAATAAAAGCTGGCGCAAGGCTTGCTATGCCTGGCGAGTTTAGTAAGCGAGCATTTTTAAATGGCAAGATGGATCTAGCCAAGGCTGAGGCTATGCAGGGGCTCATCACTTCAAAAAGTGAGATCGCTGCTAAAATTTTGACCCGCCAGATGCAGGGCGATCTTAGTAGATTTGTTAGTGAGATCAGAAGCGAAGTGGTCAAAACTCTTGCTTTTGTGGAGACAATGATTGACTATGCTGATGATGATTTGCCTGCAAATTTACTAGAGCAGACTAAGCAGATGCTTTTAAAAAATAGCGAGAAGCTAGAGCGCATAGCCACTCTTAGCGAGCAAAGAAGAGGGCTAATAGATGGCTTTAAGATCGCTATCGTTGGTAAGCCAAATGTTGGCAAAAGCTCCATTTTAAACTCGTTTTTGGCATACGAGAGAGCGATCGTTAGCGACGAGGCGGGCACGACCAGAGATAGGATAGAAGAAAATTTTAAGATCGGCTCACATCTAGTTCGTATAATAGACACCGCAGGCATCAGAAAAGATGCTGGAAGGATCGAGCAAATCGGCATAAATTACTCAATCTCAGCCATAAACGAAGCTGACATTATCCTAGCTGTTTTTGATGGCTCAAACCCAAGCGATGAGCAAGACAAAGAGATAATTAGGCTTGTTTCTAACTCAAATAAAAAAGCTTTTTTCATCTTAAACAAAAGCGATCTAGCGTTTAAATTTGATATAGAGCTAGAGGGCGCTATCAAAATTTCAGCAAAAACTGATACGAGCGTAGTTTTAAAAGAGCTTGAAAGCTACCTCAAGACACAAGATACCGACGAGATCATGCTAAGCTCAAACCGCCAAATTTTAAGCTGTAAAGAGGCGAGTGAGGCTTTAAAAAGAGCGTTTTTTAGACTAAATGAAGAGGAGCTAGAAATTTTCGCTTACGAGTTAAATACCGCGATAAAGGCGCTTGCAAGCATCACAAAGCCATTTGAAAGAAGTGAAATTTTAGACGAGATGTTTAGCCATTTTTGTTTAGGAAAATGATACTTTTCTTGACTAAAATTTACGTTTTTTAAAGGAGATAAGATGAAAATTTTACTTATAAATGGTGGTAAAAAATTTGCCCACTCAGATGGTAGACTAAATCAAACACTTCACGACCTTGCATGCGTGAAGCTCGTAAAAATGGGTCACGAGATAAAGCAAACTACAATAGATCAAGGCTATGATATCGAGGCTGAGGTCGAAAAATTTCTCTGGATGGACGCAGTAGTTTGGCAGATGCCAGCTTGGTGGATGGGTGAGCCTTGGATAGTTAAAAAATATATCGACGAGGTCTTTACCGCAGGCCACGGCAAGCTTTATACGAGCGATGGCAGACACAGGGTCGATCCAACTAAAAACTACGGCAAAGGCGGCTTGTTAAATGACAAGCAGTTTATGCTAAGCCTTACTTGGAACGCTCCAACCGAGGCTTTTAGTGATCCAAACGAGTTTTTTGAGGCGCGTGGCGTTGATGGAGTTTACTTTCATTTTAGAAAGGCAAATGAGTTTTTAGGCATGAAATCGCTCCCACACTTTATCTGCTGCGATGTTATCAAGATGCCAGATGTTCCAAGATACATAAAAGAGTATGAAGCGCATCTTGAAAAAGTTTTTAAAAATACAAAATAGAAATTTAAATTAGAAACAAAACCGCAAATATAAATAAAAGTGGCAATAAAATAGCCACGAGCTAGTTTTGAAAATTTTGCTACTTTTTATTACTATGCTAGCAAAAATAAAGCACTGGTATAAATTTTAAAAATGCTAATATAAAAAGGCCTTATCAAAGTAGGCAAATTTCTCTCAATAATGCTTTATCCTGCTAAATTTCAAAAGGCTTTTTAGTAACTTTTTATAAGCAAGATTGTAAAATGGCTTAAAATTCTTAAAAGGTTACATCAATGGATAAAGCTACCATACAAGCACATAAAATCAGCGATGAAGAGTATGAAGAGATCTTAAAAATTTTAGGACGCGAGCCAAATTTACTAGAGCTTGGCATATTTTCAGCGATGTGGAGCGAGCACTGCAGCTATAAATCAAGCAAAAAATACCTAAACGGCTTTCCGACAAAGGCCCCTTGGGTCATCCAAGGACCTGGCGAAAATGCCGGTGTCATCGACGTTGGAGACGGGGTTGCGGCTGTGTTTAAGATGGAGAGTCACAACCATCCAAGCTTTATCGAGCCGTTTCAAGGTGCTGCCACTGGCGTTGGTGGAATTTTAAGAGACGTCTTTACGATGGGCGCAAGGGTTGTTGCGAACATGAACTCGCTTCGTTTTGGTGAGATAAGAGGCGAGAGCGAACTATCCAAAAAACATAGATATCTGCTAAAAGGAAGCGTCGCTGGTATCGGACACTACGGTAACTGCATGGGTATCCCAACGATCGGCGGCGAAACCACTTTTGATCCTAGCTTTAATGGCAATATCCTAATCAACGCCTTTGCACTTGGCCTTTGCAAAAGTGATGAAATTTTCTATGGCAAGGCTGAAGGTGTTGGCAATCCAGTCATTTACGTGGGCTCAAAGACTGGCAGAGATGGACTTGGTGGCGCTGTGATGGCGAGCGATAGCTTTAACGACGAGAACAAATCGCTTCGCCCAACGGTGCAGGTGGGTGATCCATTTGCTGAGAAGCTGCTTATGGAAGCTTGCTTGGAGCTCTTTAAAAAAGACTACATCATCGGTATCCAAGACATGGGTGCAGCGGGGCTTACAAGCTCTAGCTTTGAAATGGCTGGCAGAAGTGGCAGCGGTATGAAGATGTATCTAGACCGCGTACCGATGCGCGAAGTTGGCATGACGCCTTATGAGCTGATGCTAAGTGAGTCTCAAGAGCGTATGCTAATATGTGCAAAAAAAGGCCATGAGCAAAAGGTGCTTGAAATTTTTAGAAAGTGGGACCTTGACGCTGAGATCATCGGCGAGGTCACAAGTAGCGGCGTGATGCAGCTTTACTGGTATGGTGAGCTTGCAGGCGAAATCCCTATCGGCCCACTTAGCGAGGCAGCTCCAGTGCTTGATCGCCCAGTCGCACGTCCAAAATACCTTGATGAGATAGCAAATTTAAAAATTCCAAATAATGTCGATAACAAAATCGCATTTTTCAAGCTTTTAAAAGAGCCAGAGGTGCTAAATAAAAGCTTTATCTACGATCAATATGACGCAAATATCCAGACAAATACTATAAAACAGCCCGGACACTTAGGCGCTGCAAGTATCAGAGTAAAAGGCACTAAAAAGGCTGTCTCTATGGCTGCGCAGTGCGATCCAAGAGCAAATTTTGTTGATCCAAAAATAGGCGCTGCAAGAGCCGTTGCTGCAGCTGGTAGAAAAGTAGCGATGAGTGGCGCTATGCCACTTGCGATCACCGACTGTCTAAACTATGGCAACCCGCAAAATCCAGAGGTTATGTGGCAGTTTAAAGAGGGATGTGAAGGCATAAAAGAGGCTTGCCGTGAGCTAAATACGCCAGTTGTTAGCGGTAACGTGAGCCTCTATAACGACACTGACGGCGTTAGCGTCTATCCAACGCCAGCCATTGTCACAGTAGGTGTAAATGAAGATATGAACTTAAATCTAAAAAGCACATTTTTAAGCGAGGGCAGGGCGATTTACTTGCTTGGCGAGACAAGTGGAGAATTTGCTGCTTCACTTTACGCAAAGGCGCTATTTAACGTGGTTGGTGGCAAGCTAAAAGAGGTTGATTATAAAACTGAGCGAGCCCTTTGGGACCTAGTGATAGAGGCAAATAAAGAGCAAATTTTAGAGTTTGCAAATAGCGTAGGCGTAGGCGGTCTTGCTATCACGCTAGCAAAAATGGCTAGCATCTCAAACATCGGTGTAAATTGCGAAGTGAAATTTAAAGAGCCAAATTTCATCTTTGATGAAAGCTTTTCAAGAGCAGTCGTAGGAGTGAAAGACGAGGCTAAATTTGAAGCGCTTGCTACCAAATTTGGTGTGAAATTTGAAAAGATCGGCGTTAGTGGTGGCAGAAGATTTAAACTAAATGATATCGATGAGAGTATGGATGAGATAAGAGAAATTTATCTAAATGAGTTTGCAAAAATCGTTAGAAAAGAGGATTAAGAAATGGCTTTAAAAAAGAGCAAGGTTGCTGAGACTGAAAATGAGCAAAAGGAAACAGAGCAAGTTGAAAAGCGGGGCGTAGCAAAGCCGCCAGTGCTTTTTAGTAAGACACAAAATTTAATAAAATCGATCGAAAAAAGACTAAACGCCACCTTGATAACTTACTATAATTCAAATGCTGGTAGCGTTTGCGGCAACGATGCGAGTGCTATGTATGAAATTTTAAAGGGTAAAAAGATAGATACTGCTTATCTTTTTATAAAAAGTGACGGCGGAAGCGGTATCGCCGCTCTTAGGATTATCACTACACTTAGAAATTACTGCAAAAATTTAATAGCTCTAATACCTGCAAACTGCGCCTCAGCTGCTACCATGATGGCACTTGGCGCAAATGAGATCGTCATGGGCCCACTTGCCTATCTAACGCCTGTTGATACTTCACTCAAACACGAGCTTAGCCCGACAAACAAAGGCAATGAGCTTGTGAGTGTTTCGATGGACGAACTTAGTCGTGTGGTCAAGCTTTGGAAAGAGCAAGATAAAGATAGGCCAAACGACACAAACCCTTATAACTCACTTTATGAGTATATTCATCCGCTAGTCTTTGGTGCGGTTGACCGTGCTAGCTCGCTATCGCTTAAAATTTGCACCGAGCTTCTTAGGTATCACATCGAGGATGACAAAAAGATCGCAGAAATTTCTGAAAGGCTAAATGGTGACTACCCAGCTCATGAATATCCAATCCTCTTTAGAGAGGCGCACGAGATCGGCCTTCATGTAAAAAAGATGGATGATGATCTAAATGAGATGCTTCAGGAGCTAACGCTACTTTACTCTGAGATGGGACAGCGAGCTTTTACTGACTATGATGAAAATAGCTACCATGATAACAATATCGCAAATATCATCGAAACAAATGGCAAGCAAATTTACTATCAGATAGATAAAGACTGGTTCTACCGCCCTGAAGAGCGCCGCTGGAATGTGATGAATGACGAGAGCTCTTGGCGTAAAAACGAACTAGTAAATGGCAAAATAAAAAATACTATCTATCACTTGTGGTAATATGTCTGGAGTCCTGTTTTTACTGATATTAGGCGGTGCGATATTTCTCTTTATGAATGTCCAAATAGGTAGTAACCGCAAGAAACAAGCAGATGTAGATGAGGCTAAATTTCTAGTCTCACTGCTTGCAAAAGTAGCTAAAAGTGACGGCAGAGTTAGCGAGCTAGAGGCTAGGCTGATCACTCAAGTGCTAGATGATCTAAGCCAGAAAGTTAGCGGCGTTAGCGGTGTGCGTGAGTATCTAAAAGAGGTTTATAAGAGCCAAAAAGAAAATATAGATAACGCCTACGAAACCGCTAGAAACTACAAGAGTGCTTTTAATCTAAACTACGATATATGCGTCGCTAGGCTCACATTTTTTCTAAATTTAGCCTACATCGATGGAGAATTTAACAAAAGTGAGCAAGATGTTATAAGAAATATCGCTTATGGATTTGGCATTGATAAAGAAACGCTTGATGAGATCATCTTTAAATTTGATAGCTTTTATGGCTCAAGATTTGAGGCAAATCCCGATGAAGCTATCCAAGAAAAAGATGCTTTTGAGGTTTTAGGACTTAGCAAAAATGCAAGTTTTGATGAGGTAAAAGCTCGTTACAAAGAGCTTGTAAGACAGTATCATCCCGACATTTTAATGGGTAGGGGCGAGAGTAAAGAGGTGATCGAGCGTTCAACTAAAAAGCTTCAGGAGATAAACGAGGCTTATGGGCGATTAAAAGAGAAATTTGGAGTTTAGATGAATAAATTTATTATTTTGCTGATAGCGGTGGCTGGCTTTTGTAATGATTTTAAAGTGGTAAATGTTGATGGAAAAGAGATAAAATTTAAGCTTACGCAAAGTGAGCTTTATCAAGATCAAAGGTTAGTCATCAGCAACTACGATGTTAAAGATAGCAATGTGAGCATAATATTTGTCGATAAAGATGGCAACAAGAGCGACATTATGTCAGTTCAAGCAAAAAAATTAAATGAAATTAGTGAGTATATCTTTTCGTATGATCGTGGCATAAAGGTGATGAAATTTAGTTCGAAAAAGCCGATATGCGAGGCGCTTGAGAAAGATGAACCTGTAAATTTAAGCGTATTAGATGCACGTTATTTTGATGGCAATCAAATTTCAAGCTATGCCTTTAGCGTTGATATTGTTGGTCAAAAGCGTGAAAACTTTGTAGAGAGAAAAGACTATTATATAGATGCAGCTGCAAATGTTATGGTTACGCTAGAAGCCTTATCGATAAAGAATATCGCAAAGGATATAAAAATGGGGCAGCTTCTGCTTGCAAAAGGTATGTGTTTAACAAAAAGATAAAAATTTAATAAAGGAGAAAAAATGAGAGCATTGCTTAGCGTTAGCGATAAAGAGGGCATTGTAGAGTTTGCAAAGGGGCTAGAAGAGCTTGGCTGGCAGATACTTTCAACTGGTGGCACCTATAAACTTTTAAAGGCTGAGGGCGTCAAAGCCACTGAGGTTAGCGAATTTACGGCTTCACCTGAGATGTTTGATGGCAGGGTAAAGACGCTTCATCCAAAGATACATGGTGGCATTTTGCATAAGCGCGACGACGCTACACACATGGCTCAGGCAAAAGAGCATGGTATCGAGGGCATAGACCTAGTTTGCGTAAATTTATATCCATTTAAAGAGACTACCATCAGAACTGATGACTTTGCTGAGATCATCGAAAATATTGATATCGGTGGCCCAGCCATGGTAAGAAGTGCTGCTAAAAATTTTAAAGACGTGCTTATAGTTACAAACGTGCTTGACTACGATGAAATTTTAAAGCGTCTAAGAGAAAAAAGCGATGATTTTGAGTTTAGAAGATCGCTAATGATAAAGGCATTCGAGCACACAGCGGCATATGATAGCATGATCGCAAACTATATGAATGATAGATTTAATGGCGGTTTTGGCGATGCTAGATTTATCGTGGGAAGCAAGGTTTTTGACACGAGATACGGCGAAAATCCACACCAAAAAGGCGCACTTTATGAGTTTGATTATTTCTTCACAAACAATTTTAGAGCTCTAAAAGGCGAGGCAAGTTTCAATAATATGACCGATATAAATGGTGCCTTAATGCTAGCAACTAGCTTTGATGACGCGCCAGCTGTGGCTATCATCAAGCACGCTAACCCTTGCGGTTTTGCGGTAAAAGATACTTTGCTTGAGAGCTACGTGGCAGCGCTTAAGTGCGATCCGATCTCAGCATACGGCGGCGTGGTAGCAATAAATGGCACACTTGATGAAAAACTAGCTAAAAAGATAAATGAAATTTACGTTGAGGTAATAATCGCTGCAAATGTTGATGAAGCAGCTCTTAAAGTATTTGAGAGCAAAAAACGTATCAAAATTTTCACTCAAGACAATAAATTTTTAGTTCGCTCAAATGATAAATTTGACTTTAAGCACGTTGATGGTGGATTTGTATTTCAAGAAAGAGACTATGTAAAAGACGAAGAGCTTGAAAATATGAAGCAAATGAGTAAGAAATTTGCAACTGGTAGTGAGCTAAAAGATGCTCAGATCGCGTGGAAAGTAGCTGCGCTAACGAAGAGCAACTGCGTAGTTTATGTAAAAGATGGTGCGATGGTAGCTATTGGCATGGGTATGACAAGCCGTGTGGATGCTGCTCGTGCAGCCGTGGCAAAGGCAAAAGAGCTAAAGATCGATCTAAGCGGCTGCGTGCTAGCTAGTGAGGCGTTCTTCCCATTTAGAGATAGCATTGACATCGCTAGTAAGGTCGGCGTAAAATGCGTTATAGAGCCAGGTGGTAGCATCAGAGATGATGAGGTGATAGAGGCTGCCGATGAGCATGGCATGTCGCTATACTTTACTGGCGTTAGACACTTTTTACACTAAAATTTAGGGGCGCTTGCCCCTTTCTTCACACTTTATAACTTTAATTTTCGTATAATCTTTCAAAAACGAAAGGAGATAGAATGAAAAATATCTTAAAATTTATCTTAATGGTGGCAGTGTTTTTTGGTCTAAATTTGATGGCAAAAGATGAGCTTATAAAGGAGCAGACGATGGCAGGGCAAAATTTAAAAGAAATTTATCTAGCAGGTGGTTGCTTTTGGGGTATGCAGGGATATTTTAAAAAGATATTTGGCGTAGTGGATACAAAGGTAGGCTACGCAAATGGCAAGAGCGAAAATACTAGCTACCGCGAGCTTCATGAGAGCGATCATGCCGAGACACTTTATGTAAAATATGACGAAAATAGAGTCGCTTTGGCTGAAATTTTGGCTCACTTTTTTAGAGTGATCGATCCGACCTCATTAAACAAACAAGGCAATGACATAGGTAGGCAGTATAGAAGCGGAATTTACTATGTTAGCGAAAGTGATCTGCCAACGATAGAGAGCTTTATGAAAATAGAGCAAAAGAAATTTAAAGATAAGATCGTGGTTGAGGTGGCGCCACTTAAAAATTTCGTCTTAGGTGAGGAGTATCATCAAGACTATCTTGATAAAAATCCTTTTGGATATTGTCACATCGACCTAGGTTTAGCTGATAAACCGCTTTACGATGAGGCGAAATTTAAGCCGCTTAGTAAAGATGAGCTAAAGAAAAATTTAAGTAGCGAGCAGTATGCTGTGACACAAGAAGCGGCGACTGAGAGGCCATTTAGCAGTGAGTATGATAAATTTGATCAAAAAGGCATTTATGTAGATATAACGAGTGGAAAGCCACTTTTCTCAAGTGCAGATAAATTTGATGCAGGATGTGGCTGGCCAAGCTTTACAAAGCCTATCACGACAACAGCTCTTTCATATAAGGAGGATAACTCGTTTATGATGAAAAGGGTCGAAGTTAAGTCTCAAAATAGTGACGCGCACCTTGGGCATGTTTTTGACGATGGTCCAAGCGATAAGGGTGGGCTAAGATATTGTATAAATGGTGCTAGCCTTAAATTTATACCACTTGAAGATATGGCTAGGCTTGGATACGAGGAATTTATACCTTATGTAAAATAGCTTTTGTTGAAGCAAATCAATAGTTTGAAAAGTTTAATCAGAGTATAATTTTCCAAAATTAAAAGGAGAAAAAATGAGCGATTTTTTCAAAAATGCGGAGCAGTTTAATGTCGATGGTGCAACTGTGCCATTTTATAAATTTAATGAAAATGGTGTAAATTTTGTTGGCTTTGACTCACGTCCTTGCATACCGCCAGAGCCAATGGTCAATGCATTAATCGCTATTAAATTTGCTGATAAAAACACAAAAATTATGATGCTAAATCATAAATTTCCAGCTGGTCTTATACCAAAGATAGATAAGAGCTTTGATATAGAGCGTGAAGATATAGATGGTGGGGCTGTAAAGATGATTTTTAGCCTAAAAGACGGTGCAAACATAGAAGACGTAGATACGAGTCTTTGCCACTAAGATGCTTTTAAATACTTACGCACCACCATTTAAGTTAGTCGGTGGATATTTTATTGCTGGGATTTTCTTTTTAGCATTAAGTGTGCCGGCATTCTTTTATGCAGATTTTGATGCTATCAGCTCACTAAATACAGCTGGTTTTTTGCATATATTTTTTGTTGGCTTTGTTATGAGCATTATCATCGGAGCACTTTATCAGCTAACTTCAGTCATCTTAGAAAAGCCGTTTTTTACAGCAAAAGGTGCTATTTTAAATTTGGCTATTTTTTGTCTATCATTGCTGGGCATGTGCTACGGGATGTTATTTACTGAGGCTAAAATTTTACAAATTAGTGGAGTTTTGCTTTTTTGCTCGCTTGCTTTTTTTGCTACGACTTACGCATTAAGCTTTATGGATAATGAAAAAAAGAGCTTTGCGGCCTTTGCACTTTTTGTTTCAGCTATCTTTTTGGTAATTGGAATAACGCTTGGTTTTTGCTTGCTTATGATACTTAGTGGCACGCTGATGCTTGATTTTGAGATGACACTAAAATTTCACGTCTATTTTGTGCTAGGTTTTGTATTTCTTGTGATACTTGGAGCTGCTAGCGTACTCTTACCTATGTTTGCATTGGCTCACGATCTAAAATTTACACTTAGCAAAGCCTCGCTAACATGCTATATTTTGGGAGGTATCTTACTAGCTTTTAATGAAAATTTGTCTGTTTTGTCAATATGTGTGGCAGCTTTACTTTTTATAGCTCAAGCACTTTATATTTTAAAAAAACGCGTTAGAAAGGCGTATGATTACTGGAATGTAAATATCGTACTTTCACTGGTGGCTTTACTTGGTGCTGCTGTTTTTATAGCTTTGGATAAATTAAATTTAGCTGCATATTTTTTAATATATGGCTTTTTGTTTGCTTTTATTGTAGCTCATCTTTACAAGATCGCACCATTTCTCATATGGTATCACTACGTAGCGCCTTTTGTCGGAAAGGTAAAAGTGCCACTTCTTGATGCCATGATACTAAAAAAGATAGCTTATTTTGGTATAGCTTTTAATGCTATCTCGCTTCTTTGCTATCTTCTCTCAACTTGCTTTGAACTAGAAATTTTAGTACAAGCTGGTATGATGTTTATAGCTCTTAGTATAGTTTTACTATCAATAAATATAATAAATATTTTTAGATTTACTGGTTTTAAAGGATAAAAAATGAAAGAAAAAATTTATAACGCACTGTCAAATATCGTTGATCCAGAAGTTGGCTTTGATATCGTTTCGCTTGGACTTATATACGATGCGAGCTGCGATGAAAATGGCAAAGCAAAAGTTACTATGACGCTTTCAACCAAATCTTGCCCGCTACACGAAATGATACTTGGTTGGGTAGAGACTGCTGTACTTGATATAGAAGGTGTCAAAGAGTGTGAGATCGATCTTGTCTGGGAGCCTGAATGGAATATACAAATGGCAAGTGATTTTGTAAAAGCACAACTTGGAGTTTAAATTTTTAAGTTTTTAGATTTGAAAGTTTGTAAATTTCTAATAAGCTAGAGAGCAAAAGCTCTCTAGAAATTTTAAGGAGTTTGTTTTTTGTTAGTCCATTTGATGACGCATAAATGATGGCACATCAAGCTGTGACATATAGTCTTCGTCATATCCACCACTAACTTTTTTAAGTCTTAATATACGTTCTTTTTTTATGATATCGTTTACATTAGAAGTTTGCACTTCATCTTTTTTTTCAGTTTCTTTTTGTGAGCTTTGAAAACCTGTGGCTATTATTGTAACTTCAACCTTATTATCTTCTATTTTGTCATCAGTTGTTGTACCAAATATAATTTCAGCATCTTCATCTGCTGCCTCATGAATAATGCTCATCGCATTATTGATATCAGCTAGTGGGCAACTAGGGCTTATTCTAAAATGAACTAAAATACCAAATGCGCCATTTATTGTCATATTATCAAGAAGTGGTGATTGTATAGCATTTTTTATAGCTTCTTGTGCTGCATCTTCGCCACTTGCTTCGCCAACACCCATTAAAGCTAGTCCTCTATGGCTCATAATCGTTCTGACGTCTGCAAAGTCTAGATTTATATCGCTTTTTCCTGAATCAAGCACGATCGTGCTCATACCATTGACGGCTCTTGCAAGTACTTCATCAACCATTTCAAAGCTTTCTTTTATGCCAGCATTTTTATCAATTAATGTTAGGAGCTTATCATTTGGAATGACAACAATAGAATCGCTTTCTTTTCTGAGCTCTTCAAGACCACAATCAGCCAGTTTTCTACGTTTTTTTCCTTCAAACATAAAAGGCATAGTAACAACCGCAACTGTTAGTGCACCAATATCTTTTGCAGCTTGAGCAACTACTGGAGCAGCACCTGTACCAGTTCCACCACCAAGTCCTGTACCGATAAAAACTATATCTGATGTCTCAAGTGCACTTTTTACTTCATCGTAGCTCTCTTCAGCAGCAGCTTTTCCTATTTCAGGTCTCATGCCTGCACCTAGACCTTTTGTTGTTTTCTCGCCTAGTTGAATTTTTGTATGTGCAAGAGAATTTTCAAGAGCCTTAGCATCTGTATTGGCAACAATAAGATCTATATTTAAATTCGGATTAACTCTTATTATATGGTTGACCATATTGCCACCACCTCCACCTACACCTACGACCTTTATCTTTGCACCATAGATGCTTTTATTTTCTTCTACTGTGAAGCTACTCATTTTTGAAATTCTCCTTAAAATAATTGTGTAATACTATACCAAAATTTTGCAAAAGCATTTGGCTTTTTTTCTTGTTTGCTAATATCTGCAATATTGGCAAGCTCTTCTTTATTTTTTGATTTATTTGCTATCTCTAATTCAAAATCTTTATCAGAAAAACTATCCTCTTTTTCATTTGGATCCTGCACCTCTTGTCCAAAATTTTGTACATTTTCTTCTTCTACAAAAACATTTCTAAAATTTACTTTCGGTTTTGAGGCTATTTCCCCTTGGTATCTCATTTTTTTCTCAGAATCAATCTCGTATGGGCTAAAGTTGCCAGCACCATACAAACAAAGCCCTATAGCACAAGAATTTGCTGGGTCTCTTAAAATTTCAAATAATCCATCCATTTCTTTTGGTTTTGCTATACGAACTGGCATTTTATCAAATATCGCAGATGCAAGATCCCTAATACCTTCTAGCTTAGTCATGCCGCCAGTAAGTATTATTCCAGCACCAATGCTATCTTTATAGCCGCTATCTTCTAGCATCTTAGCAAGTACCATAAGGGTTTCTTCTGCTCTGGCATATATAACATTTGATATTATGTCTAGTGAAACTTCGTGGCTTTTTGTTTCATCTCCAAGGATCGGGAGCTCTATTAAATCAACTGACTTATTTATTAAAGCGCCATAACCTAATTTTATCTCTTCTGCCTTTGGAAGAGGTGTATGCAGAGCCATAGAAAGATCATTTGTAATGTTTGCTGAGCCAACAGGTAAAAATTCATTGTATCTTATAGAATTTCCAGAATGTACCACAAGATTACAAGTCGCACCACCCATATCAACAAGTGCGGCACCAAGTTCTTTCTCATCTTTTGTTAATGTTGCTATCGCAGAAGCATATCCTGAAAGCACTATATTATCTAGTTGAACACCTGCTAAATTTACGGCTTTTCTTAGGTTGCTAATAGATGACTTTTGTACTGTAACAATATGTGTTTGAACTTCTAGCCTACTACCGTTCATACCTATTGGATCTTCAATATGTTCTTGCCCATCTACTTTAAAATTATAAGGAAGAACATGTAGTTTTTCATATTCATGAGGTATGTCAGCCGTATGATCGGCCATTTGCATAGCACGCTCAATCTCTTTTATACCTATTTCATGATTTGGTATATTTACTACACCGCTACTATCAACGCTTTTTGTATACGCACCAGAAATAGAAACTATGACTTTTTCATAGCGTGTTCCTGCAACTCTTTGTGCTTCTATCAATGCATTTTTTATCGACTTTGCAGCTTGTTCAATATTAGTTATAACACCTTTTCTTATTCCCTGCGTTTTTTCAGTTCCAATTCCAATTATCTTAATACCATTTTCATCATGTTGTGCTATTACTGCACAAATCTGGAAAGAGCCGATATCTATACCTAAAATTTTTGTACTCAAGATAAATTACCTTTTGATATATTCTTTAACTTCATAGTATTTTTTAAGTTTGTTTGTTAAATCTTTTATTAGCTCATTATTTTTAAGCATTGTAACGTTCTGCTGTGTTATTTGCTTATAGTTATTATCTATATTATCTACAAGCAACCTTTGTTCCAAAATGTCGTATATAACGGCCTTGTCTTCTAATATAACATAATCTTTTTTGTTGTTAGTTTCAAAAAGTTGAGAAACAAAAGCTCTAGTTTCACTTTCATTTAGTCCTAAGATAGAGCCATTTATATCTCTACTGATAAAGCCTATATCAGTTCCTTTGAAATTTTGTAAAGACTCTTTTGCTATGGTTATTAAGTTTTCTTTTTTCTTTTTATCTTTGTAAATTTCAAGTACCATTGCTCTTGCTTGTTCAAAACTCATAGGTTGTGGAGGAGTTATGCTTTTTACCCTGACTATCAAATATCCATCTTTATATGTAAATGGTTTTATAACCTCACCAACTTTTGCACCTTTTATTTCATCAAGCGAGAATGTTGCATTATCTTCATTTATACTAACAAATTCATTTGTTGCAAGCTCAGCTTTTTTGATAGAGGTATATTTTTTTAAAGCATCAGTCTTACTTTTCTCAATATTGTAGTCTTTAATAACTTCAGTCTTTACTTCGTCAAATGATTTGATTTTATCATCAGAGCCTTTATATCTCTCCTTATTTTCGTTGTAGTAGTCACTCAAAGTAGTTTGATTTACATCATTTTTATTTGATTCTATAAAGTATGTTTCTAGACCGTATATAGTCTTTGTCATATAGTTGTTTTTATTTGTTTCCCAAAGATCCTTTAGCTCTTTTTCATCTATTTTTATATCACTTTGATTAGCATTTATTATCTGTATTGCTAATTTGTCTTGCATAAAAAAGCTTGCTTCCATCATTGCAATGTCTTCTTTATTGGCTGGTAAATTTAAAATAGTTCTAAGTTTATCAAGTAGTATTGTTAGTTTTAAATTTTCTTCAAAATTGGTTGGATTTATTCTGGCCCTTCTTAAAATATCATAGTATAAATTTTTATCAAAAGCACCATCTTTTTGAAATGTTGGATCAACGATTATATATTTTAAAATATCATCTTTGCTAACACTAAGACCTATATCGTCTGCAAAATTTAATAGCAAATTCTCTTGAATTGTAGCCTGAAGTGCAGCATTTTGTAATCCTAACTCATTAGCCTTTTCTTGCGTTAATTTACCATCAAAAAGATTATTGTAGTATTGATACAAACTATCGTATTTTTGTTGCAGTTCTTGAATGCTTATATTTCTGTGTCCTACTTTTGCTACTGAAGTGGCTCGGTTGCTGTTTAAATCATATGCTCCCCAGCCTACAAAGCCTGCTCCAACAAAGGCTATTGTACTTACCCAAATGGTAACAACTAGGTATTTTTTATGTTTTTGCATCCAAGACAACATTAAATTTTCCTTTAAAAGACTAACGAAATTTGTATGATATATTATATAAAATTGCCTTAAATAAGCTTAAAATAGGGGCTTTAAAAATACCATTGTAAAGAATTTTGCTAACAATTTTTTAGCATTGTTAGCAAGATTTTTAAATACTATAATCGCTATAACCACTAGTTAAATGAAGCAATTTGCAGCTATTCTCCAGTAAAGCTATCTCTTTTGCAAGAAGCTGAGGGCTTCTGCTGTATGCGTAAATGCCATATCCTTTAACGATAATAATATTTGTATTTTTTTCTAGCATATATCTATAAATTTCAGTTTCTGCACGTTCATACCAGTCATCAAATTGTTTTGGATCATAGACTGAAATTTTATCAAATCTCATATATCCAAAATAATCTTTTGGTACAATTTTTTCATGTTTCATTGCGTAGGCAGTTGCGTATGGTGGCATCGCGTAGCAAACAAATCTCGCCTCATTTATATTTTTATAAATATTTAAGTGTATATCAGCATCAAGACTAGCTTCATTCCAACGATAGTCTTTTTTTGATGAAAGAAGTGTCAAATCATCATCTTTTAAATTATCAAAAATGGCATTTTGTTTATTGATTATAAATTGATTTTTTTCGACTCTTGCCGAAATCGAGCCGTGAAAGACGCCAAAGAAATTCTTTCTAAACATAGAAAGTGATATCGTTTTTATCTCATTTATTGAGTGTTCTAGCTCCATTTTTTCTCCTACGTTTAAGCGATTATATTTAAGCTATCTTAAAATTTATGTAAAATTTTGTGTAATGATAGCTTTTTAAGTAAAATTTCGATAAATTTTCCACACTATTTACTATAAAGAGGCAGTGTTGCAAAGTCCACATATCAGTGTTTTACTTGATGAAGTTCTATCTTTTTTTAAAAATTTAAATGGAAATTTTATAGATTGTACGCTTGGATATGCTGGGCATTCTAGCGCCATTTTATCTCAAAATGAAAATTTAAATTTAATTGCCTGTGATAGAGATAACGAAGCTATAAATTTTTCACTAAAAAAACTTGAGCCATTTGGTAGTAGGGTTAAAATTTATAAAAGTAACTTCTCTGAATTGACTAGCAAGCTAAGTCAAGAAGAAATTTTAAATGTTAGAGGAATTTTGGCTGACATCGGTGTTAGCTCACTTCAGATAGATAAAGATGATAGGGGCTTTAGTCTTGGCTCAAGCACGCTTGATATGCGCATGGACAAAGAGCGAAATTTTAGCGCATATGACGTTGTAAATGGATACTCTTTTGATGAGTTGTTTAGAATTTTTAGAGATTATGGCGAGCTAAAAAATGCTGCCGGGATCGCAAACAAGATTATAAATGCTAGAAATTTTAGCAAGATAACGAGTGCAAAAGAGCTTGCAAATTTAATAGGTACAGCCCAGATAAAAGGGCGCGGAGTTAGTCCTGCAATACTTGCCTTTCAAGCCATCAGGATAGAGGTAAATGGTGAGTTAGATGAGCTAACAAATTTACTTGATAGTATAGAAAAATGTGGGTTTAAAGATTGTCTTGTGGCGATTATTACATTTCACTCGCTTGAAGATAGGATCGTAAAAGAGCGCTTTAAAAAGTGGGCAAATAGTTGTATATGCCTACCTGGTGTTTATAAATGTGAGTGCGGAAATAACCACGAACTAGGCGAAATTTTGACCAAAAAGCCACTAACGGCAAGCCAAAATGAACTAGCGCAAAACTCGCGAAGCAAGAGCGCAAAACTGCGGGTTTTTAAGATAAAAGGATAAAGATGCAAGAAAAAGAAGAGCTACTAACGCTTCACGACGAGGAGCAAAAACGTGAGGTAAATTTAAGCTTTAAGACATTAGTGATGGTCTATTTAGCTGTTTTTATAGCTCTAGCTATATTTTTGCCAAAAATTTACATAGCAAATCAAATTTATTATATAAGCAGAGATATAGCTGACATCAGTGGTAAACGAGATATGCTTCTAGAGGAAAATAGAGCTCTTAATATAAAGCTTGAAAATTTACGTTATAAAAATCAAATTTTAAACAATATGCAAGAGCGTCAATGGAAATAACTAAACATTTAAAGTTTTTTAAATTTCGGTGATTCAATTATATTGGCAAATAATATAGCCATTTTGTATATAACTGCACAAAAATAAAATTAGCTCAATAAACAAAGCCTATTTTTAACTTGCTAATTACTTTCTTTTTGAGAGATTAGCTTTTCATATATATATTGTTCTAAATCTTTTTTTGATATGTCATTTTTTATAGCAGTATTATAAATTTCTTCGACCTTGCTTGAGTATTTTTCATAGCCAAAATACGGAAAATGCACGCTCCAAGCTTTCTTGATAAGATCGTGACTTATCTCTCTTCTTGCCCAAACTTTAAACATATCAAAGCCAATGAAAACGGCCGAAGTAACGACAGCAGTCGCTATTATCGATATGTGTGCATCAGTTTTTGCTAAAAAATGATGCGTGATGATTAACAATGGAAATAAAATGACAAAACAGATAAGTGCGTAAATCTGATAGAGCTTGATATGGTTAAATCTAAAATTTAGCTTTGCTCCATCTATTAGCATACCTTCGTTAAAAAGGGCATTCGCTTCAAGTAGATCCCTAAATAAAACTGGCTGTTTTGAAACAAAAAAAACGTTTTTTATGATTCTATCTTTTAAAGTTTCTTGCATTTTTTATAGACTTTTTACCTTTGAAATTTTGGCTCATTATATCTAAGAATCTATAAATTCAAACAAAATTAGATACAATTTGCCCAAAATTTAAGGAGCTAAAAATGGCAGATCAAGCTTTACAAACCGTCTTTTTAAATGGAGAATTTTTGCAAAAAGACGAGGCAAAAGTTAGTGCTTTTGATAGAGGATTTATATTTGGTGATGGAATTTATGAGGTTGTGCCTGTGATAAATTCAAAAATGGTCGATAAAGATGGATTTTGGGTGAGATTTGAAAGAAGTTTAAATGAAATAGATATAAGTTTGCCCTACGAAAAGGAAAAATTTGAAGCGATCTTAAACGAGATAATCTCCAAAAATGCCTTAAAAGAGGGCGGAATTTACATGCAAATAACAAGAGGCGTGGCGTTTA
This sequence comes from Campylobacter concisus, assembly GCF_902460415.1. Lineage (GTDB taxonomy): Bacteria > Campylobacterota > Campylobacteria > Campylobacterales > Campylobacteraceae > Campylobacter_A > Campylobacter_A concisus_Y. The sequence goes on from NZ_CABPTY010000001.1 coordinate 126,657, forward strand.
GAAATTTCTATTTCATAGAAAATTTAACACCAAGTGTCTTTATTTTCTGTTACGAGAGTGAAATTTTAAACAATCCTGCTGCAAAAACTGGCACAAAGGTCGTAAGTGTCGAGGATATAAGGTGGAAAAGGCGTGACATCAAGTCTATCTCGCTTCTGGCTCAGTGCTATGCTAAAAATGAAGCTCACAAAAAAGGTGCAGATGAGGGCTTTATGGTGGAAAATGGCTTTGTCACAGAGGGTTGCAGCTCAAGTGCTTTTATCATCAAGGATAAAACTTTAATCACAAAACCACTTTCAAATGAAATTTTGCCAGGAATTCGCCGTATGAGACTTTTAAAGATTGCTAAAGATATTGGCCTTAAGATAGAGGAGCGAAAATTTAGCATGGATGAAGTTTATAGCGCTGATGAAGTCTTTATCTCGGCTGCGACGCTCATACTCTTACCAGTCGTTTATGCTGATGGCAAGGCGATAAATGGTGCAAAAGTAGGAGAAATTTCAAGCAAACTTCGAGAAATTTATGCTGGCGAACTTTTAAAAGAAGCTGGACTTTGAAAGAAAAAATCCTAATAAGCGCTTGCCTAGTCGGCATAAATTGTAAATTTAACGGTGAAAATAATCTCTTAAATAAAGATGTTTTAGATGAAATTTCAAAGAGATTTCATCTGCTTTTTGTTTGTCCTGAAGTTTATGGTGGACTTAGCACGCCAAGAGAACCGGCTGAGATGAAAAATGGTGCAGTTGTTTGTAAATTTTCAGGTAAAGATGTGAGTAAAAATTTTAAAAGTGGAGCAGAAATTTGCCTGAGAATAGCCAAACTAAATGGTTGTAAAAAGGCTATTTTAAAATCAAAAAGTCCAAGTTGTGGAAGAAGTGGGCAAATTTATGACGGAAGCTTTAGCAAGAGGCTTATTTTAGGCGATGGCATCACAGCAAAACTACTAAAAGAAAATGAAATTTTAGTTTACAGCGAAGATGAGATAGTAGGGCTTGATGTTTGATAGGCTAAAAGACAACATTATACTTGAGGTGATTTTTAAGTACATCATCTTGTTGCTGCTTTTTATCTGTGTGATCGGTCTTTTTATGAGCGGCGTTCTTTTCTTAAATGGGGAGATGAGTGAAAATTCGCTGAATTTACACATTTTCTTTGGTTTTAGTTTGGTCGTTTTGACGATTGTTCATAGTTATGTTAAGAAGAAAAAGTTAAAGAAGCTAAGCCTTGAGTTTAAAAATATTTTAAATCACAAGCCAGTGCAGATGGACTGCAATACTACCAGATTTTTAAACGCTCTAAATGATGTAAAAGTGGGCGAGCTTTCAAAGAAATTTGACTCTGATATTGTAGAAATTTTAAGGTCAAATGACATAAAAGTAAAAAGCGAGAATGAGACTATGAAGCAAATTTGTAAAAACAATAATGAAAAGATGTTTTATATTTTTGTTTTGATTGTAGAAGCTATTTTTAAGGATAAGGAAAAAAATTGAAAAAGGGTATATTTTTAGCATTTAGTGTTGCTTTGTTTTTGGGATGTTCGCAGACCCAGCCAAAGCCAAGTGTGCAAAATTCTTTACCAGATGAAAATGTATATAAGCCAAATGAACGCATTAGTTTGCTTGATTTTGAAATGAAGCAAGATGCCTCGTCGCTACCGCAAAATATGCAAAGCGCAAGTTTTGACCAAGAAGAAATTTTAAAAAGAAGGTTCAAGGTTTTTACATTAAGGGGCGTAAAATTTAATCCAAACGATGTCTTTTGGGCATTTAATATATATAAACCAAGCGAAAAGAGAAAGTATTTTGGCTCAAATTTTAGACAGATACCACAAAGCTGGTTTGACACACAAAAGGACAATGCAAATTTTTCAGCTCTTTCAAGCATCTCTGCTTATGCTCTAACTTCGGCAAACACAGCTTTAAGAAATTTTCCAACCGATGAGCCGATATTTTTAAATCCGCAAACTCCGGGCGAGGGCTATCCGTTTGATTATCTACAAGAATCAACCCTAAGCATCGCTCATCCACTTTTTGTCTCACATCTTTCTAAAGACAGGGCATGGGCGTTTGTTAGCGATGATGCGGTTTGGGGCTGGGTAAAGGTCGAGGATATAAAATTTATAAGCGACGATGAGGCAAATGCCTATCAAAAGTCAAGTTTTGTGACTATAAAAACGGATAAAATGCCAGTTTATGACAAGGCCGGAAATTTCTTGTTTTACTCAAGAGTTGGAGCGATACTGCCTGTTTTGGCACAGGATGATAAAAACTACTACGGTAAAATTTATGTAAGAAATCTCTTGAGAGAATTTGTGTTACCAAAGTCTCTTGGCGCTCTTTTTCCTCTTAAATTTAATGACTCAAATCTAAAAACACTTATTAGCTCTCTTCTTACTCAGCCTTATGGTTGGGGTGGGGTCGATAAGCTAAGGGATTGCTCGCTTTTTACGAAAGATCTGCTAGCAAGTTTTGGTGTGTGGTTGCCTAGAAACTCAAGAGCCCAAGCAAATATGGGACAAAAATTTGATCTAAAAGGACTTAGTAACGCCGCCAAGACAAAAGAGATAAAAGAAAAAGGTGTGCCATATCTTACGCTTGTGCATCTGCCAGGACATATCATGCTTTATGCTGGACACAAAGGCGATGATATATATGTGGTGCATGATGCTTGGGGACTAAAAACCGAAAATAACGGCAGGGCATTAATCGGTGCTACGGCAGTAACTACGTTAAACATCGGACAAAACAGAAGCGATATACAAAACTCAAATTTGCTCATTTCAAAGGTCGATTCTATAAATGTGATAAAGCCCGAAAATGTAATAAGCGATAAAGCTAGAAAAATTTCAGCTTTGCAAAGGGCTTATGGTGTTAAGGTTGAGGATAATCTGGTCAAATTTGGCGATGGAACAATATTTGTCTATGATGACTTTAAACAAAAAGATGATGAGTGTAGTATCGTTGCTGATATAGAGGATATGAATGCGCTTGATTACGCTGCATTTTCGCCGCTTAGCACCGCACTAAGTGATGCTGGCAGATGTAGAAACTACGAGCTTTTAGGCAAAATTTATGGCTCAAGCGAGAATGAGGTAAAAGCAAATTTAGTAAATGTCATCTGGCTAAAGGACTTTTTAAATTTGCCTTTGAAATTTAACTCTAAAAATGGAGCTGCAGCTGCTTTGCAAGAGGTTAGCAATGAGCTAAACGATATGGTAAAAAGTGATGCGAGCTTGCTTGAGTATTTAAAAGATCCAGGTGGGACATTTAAATGGCGCATTATCGCTGGTACAAACCGCTTGAGTGCGCACAGCTACGGTATCGCGATCGATATAAATGTGAAAAAGAGCCACTACTGGCAATGGAGCAATGGCTACCAAAACCTCATCCCTGAAAAGATAGTGCGTGTTTTTGAAAAACATAAATTTATCTGGGGTGGACGCTGGAAGCACTTTGATACGATGCACTTTGAGTATCGCCCAGAGATGTTTGAGTAGATGAAAGAGCAAATTTTAGAAATTTTATCTCGCTCAAACGTCTTTTTAACAGGCGGCGGCGGTGTTGGCAAGAGCTATCTAACGGCCTCCATCATCAGACACTACAAAGAAAATTTTAAAAACGTCATAATCCTTGGCTCAACTGGCATAAGTGCCGTTAGCCTTGGAGGAGTTAGCTTGCATAGTTTTTTTAAATTTGGCTACTGCAAGGACTATGAGGAGCTAAGACGCTTTGACTATCATCAAAAAGACAAACTAAGCAAACTAAGAAATATGCTAGATGCATGTGATCTGCTAGTAATTGATGAAATTTCAATGGTGAGCTCAGATCTAATGGAGATGATAAGATACCGCTTGCTTACATCTAAATTTAAGGGCAGGGTGCTCATAGTTGGCGACTTTTATCAGCTGCCACCAGTGCAAAAAGAGCAAAATGAGAGCAAACTTTTTAACTTTTTATACGCCTTTAACTCCAGTGCGTGGGAGGATATGAAATTTACAAATGTTGAGCTACTAGTCTCAAAACGTACAAACGATCTTAAATTTTATGAGATTCTCTCTCGCTTAAGAGTAGGCGAGCTAGATGATGAAATGATGAGCTATATAGAGAGTTTAAGAGTGACCAAGATAGAGCCAGATGATGATACGAGTGTGCTTTTTGGCAGAAACGCCGAGGCTGAAATGCTAAATCAAAAAAGGCTTTCAGAACTTGACACGCCACTTGAAATTTCAAACTCAGATGTGAGCATTTTGGATGAAAATTTAGATAAAAAAGAGTTTGAAAAATGGGCAAATACGCTAAATATCTCAAGGGATTTGGAGATGAAGATAGGCGCTAAGATTATCTTTACGTCAAATAAATGGGGCGAGTACTATAACGGTGAGCAGGGCAAGATCATGCAAATTTTAAAAGAAAATGGCGCCATCTCAAGCGTGATCGTGAAAAAAGATTGCGGCGAAATTTGCGAGATAGAAAAAGCCGCTTATAACTTTTGCGCGCTAAATTTAAACGAAGATGAGATCGAAGAAAATGTACAGGCATCGCTCTATCAGTTTCCATTTAAGCTTGCTTACGCTCTAACTATCCACAAATCTCAAGGAATGAGCATAAATTCGCTCATTTGCAATATCAACCACATTTTTGCCAAAGGACAACTCTATGTCGCACTTTCTCGTGCAGTAAGTCCTAAAAATTTAAAACTTTTTTATGATAAAAAAAGTGATTTTAGGCAGCATTTAAGAAAAGTGGTTAAAATTGACGACGAAGTTAAGAAATTTTACCAAGAAAACGTATTTTTGCATATTAAGGAGAATTTATGAGAAAGCTATTTTTAAGCCTTGCTTTTTGTATTTTTGCATTTGCAGACGTGCTAAAAGTAAGAGATTTTCAAACAGATATTTATTCAAAAGCTGGACAAAATTTAACAAAAAAGATAAATATGAACCTTGAAGTCGTCGGACGTGATGTTGAAGAAAATGAAGCGTATGTGCTTGATGCTTTAAACATAATAGTTGGTAGCTTTTACGTGGAAGATATTTTAACCTCAATGGGAAAAGAGAAATTTAAAGAGCTTTTCATAAAATACGCAGCCAAAAAGCACTCTCTTGATATTGATGATGTGCTTATCTTAAATATAAAAGTGATAAATAATCTTGAGCTAAGCGAGATCATAAAAGCAATAAAAAGCCAAAATTTATGCTCCGATCCAAGTGTAAATGAAGAGGTTGTGACAAAACCAGAAAAGAAGAAAAAAGGCAATGAGATCATCATCTCACCAGATCCAAATGACGTAGTTCAAAAGCCTATCGATCTAAATAATGTGCAGGAATTTGGAAAAGATTTTGGAGAGAAGTGAGTAAATTTGGCTAAAGTTAGCCAAATTTATTGATTTACGATGTCGTAACCTTGAGGAATGACAGGGGTTAGCGTCTCTTGTGGTATGAGCGCGTCTTTTACTGGATTGCTTAGAGTTATTTTTATCTTATTTGAAAGCTTGTCTTTGTAGTCAATCGTCGTTGGAAGCGTGTTTTTAATAGTTATAAAATACTCAACTCCGTCGTATATCGCTTTATAAAGTGTTGGCTGAATTTGCTCTGCGTGAGCTAAAATTTGCGTCAAATTTGGTGTATCATCAAGCTTTGAAATGATAGCTTGCTCAAGCTCGTCTTCAATCACGATCACACGTTCTTTGTTAAAATAAATTCTCTTTGGTGTTGGACTTTCATATATCCAAAGTGCAGTATTGTCGTTTTTTGCGTAAAATCTACCCTTGTAATTTATGCTTTTGTCTTCGCTAAATACAGTTTGCGTAAAGTCACTTTGAAGGCTTTTGAAATTTAAGCCAGCACCAAATGAGCAAACCGCAACGAGAGAGGCAACTAGAAATTTTCTCATTTTTTATCCTTTTTTGGCGTATTCTAGCCCAGTTTAATTAAATAAATAGTTAAACTATGCTAAGATCCAAAGTTTAAAAATTTAGGAAGGTAAAATAATGATTTCATCGGTATTTAGAAAGATATTTGGCACCAAAAACGATAGAGAAGTCAAAAAATACATAAAACGTGTGGCGCAGATAAATGCGCTTGAGCCAACGTATGAGAAGATGAGCGATGATGAGCTTAAGATCAAATTTAATGAACTAAAAGCCCAAGTAGTAGAAGAAAAAGTCACTTTAGATGAAATTTTAAATGATGTTTTTGCGATCGTTAGAGAGGCTAGCAAAAGGGTGCTTAAGATGCGCCATTTTGACGTACAGCTAATAGGCGGCATGGTGCTAAATGAGGGGAGGATCGCTGAGATGAAAACCGGCGAGGGTAAGACTTTGGTTGCGACTTTGCCAGTTATATTAAATGCGATGAGTGGTAAGGGCGTGCATGTAGTGACCGTGAACGACTACCTTGCAAAGCGTGACGCTACGCAAATGGGCGAGCTTTATAACTTTTTAGGCTTAAGTGTTGATGTGATACTAAGCGGTGGATACGATGATAACGTAAGACAAGCTGCTTATAACGCTGACATAACATACGGCACAAATTCAGAATTTGGCTTTGACTATTTGCGTGACAATATGAAATTTGAAGCTGGTCAAAAGGTACAAAGAGGCCATAACTTTGTTATCGTAGATGAGGTCGATAGTATTTTGATAGATGAAGCTAGAACACCACTTATAATATCAGGTCCAACAAACCGCACACTTGATGGCTACATAAGAGCCGATCAGGTCGCAAAACAGCTTAATAGAGGTACTCCAGCTGATCCAAATGTGCCAGGCTCAAAGCCAACAGGGGACTTCATAGTCGATGAAAAAAATAGAACGATAATGATCACAGAAGCTGGCATCAGCAAGGCTGAAAAATTATTTGGTGTTGAAAATTTATATAACCTTGAAAATGCCATACTAAGCCACCACTTAGATCAAGCTCTAAAAGCTCACAACCTCTTTGAAAAAGACGTTCATTATGTCGTAAAAGATGGTGAGGTAGTCATTGTTGATGAATTTACTGGACGTCTAAGCGAAGGCAGACGCTTTAGCGAGGGACTTCACCAAGCGCTTGAAGCAAAAGAGGGCGTGAAAATCCAAGAAGAGAGCCAAACGCTAGCCGATACAACATATCAAAACTACTTTAGGATGTATAAAAAGCTTGCAGGTATGACTGGTACGGCTCAGACTGAGGCCACTGAGTTTTCTCAAATTTACAACCTTGAAGTTATCTCGATCCCTACAAACCTGCCAGTTAAAAGGATAGATCAAAACGATCTTATCTATAAAACTCAAAATGAGAAATTTAAAGCAGTTATTGATGAGGTTAAAAAAGCTCACGAGAAAGGTCAGCCAGTACTTGTAGGAACTGCAAGTATCGAGCGTAGTGAGGTACTTCACGAGATGCTTAAAAAAGTTGGTATCCCACACTCTGTGCTAAATGCTAAAAACCACGAAAAAGAGGCTGAGATCATCGCACAAGCTGGTGTAAAAGGTGCTGTGACTATCGCTACAAACATGGCTGGACGTGGTGTTGATATCAGGATCAATGATGAGGTTAGAAATTTAGGTGGACTTTATATCATAGGTACTGAAAGGCACGAGAGTAGAAGGATAGACAATCAGCTCCGTGGTCGTGCTGGACGTCAGGGCGACCCTGGTATGAGTAGATTTTATCTAAGTCTTGAAGACAATCTTTTAAGAATTTTTGGTAGTGACCGCATAAAAGCGATCATGGATAGGCTTGGCATCGACGAGGGCGAGAGTATCGAGAGCCGCATGGTGACAAGGGCTGTTGAAAATGCTCAAAAGAAAGTAGAGAGTTTGCACTTTGAGGCTAGAAAGCACTTGCTTGAGTATGACGACGTGGCAAATGAGCAAAGAAAGACTATCTACAAATACCGCGATGAGCTACTTGATAAAAGCTACGATATGAGCGAAAAGATAGCTCAAAATAGGGTTGAATACGCTACAAATTTACTTGATACGGCTGAAATTTTCCATGGCGGCTTGAAAGATGACTATGACATTAAAAATTTATGCTCTATCATCCTTGCAGACTGCGGCGAAGAGATCGACGAGAGTGAGCTAAAAGGACTAGAATACAATGAGCTTATTGATAAGCTTGTTGAAATTTTTAGTGCAAGATATAACGAAAAGATGAGCGTGCTAAACGAGGAGCAAAGAAGGGATATAGAGAAAATTTTATACCTTCAAGTGCTTGATAATGCGTGGAGAGAGCACCTCTATCAGATGGATATCCTAAAAACTGGTATCGGACTTAGAGGGTATAACCAAAAAGATCCGCTAGTGGAGTATAAAAAAGAGAGTTACAACCTCTTTATGGAGCTAGTAAATAGGCTAAAAACCGAGAGTGTTAAGACGCTTCAAGTAGTGAGATTTAAGAGCCGTGAGGAGCAAGAAGAGCAAGCCAGAATGATGATCGAGGCTAACCAAAATGCTGAAAATGAGCATTTAAGCTACAACAACCAGGACGAAAAATTTACGCCAGAGAAAAAGATACCAAGAAATTCACCTTGCCCTTGTGGAAGCGGAAAAAAATATAAAGATTGCCACGGCAAAAGTGGCCCTAAAAAAGGCATATTTGCTTAAAATTTCTACTTTAAGGCGTGTAAATCGCCTTAATCTTTTAAAGGCTATTTGATGACAAGCTTACCAAAGTATCTACTTTTTAAATATTTAAGATTTGATAAAACTCAGCCATTTATCACTCTAAGTGCCTTGCTTGCCTTTCTTGGTGTTAGCATTGGACTTATGGTCTTAATCGTTGCGATGGCGATTATGAATGGTTTTGACAAAGAATTTGAGCGTAAACTTTTTACGATGAACTATCCAATAACCGTTCAGAGTGCCTTTAAAGGCTCTATTGATGATGACTTTGTTGATGAGCTAAAGGCTAGATTTAGCGACCTAGAATTTAGTCCATTTATAAGCACACAGGTCATTTACCGCTCGGCAAATGCGCTTGAGGGCGGACTGGTTTATGGCGTAAATTTTAAAGATGAAAAACAGATAAACTCAGTCGTAAATGAAGCTTTAAAAGATAAAGAGCTAGATGGTTTCGAGATACTTGTGGGAAGTGGTATAACGAGTGAGTTTAGACTAAGAAACGATGAGAAATTAACGCTTATCTTTACAAAGGCCGATCCAGCTGGCTTTTCTCTAACGCCAAAGATGAAGCGCTTTGATATAGGCGGCTCATTTACATCTGGGCTAATCGCCTACGATAAGGCGTTTTCATATACTTCGGTTGATGCTTTGAGGAAAATTTTAGACTATCCAAAAGGCGTTTATGATGGAATTCATATCTTTTCAAGTAAGCCATTTGATGATATAAAAAGAGTGCGTGAGGGACTTCCGGCTGGCACGGTAGCTATTGGCTGGTGGGAGCAAAATGGCAACTTTTTCTCAGCGCTAGCACTTGAAAAACGAGCACTTTTTATCGTTTTGATGCTAATTATCCTTGTGGCGTCGTTAAATATCATAAGCTCGCTACTAATGACAGTGATGAATCGCAGGCAAGAGATTGCCTTGCTTCTTGCACTTGGAGCTAGTAAAAGTGAGATAAAAAGAAGCTTTTTCTATCAAGGGCTAGTAATCGGCGGTGGCGGCATTATATTTGGCTTGATACTTGGCTTTTTGGGGCTATTTTTGCTTGGAAATTTCAACATTATAGACTTGCCGGCCGATGTTTATGGCTCAAGCAAACTACCGCTTGAACTCTCAACGATCGATCTTGTGCTTATCGTAGTTGGAGCTGTGTTTATCGTGGCTATCTCGTCTTACTATCCAGCTAAAAAAGCCACGGAAGTAAATGTGCTTCAAACTTTAAGAAATGAGTAGAGCCTAGATATCTAGGCTTTCTCATTGCTTGTAAAAGTTATTTTTAAAAGATTATTTTAAAACCGAACATAAACTCGTAAAATTCTAGAATAAATTTATACTTTTATGCTCTTATATCATGATCGATTTTGCATTGAAGAGCCTCGTGTACGAGTGTTTTTGCCATGACGCGCTCTTCGTTTATTAGGTGAAAATTTTTACCTAACTCACCAAAGATATCTTTATTACCCTCACCATTTATTTTTATTATAGTTTGGGTATTTACGCCATAGTCTTTTATCTTTTGCGCGATGAGCTCCACTCTTTGCTCATTGTTAACGGTTATAATAACAGCGGCTGCATCGCTTAGGCAGGCATTTTCAAGTGTATGGCTTTGAAGAACGTTACCTAGAAATACATTTTCCCCGCGGCTCCTACCAAGCTCAACTAGACTAATATCATTATCAAGCACAAGGTATAAAAGCTTTGTCTCTTTTAGTCTTAAAACGACCTCTTGTCCAAGTCTCTCATAGCCAAAGACTACGATGTGATTTTTGATTTTTTGCGGCTTTAGGGTTTCATTTGGTTCAACAACGATCTCACGTTCTATGAGGTCTGCTATTGCGTCTAGTTTTTTAAGTATAAAAGGTGTAGCAAACATCGACACAACTGAGGCTGCGATAAAAATTTGAGCAGTTTGTATATCAAGTAAATTTCTAGTAGTCATTAGTCCAAAAACAGCTAGTGCAAATTCGCCTATTTGACAAACACTAAGTGCAGTTTTTGCAGCAACTCTTCGCTTTAAGTAGATGTTTAAGATAGCAAAAACAACAACCGCTTTTATCACCATGACACTAAATACTAGGCCAAGGACAAGCCAGATGTTTGAGATAACGACAGCAAAATTTATCTGCATACCAACGGTTATAAAAAATAGTCCAAGAAGTAAATCTCTAAAAGGTATGAGATCAACTTCGATTTGGTGTTTATACTGTGTCTCAGCCATCATCATACCGGCCAAAAATGCACCCAAAGAGTATGAGAAGCCAAAGAAGTGAGCCAAAGTGCTAGAGCCAACGACCATAAATAAAATCGTAGCTATAAAAACCTCTTGCGAATTTGTTTGAATAACTTTATAAAATATCCAGTTGATGACATATTTACCAAGTAAAAATAGTACAACAATAAGAATAATCGCACTTGTAAATGTCTTTAGCAAAAGCTCATTTATCGAGGCATCTTGTGAGCTAAACATATCTATCATAAGCAAAATAGGAATGACAGCAATATCTTGAAATAGTAAAATTCCAAGTGCTTTTCTGCCGTAAATTTTACTCACATCGCCACTATCGTTTAGTGTCTTTAGTACGATCGCAGTTGATGAGAGTGCAAGCGCAAGACCTGCAATAAGTGCCGTTTCGTCTTTTAAGTGAAGGGCATAATAAAGCATCACACCCATTATAAAGCCGCTTAAACAAACCTGTAAGCCACCGTTTAAAAAAACCTCTTTTTTCATGCCCATTAAGTGCTTAAAGCTAAACTCAAGCCCAATGGTAAACATCAAAAACGCGATACCAAATTCTGCGATATGAGAAATTTCATCATTGCTTTTTAGGTTGAAAAATTCTGATATAAGCGTACCTGTTACGATGTAGCCGATGATGGTTGGGATCTGAAATTTTTTAAAAATGACATTTAATGCGACTGAGATCGCTGCAACAAGCAAGAAACCTTCTAAAATTTGTTCCATAAATTATCTTTTACCTTCGTAAAATACAAGATCAAAGCTATTTTTTCTCTTTACGAGTGATCTTTTGGAGCTAGTTTGAGTTGTAGCTTCGTGCAATTTTTTATTTAGCTCATCAATCGTTGATTCTAAATCGTCAATCTTCTCTCTTAGCTGAAGTATCACATCAACACCGGCTAAATTTACGCCTAGTTCGCGTGTTAAATTTAATATCGTTTTTACGCGATCGACATCTTTTTGAGAGTAAAGTCTCATCTTGCCGTCTGTTCTTGATGGCTCGATAAGTCCCTCTCTTTCATACTGTCTTAAAGTTTGTGGATGTATGCTTAAAACCTTTGCAACAACGCTTATTAAAAAAAGTGGTTCTTCATAATTTTGCATTTTTTACTCCGGTAATTTTTCTTTTAACTCTTTTACTAAGCCTTCATCAAGCTCACTAATATTTGGAAGTTTTACCCTGGCTTTTAAGTAAAGATCGCCATAAATTCCGCTCTTTCTATTTTGCACACCATATCCTTTTAAGCGGATCTTTGTGCCTGTTTTTGAGTTCTCAGCGATTTTAATCGTGACATCTTTTTTGTAAGTATGTACATCGACTTTTCCGCCAAAAAGCATAGTTTTTAGTGGAATTTCTATATCTTTATAAAGATCGTCTCCGACTCTTTCATACTCGTCGCTTGGCTCAACGCTAATAGCAAGTATAAGATCGCCTTTTTGACCACCAGCACTCTTGCCTTTGCCTTTTACACGAAGTTTCTCGCCACCTTCTATGCCGCTTGGAATTTTTATCTTAATGCTTTCGCCATTAAAATTTACCTTATGTTCGCCACCAGTTACAGCCACGTCAAATGGTATAGAAATTTTTGCATTTATGTCTAGATCAGCTCCGCCAAATCCAAATCCACCACTACTAAATCCGTCAAATCCACCAAAATTACTACCAAATCCGCTGCTAAATTTAGCTCCACCACCGCCAAAGCCACCTGAGAAGATATTCTTTAAAATTTCATTTAGATCACCCATATCGGCTGAACTACTAGCAAAGTCGTGGAAATTTTGACCGCCAAACATAGTATCGCCGTACTGGTCGTATTGAGCTCGTTTTTTATCGTCGCTTAAAATTTCATAAGCGGCATTTATCTCTTTAAATTTATCTTCTGCTCCAGGGTCTTTGTTGATATCTGGGTGATATTTTCTAGCAAGTTTTCTATAAGCTTTTTTTATCTCGTCGCTTGAGGCACCCTTTGAAACCCCTAAAGTCTCATATAAGCTTTCACTCATATATTCTCCTTATATTTTTTTGATACGGATTATATCACAAAGCTTTAGTCTATGCAAGTCAAGTTTATTTTTGTTTAATAACAAGAAAAAGTGTTAAGATTTTATTTTTTCACTATATTTATAATTTGCAAAAATTTTTAGTTTAAAGGAAAAAAATGAAAAAGATTGTGCTAATTTCATTAGTAGCAGCTTCTTTTTTAGTGGGGGCTGATATTAAATTTAATGAAGCTAACTCTAATATCACGAGAGTCTCGCCACTTAGCGATAAAAATAGCGTACTTTCTTATTATGACTCGATCGCTCAGGCAAAGCTTTCAGTTGTAAATATCTCAACTACAAAAACGGTAAATAACGCTGGCATTGAGCAGATGTTTAATGACCCTTTCTTTAATGAATTTTTTGGATTTAACTTCGCAAAACCAAAAGAAAAAGAAAAAACTACTTCTCTTGGTTCTGGAGTTATTATCTCAAATGATGGATATATCGTTACAAATAACCACGTTATAGAAGATAGCGACCAAATAGTCGTAACCCTTGCAAATGGTGGTAAAGAGTATAAAGCAAAGCTAATAGGAAGTGATCCAAAAACCGATCTAGCTGTCGTAAAGATAGAGGCAAACGGACTAAATGCGATCACTTTTGCAGACTCATCAAAGCTGCTTGATGCAGATGTCGTATTTGCAATAGGTAATCCATTTGGCGTTGGTGAAAGTATCACTCAAGGTATCATTTCAGGGCTAAATAAAGACAATATCGGCCTTAATCAATATGAAAATTTCATCCAAACAGACGCCTCTATAAACCCAGGAAATTCAGGCGGTGCTTTGGTTGATAGCAGGGGATATTTAGTCGGAATAAACTCAGCCATACTTTCAAAAAGTGGTGGCAATAACGGCATTGGCTTTGCGATCCCATCAAATATGGTCAAAGATATCGCTAAAAAGCTGATAACTGACGGCAAGATCGAGCGTGGCTTTATCGGCGTTACGATTGCAAATTTAACAGATGAGCAAAAAGAGCTTTATACAAATAAAGAAGGTGCTTTAATAAGTGGCGTAGAGCAAGGCATGCCAGCAGATGAAGCTGGACTAAAAAGAGGCGATTTGGTTATATTGGCTAATGATAAAGCTATCAAAAATGCAAATGATCTTAAAAATTTCATCGGCTCACTAACTCCAAATAGTAGTGTTGATATAACTTACGAGCGATCAAATAAAGTGATGAATGCAAAAATCAAGCTTGCAAACGCTGATCACAATTCAAAAGATATAGCAAAAAGTATTATCATCGAAGGACTTAGTGTTAGCAATCTAAGCGATGAGATAAGATATAAATACAAAATTAGCCCAGATACTCAAGGCGTGCTAGTAACTGATGTAAAATCAGGCTCAAAAGCTGAAGACTTTGGCTTTGAAAGAGGTGATGTGATCGTTCAAGTTGGCGAAGAGAGTATAAAAGATCTTCAAACATTTGCAAATACAATCAAAAATACAAAAGGTAAAAAGACGCTAGTGTGGATAAATCGCAGTGGTATCATACAAGGCCTTGTTATAAAATAATCATCTAAGAGCTGAAATTTCAGCTCTTAACCCTTTTAAATTTTTAAAATCTTAATCTGCTATAATCCTTAAAAATAAATTTACAACAGGAAAGATCATGACTAGAATTTTAATGATAGAAGATGATATGGAGCTTGCTGAAATTTTAACTGAATATCTAGAAAACTACGATATTGAAGTAGTAACTGCTGAAGAGCCATATATCGGACTTTCTACGCTAAATACAAGTAAGTTTGACTTAGTGATACTAGATCTTACATTGCCTGGTATGGATGGATTAGAAGTTTGTAAAGAGATCAGGAAAAATCACAATATTCCTATTATCATATCAAGTGCAAGACATGATATAACGGATAAGGTAAATGCCCTTGATAACGGAGCGGATGATTATTTGCCAAAGCCATATGACCCACAAGAGCTTTTGGCTCGTATCAAAAGTCATCTAAGAAGGCAGAGTATCACCCCAGCAAGTGAGGCGAGAAATTTAAATAAAGACCTGGTTCTAAAAGAATTTGAACATGAAATTTTATTTAAAGGAAACGTGCTAAATTTAACTGCCGCAGAATACGACATCTTAAAATATCTACTTTTAAAAGAGGGCGGAGCGGTTACTAGAGAGGAGCTCATCTACAACTGCGAGAGCATAAACGAAGATAGTTCAAACAAAAGTATAGATGTTATCATTGGTAGGATTCGCCAAAAACTAAATGAAAATCCAAAAGAGCCAAAATACATCCACGCTATCCGTGGTATTGGCTATAAATTGGTTCTTTGATGCCAAGATCTTCTATATTTATCACGATAACGTTTATCTTTGGACTCGCGCTCGTTTCGATATTTCTAGCTTTTTTGTGGCTTATGGGCTTTGATAAGCAAAACTATACAAGAGAGCTAAACAACAAATACTCAAACGTCGCTAGGACAAATTTGTTTTATATGGGTGGCATCATAAATAAAACTCAGTACGACCGCCAGCTTTCAAATATCGATATGCCAGAGATCAAAGACGAGAAGAAAAAAGATGAAATTTTAAAGCAAGCGACCGTTTTAGAAGAAATTTCAAGCGATCTAGGCTCAAGTGCGATCTTGCTTTATGACAAGCACCACTACTTAAGGATTGAGCATTTAGACGAGCTAAAGCTTTTAATGGATAAAGAATTTCAGCCTTACAGATACGAGGTGATAAAGGCTGTTTTTCTGGTGGTTGCGGTCATTTTGCTAGGTGCTTATATTTTTGTTATCTATAAGATAAAACCGCTTAGAAAGCTAAAGCGTCAGATCGTGAAATTTGCAAATGGTGAGCTTGATGGCGTGCAAAATGTTGGCAACGGCAAGGATGAAATTTCTGAAGTTTCTGAAGCATTTTATGAGGCGGTTTGTCAGATCAAGGCACTTAATGACTCGAGGCATCTTTTCTTAAGAAATATAATGCACGAGCTAAAAACTCCTATCACAAAAGGCCTAATAGCTGCCCAAATGATAGAAAAAAGCAAAAATCAAGAGAGGTTAATCTCTGTCTTTCACAAGCTTGAAAACTTAATAAACGAACTTGCTGCGATAGAGCAGATTACTTCAAAAATAGGACTTAGCAATAAAACGCCATGTTTTATGAGGGATCTCATCGATGAAGCTATTGATATAGCCATGGTTGAAAAAGAGTGTGTTGGTGTTAGTGAGCTTGATGAGGTTAGGGTACTTGTTGATTTTAAGTTATTTTCGGTTGCTATAAAAAATATGATAGATAATGGCATAAAATATTCAACTGATAAGCACGTAAATATCGTTGTTAGCAAGGATCATATGAAATTTATAACTCAAGGTGAGAAGCTAAAAAATGATCTTGACTTTTATATCCAACCATTTATTAAAGGAGAGGATACGCAAAAGAGTTTTGGCCTAGGTTTATATATAGTTAGCAATATACTTGATGCTCATGGACTCAAATTTAGATACGAATATAAAAACGGAATGAATGTCTTTGTTTTTGAAAATTTACAAGATATAATAGTGACTTAAATAAAACATAATAAACAAAAAAGGGCTAAAAATGGCAGCAAAAATTTTCTCACCAGTTGATATCTCATCAATAATAGATCTTGAAATAGCTTTTATAAATCGTTATAAAAATGTAAAAGATTATGCAAAAAATTTATCTTTGATATATTTTTCTTTGCCAAGCACTAAAGAGTATAGTGAGCTTTTTGAAAAATTTTTAAGACAAACTGATGTTGTTGTAAGAGAGAATGAGCATTATGTGGTCGTACTTCATGGAACAAATGAAAGAGGAGCTAGCGAACTATTATCAGGTATTCAAGAGTTTTTAAACGCTGAGCCAATTGATTTGATAGTAAGCTATCCAAAAGACGGAAGAAACGCTAAAGAGCTTACTACTAAGCTTCAAGATGAGATAAAAGATAATTACGGTGTATTGCTTGAAATGCTTTCAAATCAAGAAAAATTTGAAGCTTTTGAAAGCATGATTTAATATAATTTTGTGGAGCTTGTTTGGAGAATTTACTACTATTTTTTGCAGTTTTGCTTATAACTAGTATTCTTCTTAGTAAGATCTCTGATAAATTTGGAATTCCATCTTTAATAATATTTTTAGGTGTTGGCATGCTGGCTGGCTCAGACGGGCTGCTTGGTGTAAATTTTGACGACCAAGTAATCGCTCAAAATGTCGGCATGCTGGCACTCATATTTATACTTTATGCTGGTGGGCTAGATACTGATTTTGCAGCGATTAAACCGATTTTTGGTAGAGGTTTGGCTCTTGCAACACTAGGTGTTTTTTTAACTGCACTAGCCATCGCTCCAGTTGCAAAATATCTGCTTGATTTTACTTGGGCGGAGGCCTTTTTGCTAGGCTCCATCATCTCTTCAACAGATGCAGCAGCGGTATTTGCCATACTAAGAGCTAAGAAAATTTCACTTAAAAATAGCATTGCACCATTGCTTGAACTTGAATCTGGCTCAAACGATCCAATGGCGATATTTTTAACTATGACGATCGTTCAAATGATCTCACTAAATACCACGCCGACAGCATCTGAGTGGGCGATTACGCTAGTTAAGCAGTTTGGCATAGGCATCGCCATGGGTTATTTGTTTGGCGTTGCTTTGCCGGCCATGTTTAATAGACTTCGCCTAAAAAGCTGGGGCCTTTATCCAGTTTTTTCTATCGCTTGGATATTGCTTTTATACACACTTTGCTTTAAAATTGGTGGCAATGGCTACCTGGCTGTCTATATAGCTGGAATTTTTATAAACAAAAAAGAGTTTTCTCATAAGAAAAATTTAGTCGGTTTTCACGATGGTATCGCTTGGACGATGCAGATAGTTGTCTTTTTGACGCTTGGCCTTTTAGTAAATCCTTCCGAGCTTCCAGCAACAGCACTAATGGCGCTTGTTTTGGCCTTATGGCTTATGTTTTTTGCAAGACCACTTGGTGTTTTTGCATCGCTTGTATTTTCAAAATTTAAGATAAATGAGCAAATTTTTATCTCTTGGGTTGGGCTAAGAGGCGTTGTGCCGGTCGTGCTAGCTACTTATGTTTATGTCGATGGCGTACGTGATGCGGATATGATTTTTAACATTATATTTTTTATGGTTTTGATTTCTATTTTGATACAGGGTATGTCACTTGGCTTTGCGGCTGATAAATTTAAGGTCAAAGAGAGTGAGCAAGAGGATGTTAAGCCGGTAGAAAACTCGCCGATCTTAAGCTACACGCTTCGCCAGCATACCATCCACTATGGCTCAAAACTAATTGGCAAAGATTTGGCTCAGCTTGAGCTTCCAACTGAGTTTTTAATAATCCTAATAAAGCGTAAAAACGAATATCAAAAGCCGACTGGCTCAACAATCTTTGAAGAAAATGACTTGCTACTGATACAATGCGAAAATCAAGTGCTTTATCAAGATACGATTAAGTATTTAACGTATTAAATTTAAGTTTTGTCATCGTTTGATGCTGAATTTTGATTTTATAAATTTATAACGCACGATAAATTTTAAAAAATAAAACTGCATGCAGTGCGAAGCACTAAAGTATGCCACTTCTAACGTCGTAGGGGTTAGGGGATTGTTAAAGGGGAAGGGAACTCTTTTGTTTCGCTAGGCTCGCAACTGCAAGCAGACCGTAATTCAAGCCCCTCCCTTGTCTCCCTTTTGATAAATTTACACCTCAAAGCAAATTTTAAAACTTTCATTCACTCGCAAGAATTGACTACTGATTTTAGGCCTCGCAAAGCTTGCCATTAAAATCAGAGCCGAAATTACTCGTTCATGAAATTTTAAAATTTGCTAGAGCTTCATATATGCAAAATTACCTACTAAAATTTAGCTTCGCTTACCGCCTTGCTCAAATTTTAAGGCCAAAACAAATACGTTCAGTCTCATTTTATTTTGCTTTTTATAAAATCACCAAAACACTAGCAAAATGGGAGGCAAAATGCTTGATAGTATCATTCTTGCGGTCTTGGTATATTTCGCAACACTCTTATTTATGCTTTTTATACTCGCCTTTTTTGCATTTTGGTATATAAGCGTGCCGCTACTTGTCATCTACATCGTTATAAAATTTATAAGGCAAGCAAAAGAGTGCGAGAGGATATGTGGCAAGCTTGAGTAAAATTTAAATTTCTAGCCCAAAATGAGCTAGAAATTTCTTTATTCTAAAGCTTGAGCTAGATCAGCTATCAGATCCTCGGCGTTTTCAAGGCCTATGCTAACTCTTATTAGCTCTTTTGTAATGCCAGCTTTTATAAGCTCTTCACTGCTTAGCTGTTGGTGCGTAGTTGATGCTGGGTGTGTGATGAGCGACTTTGTATCGCCGATATTTACCACGATCTTAAAGAGTTTTACGCGCTCTAGCATTTTTTTTGCGCGCTCAAAGCTATCAGTCTCAAAGCAAAATAACCCATTTGCCATGCCATCTTTAAAGTATTTTTGCGCCTTTGCGTGATCTACGTTGTCAGCAAGCCCGGGATATGCCACGCTTTTTATATGCTTGTGAGAGTTTAGAAATTTAGCCACTTTTAGCGCGTTTTGTGAGTGTCTCTCAACCCTAACAGCAAGCGTTTCTAGCCCTTGTATGAGTTGCCAAGAGTTAAACGGAGAGATTACAGCGCCGATGTCACGCACGATAGCAAGCCTCATTCTTAGCGTGTAGATGTCAAAACGATCCGTCATATCAGCATAGACGATGTCGTGATAGCTCGCATCTGGCACGTTAAAATGCTCATATCTCTTGTTGCCTTTTAGCTTCTCGTTTAGGTGATTTGCACTTACGACCACACCTGCTAGGCTAAGGCCCTGACCGCTCATATATTTGCTCGCACTATGCACGCAAACATCGACACCGTGGCGAAGTGGCTGAAAGATGATAGGCGTTGGTACGGTGTTATCAGTGATGCTGATGATGCCATATTTGTTTGCGATTTCTACGATTTTTTCGATATTTGGGATAGAAATTTGCGGATTTGAAAGCGTTTCAAAAAATATAGCCCTCGTTTTATCATCTATCAAACTCTCCAGATCATCAGCAGTGTCGCTGTCAAAGACTCTGGCCTCTATGCCAAATCTCTTTAGTGTGTGCGTAAAAAGTACTGTCGTGCCGCCATAAATTTTTTTGGCAATGATGATGTTATCGCCTGCTTGGGCTAAATTTATGATGCTGTAAAACAAAGCTGATTGACCGCTCGCAGTCGCTATCGCAGCGGCTCCACCCTCAAGTGCGGCGACTCTTTTTTCAAAGATATCTGTCGTTGGATTGCCAAGTCTTGTGTAGATGTGGCCGCCATCTTTTAGATCAAACCTAGCTGCGGCTGTCTCGGCACTTCCAAAGTCGTAAGCCGTGCTTTGAAAAATAGGCACAGCCATCGTGCCAAAGCCCTCATGTGTATCGTAGCCTACGTGGATCGCAGCGGTTTCTTGCCTCATTTTTGCTCCTTGTTTAAGTAATTTTGGCGTAAATTATACATTAGCAAAGCCAAAATTTAGGGGATAAAATCAAATTTTGATATAATTTGCCAAAAAAAAGGAAAAATTTGAACCAAGTTACGGACAAATTTAAACGTGTAAAATATCTTCGTGCACTAGAAAAATTTGCAAAATCAGCGATAAACGGGCTAAAAAGAGATGATTTTGACGAGGCTGAATTTCGCCAAAGAGTGGAGAAAAACGCGAAAGTCATCGAAAAAGTCGAGGCTGTCTATCTTGATCAGCCATACTCAAAGGCACTAGAAAATTTTATAAATTTGCTTATCAAAAATGCCCCAAAAGATGAGCTTTTAAAGGCGGCAAATCTACTTGATAAGCTCAAAAATCAAAAGACATATAAAAAAGAAAAACATAAAAATAAATTTAAGGATGAGGATTGAAAGTAGTTATTTTCGATATGGATGGCACGGTGATCGATAGCGGCGAGGCGATATATAAAACGGTAAATGAAGTAAGAGATGAGCTAAGCTTAGCGCCACTTGATAGGGAATTTATCATAAAAGCGATCAACGAGCCAGGTAGAAATTTAGCCCTTGAGTTTTACGGTATCGACACACCAAGCAGGAGCTTAAAAGAGGGCTTTGAAGAGAAATTTAAGAAATTTTACGATGAGTGTGCGACTACCTATGAGGGTGTAAAAGAGCTTTTGCAAAAGTGCAAAGATGCTCACTATAAAGTCGTTTTGGCAAGCAACGCACCACACGATACGCTAGAGAAAATTTTAAAGAAAAATGAAATTTATGAGCTATTTGACGAGGTCATCGGCGCTAGCAAGGAGATACCGCAAAAGCCAGATCCTGCGATGCTTCACCTAGCTGTTAGTAAAACTAAAGCTAGTAAGGCGATCTTTGTTGGAGATAGCCTAAAAGACGAGCTAGCAGCCAAAAATGCAAATATGTCTTTCTTGCAAGTTAGCTGGGGATTTGGCGAGGAGAGCAAAACTGCCACGTATAATGCCAAAAACGTTAGCGAGGCTTGGGAGATAATATTAAATTTTTAACTTAGTTTTAATTGGCTATAATCTTAAGAAATTTTCAAAGAAACAGCGATGATAGATATATTTGAGGGCAGTGCGAGGGATAAATTTTATGACATTTTGTTTAACGCAAATGCCGTTTTGGTTAAAAACGAGATAGATAAAATTTTTGAAAAATTTGTGGCTATGAGCGAGCTTTGTGAAAAGCATGGCGTTAGTGAGGATGAGATTAGAAATTTTATAGCCTCAGAGCAAGATAAAATTTATAACGGAGTAAATGACCTATATATCGAGCTTAGCGGAGAAATTTTAAGCCAAAATGAGTAAGATTTTTGCACTCATTGCTTTGCTTGCTGCTCTTGTTTTTGCAAAAGAGCCAAATTTTGACCCAAGTTCGGTGCATACGTTTGAGCTTAAAAAAGATGAGTGGGCGAGGGTTTTTATAACTGAAAAGCGAACCCAAAGGGTTGAAACGTTTGACTTTCGTTGGACGCTATTTGATAGTACAAATATCACCGTGCAAAGCTTTTTTAGGCGCTATCCAAGGCAGATGGTCTTTTCGCTAAGACAAGGACAAAACACCTACATGCAGCGAGTTTTGCCTGATTTTACGATGCCGCCAAATGAGAGCGTGAGTCTTTTCATATCATTTATTGATTTTAAGGATAAAAAGGCGCATTTTAGGGTGGCTCTGCTAGATGAGAGCAAGCGTGTGGATGTGGGTTTTAGAGATCCAGATGAGGCTAAATAGAAGGATAAAAATGGATAAAATCGATGAAATAATGGGTAAATTTATAAGCGAGCTTGGCTACAAAGAGGCGTTTGAGATGTTTTTAAAGATAAGCTCAGGCAAGAAGCTACGCTCAAAACTTCTTTTAAAGATCGCGGGCGAGAGCGAAATTTCACTTAAACTTTGCGCTATCATCGAGCTCATCCACCTTGCAAGTTTGCTTCACGACGACGTCATAGACGAGGCAAATATAAGACGCGGCAAACCAAGCATAAACGCACTTTTTGGCAGTAAAAACTCAGTCATGCTAGGCGACATCCTCTACTCAAAGGCTTATTTTGAGCTTACAAAATTTGACCCAAACATCGCAGCTATCATCTCAGATGCGGTCAGTAAGCTAAGTGTCGGCGAGATGATGGATGTAAAAATGGCTGAAAATTTTAATGAAAACGAGCAAGAATACCTGAAAATGATCTACTATAAAACAGCTGTTTTGATAGAAGCTACGGCTATTTGTGGGGCGAAGCTAGCTGGCAAAGATAGTGAGAAATTTGGAATTTATGGCAAAAATTTAGGCCTTGCATTTCAGATCGTTGATGATATCTTAGACATCACTCAAGATGAAAAAACGCTTGGTAAACCAGCGCTTAACGACTTTGTCGAGGGCAAAACAACGCTTCCTTACATATATCTTTATAAGAGCCTGGACGAGGCTGGTAAAACAAAGCTTAGATCGCTTTGGGCAAAGAAGTTAAACGCGGACGAAATTTCATGGCTAAAAGAAAATTTTGATAAAACTAGCTCACTTAGCAAGGCTGTAAGCGAGGCAAAAAGGCTTGGGACTGAAGCGATAGAATCGATAAAAGAGTATAAAAATGCCGAGCTTGAGGGGATCATAAAAAGCATGATAGATAGGGAATTTTAATGCACTATTTAGATATAAGTTTTACATATAAAAATACTGATATTTCAGTTAGAGAAAAGCTTGCATTTGATAGCGATGAGAAAAAAGAGCAAATTTTAAAACTACTAAGATCAAACAAAAGCATAAACGAATGCATGGTTTTAAATACATGCAACCGCGTTGAGATAATTGCAAGCGTTAGTGATCTAGAAAGTGCAACGACGCATGCATTTAGGTGCATGTCTGTATTTTCAGGTGTTTTTGAAGATGAGCTTTATGAGAGGGCTGATATTTATGAAGATAGCGGAGCCGTGCACCACCTCTTTGCCGTGGCAAGCTCGCTTGATAGCCTAGTCGTCGGCGAAACGCAGATCGTTGGCCAGCTAAAAAATGCTTTTAAATTTGCTTACGATAGCTCAGCTTGCGGCAAACAAATCAGTAAAATCATCCACTATGCATGTAAATGTGCTGCTAAAGTTAGAAACGAAACTCAAATTTCTAAAAACCCGATCTCCGTTTCAAGTGTGGCTGTGGCAAAAGCAAAAGAAATTTTTGGTACGCTTGAAGGAAAAACTGCTATCGTCGTAGGAGCTGGCGAGATGGGCGAGCTGGCAGCAAAACACCTAATCTCAAGTGGTGCAGAAGTCATCATCATAAATAGAAGCTCCGAGCGTGTTGAGCAGCTAGTTGATAGTCTAGGAGATAACGCTAGCTGGGATAGCATTTTAAAATTAAAAGAGTATGTAAATAATTACGATCTAATATTTTCAAGCACCGCAGCCCCACACGCTATCATCACAAACGCCATAATCGAACCAAGAGAATTTCACAGATACTTTTTTGATATTGCCGTACCAAGGGATATTGATCTTATAAATACAGAATTTATTAGTGTCTATACGGTTGATAGTTTAGAGGAGATAGTAAGGAAAAATTTAGCCCTAAGAGAGGAGCAAGCACAAAAAGCTTATTCGATCGTAGGTCAAGGCACAAGCGAATTTTTAAAAATTTTAAAAGAAGATATGAGTGTGCCACTAATAAAATCGATCCGCAAACAAGCTGAAATTTGCGCTAAAAACGAGCTAGAAAAAGCGATAAAAAAAGGATATTTAAAGCATAGTGATTATGAGGAGGCACAAAAGCTCATTCATCAAGTTTTTAAAGCATTTTTGCACCAGCCAACGATGAAACTAAAAAGTCTTGCGGACGAGGAGAGATCTAGCGAGCTCTCAAATGGAGTTAGATTTTTATTTGATATAAAAGAAGAGCAAAATTTTCAAGTGGGAGATATAGATGAGATTTAGTAAATTTTATGCACCAACGACCAAAGAAGCACCAAAAGACGCATCTTTGCCAAGTCATAAATTTTTAATAAGAGGTGGATTTGTCGAGCAGATAGGCTCTGGTCTTTATAACTATCTACCGCTTGGAAAGATCATGCATGAGAAAATTTCTCGTATCGCACGAGAGGAGATGGATGAGGCTGGTGCGCTAGAGGTGAGCTTTAGCGTGGTTACTTCAGGCGAGCTTTGGAAGCAAAGTGGCCGCTATAACGTCTTTGGCAAGGAGCTTTTACGCTTTAAAGATAGAAAAGAAAATGACTTTGTCATAAGCCCTACAAACGAGGAAGCGGCCGTTGCTTTGGTACGTGGCAAGGTGACTAGCTACAAGCAGCTACCGCTAAATTTATACCAGATAAATACTAAATTTCGTGACGAAGCAAGACCACGCTTTGGCTTGTTAAGAGGGCGAGAATTTACGATGAAAGATGCTTATAGCTTTCACTCAAGCAAAGAGGATCTAAAGCGTGAGTTTGACCTTATGGAGGCAACTTATAGTAAAATTTTCACTCGTCTGGGGCTAAATTTTAGAGCCGTTGAGGCTGATAGTGGAGCCATTGGCGGTAGCGGTAGTAAAGAATTTATGGTGCTTGCAAGTAACGGAGAAGATGACATCCTTTGCTGTGAGACTTGCAAATACGCTGCAAATATAGAGGCTGCTAGAAGAAAAGCTAGAACAACCGATGCTGAAGCACCAGAGGCTGACGCGGCTAAATTTAAAACGCCAGATACAAAGACTATAAAAGGTGTGGCTGAGTTTTTTAAAGTTAGCGAGTTTTACTGTATAAAAGCTGTTATTAAAAAAGCTATTTATGAAGACAAAGAAGAAGTTGTGGTCTTTTTCGTAAGAGGCGATGACGAGCTTCAAGAGACAAAGGCACAAAATGCTTGTAATGCGCTCGAGCTTGTCGATGCTAGCGAAGAAGAGATTATAAAAGCTGGGCTTGTGGCTGGATTTTGCGGACCAGTTGGGCTAAAAGATGTAAAATTTTACATAGACAACGAGCTAAAAGGCGCAAATAATATGATATGTGGTGCCAACGAAAAGGACTACCACTTTGTTGGCGTTAGCGTTAGCGGATTTAACAAAGAGAGATTTAAAGATCTTATAAAGGTAAAAGAGGGTGATAAATGCCCAGTTTGCGGCGGAAATTTAAAACTTAGTAAGGGCATAGAAGTCGGTCACATCTTTCAGCTAGGCGATAAATATTCAGCTGCGATGAATGCGACATATCTTGATGAAAACGGTAAGGCTAAGCCATTTTTGATGGGCTGCTACGGCATTGGCATAAGCAGGCTTATCGCTGTGATGATAGAGGCTAGCCACGATGAGAAGGGCTGCATCTGGAAAAAAGAGTGTGCGCCGTTTGACGTGGAGATCATCATCTCAAATTTAAAAGATGAGGCGGGCGTGGAATTTGCATTTGAGCTTTATGAGAGCCTTAAAAAAGCTGGCGTTAGTGTTATCATTGATGATAGAAACGAGAGATTTGGCGTTAAGATGAATGATTTTGAACTCATCGGCTTCCCTTATGCGCTGCTTGTGGGTAAAGAATTTGCAAATGGCAAGGTTGAGTTTATAACAAGAGATGGTTTAAGCAAAGAAACAATTGGTGCAAACGAAGCCTTTAAAAAGATAAAAGAAAGCTTATGAGATTTTTCGCATTTTTATTTTTTTTGATAGAAGCGGTATTTATCTATCTTTTTGTTGATAAATTTGGCTTTTTAAACTATTTTCTCGAGGTGCTAGTCTCTGGATTTGTAGGCATTGCACTTCTTTTAAATGCTGGATCTTCTAGCTTAAATTCGCCTCAAGTGGCGTTTAAGAGCTTTCTTGGCGGAAATCTATTTAGTCAGTTAGGATTTAGTTTTGGCGGAGCGCTGCTCTTTTTACCAGGGATTTTGACAGATATTTTTGGTATCGCCGTAGTCGTTTTTTCTTTAGTCTTTAAAAAAAATGCAGCGAAAAATGAGAGCTATCAGGAGTTTAAATTCCAAAATTTTAGCGAGCAGAGTGCTAAAAAAGATGATGGTGAGATCATCGATGTTGAGGTTATAGAAGAGCCAAAAAGAGTAAATTAGGAGAGATGATGAAAGAGATAAAAATAGCAACTAGAAAGAGTATCTTAGCGCTTTGGCAAAGCGAGTATATCAAGGCTAGGATCGAGGCGCAGCACAAGGGCGTGAAGGTCGTACTTGAGGGTATGAAGACAAAGGGCGATGTGATACTTGACACGCCACTTGCGAAGATCGGCGGTAAGGGGCTTTTTACAAAAGAGCTTGAAGATAGCATGCTAAAAGGCGAGACTGATATCGCGGTGCATAGCCTAAAAGACGTGCCGGTAGTCTTTCCAAAAGGGCTTAAACTTGTAGCGATTTGCTCACGCGAGGATACAAGAGATGCGATGATAAGTGAGAAATTTGCTAAATTTAGTGACTTACCACATGGCGCAAAGGTTGGTACAACGAGTCTGCGCCGTAAGATGCAGCTACTTATCATGAGGCCTGATCTTGAGATTATCTCGCTTCGTGGAAATGTGCAAACTAGACTTAGAAAGCTAAAAGAGGGTGAATTTGACGCGATCATTTTGGCGATGGCTGGCATAAATCGCTTAAATATCAAGACTGAAGTGGCACATATCTACACATTTGGTTTTGATGAGATGATACCTGCGATGGGGCAGGGTGCTCTTGGGATAGAAGCTAGAGACGAGAAGCAAATTTTAGAGCAGATTGATTTTCTAAATGACGAAAATGCAGTCATAGAAACGACAATAGAGCGTGATTTTGTAAGCGTTTTAGAAGGTGGCTGCCAAGTGCCAATAGGCATAAGCGCAAGACTAAAAAATGATGAAATTTCTATCGATGCGATCGTTGGTCTGCCTGATGGAAGCGAGTTTATAAAAGATAGCTTAAAAACCAGCAAGGATAAATTTCAAAGCGTCGGCAAGGAGCTAGCGCATAAATTTATAGAAAAAGGGGCGAAAGAGCTTTTAAAACGCGCTGAAGAGATGGCATAAGCGTGTTTGAGTTAAAATTTAAAGCAAAAGCCATAAGTGCTACCAAAAATAGTAAAGACAACTACTATATGATCGGTCTTGCAGACGACAAATATAACTACAAAAACTACATAATCTTTCAAAGACCGATCAAACTAAAAAAGGGTGACGACGAAAACTCCGACATAAACGGCATATACGCAGAGTGTAATGGCGACGTTTGCTATAACGCTTGCAAATGCGTAACTATCACTGATAAAACCATAGTTTTTGAAGTAGAGGATAGCATCATTAGCGCCAATATAGAAGGCGTGAGGCTAAATGAACGCTTTATGAAATACTGCAAAGAGATATTTGGCGAGCTGTTGTAGTAGCTATAAATTTAATCATTAGCCTGCTGTTGCGCCACTTCTTTAGCCGCGATGATAGAGCGTAAATTTATTATCTTTGCGATAAAAACAGACACGTACAAACTGTCTATGTATGCAACAATAAAATATTAGCATCGCCTTTTTTATCAAATTTTAGCTATCATCTTTAAAAATTTAAGGGAAAAATATGGACTACATCAAGCTTTTAAAAGAAAATAATCTACTTCGTGTTATCGACGAGCCAACAGATATTGATCTTGAGATCGCGCATGCAAGCTATATCGAGGTCAAGCTTGAGAGCTCGCAAGCGCTACTTTTTACAAATCCAGTTTGCAAAAAAACTGGGCGTAAATTTGCCCCAGTGCTTACAAATATCTATGGCTCAAAACGTGCGCTTCAGCTTATCTTTGGGCTAAAGCCTGATGAGATCGCAGCCGAGATAGAAAAGCTTTTAAAGCCCAGAAAACCAGAGAATTTCAAAGAAAAGCTTGATTTTTTAGCCTATCTTTTTAATATGAGAAAAATTTTTACTAAAAGGCTAAAAGGTGAGGGCGAGTGCCAACAGGTAAAATTTATAGGTGAGGAGGCTGATCTTTTGAGTCTACCTGCGCTAAAGACATGGCCATATGATGGTGGCGCATTTATTACGATGGGGCAGGTCTATACGCAAAGCTTGGACGGAAATTTACAAAATTTAGGTATGTATCGCTTGCAAATTTATGACAAAAATCACCTTGGCATGCACTGGCAGATCCACAAAGACGGTGCAAATTTCTTTCACGAGTACAAGCGTGCAGGCAAAAAAATGCCAGTCTCTGTAGCCATTGGCGGCGATCCGCTTTATATTTGGTGCGGACAGGCGCCGCTTCCAAAGGGAGTTTTTGAACTTTTGCTTTATGGTTTTATCCGCAAAGAGCCAGCCAAACTCGTAAAATCTTTAACGAATGAAATTTACGTCCCGCACGATGCAGACTACGTGATAGAGGGTTTTGTGGATACGACTAAGAGCGAGCTTGAAGGCCCATTTGGCGATCACACTGGCTTTTATACGCCTATCGAGCCTTTTCCAGTGATGGATGTAACGGCGATAACTAGCAAGCGTGAGCCGGTATTTCATGCGACTGTGGTTGGAAAGCCACCACTTGAGGATAAATATATGGGCTGGGCGACTGAGCGGATTTTTTTGCCACTTTTGCGAACGACCGTGCCTGAACTACTGGACTACAATATGCCTGAAAATGGCGTTTTTCACAACCTAATCTTAGCCAAGATAAATACGCTCTATCCAGCTCATGCAAAGCAGGCCATGCACGCATTTTGGGGCGTTGGGCAGATGAGCTTTGTAAAACATGCCATTTTTGTTGGAGCCGATGCGCCTGAGCTTAAAGATTATGATGAATTTACTAGCTTTGTTTTAAATCGTTTTGGTAGCCAGAGTGTGCTAATAAGCCAAGGCGTGTGCGATCAGCTTGATCATGCTAGTCCAAATTCGTGTTTTGGTGGCAAACTCGGCGTAGATGCGACGCAGAATTTTTGTAAATTTAGCCCTAAGGTTTTAAGTGATGGTGAGCTTTTGGCTAAATTTCAAAGCGTTACTCCAAATGTAAAAGAGCTTAGGCAGTTTAAAATGGATACCAAAACGCCTATTTGTGTGGTGAAATTTGAAAAAGATTGTGTGGTAAAAGAGCTTTTTGACAAGCTTTTGACATTTAGAGAATTTTTCAAACTCCTTATCGTTGTGGATATGCAAAATCACCTTGAAAACCCATATATGCTACTTTGGCGTGTGGCAAATAATATTGATGCATTGCGTGATGTTTTCATAGATGGTGAAAATTTCTGCGTAGATGCGACGAGCAAGGACGAGCTAGAGGGATATACGCGTGGCTGGCCGTTGCAAACGGATTGTGACCGCGAAGTAGTTGCTGATCTAGTTAAGCGCGGTATCGTAAAAGATGAGCCAGAGTTATTTAAAAAATTTGAAATATTTGGCTAGCTTTGAGGTGCTCAAGTAAGTTTATGAATTTTGCTTTTTGTTGTGGATTTAAAATTTTTAATAATATTTACTTAATCAAATGCTAGTGCTTTTTATGCTGATTAAAAAATAGCTTTTAGACTAGGTCTAAAAGCTTAATTTATTTTTAGCTCTCTTTTAAGAGCTTACTTGCGAGCATATCGGCTTTTGCTTTATCTGTATCTTTTTTTACGGATTTGTAAATTTTAGATATATAATTTTCCAAAACTTCGTGGCAAGATATTACTTTTTCATTTTCACCTCTTGCTACTTTTACGTATTCACCGCTATTTTGTAGCTCAAAAGCTAGGTCATTATCACTTAGCTGAAGCTCTAAAATTTCAAGTAGTCTCTCTTGAAGCCTTGGCTCAAAGATAGGAGTCATAAGCTCCAAGCGACGCTCTAGATTTCGCGGCATCCAGTCAGCACTTGAGATATAAATTTTTGGCTGAGCATGTTTAAAATATAAAATTCTAGCGTGCTCTAAGTATTTGCCGATTATTGAGCGAATTTTTATATTTTCACTTTTGCCTTTTATGCCAGGCCTTAGTCCGCACACACCACGAACTATAAGGTCGATCTTCACACCTGCGTTTGAGGCATTGCTAAGCTCATTTATCACGTCTTCATCAATTAGGGCGTTCATTTTAGCGATGATTCTACCTTCGCTTCCTTTACTTGCCTCCACTCTTATCTTTTCTATAATGCGCTCTTTTATCTGAAAAGGCGACATACTAAGAGCGTTTAAACGGCGATTTTTATTATATCCTGAGAGGATGTGAAAAAACGAAGTCGTATCTTGGCTAAATTCTTCTTCGCTCGTAAATAGGCTCACGTCGGTGTAAATTTTTGCCGAACTGCCGTTGTAGTTGCCTGTACCAAAGTGCATATAAAATTTAAGCTTATCGCCGATTTGGCGAATGACCTGGCTAACTTTTGCATGCACTTTAAAGCCCGTGATACCGTATATCACGTGCGCACCGGCATCTTCAAGTGCTTTTGCCCAGTGCAGGTTGTTTTCCTCGTCAAACCTTGCTTTTAGCTCGACCATTACTGTTACTTGTTTGCCATCACTTGCGGCGTCTATTAGGCTTTGAATTATTGGTGAACTTTTATCGACTCTATAAAGTGTCATTCGAATAGATATGACTTTTGGATCTTTGCTGGCTTCTTTGATAAAGCTTACAACTGGATCAAAACTCTCAAATGGATGCACTAAGAGCACATCTTCTTTATCTATGGCGTCAAATACAGATATGCCATTGCCAAATGGTGGTAGTGTCTTTGGAACGTAAGGTGTATTTGCTAGGTGGGTAAAATTTTTACTTCCAGCTATTTCCCAAAGCGAGCTAAGAGTGAGTGGGATACTTGAAAAATAGACATCTTTATGAAAAATTTTCATATGAAAATTTAAGAAGTCCAAGATGTCAGCATCTACGTTTTTATCAATTTGCATACGAACAAAAGCCCCTTTTCTGCGAAGCTTTAGTCCTTGCTCAAGTATCATCATAAAATCATCCGCCTCTTCTTCTTCGATGACGATATCAGCGTTTCTTGTCACTCTAAAAGCAGCCGAGCTAAGTAGCTTATACCCTGGAAAAATTTCTTCTGCGTGGCGGTGTACGATCGTTTCAATCGGCACAAAAACATTGCTACTTGGCTGTGTAAAACGTGGTAAGACTCTTGAAATTCTTATCATGCCGTATTTTAAAATTTCTGGATGCTCAATATCGGCAAGCTTAACTGCAAGAGAGAAGCTAAGGTTGTTTAGGTGCGGAAATGGATGAGTTGCATCGACAGCGATAGGAACGATGACTGGCAAGATATTTGAGAAAAAGTATTCGTCGCACTTTTGCTTTAAGCTATCATCAAGCTCATCATAATTTTTTATAAAAAGCCCCTCTTTGCTAAGAGCATTTACTGTTTTTTTATAGTGATCTTCTACTAAATTTTGCTCATTTTGTAAATATTTTCTAATCTCTCTTAGCTGATCAAGTGGGCTCATGCCATCGCCACTGCTTGTAGTAGCTCCAGCTGCAAAAAGCTGCTTTAAGCCAGCGACTCTTATCATATAAAACTCGTCTAGATTTGTCATATAAATAGCTATAAATTTTAGCTTTTCAAGTAAAGGGATTTCCTTTTCACACTGAGCGAGCACCCTTGAATTAAAGCGTAGCCAGCTTAATTCTCGGTTTATAAAAAGAGTTTCGTTTTCGCTCATCATCTTCTCCTTGTGTTTTTTGGTTATTTTATGATATATGCGGTTATAAAGTTCTTACTTTATTTAAAATTTTGGTTACAATAAGCCAAAACTTAAATTTAAAGGCTTATTATGTCTGATTATGTGATATTAGTTGGTATCTTTTTAGTGGCAGTCGTTGTTTTTGCGCTTATTAAAAAGATATCGTTTTAGCTTTTAAATTTCTCCCACCACAAATAAGCAAAGATAAGCCCAAAACCTTTGACCTTGCTCTCATCAAAGGCAAATTTCATCATATCTTCTCGTTTTATAAAAACAAGTTCGATATCCTCCCCGTCGATACCACCGCCAGAATTTACCTTCATGTTCTCATCGATCTTTGCGTAAAACATAGTTTGTGTGTTGCCTCCAAAGCCAAAAGCACCGTACGTCATCGTGATACGCTCTATCTCTTTTAGCTCATAGCCCACTTCTTCGACCGCCTCTTCTCTAGCTGTTTGCTCCTCGCTAGGTCCTTTATCCATAAGACCTGCGCAAAGTTCGTAAGTAAAGCCTTGCTCATTTGTTTTGATGCCTTCTTTTTCTTGTGAGTACCAAACAGCAGGACGAAACTGCTTTACAAACAAAAAGGCATCTTTTTGCTCGTGATATAAAAAAATACTAACGCTATTCATCACTTTTACGCAGTCCCAGTCTCTTTGGACACCATTTTGCATAAATTTCATCTTAAATGGCTTTAAATATTTTGACTCACCAAGAGGCAGAATTTCTAAATTAGTTATAGTAGTATCCATTTCGCAAGTCCTAAAAAGCTAAAAAATCCTATCGCATCAGTAAAAGTAGTAAGAATGACGGCTGAGCCGACTGCAGGATCTATATTAAAGCGCCTTAGCGTCAAAGGTATGATTGTGCCAAAAAAGCCAGCAAAGAATAAATTCGTAACCATACTAAGTCCGATAACAACGCCAAGCATACCTTTGTCAAACCAAACAGAGGCGATTATGCCCATTACCACACCAAAGATTAGTCCATTTATGAGTGAAATACTAACCTCACGTTTTAGAACATTTTTGGCATCTTTAAACTCGATCTCGCCAAGTGCCAAACGACGAACCGTAACAGCAAGTGCTTGCGTGCCGGTATTTCCGCCCATTGATGCAACTATTGGCATTAAAACAGCAAGAGCGACATAGGCTGCGATTGTCTCGTCAAAAAGTCCGATTATAGATGAGCTAAAAAGAGCTGTTAGTAAATTTACACCAAGCCAAACCGCACGACCACGACCAGCCTTAAAAAGCGTATCGTCCTCTTCTGACTCGTCATCAACACCGGCTAGGTTATAAATTTGCTCAGTTGCACTCTCTTGAATGTAGTCGTGGATGTCATCAGATGTGATACGACCAAGTAAAATTCCAGTGCTACTAGTAACTGCAATAACGTTTAGGTCATAATCTTGTACCATATCAGCGACATTTTGCATAAGGTCCATATCATTTGCAACGTGTGGCTTGTAGTGATCGATCTGTGCTGACTCGATATTTTGCTTTAGTGTCTTTGTAAAATCAAAAAGTATAAGATCCTCAAGTGGGATAGCATATTGTAAAACACCGTCTTTATCTATAATGAAAAGCTGAGAGATATTTTCTAACTTACCTTCTTGCTTTTCTCGTCTAAGCCTTGCTACTGCATTGCCAAGCTTTTCTTCAAGGTGAGCCGAAAAAAGCTCTGTTTGCATGTGCGCACCGGCTCTATCTTCTTCGTAGCTTCTAAGTCTTAAAATTTCATTTTGGTTTTCTCTATCAAGCTCGTTAAAGAGCTCTCTAGCTTTATCCTCGTCGATATCCTCGATGTATTGAAGCAAGTCAGTCGCATCATCGCTCTCTAGCTCCTCAAGTGCTTCTACGATTTTTTCAGCTGGAAGTTGTTCGATCACATCTTTTAGCATGTGATCAGGTAGCTCGATAGCAACATCACCTAAAATTTCAGGATCTAGCTTTTCAAGATAGTGAGCAAAAAGCTCTTCGTCGTGCTTTTTAAGTGTTTTTAGGTGTTGGGCTAGCTCGTAAGGTGAGAGTTCATTATCTTCCAAATTTTCATCTAAATGCTGATCTATCAGCTCTTTTGCTTCTTCTAGTTCTTGGCTCAAGTTTTACCTTTAAAATTCTATTACATTAGGGAAAAATTCCACTTTGTGGTACTCTTTTTCATTATTTAAAGCATTTTTTATTAGCTCGTCATTTTTGCTAACAACTGCTTTAAATTTAGCCGATTCTTTCTTGTCTTCTAGGCTTTTAACGACCTTTATTGCACTTTCTGGATTTATAGGCTTATTATCTCTATAAAGACCAAAATGAAGGTGCGGTCCTGTGCTCATACCACTTGTACCAACGTAGGCTATGAGCGTACCTTGCTTGACTTTTAAACCACCTTTTATGCCTTTAGCAAAGCCATTTAGATGAGCATAAAGTGTCTCGTAGCCACCAGCGTGAGAGATGATGACGGTTCTGCCATATCCGCTTTTTTGTCCGACAAATTTAACCGTGCCATCACCTGCGGCTTTGATTGGTGTGCCTTTTGGAGCACCGTAGTCAACACCAAGGTGCGCTCTATATCTTTGGAGAATAGGGTGCCATCTTTTTAGGGTAAAAGCTGATGTGATTCTGGCGTTTGCAAGAGGGCGGACTAATAAAAATTTATCATTCTTCTTGCCATTTTTATCATAAAATTTATCTTCAAATTTATACATGACATATCGTTTATTTTTCGTTTCTATCATCGCAGCATAGATTTCTGGAGTACCAAAAGAGCGGCCCATACGTATTTTTTGATTATAAACGATAGCGATCGTATCGCCTTTGTTTATCTTTTTAAAATCAATGCCACTTCCTTTAAAAATTTCTTTAAAGCCAAGAGCTAAAGTGCCAGAGCCAGTGTAGTCAAAAATGTCTTCAGAGACTGATTTGTCCACCTTTAAGGCTAAAAATTTATCCTCACTTTGATAAGAGATGGGGAGAAATTCTAGTTTAAATTTATCATTGTCATCTCTAAAAATATGCATTTGAAGCTCGTCACTAACAGGGATTAGTACCTGTTTGGTGTTACCGTTGTCATCTTTATAAATTTGATACTTTGTGCCAGCGATGATCTCTTCTGTTAGCTCTTGATCTTCGGTTGCTAAGTTATAGTAAAGTGAAAGTGGGATTTTGTTTGTCTCTAAGAAATTTAAGAAGTTACTTCCATTTGGCCAGCTAAGCTCGTCGACACTTGGCTTTATAGCGTATAAATTTATAGATAATATTGCAAAAATTATAAAAATACGAGGCATTAATGTCCTTTTAAAAAGCTGGTGGGATTTTAACTAAAACTTGCTTTAATTTTGCAAAAGATAAAGCATTTTAGGCTATAATCGCTCTAAAAATTTAAACTTAGGAGATATTTTTGAAACGTATATTTGTGATTTTATCGCTAGTTTTTGGCTTTGCTTTTGGGGCTGATTTTTCTTTAAATGAGTATAGAACTCCTATAATTAGCGTCGATAGTGATGGCACAGCGACGATAGTTGATAGTCCAGAAATTTTAATCGGCTCAAGTGGCGTTGTGCTTCATAAATTTGACACTGATAGCTCTATCATCGCAAGAGTTAGTGTTGTCTCAAAAAATTCTGGCTTTGCTAAGATTAGATTTGAGGTGTTTGATCTGCTTGAGCAAAAGGCACTCCCACTTCCAGGCATTGCACCTGCAAATGGCGATATGGTCGTGCTAAACTATCTTTATAACCGCTCATTAATTATCGTGCCAAATAAAGAAATTTACGAAGAGATCACATCTGCGTTTCCAAATATGATATTTATCCACCCAGATATTATAGGAGCGTATCTAAGCTACGAATACAAGCCAAATCCAAGCAGAGATGACTTTAGAAAAATGTGCGCTCAAAGTGCAGCTGGTCTAATTTTCGTAGCGATGGATGGTAGAAGCGTTTTTGCTGATTGCCAAAGCTTTAAAGTGCTAAAAGAATTTAAAAGCGGCGAGGTTGAGTACTATCAACTTCCATTTTATACAAGAGTTAGCGATATAGACACTGTGTTTTGGAAGCTAAATAGCGAGCACATCAATAACTACGACGCTCACTACGAAAAACTTTTCGAAGAAGATAACTGATAAATGAGCCGTTTGTCCTTAAGTAAGCAAAGCTTAAAAGAGTTTTTAAATTTACTCCCAACGCTTAAGGACAAAGAGCTCTTTCACTACGCCTCAAGCCTTAGTTTTCATACGATTTTATCGATCATTCCGATACTTCTTATATCGTTTTCTATCTTTACAAAACTGCCTAGTTTTGAGGGCTATTACGCTAAAATTCAAGACTTTATCTTCTCGGCTCTTTTGCCAAGTAATCAAGAGATCATCTCAAACTACTTGCAAAATTTCTTACAAAATAGCGGAAATTTGGGCATAGTTGGCTTTGTAGCGATGATATTTACATCGGCTATGTTTTTTAGTGACTACGAGTATGTAGTTTTGAAAGTGACACGTGCAAGTAAGGCTAGAGGATTTTGGTCAGCACTTAGCTCGTATTGGACGCTTATCACGCTCGCGCCACTTGGTCTTACTGGTAGTTTTTATCTTTCAAGCCTCATTCAAGAGATGTTAAACTCAAACGAGTTTACAAGCTCTATAAATTTTTTAAGCATCTTTCCATATCTCATCATTTGGGCGATATTTTGTGTCACATATCTCATCTCAGTAAATGACGAGATCAGATTTAAAAGCGCACTTTTTAGCTCATTTGCCGCTTCGCTCGTTTGGTATATTGGCAAGTCAGCCTTTGTCTACTACGTCCTTTATAACAAAACCTATCTAAGCGTTTATGGCTCTTTTTCGGCCGTGCTTTTCTTCTTTGTCTGGATCTACATCTCGTGGATCATCTTTTTATATGGGCTAAAGCTTTGTGCTTATCTTTCAAATAGCTTAAAATTTAAAAGATAAATTTGATATTTCGCTAGCTGGATATCTTTATAAATTTACCAGC
Source organism: Campylobacter concisus (assembly GCF_902460415.1). GTDB lineage: Bacteria > Campylobacterota > Campylobacteria > Campylobacterales > Campylobacteraceae > Campylobacter_A > Campylobacter_A concisus_Y. The sequence goes on from NZ_CABPTY010000001.1 coordinate 163,629, forward strand.
TAGCGTGTGTATTATTTTATGTAAAATTTTATGTGGATCAGCGTTTAAATTCGCAAATTTCTATCTTTATACCAAGCTCTTTGCTAAATTTACTCACAGCCTTATCTAGTTCATCTTTGTCAAAGCAGATAAGATCTATGTAAGATCGCATCTCGCCATTTGCTTCACCTATGATCTCGCAAATTTCACTCTCATGTAGCGCGTCTGATATTTTGTTTTTGCTATCAACGCCAAACTGTATGTCGCCACCGTGAGATAGGGCTAAAAAGCAAAAATTTATGCCAAGCTCAAAAGCTTCGTTATAGGTATCGCTTGCGCCGTCGTAGTATTCGTTTAGTAGCTCGCTAAGAGATGTAAATCCTGTGAAAACGTCGTCACGTAGCTTGTTTGAACGAGGTTCTAGCTCATAGACCATAAAATTCTTAAGCGGCTCGTTTAAGGCTTCCTTGCCAAATTTCTCATCTATAAGATCGGCAAAGTCGATCAGTGGCACGCCTTTTTCTCTTGGCTCGTCTATTATCTCAAACTCTCCAAGCATATTTATCATAATCATCTCACCAACTACGTTGTCACAAAGTATGAGCGATAATATATATGCCTTATTTTCATCTTCGCTTTTAAGCTTACTTAGAGTCTCGTTATATAGGCACATATCTACGCTTTTGTCATTAAATTTTGCATAGACCATGACCTCATTTGCATCAACGCTTACGCCATACATTTGTATAGTGGCGACGTTTCGTGGTGCACGTGGCTTACCAAGTGTGCAAGTAAGCTTTGCCTCATACTCTTTTGGCATGCGCGATTTTATAAATTTAAGCCACAAAAGCCTATGTTTAAGTCCTTCTGGAGTGAGTACTAGATCGATCTTTCCATCAATAAGGCCTATCATAAAAGTTGGATCAACTAAACATAAATTTAGTGCCTCTTCGGTCATTTTGCTTGCAGCTTCAAAATTTTTATCTTCTAAATTTTGTTTGATGGCGTCTAAATTTTTGCCAAACTCGCTCCAAAATTTATCAACTCTGCTTGCAAAGCTAGAGCTCTTTTTAGAAAACCACATTTTTATCCTTGTTTATTAAAATTTTCAACATTTTTTTGCGTATAAATTTTCATCGATGGAAATTCTAAGGCACTTAGCTTGTCATATCCTTCTTCATTAAAAACACATCCCGTATCGATATTGGCGCTATTTGTATAGAGCTTAGCCTCACGCACTGGCGTATGCCCATAGACATTAAATATGCCTTCAACTTGCATCATATCGCCTCTACCTGATAGTATATGCCTTCTAAACTCATCTCTTGAACTATCATCATCTCTTAAGGTCCAAAATTTGCCAACAGCCGAGTGCGAAACGACCAAATACTCGCCATTTTGGTTTTTACACTCTTTAAACTCCAGATAAACTGGCCTTTGTTCTAAAAAATCAATATGCCTTTGCTTGAACCCCACGCTTTGGCCAAGATATGATCCATATGTCGCCACGCCACCATTGTTGAAAAACCAACTCGTGTCAAATGGCACTTTGTTGTTTAGAAATTCAAGTTTATTACTTAGCAGCCTGCGCTCATGATTTCCCATTACCATTTTATAGTTATTTTGTATGATAAGCTCGACTACATCGCAACTAAAAAGCCCCCGATCTATCACATCTCCGACAAAGCAAATTTGTGATTTTTCTTTGTCTGGAAACTGCTTGATAAGCTCTAAAAGTGTGTTAAAACAGCCGTGCACATCGCCTATGATATAAATTTGCTCGCTCAATTTTTCTCCTTTGTGCCAAATCTTAGTCTATTAAGCTTAAAAATGTAGTGTTAAGAAAACACTTTTGTATAGCTGTACCATATTGGCGTAATGCTAGCGATATATAAAGTTAAAACCTAGTAAAAGATATTTAAAATTTAAGGAATTTAAAGCAGAAGGGAGCCTAAGCTCCCTAAAATCATTGTGCGTAAAAGCCGCTCACCTTGCCAGTAAGATCGATCATGATGTTTTTCATCTGAGTGTAGTGCTCAAGTATGATCTTGTGCGTCTCACGGCCGATACCTGAGTTTTTATATCCGCCAAATGGGCTTCCTGCTGGGATTTGATTATAAGTGTTGATCCAAACCCTGCCAGTCTCCATAGACCTTGCAACTCTTAGCGCTTTTGTGATGTCTTGCGTGAAAATTCCACCACCAAGGCCGTATTCGCTGTCATTTACCATTTTGATAAGCTCAGCTTCATCTTTAAATTTAATGACAACGCCAACTGGACCAAAAATTTCTTCCTGAGCTACTCTCATGTCGTTTGTCACATCAACTAGTAGTGTTGGCTCGACAAATGCACCTTTGTCGCAACCATTTGCGGTGTAGGCTTTGCCGCCGACTGCTACTTTTGCACCTTCTTTTTTGCCGATCTCGACGTAGTCTAGAATTTGCTCAGCTTGTTTTTTATTGATTTGTGAGCCCATTTGAGTGCTAGGATCTAGAGGATCGCCAACTTTTATAGTGCTAAATTTCTTAACTGCAGCCTCTATAAATTTGTCATAAAAGCTCTCTTCTACGAAAATTCTAGATCCTGCGCAGCAAACTTGACCTTGGTTAAACAAAATTCCAAGCTGAAGGCCATCAAGCGCTTTGTCTAAATTTGCGTCGCTAAAGAAGATATTTGCGCTCTTTCCGCCAAGCTCAAGTGTGGCTGGGATGATACGACGAGCCGCAGCTATGGCGATATCGCGGCCGATCTCGGTTGAGCCGGTAAATGCTAGCTTATCAAGGCCTGGGTGGTTTTTGATCCACTCGCCACTCTTGCTGCCTCTGCCGGTTACGATGTTAATAAGGCCTTTTGGTAAAATTTTATCTATCAGCCTAAATAGCTCAAGCACGCTTAGACTTGTCTCGCTTGAAGGTTTAAACACGCTCGCATCGCCCGCTGCGATCACTGGAGCTAACTTCCAAGCCGCCATTAAAAATGGAAAATTCCAAGGCACGATCTGACCCACAACTCCTAGTGGCTCGCGTAAAACGATAGAGAGTTGTTTTTCGTCAAGCACATTCGCGCTGCCTTCTTCGCCCATGATAACGCCAGCAAAGTACCTAAAATGCTCTGCCGCAAAAGGAATATCAACATTTAGCGTTTCGCGGATCGGCTTGCCGTTATCCATACTCTCGACTTTTGCTAAATGCTCTTTATTTTCATCGATGATGTCAGCGATCTTGTTTAGCAGTTTTGCTCGCTCGCTAATTGTAGTGTGTTTAAATTTCTTAAAAGCCTCACGTGCAGCACGAACTGCGTCATTTACATCTTCTTCAGTCGCATCTGCGATCTTTGCAAGGTGATCGCCGTTTGCTGGATTTTTAGCATCAAGGGTAGCGCCGTCTTTTGCGTCGCGCCACTCACCATTTATGAAAAGCCCATATTTTTCTAGTAACTTCATACTTTTCTCCTCGATTAAGATTTTGTAAAAGGATTATAATATTAATAAAATTTATCAAAAATAAATTTTTGCTATAAATTATCTTTTTTAATAAAATTTATTATCTAATATGAGAATTTTTGACTTTAGTCTTTCCAAGAAAGTGAAAAAGTAGTTTCTTTGCCAAGTTCGCTTTGGCACTTTACTTCGATACCATTTTTTATGCAGCAGCTTTTTACTAGACTTAGTCCTATGCCAAAGCCGCCTTGATCGTCGTTAAATCTCGTGTAACGATCAAAAATTTGTAGCTGTTGCTCTTTGCTGATACCAAGCCCAAGATTGCCTATGCTAAAGAAATTTGGCTCTAAAACGATGCGTACTTCTGAATTTTGCGCTGCGTATTTTGCGGCATTGCTTAGGAGATTATCTAAAATTTTACTCATATCCTCAAGGTCTGCATTTATGAAGCTGGGCTTTAGGCTGGCCTCTATCTTAAGTCCACGTTTGGCAAAAAATGGCGAGAAATAGTTCAGCCTTTGTGTAGTTAGTAAATTTAGATCTATGAACTCTTTTTTGCTAGGCTTGTCTAGGTTAAAGCTTAGATGAACGAGCGCGTCATAAATGTTATTTAGGCTCTTTGCGGCAAGGCTGATATTGTTAAAACGCCTTAAATTTCGCTCATTTAGGTTGTCAAGATCGGCTGTTTCTATGCTCATCGAGATGACGCTTAGAGGTGTGTTTATCTCGTGTGTTGAGTCTTTTATAAAGCGGTTTAGCGTATCTATCTTTTCATAAAGCGGTCTTAGGCTTAGTTTTGCTAGGTAAAAGGCGACAAAGAGCAGAGCAAAAAAGAAAAAGAGCGCCTTTAGCGTGGTTGAAATTTGTAAAGATAAAATTTCAGCCTTGATATCTTTACCAACTAGAAAAATATCTGCGTGTGAGAGCTCATCTGTGGTGTTGTCGTCCATGTACTGGATCTTTTCAAATATCGCGACCTTGCCGCCGATCAAATTTACATTTTTGCTTTTGTCGATTTTTTGACAGTCAAAGTCTTTATAAATTTTCTCGCCATTTTTTAGCACGATGCAAGCATGCACGCCTTTTTCTTTTGTTAGACTTGAAATTGAATCAAGTCCATTCATTCTAGCTTTCATGTAAATGCCCATCTTTATCTCTTTTAAAGACTTCACCTCGTTTAAAATGAGCGCTTCTTTTTTGTTTTTATAGTCGTGTATGAAAAAATATCCTAAAAATATCACAGAGCTAACAAGATAAAGGGATAAAATTTTAAATAAAATTTGCGTCTTTTCAGACATAGATGTAGCCGTCTCCACGCCTGTTTAAAATGGCATCTTTGCCTAAAATTTGGCGTAAATTTTTGATATAGACACGAAGGCTAAGCTCGCTTGGCTCCTCGTCAAATTTCCAAATTTTATTAAAAATTTCATCTTTGGTTAAAATTTTGCCTTTGTTTTGCAAAAATAGCGCGAGTAGGTCGCTCTCTTTACTTGAGATATTTACATTTTTGCCATCTTTGCTTAGTGTCTTGCTCTGCGGATGAAAGCTAAATTCGCTTGAAATTTTGATCGCATCGCCACTGTGATGTGAGAAATTTCTCTTTAGAAGTGCTTGTATACGTATGAGTAGTTCTTTTAGCTCAAATGGCTTTTTTAGATAGTCGTCGCAGCCACTTTTGTAGCCTTTTTCAAGATCGTCTATGGTATTTAGCGAGGTGGTAAAGATGCTAGGTGTGCTAACACCTAGCTCTCTTAAGGAAGAAAGAAGTGAAAAGCCATCTCCTTGTGGGAGTTTGACGTCAAGTATAAGTAGGTCAAAATTTTGTTCGTAGGCGAGATCAAGCGCTTCTTTGGCATTATCTGAAGTAGTGACCTCATATCCATTTTCGCTTAGATACTCACTGATGAGATCAAGTAAAATTTCATCATCTTCAACGAGCAAAATTCTAACCATTAAGCACCTTTACATGCCTTTTTTCATTTCGTCTTTTTTCATACCCATGTCGTCTTTTTTCATTTCGTCTTTTTTTATCATGGGTTTTTTGCCCATGTCATCTTTCATCATCTGCTCTTTCTTCATCATCTCGTCTTTGCCCATGTCATCTTTTTTCATCATTTCAGTAGCATTTGCAAGACCACCAAGCATAAACATAGCACCAAGTGCAACTAGTAGTAATTTCTTCATAACGTCTCCTTTAAATGAAATATGATGAAATACTATCTCTTTAGTGTTAAGTGAGTGTGAATTTACGCAAATACAAAATATATAACTGGAAGCGTGATAAATGAAAAAAGCACGCCTATGGCCACTGATGAGATGGCTAGCGAGCTATCAAGGCCAGCTTTTATGACCATCGCACTTGCAAGGGCTGATGTTGGCATAGCGCACTGAAAGAGACCAACGACCCAAGTTTTGTTCATCTGGATACCTGAAAATTTTAATATGATGAAAAATACGATAGCTGGCAAGATCATCTTACACAAAAGCACAACGCTAACGCCTTTATATGAGCTTGTGATGCTGCTAAAGTTAAGTCCAACACCAATCGCAAAAAGTGCTACCGGAGTAACGCTACCTTCAAACATCCTAAGTGGCGCAAAGATGAATTCTGGCAAAGGAACTTCTTTTAAGATAAGAGCCATAATAAGTGCGATAAATGGCGGAAATTTTAAAATTTTCATCGTATTTTGAAAAAGAGAAACCTTTTCTGGTGCAGCAAAAGAGAGGATAAGTGGGCCAAGGATCGAAAGTGGGATACCAGTGGCTATTTGATCGTAAAAGATGACTTCATTTACCATCGCATCGCCAAAGAAGCCTTGAATGACAGGCATACCGACAAATAGGGTATTACCAAAAAGGCTTAGCATGACCATACTAACAGTTGTTACTTTAGTAAATTTAAAGATCTTGCCAAGTACCAATGCCATGACAGCACTGATAGCTGTTGAGCCAAAGCCAATTAAAATTGTATTTATAAGCGAAACATCGACGTTTACGTGATAAATTTTGTCAAAGATTAGCGCAGGCATTGCAAAACAAAGGACAAAATCCACAAATGGGATCGAGTGCTTTTGTTCAACAATGCCGACTTTTTTAGCAAAAAAACCAGTTGCGATTATGAAAAAAATTGCAAAAAGTGGAGTGAAGTTCATAGCATTCTCTTTATAAATCTAAATTTTTACGGAAGATTGATTATAGGACCCAAAAGATTAAATTACTATAAACTTTTTGGAAAATTTCTAAGCAAATCACGCCATCACGTTGATCTTTTTATAAAATTTATCCTTTTCATCCATCTTTTCTTTATACTTTAGATCATTTTCAAGGTAACTGATATTATAAATTTCACTCGACGTTATACTTTTTGTGTTGCTTAGGCTGATTAAAAATTTACTTGAAAATTTATCTGATAAATTTACGATAGCTATCGCTCCGATATCTTTTAGAGTGACTATATCTTTGCCTTGGCGTATGCCTATTTCATCAAATTTTAGTCTATTTAGCTGCACATTATTCATGCTTTTTGCATCTAAATTTACACTTAACTTTCGACTTCCTGGCGTGTTTAGCTTACCAGTGTCAGTGTACAGCTCTTTGACATCTAACTCTCTGCCACTATCAAATTTTAGTCTGATGCTACCATCTTTATTTAGCTTCATGGCTATTACACTATCGCTATCTTGCAAGGCACTAGCTGCTGTGGTTTCATTTAGTGCAAAGGCTCGTTTTACCTTTTTTAAATTTGACATACTAAACTCAAGCCCAGTTGCTTTACTAAATTCATTTTCCATGGCTATCATTTTGGCTGATTTTGTATTTTCTAGCTTTGATATGTATTCATTTGCGTTTTCATCAAAAATTTTTAAACTCTTACCTAGTTGATCTATGGTTTTGTTGTAGGCGTTAGCTTCTTTGATATAGTCGTTATAAAATTTCATAAAGCTATCTTTTTGATAGTTTGTGTAAGAGAAATTTTCATCTATTTTTTGGTTTTTGCTAGGTTCTATTATTGGATTAAACTCGCTAAGTCTTGCTGTATCGTCAAAGCCTATTTTTGTGTAGGCAAAATTTTTAAAAGAGCTGTCTTTGCCAAATATTTTATTGTGTCTTAAATCGACCCAGCCATCGCTTTGCGTATATTTGCTAAAAAAGGAATTTATATCTTCATTACTCATTTTTTCATATCTGTTTTCTGCTGAAAATAATGTATTTGGATCTGATGAGTAGTAAGAAAGTCTGTGATCAACATCTTTGACATCCGCGTAAAGATTAGGATTATTTGTTATTATCGATTTGTGATTGAGCTCTTCTCTTTCTTTTTGGTTGTGATTTATGATATTTGTATTTATAAATTGTCTTAGATCGATTCTAGGCACAAGATCGCTTAGCTTTGCTATTTTCTCATTTCCATCTTTGTCATAGCCTTTTGCTTTTAGTTTGTCAAATAGCTTATCGAAAGCGTCTAGGATGCCGTCATTGTTGCTATCAAAGCTAAAAAGTGATAGGTTATTTTCTAATTTACCAGTGCCTAATTTATCATTATCATCATATAGATCCAAAAATACTTCGACATCTCCATATTTTGTCGCTAGTGTACTTGAATATGCACTCTCGTTTAAATTTTTAAATTTTGTATTATTCAAATAGCCACTTTTTAGCGTATTTAGCATACTTTTTTCGTCGGTGGCTTTTATGTTTTTAAAGTATGCATCTTTGTTGAAATGATTGTTTTGGGAAAGCTCTTGGGTAAAAATTTTATTATTGGAAATGATATTTTGTGAATAGTCTTTTAAAATTTCTTCTATTTTTGTCGTTATCTGTCTTTTGTTATACTCTTTAAGTTCTGCTTCACTGATATGAATAGTTTGCGTATGAGTTATTTTTGATATATCTTTGGCTTTAATATCTTGATATTCCACGCTTGTGAGATTATTATTTAAAGATGCAACGTTCATTTTAAATCCTTTTTTAAAGACACTACTACTAATATCGGATAAATTTAGAAATTATTTAAGTATATGAATGGTGCCCGAGGTCGGACTCGAACCGACACAAGGTTGCCCTTATCAGATTTTGAGTCTGACGCGTCTACCAGTTTCACCACTCGGGCCAAGTTGAAATTGAAATTTTAGATTTGTGAGTAGAGAAAAAAGGGAGACTTGCTCCCCTAAAAAGAAATTATTTCTTTTTACCTTTTTTAGCAGCACCAGCAGCAACTGCTTCTTTAAGTTTTTTGCCAACTTTGAATTTAACTGCTTTGCTAGCAGGAACATCGATAACTTTTTTAGTTCCAGGAACTCTAGCTTTTCTTGCAGCTCTGTCAGCAGTACCAAAAGTACCAAAGCCTATAAAGCTAATTGTATCGCCTTTTTCAAGAACTGCTTGGATTGTCTCCAAAGTAGCATCAACAACTTTTAGAGTATCTTTTTTTGAAAGACCAGCCTTATCGGCAACAGCTTGAATAAATTCAGCTTTTTTCATGAACCATCCTTTTAAGAAGTTATGTGGCTATATTACACTCTTTTAAAAAAAAATACAATACTTTTTCCCTAAATTTAGCTCTTTTTTACGTTTTTTTAACAAAAAATGCGATTTTTTTAAAAATTTACTCGCAAATTTCAAACATAAGCTCGGTCTTTAGACTAACCTTTTTCATATCAATAAGCTTTAAATTTTTAAAATTTAAGCTCAATAATTCATCTTTATTTTTTATAAGTTTATTTGCTATCTGGCGCAAGACTTCGCC
>NZ_CABPTY010000001.1:180654-199858 GCF_902460415.1 Campylobacter concisus
CAAATATATAAAAAAGCTTGTATTTTACCTTTTAACATATTCATATAAGTATTATGCTTTTAAAATTATCTTTTTTAAAATGAAGGTCATATTTGATTTTTTGAAAACTTACACATTAAAAAGTAAGTTTTCAAAAATTAGAAGCTTTATAAGATTGTAGATTTTAAGCCAAAAGCTCTTTTGCGATCATACTTATGCGTTTTGCTTCAGCACTTGCTCCGATCTCATCTTTTGCTATTTTCATTACATCGCCTAAATTTTTACCAGCTCTTTCAATAATATTTTTTATTTTCTCTTTAAGCTCTTCATCGCTTAGTTGTACTGGCAAATATGCTTTAATGAGTTCAATCTCGCCCTGCTCTTTTTTAGCCAAATCCTCTCTAGCGCCTTTTATATAAAGCTCAACCGAGTCAGCCCTCTTTTTGATCTCCTTTTGAAGCAGTGGAAGTACCACTTCATCAGTCATTTCAATCCTTTGATCGACTTCAACTTGCTTAAGTGCTGCATTTAGCGTTCTTAAAGTATCTCTTTTAAACTCATCTTTTGCCTTCATAGCCTCTTTTATATCAGCTAAAATTTGCTCTCTTATACTCATTTCCTCTCCTTTAAATTTTTGAAATATTAACTAAAAATTTGTGATAATTTCTTGAAATTTTCCTTGCAGATAGGCCACACCAACACCCTCTCTAAGCCCATCGTCAATAACTAAAAATTTTGCTTCTTGCCCGACTAAAAGCTCCTCTAAAAGCAAGGTTCCAGCGATGAGCGGATACTTTCTACCTCTTCCAACCGCCACATCAGCGCTCTTATCGTCCATCTTTAAAAGCTCATTTACAAACCAGGCAAGATCGTCATTTTTAAGCTCAAGTCCGCTTACTTTTTTTGGATCATAGTTCTCGTAGTTAAGTCCAAGTCGTAGCGCTGCGATAGTAGTTGGTACGCCAGAAGTCAGCACGATAAATCTATTTTTTAAGCTATTTAAAAATTCTCTTGCATCTTTTGTATAAAATTTTGCATTTTTTTGCATTAAATCAAGTGTTTTAAATTTCTCAAAAAATGTAATAATGCCAAATTTAAAACTCATAAAATTTCCATTTTCACCGATCTCTGAGCTTGCTCCACCGATGTCAATGATGCTAAATTTTTCATTGATTCCAAGCTTTTTAAAAGCATTTTGAACACCCAAAAATGTAAGCTTTGCTTCTACTTTACCGCTGATGATATGAAAATTTATGCCAAATTTCTCTCTTATCTCGCTAAAAATTTTCCCGCTATTTGACGCCACCCTAAAAGCCTCAGTTGCGACTGCTACGCATTTAAATTTATCAAAGTCAAATTTACTTTTAGCCTCCGATATCGCTTCAAAGAGCCTATTTTTGGACTCATCTGCTATCTTGCCACTTTCATTTAGTCCTCTAGCAGCTCCTACTATCTTTTCATAAATTTGCTCATTACTAAAGCCATTTTGCTCTTTTTTGACAAGTGCTACACGAAATGTGTTTGAGCCAAGATCGATCGCTATAACCAAAATTTATCCTTAAAATTTTTGCAGATTCTAACATATGATAATTTAGTATCATTTAAAGTTGAAAAATTCTAAAAACTTTAATATTTTTCAAGATATAATCCCTATCAAAAACCTTATAAGGGGGCTTGATTGCTTCGAGATAACTTATTAGCATTTGTTATTTTTGCAATTTGTAGCGTTGGATTTTTCGTTTGGGGCTATCAGTACATCCCGACAAATAACTACTTTTTATTCTTGATCGCTGGTATGTTTGGTCTTTTTATGGCCTTTAATATCGGTGGAAATGACGTTGCAAACAGCTTTGGCACAAGCGTTGGCGCTAAGACTCTTACGCTTAAGCAAGCTCTCATCATCGCAGCCATTTTTGAGCTTAGCGGTGCGATATTTGCAGGATCAGAGGTTACAAATACGATTAGAAACGAGATCGTGAAATTTCCAAGCGATCTAAATCCGATGAAATTTGTCATCATCATGATCTCAGCCCTTCTTAGCTCTGGTCTTTGGCTCTTTTATGCGTCTAAAAAAGGTCTACCAGTCTCAACCACTCACTCGATCGTTGGCGGCATCGTTGGTGCAGGACTTGCTATGGGTTTTATGATAAAAGATCCAGAACCATTTAGCATGGTCTCATGGAGTGAGATCGGTAGAATTGCCGTAAGTTGGGTCATTTCGCCACTGCTTGGCGGCGTGATGTCTTACGTTATATTTGGCTACGTAAAAAGTAAGATTATTGAGCCAACACATGAGCTTAAAATGAATCTAAAAGCTCTAAAAGCTGAGCGAAAAGCATATAAAGAAAGCTTTGTAAAAGCACTAAAAACAAAGCCGGCCGAGGAGCAGATAGCTACTCTTTCAAAGATCGCAGTTATCGATGAGGACGAGATCGAAACCACTGAATACAGCGAGTACCGCTCAAAAATTCGTATCATGAAAGATAGCGAAAAAGAGATAGATACTTTTAAAGCAATGAAAAAGCATATCCCAATTATCGCTGGATTTGCAGCAATGGTCATCTCATCAATGATGCTTTTTAAAGGACTGGAGCATATAAATTTAGCCTTTAGCATCATCCAAACTATCTGGATCATCTTCGTCATCGGTGCTCTAGCGTATCTTGCAAGCCTTGCTATTATAAACGTCATGAGCAAAAACGATAGCGAAAAGAGTATCAATAGAATTTTCTCATGGTTTCAAATTTTTACCGCTTCATCTTTTGCATTTTCACATGGTGCAAACGATATCGCAAACGCAGTTGGACCATTTGCAGCCGTACTTGATGTGCTAAAAACTGGCTCTATAAACGAAAGTTCACCCATACCAAGCATCGCAATGGTAACCTTTGGTATCTCGCTTGTCGTTGGGCTTTGGTTTTTAGGCAAAGAGGTCATCACCACTATCGGCTCAAAACTAGCTGAAATTTTACCGACAACTGGCTTTAGCGCGGAGCTTGCCTCAAGTATCGTCATACTTCTAGCCACAAAGCTTGGCATACCAGTTAGCTCAACTCATATCCTAATAGGCGCAGTTTTAGGCATCGGCATCGTAAATAAAAATGCAAACTGGAAAATGGTAAGACCAATCATTCTTGCTTGGCTCATCACGCTTCCAGCAGCTGCTATCTCATCAGCTATATTTTATTTTGCCCTTGCTAAATTTTTAGGCGTTTAGTCATATTTTTAAATAGCTAAACAGCCCTATTTTTTAGATAATTTTTGTATAAAATTTATATGAAGGCTTGGCAAGTTGATCCAACCTGCCAAGTAAATTTGAAGTTATTTTTTCTTAATGATGATCTTCTCACCATCGCTATCGATGGTGATCTCATCGCCGCTTTCAAGCTCATCTTTTAAGATCATATCAGCGATCTTATCTTCAACTAGCTCATAAAGCGCTCTTCTAAGAGGTCTTGCGCCATAAACTATGTCAAAGCCAGCTTTTGCGATAAATTTCTTAGCCTCTTCGCTTAAAATTGCCTTGATACCACGGTTATGAAGAGTCTTTTCAAGCTCTTTAAACATGATCTCAACGATAGAGATTAGACCTTGTTCATTTAGAGGATTAAATATGATAGTATCATCAAGCCTATTTAAAAACTCAGGTTTAAAGTAGTTTTTAAGCTCGTTTTTAACAGCCGCATCACGATCTTCTCCCTTTAGCTCCATTATGAAATTTGAAGCAATATTTGAAGTTAAAATGATAATAGTGTTTTTAAAATCAACCGTTACGCCCTTATTATCAGTCGCACGTCCGTCATCTAAAATTCCCAAAAGTATGTTAAATACATCTTTGTGGGCCTTTTCGACCTCGTCAAAGAGTATGACTGAGTAAGGTCTTCTGCGAACTGCCTCTGTTAGCTGACCGCCCTCGTCATATCCAACATATCCTGGAGGTGCACCAAGAAGTCTGCTCACACTGTGTTTTTCCATATACTCGCTCATATCAAAACGAATGAGCGCCTTCTCATCGTCAAATAAAAATTTAGCCAAAGCCTTAGCAGACTGAGTCTTGCCAACGCCTGTTGGTCCAAGAAATAAAAATGAACCAATAGGCCTTTGGCCTTCGTTTAGCCCTGCTTTATTTCTCTTAACAGCACGTGCAAGTGCGTGCAGTGCGTCATCTTGACCGACAACGCTCTCTCTTAGATGCTCTTCGATGCGCAGATATTTCTCTTTTTCGCTTGTTAGCATCTTTTTAACTGAAATTCCAGTCCATTTGCTCAAAATTTCAGCCACAAGCTCTTCATCGACTTGATTTTTAAGAAGCACACCCTCTTTTTTCATGTGCTCCCATTTTTCTTCAAGCTCGTGTTTGTGCTTTTTAGCGTCTGCTATTTTGCCGTATTCTATCTCGGCAGCTTTTTGAAGATCGCCATTTCTTTTTGCTATCTCGGCTTGTGATTTTAAGCTATCGATCTCTTTTGTTGCTTTTGAAATTCCGCCAAAAACAGCCTTTTCGTTTTCAAATTTAGTATCAAGCGCTAGCTTTTTCTCATTTAGGTCAGCTATCTCTTTTTCGATCTCGCCAAGTCTTTCTTTATTTTTATCCGCATCCTCCATCTTTAGCGCTTCTTTTTCTACTTGAAGCGTTACGATCTCGCGTTTTATCTTTGAAAGCTCGTATGGCTCGCTCTCTATTTGCATCTTAAGCTCAGCTGCTGCCTCGTCTATAAGGTCTATCGCCTTATCTGGCAAGAAGCGGTTTGCGATGTATCGGTCACTTAGTCTTGCTGCAGCAACTAGCGCGCTATCTGTTATCGTGATACCGTGATGAACTTCAAGGCGCTCTTTTATACCACGTAAAATTTGAAGTGCCTCATTTACACTTGGCTCTTTAACGTCTATTGGTTGAAAACGCCTTTGAAGTGCTGCATCTTTTTCAAAGTATTTTCTATATTCTTTTAATGTCGTAGCACCAACGGCGTGAAGCTCTCCACGTGCAAGAGCTGGTTTTAGGATATTTGCAGCGTCCATTCCGCCCTCGCTCGCACCAGCTCCAACTATGGTGTGAATTTCATCTATAAAAAGTATGATATTGCCAGCTTTTTTGACCTCGTCGATGACAGCTTTTAGTCTATCTTCAAACTCACCTCTATACTTTGCGCCAGCTACAACTGCACTCATATCAAGCGCGATGACACGCTTGTTTGCAAGGCTTGTTGGCACATCGCGAGCCACTATCTTTTGAGCTAGCCCCTCAACGATAGCTGTTTTACCAACACCTGGCTCGCCAAGCAAGATAGGGTTATTTTTGCTCTTTCTTATTAAAATTTGCATCATCCTAGTGATCTCTTCATCACGGCCGATGACTGGATCAAGCTCTTTATTTAGCGCTTTTTGCGTTAGATCGATACCAAATTTCTCTAAACTATCAAGGGTATCATCGCCAGTTTGGCTATCTATCTTTTTACCACCTCTTATGCTCTCAAGGTTCTTTTTGATCTCTAAGATATCGCAAAATTTGCTTAAAATTTGTTTGATCTCACTAAGCTCAAGAGATGAGATGATCCATGTATCAACAGCTATGTAGCTATCGCCCATGCTTACCATTAAAGCTTTTGCATTTTCAAGCGAATTTATAAGCTCTCTTGAAACTGAAACGTTATCTTTTGTGACATTTGAGCTGCTTGGGAGTGACGAGATCTTGCTTTTTATCTCAAGCTCGACCGCGTCTTTACTTATGTTCATCTTATTAAATACTTGATTCAAAATAGAATTACTATCAGCGAGCAAAGCCCAAAAGACGTGAAGTGGCACAACTTGTGGATTTTTAGAAAAGATCGCTAAGCTAACGCCTTTTTCAAGTGTCTCTTGCATCTGCGCTGTTAAATTTTCTGTTATGTCAGCCATTAAAGCTCCTTAAGTTATTTTATAATGGCGGCATTATATAACTTTAGTCTTATATTGTCAAGTATATTTATAACATTTATCACTCTTTTTATTTAATTGCTAAAATTTGCTGTTATAAATTTGTGTTAAAAATAGACAAAAGCTAAAAATATAAGGCTAAATTTATGCTTTTTTTAGCCAAATGTTAATAAAATTGAGCCAAAAAATATAGGAGATATTTTGAATAAATTTACTAGATCTTTTGCGCTAAAAATAACAGGCGCCCTACTCATCTCAAGCGTAACAGTAAATGCGCTTTTTGCTAAAACTGAAGATGAGGCGAGTGCGAAACTTGAAGCACTTTCAAAACTTACAAAAACCATCTCAACTGTTGAAAAATACTACGTTGATGACATTAAATTTAAAGAGATAATCGACAAAGCCATTGCTGGTTTGATGCAAAATTTGGACGCTCACTCGAGCTTTTTAAATGAAAAAGCATATAAAGATATGCAGGTGCAAACAAGCGGCGAATTTGGCGGGCTTGGCATAACAGTTGGCATGAAAGATAGCGCACTAACCGTTATCTCGCCTATCGAGGACACTCCAGCTGATAAAGCAGGCATAAAGGCAGGCGATATCATTTTAAGGATCGATGGCAACTCAACTATCGGCACAACGATAGATGAAGCTGTAAATAAGATGCGCGGCAAGCCAAAAACTCCGATAACAATTACGATCTTAAGAAAAGGCGAGCAAAAGCCATTTGACGTAAAGATCATAAGAGATCTTATAAAGGTTGAATCTGTCTATGCAAAAATGATAGAAAATGAAAACATCCTTTATATACGCGTCACAAATTTTGACAAAAACGTCGTCACAAAGGTAAAAGAGGCGATCAAAGAGCATCCTAAAGCAAATGGCATCATACTTGATCTTAGAAACAACCCTGGCGGTCTTTTAAATCAAGCTGTTGATCTAGTGGATCTTTTCGTAGATAACGGTATCATCGTATCTCAAAAGGGTCGTGATGCATCTGAAAATGTAGAGTATAAAGCAAGCGCTAGCAAAACCTTATCAAAACTCCCACTTGTTGTCCTTGTAAATGGCGGAAGTGCAAGTGCTAGCGAGATCGTAAGCGGTTCATTGCAAGATCATAAGCGTGCGGTGATAATCGGCGAAAACACATTTGGTAAAGGCAGCGTTCAGGTGATCTTACCAATAGACGATACAGAAGCGCTAAGACTGACCATCGCAAGATACTACTTGCCAAGTGGCAGAACTATCCAAGCTGTTGGCGTAACGCCTGATGTAGTCGTACATCCTGGCAAAGTGCCACAAAGCGACGATAGTGCGTTTAGCATCAAAGAGAGTGAGCTAAAAGCGCACCTAAAAAGCGAACTAAACAAGATAAATCCTACAAGTGAGGGCAATAAAACTGAAGCAAAAGATGATAAAAAGATAATCACGCAAAAAAAAGTTGATGAAGATATTCAATTAAAAACAGCGATTGACACGATCAAAATTTTAAAAATAAAACAATAAATTAGAAGGAGATCTCCATGCAAAAAAGAGAGCTTATTTACGAGGGAAAAGGTAAAAAAATGTATGCCACAGACGATGCAAATCTGCTTGTGGCTGAATTTAAAGACGATCTAACAGCATTTGATGCTCAAAAAAGAGGCAACGAAGCTGGTAAAGGCGCATTAAATAATAAAATTTCAACACAGCTTTTTAAGCTTTTGGAGAGTAAAGGCATCGTGACTGACCTAGTTGAGACTATCAGCGACACTGAGCAAGTAGTCAAAAAATGTGAGATCATACCTCTTGAAGTTGTTGTTAGAAACATTGCAACTGGCTCACTAAGCAAAAGACTTGGCATAAAAGAAGGCACGGTTTTACCTTTTACACTTGTTGAGTTTTACTACAAAAACGACGATTTGCACGATCCATTAGTAACAGATGAGCACTGTATCATTATGGGATTAGTAAAGAGTGAAAAAGATCTTCAAACTCTAAGACACACAGCAAGAGAGATCAACTCTATATTATTTAAATTTTTTGCCGAAAGAGATCTAAAACTAGTTGATTTTAAAATAGAATTTGGTATCGACAAAGACGGCAATATCATTTTAGCTGATGAAATAAGCCCTGATAGTTGTAGATTCTGGGATGCTAAAACCAATGAAAAACTTGACAAAGATAGATTTAGACAAGACCTTGGTAGCGTAAAAGTCGCTTACGAAGAAGTTTTAAGAAGAATTTTATCGTAAGGACAAAGATGAAAGCTGTTGTAAATATAGCATTAAGAAGTGGGGTCCTTGACCCTGCTGGCAAAGCAGTGGAGCATGCTTTAAATTCTCTTGGATTTAGCGGTGTATCAAATGTCAGGATAGGCAAACAAATCGTTTTAGATATCGACGAGAGTGATAAAACTAAGGCAAACGAGCAGTTAAAAGTGATGTGTGAAGAGCTTTTAGCAAATACCGTCATCGAAGACTATGAGATCGTGTTATGAAAGTAGCGATCATACTTTTTCCTGGCACAAACTGCGAAGAAGACACAGCTCACGCATTTAAACTACTTGACTGCCAAACACAAATAATCTGGCACAAAGAAGATAAAATAGATGCTGACCTGGTCGTGCTTCCAGGCGGTTTTAGCTATGGAGATTATCTAAGAACAGCTGCGATAGCTAAATTTAGCCCAGCTATGCAAGCTGTAAAAAAGCATGCAAAAAAAGGCGGCTATATCTTAGGAATTTGCAATGGTTTTCAGATGCTACTTGAGCTTGGACTCTTAAAGGGTGCGATGAGAAGAAATGAAAATTTAAATTTCGTCTCAAAATATCACCACCTAAAGGTAATCTCAAATAACAATAAATTCTTAGCAAATTTAGCCAAAAATGAAGTAGTTAATATCCCTATTGCTCACGGTGAGGGCAACTATTATACTGATGAAAACACTCTAAAAGGTCTTTACGACAACGATCAAGTATTACTAAAATACTGTGATGCCAAAGGTAACGAAATAAATCCAAATGGCTCAGTCGACAATATAGCTGGAATCTGCGATGAAAGCAAAAAGATTTTTGGTCTTATGCCTCATCCTGAGCGTGCTTGTGAGAAAATTTTAGGTACAGATGATGGCATGAAGATGCTAAAAGGTCTAGTTTGGTAAAATATTTTCTTTTTATCTCCCTACTCGTACTAAATTTATTTGCTGTAAATACCGATGAAGTAAGCGTTTTTGATATGATGGACGAAGCTAGGGAGGATAAATTTGTAAATAGCCCTACTTCAAATCCAAAAACTCAAAAACCGCCAAAAGAACAAGATTTTTCAAGAAAATTTGTATCACCACAGCCAGAGCGTATCACTCCAGAGCAGATGCGAAACATCGTGCCAACAAACGAGCCAGATATTAGCGTCCCAGACAATCAAGTATATGATAAGATCAAAGTAAAAGAGCTTCTTTTAAAAGCCACAAATGTGCCAAAAAATGTTGTTATAGGAGAAATTTTTAGTGTTGAGATAGTGGCTGATACGCAAAATGACTTTGAGTTTGAGTTTGAGACACAGCTTGATGAAACAAATATCAAATGGCTAAATAAGAAAAATTTTCAATGGGTAAAAAGCGAAGACAACAAATATGTAGGTACTTTTTATCTTGAGGCAACAAGCATTGACGCAAAGACTTTAAAAGTTAGCTTAATCCTAAAAAGAAATGGTGAAAACTATCAAAACTCAAGTATAAATATCTTCTTGCCAAAGCTAAAAGAGCTTAGAAGCGATGAGAACTACAACCATATCGTGGCCGATAATCTTGAAGTTAAGAAATTTAAGACAACAAAATTTGATGATATAAACAATATCATGGTTGTAGAAATTTATGGTAACAACGTAGATCTAAGTGCTTTTAATATAGAAAATAAGACAATCTTAAAGCAAGGCGTAGATACGATAAATGGCGACTTTAACTCACAAAGTGCATATTATTTTGCAGTATTTAAGCCAAACAAAAAATCGCTTGACTTTAATTATTACAACCTAAAAAAGGCTAAATTTGAAAGCTTTTCTTTGCCAGTGAGTGTTGAAGATGACGATGTCAGCACACAGATCGGACTAAACCCAAAACAAAGTGAGTTTAGCACCTATAAAGATGTCACGATCTACTCTTGTGCGGTAATTTTTATATTATTAGCTATTTGGCGCAGAAAATTTAGCTACTTTTTTGTGGCGGCTGTTTTTATCGCGCTTGGAATTTATACCTACAACCCTTTTGGCAAAGCAGTACTTAAGCCAGATGTGAGCGTTACTATCCTTCCAACTAAAAATTCAACCGTTTTTTACACATCTCGCAAAAATGAAAATGTTGAAATTTTAGACACGAAAGATGACTACTCAAAAATTTTATTTGCAGATGGCAAAATCGGCTGGGTAAAAAAGGATAATCTTGTCAAAAATTAGAGCTTTATTTTTTGCTATTGAGTTTGTTATTAGCGTTATTCTTGTCGTCTTTTTTATGTGGCTATTTAATGATAAAAATAGAGCCATAAGAAAATTTTGGGGAAGATCGCAAAGGTTTTTTGGTGGATATAAACTTGAAGTGATAGGCAATTTTAGTGATGAGGCAAATATCTTACTTATAAACCATCAAAGTATGCTTGATATCATTGTCATCGAAGAGCTACACCCAAAAAATGTCTGCTGGATCGCAAAGGCACAGATCGGTAAAATTCCTATAATTGGTAAAATTTTAAGCTTGCCAAAAATGATAGCGGTTGAACGTGAAAATAAACATTCACTAATAAAGCTTTTAAGTGAAGCAAAAGATAGGGTTGAAAATGGTCGTGTTTTAGCGATATTTCCCGAAGGAACAAGATCTCAAACCAATAAGCTTTTGCCTTTTAAAGGTGGTGCAAAACTATTAGTTGAAAAACTAAATTTAAAAGTTCAGCCTATCGTTATAGTAGGAAGCGATGCTATGAAAGTGAAAGAATTTAGCTTTAAAAAAGCGGATATCAAGCTCTTTTGCCTTGATTTAGTCGATACTTCAAAAGAAAACTGGCTAGAGGCGACTAGAGAGAGTATGCAAAAAGTTCTAGACAAAAATAGAAAATAAATTTGGCTTTGCAAATTTACAAAGCCCCCCTGCTCTATATCATTATCTATAAAAATTTGATTTTATATACTAGAAATTTTATCAATAAATTTAAAAAGGTCTAGCAAGGGCTAGACCTAAAATATTAGCTTAAGAGGTAAGCTCTCAAGTCCTAAAGACACTAAGTTTTGAATTTAATGCATCTGTCATCTTGTTTAGATGTTCTGCCGCTGAAGCTATCTCTTCGACACTTCTAGCATTTTCAGATGAAATTTGGTTGATATTTGAGATACCTTCCATGATTTCATTTACATTTTTGCCAGTTGCGATGTAGTCTTGCATAGTCTTATCAGACATTGCTATAGCGTTATTCATTGTCTCACTCATAACATTTATAGTTTTTTCAACGTCGCTTGCCACGTGAGTTAACTCTTGGATCTGTTTAGAGTTGATACCCATTTGCTCGCTACTATCATTGATCGCTTGGACAATGACGTTAATAGTAGCATTTATCTCAGTTAAACTCTTTTGAGTCCTCTCAGCTAGCTGTCTAACTTCATCAGCAACAACAGCAAAGCCACGTCCATGCTCACCTGCTCTTGCAGCCTCGATAGCTGCGTTAAGTGCAAGTAAATTTGTCTGATCAGCTATATCATTGATAACAACAAGGACTGATTTTACCTGCTCGGCATCACGGCTAAGCTGATCGATCTTATCAGCCATTTGATTTTCTACATTAGCAGAATCAATAATCTGCGCTGATAGCGATCTTATAGCTTCAGTTGCCGTTTTTATATGTGTGCTAGCCTTTTGAAGGTCATCTTTGCCAGCTTGAGCTACTGCTAAAGATTCTTTCATATTTTCTTGCATTACTTTACATCTTTGATTTGTCTCTTCCACTATTTCGGTTGATTTTTCTACACGTTTGCCTGTCTGAAGAGATGTAGAACTAAGCTCATTTGCAACGGAGCTATTTTCACTTGAAAGGTGCTTTGTATCACTTATTAGTATTCTTATTCTTTCAATAAAATCATTTATATCTTTACTTATTTTAGCTATTTCATCTTTACCATAAATAGGAATTTTAATTGTAAAATCAGATGTTATCGCATTTAAATTTGTTCCTAGTCTATCGATAGGATTTGCAACCATCTTCTTAAGCAAGAGCATTGAAACAGCTATCAAAAGTAAGGTAACTATGATACTTGCTATGATGAAATTTTTACTAACTACTTTTAATGGTGTTAAAAAATCATCAGTAACAGCTGAACCTAAAACCATCCAGTCTAGTTTATCAAATGACTCAAAAGCAACTATACAGTCAACCCCATCAATTATAATGGACTCAACACCTTTTCCTTTTTTAACAATATTATCCATAGTAGTTTTTAATTCACTACTTAGCTCTTGATTTGCCTTAGTTGGATGGAAGTCAAATTTTCCAGTTTTAGTATTGTAAAGAGAAAAATATCCATGCTTACCAAGTTTCATCTCAGAAAAAGTCTTTTTCATATTGTTTAATCCCTCGGTAGGATCATAACCAACAAATAAAATTCCTATTACCTCGTTATTTTCAATAATAGGATCATAAATACTCATATAGTTGCGTCCAAATAAATTTACAACGCCTATATACCTCTCTTTATTCATGATATTTTTATAGGCTTGACCGTTTTTGTCAATCATCGTACCAACAGCTCTACTACCATCAGCCTTCGTCACCGATGTACTAACTCTTAAAAAATTATCACCTGATTTTGCAAAAATGGTTGAAATTCCACCTTTTGTAGCTTTATTAAATTTATCTAGAATATCGTAGTTGTTGTTTAAAATACCACTTTGAGATATTAGATCTATCGCCTCGTATTTGTCAGTCTTGCTCATCTGGTGATTAGTTGAAATTTTTCCAATCATCTCTTTAAAAACACTCATTATCAGCTCTGCACTACTTACATTATCTTTTTCAAATAATTTAACCGTATTCATAGCAAGCTGGACGTTTTGTTCTACTGTTGTAAGCACACCATCTTTTATCTCGCGCTCTAAAATATTTGATGTATATACAACAAAACATGTCATAGATACTGCCAAAACCGTAGCAATCGTTGCTGAAACTTTTACCAAAATGCTTCGTAAATTCATTTTGTCTCCTTTTTCCAAAAATTTTCGCCTTGATTATAGCACCATTTTAAATAAACTTTATACAAGAATGCATAATTAATAATAATTAATAAATTATCATTATTATTTTATTCATAAATTATAACTTTTTTAAAACCATTTTAAAAATTTGATTTAAAAACCTTGATAGTAATGCTATCAAGGTTAAGTATATTTTTATCACTTTGTGTTATAATCTGCCAAAAATTTTAAAACAAGGAAAAGAAAAATGGCAGATAAATTTGAATTTCAAACCGAGGTCAATGACCTTTTAAATTTGATGATCCACTCTCTTTACTCAAACAAAGAGATATTTTTAAGAGAGCTCATCTCAAACTCAAACGACGCTCTTGACAAGCTAAATTACCTTTGCTTGACTGATGAAAAGTATAAAAGTCTAAGCTACACTCCAAGGATCGACATCAAAGTAGATGATAAAGCTAAGACTTTAACCATTAGCGACAATGGTATCGGTATGGATAAGGATGAACTCATCGCAAATTTAGGCACGATAGCAAGAAGCGGCACAAAAGGTTTTATGAAAAATTTAAGTGGCGATGCTAAAAAAGATAGCTCACTGATCGGTCAGTTTGGTGTTGGCTTTTACTCAGCATTTATGGTGGCAAGTAAGATCGAAGTCATAAGCAAACGAGCACTTAGCGACAAAGCCTACAAATGGACATCTGATGCAAAAAACTATGAGATCGAAGATGCCCAAAAAGAGAGCTTTGGAACGGACATCATCTTACATTTAAATGACGATGAGTTTGCAAATTCTTGGCGTATCGAAGAGATAGTCAAGAAGTATTCAAATCACATTCCTTATCCTATATTTATGGATAAACAAAGCTATGTCGCTCCAAAAGAAGGCGAAAAAGAGGGCACTTATGAGACTAAAAACGAGCAAATAAACAAGGCAAATGCGCTTTGGAGGCTAAATAAAGCCAGCCTAAAAGAGCAAGATTATAACGACTTTTATAAGCAAATTTCACACGACAGCAGTGATCCGCTCCTTTACATCCACACAAAAGCTGAGGGTAAGATTGAGTACTCAACTCTATTTTATGTGCCAAGCACTGAGCCGTTTGACCTCTTTAGGGTTGATTATCAAAGTGGCGTAAAGCTCTATGTAAAAAGAGTTTTCATCACAGATGATGCAAAAGAACTCTTGCCGCCATATTTAAGATTTATCAAGGGCATCATTGATGTTGAGGACTTGCCACTAAATGTTAGCCGCGAAATTTTACAAGAAAATGCGATCATGAGAAGTGTCAAAGAGCAAAGCGTGAAGAAAATTTTAAGCGAGCTTGCAAAGTTAAAAGATAACGACCGAGAAAAATACATAAAATTTTACAAACTATTTGGCAAGGTTTTAAAAGAGGGGCTTTATGGATTTAACGCTGAAAAAGAGCAAATTTTAGATCTTTGCCTATTTAAAAGTTCAAAAAGAGACGGACTTATCAGCCTAAAAGAGTACAAAGAAGCGATGAAAGAGGATCAAAAGTCGATCTACTACATCAGCGGCAACAATGAAAATATGCTAAGAAATTCTCCGCTTCTTGAGAGTTTTAAGAAAAACGACATCGAAGTGCTTATTATGGATGAAGAGATCGATACGATCGTTATGCCAATGGTCAATGAATTTGACAAAACACCTCTAAAATCAGTCTCACACGCTGATATAAATGATGAGATCAAAAGCGGTGAGAAGGTCGATGAGAGCAAGGTTGCAAACACGCTTGTTAAAATGAAAGAAATTTTAAAAGATGAAGTCAAAGATGTAAGACTAAGCTCAAGACTTTCAAGCTCGGCTGCGGTGCTAATTTACGATAAAAACGATCCTGATTATGCTATGCAAGAGATGCTTAAACAGATGGGACAAGGCGCAAACGCTCCAAAAGTTAAACCGATCTTGGAGATCAATGCAGATCATGAAATTTTTGCAAAACTAGAGAAAAATGAGGCGATGATTTACGACATTGCACCTTTGCTTCTTGATATGGCAAGGCTAAATGAGGGCATGAGCCTAGAAAATCCAGCTAAATTTTCAGAGCTACTAACAAAAGTGATGATAAAAGCTATCTAAATTTATAAAGCCCAAAAGAAATTTTGGGCTTTAACCTGCTTTTATAAATTTAATTTTCTATATTTATTATCTTTATTGCAGTAAAAATTTATCGGTAAAAATTTAATTGTGTAAGCTAAATTTCCCACGCCAAAAGACGTGGGATAAAATTTACGCTATCTTGGTAGCATCGATGATGTTTAGATCAAGACCTAGATCTTCAACAGATAGTCCAAGTGCAAGACCTACAAGCTGAGATAGGTGAATGATAGGCTTTCTCACATTTGAGTGGTTCTCATCTTGATATCTCTCTTGGTAGATGTCAAGTTGCATTTGACAAAGTGGGCATGGTGTGACAACTACGTCAGCGCCGTTTTCATCGGCGTTATTTACGATCTGGCTTGACATTTTTCTTACAGATGTGCCGGCTGGATAACTAGCGTGAAATCCGCAGCAGTCAAGTCTTTTCTCAAATGGTACAATAGTAGCACCAAGTGCGCCTACAACGGTTTCAAAGCTCTTTGGATTGACTGAGCTTTCTCTATTATGCAGATCTTTTTCAGGTCTTAGGCTATGGCAGCCATAAAATAGCGCTACTTTTAGCCCACTAAGTGGTTTAACAACCTTTGCTCTTAGCGTTTCTACGTTTTGATAAAGCACCCAAAGAAGGCTTGTGATCTCGGTTGAGCCATTATATTTCATATTGCCCTCAGCCAAGAAAGTATTTATGCGGTCCTTTGAACCCTTATCAAGTGTAGTTTTAGCTCTTGTTAGAGTTAGCATACAAGTTGAGCATGTTGTAAGCATAGGCATATTCATCTGCTCAGCAAGTGCTATATTTCTAGCATTTGCCACAAGTGTAGCGATAGGATCGACGTCTTGTGCTTGTTGGGCACCACAGCAGCTCCAGCCCTTTATCTCATGAAGCTTCCAGCCAAGTATCGGAGCGATAGCCTCAAGCGACATCTTAGCTTCTTTAGCTGCTTGAGAGAGTACGCATCCTGGAAAAAAAGCGAATTCGTTTTGCATAATTACTCCTTACTAGCAGCTTTTCGAGCCGCATTTATCATTTTTACTAGATCATCATGTCCTTCTATGTCCTCTTCTCCAAAAATATGAAGTGGATTCATCTTACCTGCAAGCATTAAATTTGCAGCGATATCCATTTTGCCCATATTTCTAAATACTCCCTCAGAGCGAAGTGCAAGCTTGATCTCATTTAGTCTGCCTGAGCCATCAACTAGATCAGTTAAAAACGCTTCAGCGTGATCTGGTCCCATACCATCATCAAAGCCTTTTTGTATAGCCATGATGCGAAGATCGGTTATATCCTTGCATGCACTTATGCCTTTTGGACAGCGATCAGCGCACTCTTGGCACTTTACACACATCCAAAGGCCATTATCTATAGCTGGTTTTAGGTGCGGCATAGGATCTTTGCTACGTGAGTCAAATGCAGCTCTATAAGCATGCACAAATACAAATGGCTGCATATAATCGCTCGCATCAGCTTCAAGTTTATTACACTCACTAGCGCACGCACCGCAAAGTATGCAGTCCCATTCAAGCGCTACTTTTTCATACTCTTTTTGACTTTGCTTACAGCCTTTTTCTGCGCTAAATTCTGACTTAGCTGTAATGCTAGGCTTTATCTTGCGTAAATTTTCGATACTTGGCTCCCAATCAACCATAAGATCAGAGATGACCCTGAAATTTCCAAGTGGAGAAATTCTTATACTCTCTGGGTTATCATACTCAGCCAAAAGCTCATTCATCTTTGTATCGCAAGCTAGATACGAGTGACCATTTACTCTAACAGCGCACGCTCCACATATCGCTGAACGGCAAGATGCTGTGAAATTTAACGTCGCATCCTTTTTTTGTTTGATATCAAGAAGCACTGTTAAAAGAGTTTTGCCTTTGATCTCTTCATTTGTTAGCTCATAAGTTGATTCATATTTTTTAGTTCCGTCAAAGCGGTCGATAATAATTTTCATCCTAGCTCCTTACTCTGGCTTCTTGCCGTCAAGTGAAAATATGCCTGTCACAACATCTTTGTAGCCAAGCTCCAACTTGCCGTCTTTTAGTGTGACTATGCTGTGTTTTAAGAAATTTACATCATCTCTTTTTGGATAGTCCTCTCTTGTGTGAGCGCCACGGCTCTCAAGACGATTTTGCGCTGCAAGGCATGCTGCACGAGAAAGAAGTATAAGGTTGCCAAGCTCGACATAGTCAGTAAATGCTGTGTTCATGACTGGGTTTTGATTTGGCACTTTAAGGGTGTCATATTTTGCTTGGATAGCTTCTAAATTTTTAGAGAGCTGATCAAGTTTTGCGCCAGTTCTAAAGATACCCATTAGATCCCAGTTGTTTTTACCAAGCTCTTCACGAAGCGCGTACATGTCGTTCACACCACCCTCGCCTGTTGCGATAGATTTAAATTTATCTTGCCACATTTTAGCTAGCTCTGAAGTCTTTTTACCACTTGCAAATTTAGCATCTTTTGCGTATGCGCCAGCACCTTTGCCAGCTAGATCGCCGGTGACCACTGCGTCAGTTAGGCTGTTGCCACCAAGGCGGTTTGCACCGTGAATAGATACGCATGAGGCCTCGCCGCCTACATAAATTCCAGGAATTTTTGTGCTCATATCGTCAAATTTAGCCACTTCGACGCCGCCCATTGAGTAGTGAGCTGTCGGACGGATAGGCACTGGTTGCTCGACTAGGTCAATGTTTTGAAAGAGCATCGCTGTGTGGCGAATTTTTGGAAGCTTTTTCATGATATTTTCTTTGCCAAGGTGGCGAACATCGCAAAGCACGTAAGAGCTCATACCCTCACCAAAACCCCTGCCCTCACGAATCTCTGTCTCAATCGCACGAGCGACGACGTCACGAGGAGCAAGCTCCATCTTTTCGTGGTAGTTTTTCATAAAGCGCTCGCCCTTGTTGTTCAGCAAGTATCCGCCCTCACCGCGAGCCGCTTCTGTGATAAGTGTGCCGCCGTTTTGAACACCGGTTGGGTGAAACTGGATCATCTCAGGGTCTTCAAAGCCAAGACCAGCACGAAGAGCTACTGCGATGCCGTCGCCTGTTGCTATAAATGGAACTGAAGTGCGGTTATAGAAAATTCTAGTGTAGCCGCCAGTTGCGATGACAAGTGACTTGCAAAGAACTGGGTAAATTTGACCATCTTGGATGTTGCGAAGAACGACGCCTTCAATCTTGCCATCCTCAAGACCGATCTCAAGTAGCTCATGATCCATTAGAAATTTAACACCGGCTGTGATCGCGTCGTCCAAGCACGCATGCATCAAAACGTGGCCAGTTTTATCAGCCGCATAGTTACAGCGTTTTTTGCTAGCGCCACCCATGAAACGAAATGCCACGTCGCCGTTATCTTTACGGGACACGTCGCCATTATCTATACGAGAAAAGAGCATACCATTGTGATCTAGCTCATGTATGACTGCGCCTGCTGCCTCGCAAAATTTCATAACTGCATCTTGATCGGCAAGATAAGCCGCACCTTTAACTGTGTCATAAGCGTGAAGCTTGAAGCTATCGCCATTACTAAAGTCAGTAACGCCGTTTATTCCACCCTCTGCCATACAGGTCGCATTACGTGATGGCATCATCTTTGTAGCAACAACGACGGTTGAGTTTGGATATTGCTTGCGAACGGCTGTTGCTGCACGAAGTCCGGCACCACCAGAACCGATTATTAGCACATCAACAGATGGCAAGCCACTTTCATTGCCTTTTGGCAACTCACCAGCAAAAACATTGGTTGCACCAGCTGTTGTAGCTAGCGCACCTACGCTGATACAGGCACTTTGTAGAAATTCTCTTCTGGTAAATTTTTCACTCATTGATAACTTCCTATCTTAGTAAATTTTTAGCGTTTAAAACGCACCGCCAGTTCATTTCTTAATATTTTTTAAAACAACTACATTAATTAAATAATTAATAATGAAACATTACATTAAATTTACTTAAAAGAAACATAAAGATTTATTTTAGATT
>NZ_CABPTY010000001.1:200836-433532 GCF_902460415.1 Campylobacter concisus
TCTCATATAAAGTTATATCTTATAAAGATAGTATATAATCACGCAAAAATTTAAATAATACAAAAAGTAATAAGCAGTAATCTTGGCTAAAGAAGCTGGAGTGGTAAAATTTATTAGTGGCAAGGCGGTCGCTATCGATCAAAACGGAAATGAGAGAGAGCTAAAAGTAGGTGACATCCTTTATATGGGAGAGAGCATCAAGACAAGCGATGCAGCTGATAAAATAACAATCGTTTCAAATAATGGAAAAGAAATTACGATTGTAGGCAATGATACACTTGCTTTAAATCAAAGTACTATAGGCGCGGAGGGCTTGGCAGATGTTAGCGATTTGCAAAATGCTATTTTAAATGACGGAGATCTAACAAAACTTGAAGAGACCGCAGCTGGTGGAAACACTGCTGCTGGTGGTGGAGATGGTGTTAGTCTAAGTGACGCTAAATTTGCTGAGGGTGGTCACTACTCAAACATTAATGCAACATATAGAAATTTAAGTGATACAAACAGAGCTTTTGCATCATACGATAGCCCAATAAGCGGATACAATGGTGGAGATGATACTATAATCCCAAGCAATCCTCTTGTAACTTTTATAAGCGATCTTAATAACGATGGTACTTTAAGTAGGGTTGAGCATGCACGCGATACAAATTTAAATACATCAAAAGTTCTTATTACGATTCCAAATGATGGTACAGTAAGGGCTGGAGATATACTAAATATCACTATAACTAAACCAGATGGCAATACTGAAAATAAAACAATTCCTATCACTCCAACTATCATAAGCAATGGTTATCAGTTTGATGCTCCAATACAGACTGGTAAAATTTCAAAAGTTGATGCAACTATTACAAATTTTCAAGGAAATGTTAGTGGCAGAAGTGAAGATAGCGTAACTTCAAGTGGCTTTAGTGCTCCAGAGGTTAAATTTACAGAGGATAACGGTCCTGATAATAATCTATTAACATATACTGAAAATGCTAAAGATGGCAAATTAAATGAAACTCCAGTCCTTATAACTGTAAAAGATGTGATTGTCGGAGATGTGCTTCACGTGACTTTAACAAAGCCTAATGGCACAACCGAGCCTAGAAATGTAACTATTAATGAAGACATAATAAATAATGGATATAAGATAGGTAATATGCCAGTTGAACATGGTAAGCCTTCAAAAGTAGAAGCTTTTGTATCAGATCGTACAAACACAATGATAAGTGCAACTGCAAGTGACTCTACTACTCTTGATGTGAAGCCGACTTTGACATTTACAGAGGATCAAGACAGCAAAGATGGTGATGGTTATTTAAATGATCAAGAAAATAGTAAAGACAATGACTTTAGAAGCACTACAGTAGAAATAACTACTCTACCAAAAGATGTGGTTGTTGGTGATAAGATTGTCATAACTTATACTGATCCATTACATCCATCTCAAAATTTAGAAAAATCTATCACTCTTACACAAGAGATGATTGATAATCAAAAAGTAAATACATCTCTTCCAATATTTCCAGATGTAAGAACATCTGCTAGTGCTCATGTAGTGGATAAAGATGGTAATGTAAAAAGTGAAAATTCAGATCAAGATAGTGTAATGCCTATTGGTAGAAATTTAGAAATGACATTACCAGAAGAAAAGACTCTTCATGAAATTTCAAGACAAGAGAGTATGGATGAGCATGAAGTAAATGAGACAACAGCTCTTATAAGACTTCCGAATAAAATAGATAATGGTGACATAGTTACACTTACTATAAACGAGCCTACAAATGGCGTTTATACAAGAAATTTCACTATAAATATGAATGATAAAGGTGAGGTAACAAGTATAACAGAGATCGGCAATGGCGAACAAAATTTCCCATTGACAAAAGAGAGTTATAATCAATACTCATTTAAAGTACCAGGCTTTGATCTAAGAAATGGACAAGATACGACTATCAGAGCTAGCATCACAAACATGACACCAGGCAGACATACATCTATAAATGAGCCAGAAGTATCGGCCAGTTTAGAATATGTAAAAAAACCTGAAGTTATCTTTGGAGAGGCTAATGGCACTAGGAGTATGAGTAGGGAGCAAGCTATGAGTGATCATGATCTTAATAGCACAACAGTCACTATAAAGCTTCCTAAAAATGTAGTAAGTGGAGATAAACTAACTGTAACTATAAAAGAGCCAAATGAAGCTACTGCTAGAGAAATAAAATATACTATTGGAAAAGATAATAATGGTAAGTTCTTTGTAAAAGATAGCGATGGCAATAAAATAGATACAGAAACAGATGGTAGAAGCTTTAAAATTTCTGGCATTAAGACAGCAACTGGTCTAGAAACTAAAGTAACAGCTGAGATAAAAGATAAAGATGGTATTCAGCATGCAGAAGATGCAAGCACAGTTACTATCTCAAATATAAACGATATGGCGGTATATTTCAAAGAGGATGCTGACGGCAATGTGTCTTTAACGAGAGCTGAGAGTAAAGACGGAGAGGATCACGATCTACATAAAACTACGATAGTGGTAAAAGTACCAAACAATGTTATAGCTGGTGATGTGGTAACTGTAAAAATAGATAATGGTACTTCATCTGAGACTAAAAAGTATAATGTTATAAGCAATGTAAATGGAGAAATAAAGTTAGAACATGAAAAAGAAGATGGTACTAAAGAAACCATTACTACAAATGCTACAAAGAATAATGAGATAGAAATTCCTGGCGTAGAGATCATTGCTGGCAAGACCATAAATGTAACTACTGAGACCACCGATGCAAGTGGCGGCAAGAAAGCTGAAGCTGAAAATCATAACATCCTTGAAACGCTTAATGATGATATGAGAATCACTTTTGAAAAAGATACCGATAATGATGGCATCTTGGGTAGTGCAGAGGCAACTGGAGCGACTACTATAGCAACTATCAAGCTTCCTTCAAATTTTGTTTTAGGTGATAAATTAATAGTAGAGTCACATAACGAAGACACGCCAAATAATAAAACAATCAAGACATATGAGATAGTAAAAGACAATAACGGCAAATTAATAGCCAAAAATGGTAGTGAAGAGCTTGATATTACAGATGATGCTGACCGCAATAAGGTGGTCAAATATACACTTGACTTAACAGAAGATCATAAGACTATCATTAATGCCAAGGTTACTGATAAGACTGGTGCTGATAAGACTGGTGCTAATGAGGTTGAGACACAACTAGTGATATCACACTTGATGCTCAAGGCAATGGATCTGGAAGCGGATTTAGACTATTTATATATGAAGATACAAATAGAAATGGAGTTCTAAGTAGATATGAAGCTATGGATGATGGAAAATTAAATACCACTTCGGCAATACTTCAAATTCCAACTACTGTAAAAAGTGATGATATTATAAAAGTCAAGGTAAATGGTGGAGCAGAGAAAACTTATACTGTTGTTTCAAATGATGGTACAGACGTTACCATAAAAGATTCAGATGGCAGACTTGTTACACTTGAGCCAGGAAATAAACTAAGAATTTCTGATGTTCATATCGATAAAAATAATCCAGCAGTGGTTGAAGCTACTATAAATGGAGTGACAAAAATAGCTAAAGCTACGCTTCAAGCGATGGACACCAAAGGTCTAAAAGTCGAATTTGTTGAAGATAATGCAAGTAGAGATAATGTAATAGACAGGGATGAAGCTATTTTGGACAACGATATAAAAAAGACAACCATAAGTGTTCAATTACCATATAGTGTTGTAGCGGGTGATAAAGTAACAGTGACTATCAAAGAGCCTAAAGCCGATGGCTCTACGTCAACTAGACCTATAACTTATACTGTCACAGGAAATGCTAATGGTATAATTTCAGTTAAAAACGAAGATACTCAGGATACTCTGAACCTAAAAAACAACACTATAAAAATTCCTGGCGTTGCTATGCTTCCAGGTCGTGATACTAGTGCAGTAGCTACTATAAAAAATGGTGCTGAGACTACAACTAGCAGTGAAGCTAAAGTACAGCTTGCTCCTTTAAGTGATGCGGGATTAAGTGTAAGCATAGTTGCTGACAAAAATGACAATGGCATTATCTCAAGAGATGAGTCAGGTAGTAAAATTTCAAAGGTTCATGTTTCTATTCCGGGAAGTGTTATAGCTGGTGATAAGATAGATGTCAAGATAACAAATCCTGATGGATCTACTGCGACTAATCATTACGAAGTTATGAAAAAAGATGTAAATGGAAAAATTACACTTAAAAATTTAGATGATGGTTCTCAACAAACGCTTGATAGAGATAATCCACTTGATCTTGATGCTACTATCGCAGTTGATAAAGAAACAAAAGCTGAAGTTACTCTAACTGACACATTTGGTGAGAGCAAAACAGTAAGCGATACAGCACATGCTGAAATCGATGCTATAAGAGGTATCATGTTTAATAAAGATATAAAAACCTCAGAAAGTGGCGAGAGATCTACTACGGTTAAAGTTTATCTTAATGAAGATGCTAGAAATGGAGATACGGTAGAGTTTAAATACACTGATCCAGACAACCACCATGCACTAACCAAGACTGCAACACATACTTTATCGGCTGAAGATATAACAAAAGGTGTATTCGAGCAATCATTAGATATTAATGCTAGATCAGCTTATGATTTGGAAGTCAAAGCTACTCTTAAGACCTCGGATTCGGATGGTTTAGTGTCTAAGTCTTACGAGCCTTATGATAAATCACTTCATATAAATGTTCAAAACTATACGGTTAAATATGATGCAACAAAAGATATGAAAGGTGGCAAAGGCAACGATACTTTGGTCTTTGATGGCGACAAAGTTAACTTTAACAATATTCGTAATCTTGATTCAAAAGTAGAAAGCTTTGAAAATATTGAGCTTAAAGGCAAAACAGAAATTAAAGAATTGAATGCACAAAACATATTTGATATCACTGATAATCTAAACACTGTTCTTAAGATAAAAGGTGACGCAACCAATAAAGTGGATATCAAAGGTAAGTGGGAGTTAGAAAAAGATCCTTCTATACATGTAGATGCTGGATTTAAAGGCTATTCAAGTGTAGATCAAGTAAATGGCAAAACTATCCATATCCAAATAGAAGACAAGATCCAAACAGATATTTAATCTTCATAAAATGAGTGCGTAAATTCGCACTCATTTTATCTTCAAATTCATACTATTTTTTAAGCCCTCTTTTATTAATATTTCTTCGTTAAAGGAAAAAATATGAAAAATTTAATATCCGTTATCGTAGTTATCGCTGTACTAGCTTTTGGTGCTTTTAAGTATATAAATTCATTTGTTGCACTTGATGAAAATGTAAATGCAAAGTGGTCGCAGGTGTTAAATCAATATAAAAGAAGAGCCGAGCTTGTGCCAAATTTGGTTGAAACTGTAAAAGGCTACGCGGCCCATGAGCAAAAAATTTTTGAAGATGTGGCAAATGCTAGAAGCAAGAGCATGCAAGTAAGCGTTGATGCAAGCGGCCTTAGCGATGAAGTTAAGATGAAAGAATTTATGACAGCACAAAGCTCATTTGGTTTGGCACTTGGCAGGCTTATGGCAGTTAGTGAGAACTACCCAGAGCTAAAAGCAAATCAAAATTTCTTATCTCTTCAGAGTCAGCTTGAAGGTACGCAAAACCGCATAAGCGTAGCAATGCATGATTATATCGAAGCTGTAAAAGAGTATAACGTAGCCCTTAGAAGCTTTCCAAATAAATTTATAGCAAGTGCTTTTTATCCTGAGCTAAAGCCAAAACAAAATCTTGAAATAAGTAACGAAGAGAAGATAAATCCAAAAGTTTCATTTGAGAAATGATGAAGAAAATTTTTGCTCTTTTATTTTTTGTATTTTGCTTTTGTTTTGCCATAAATTTTAACGAGCAGATAAATGACGAGGCTCAAATTTTCTCTAAAAATGAGAAAGCTGAGCTTTTAAACTTAGTGCAAAATTACGAGCAAAATAGCACGACACAAATTGCTATCGTGACGCTTAAATCACTAGAAAATAAAAGCATAGAAGAGATCTCTCTTGAGATAGCTAGAGACTATAAGCTGGGACAAAAACAAAGCAGTAATGGAGTGCTTTTAATAATCGCTCCAAACGAGAGAAAAGTACGTATAGAAGTTGGTTATGGGCTTGAAGGCGTACTAACTGACGCTATTTCTAGCCAGATCATAAATGATGTGATAGTGCCAAAATTTAAGCAAGGAGATATGGGCGGTGGCGTCATAGAGGGCATAAGAGCCATCATAAAGGTAGCTAGTGGCGAAGAATTTGAAAGCGTGAGTGAAGATGAAGAGATACCATTTGGAATAGTTGCCTTTTTTGCTGGCATGATCTCGTGTTTTATCTCTGGCTTTTTAGGTAAATTTTTTATGCGAGTTGGCTTTAGTGCGTGTTTTGCAGGGCTGATATCTACGGTATTTGAGCAATTTTTTGGCGTGCAAAATTACTTCATTGTCTTTGCTATTGTATTTGTAATATTTTTTATTATTTTAAAAAATGCCTTTAAAAAAAATACTCAAGGCAAAAATACACACAGTGGCTTCAGACGAGATAGATCAGACTCAAATAGCAGTGGCAGCGGCCATTCAAGCAGTTCAAGAGGTGGTGGCTTTAGTGGTGGCGGAGGCGGTTTTGGCGGAGGTGGGGCAAGTGGCAGCTGGTAAAATTTCATCAAAGATTAGCTTGTAAAGCTCAAACCCTTTAAAATATATAAAAATTTAGGAGCAAAGATGCTAGCTGGCGAGCTACTTAAAAGCTATTTTGCTAAATTTGATCTGGTGGCGGTGCTTAGTAAATTTTTAGAGCAAAGTCATTTTGATAAAGAAAAATTTCAAGCACTCAGGCTAGATAGCTTTAAAAGTTTGGACAAGAGCCAAAGAGTGGAGCTTTTTAAAATAGCGGGCTTTAAAGCGCATCTTGACGCGAAATTTCAGGGCTTTTTGCGTGAGCTTATGCAAAGCAAGATCCTCGTTGTAAGTGGCGTGGAGTATAAATTTAGCGAGCTTGAAATTTACACCTGCTTTGATGCAAACACCTACAAAAGATCGTGCGAGGCGGGCGAAATTTACTTTCATAACTTTGGTTTTGACATCTCCTTTAAGAGCGAACCAGCACTTTATGGTGGCATCTTGGTAAGGAGTTTAAAGCCCTTAAATGAGCGCAATTTCATCTTTGGACCAAGAAAATGCGCCTTGCATATCTTAAATAGCAAAATAAGTAATTTAAATTTTGATCTAAAAGAGGCTGATTTTAGAGATGATGAGGTCGCTTTTACGCCAAGGATTAGGTCGTTTAAAGATGAGAGTGAGCTTCAAAATGACGCTTTAAGGGCGGTTAGTGGCGAGTTTATAGAGGCCCTTGAAAGTGCAAAAGAGTATAAAAAAAGAGTTGAAAATGCCTATAAAAAAGGGTGAAATTTATTTTTTTATCGGCTTTGAGGCTGAGAAATTTAGCCCCAAGCGTTTTGGCTAGCTTGGGGCTTTGGTGATATTATTTTATGACGGCTAGTTTGCCAGTGCCAGCGTTTTGATTTACCTCTTTTTGGACGTTTGAAGCTTCGAGGAGCTCAAATTTATATGTAGGCTCAAATGGCGGCTTAGTTAGCTTTTCGCAAATGCTGCCTTTTTTTGAAAGGTCTATGTTGCCGCTTTCAAAAATGGTGCCTTTGTTACACTTGTAGCTTATCTTGACACCATTTGTAAAGTAGTTGTTTTGAGCGTATATTAGTGAGCCAAAGCGCACGCCAATGGCGTATTTTTGGTCATAGAAGCCATCTTTTGAGTCATAAAAGTTGTTATAGACGTGCACCTTTGCATTGCGTGCCATAGGTAGGCGTTGCGCGCAGTTGTCAAAAACGTTATGAGCGACCGTTATAGTCCTTGTTTCGCTGCTGCCATCAGAGTCTCTTGAGCCAATCAAAATCGTTTTGTCATGGTTTTCAAAGATGTTGTGCGAGATCGTGATAGCCACACTGTCTCCCTTGATGTCGCATAGTCCGTCGTAAGTCTGCCATTTGATAAGCTCTCCGCCTGCTAAATGCACATGACCAAGCTCGACCGTATCCTTAAAATGGCAGTGATCTACCCAGATGTTTTTGCTTGACTCTATGCTGACGCTATCATATTGCGCATTAAAGCCGTCATTTTTTTGTATATCTGGAAATGGATCAAAAGCATCTTCGATCAACATATTACGGATCGCGATATTTTGGACATTTTTTAACAAAAGCGAGCCGCCTTTTATGCCTGAGTTTTCGCCTAAGCCGATTATTGTGGTGTTGCTAGTTACCGGCACTACGATGAGCTTTTTGTACTCGTTGGCTAAATTTTTGCGAAGCGCTGCTAACTTTGGATCTTGCGAACCGTCTAAATTTGCACGGCATGAAGCGCCGTAAGCCTGCATAAATTTGGCATAAGAGCTAAACTCGCCACCGCTAATCTCACTTATAAATTTATCCAGCCCATCGCTATTGCCATTTTGTGGGATCTTGCCTTCGCTAAGGTCTATGAGCCCATCCACATAGATGACGTAACCACCCATTTGAGCGTATTTTACGAGCTCTTGCCTATCTTTTACGACGACTTCTTTACTCTCTTTGCCGACGTATCCGCCAAAATTTTGCTCTGCACCAATGCTAGCGTAACCAAAGGGCGAGTCGCTTGCTTTTATCTCGCCTGCTTGAGCTAGAGCACCAAATGCAAATAACGAAGAAACGGCTAGAAACAATATCTTTTTAAACATCTTTAGCCTCCTAAATTTGGCTTTTTATTTTTGATCTTTTGTTAGAAAATCGCTGCCGAATTTTATTTTGGCTCATTAAATTTAGTGTAAGGCTTTTATAAATTTTTAGTAAAGTCAAATTTATGCGAAAAATATCTCACTTTTTAGGCGAAGTAGGCATAGATAGGCGCTTAGCACGCTCTGCTCTCTAATGTAGTTGCGATCTCCTTTTAAAAGAAGCCTCTCAACCTCGATGTTACCGTCTTTATCTCCGGCTGCGACATATACCGTGCCAACTGGCTTGCTGGCTGTGCCCCCACCTGGTCCTGCTATACCGCTAATCGCAAGTGCAAAGTCCGTATTTGTAGTGCTTAGCGTGCCTTTTACCATTGCTTTTACGCAAGGCTCGCTCACGGCTCCGTAAGTATCTAAAATTTCATCCTCAACGCCCAGCCACTCGTGCTTTATGTGATTTGCATAAGTTACTAACGAGCCATCAAAGCTAGCCGAGATGCCGCCATATCTTGCAAATTTAGCTGCCGCCAGCCCAGCCGTGCAAGACTCGGCAAATGAAATTTTAAGTCCCTTTTGTATGAGCCTTTTTGCTACAAATTCGATCGCATCTTTTTGCGGGATAAATTTTTGCGAAAATAGCGTTTTTACCCCTTGTAAAAAGCTCTCGATCTGACCAAATTTATTACTTTTTGCCCTTACTAGTATCAAATTTGGCAGGATCTGCGCAAGAGTGATATCGACCTCGTAAGTTTTAGCAAGTGGCAGCATGAGGATTCTAGCGCTATCAGTGTCGATGTCTATTAGATGAAAGTAGCTAAAATCAGGCTCGTACTTGACTAAAAACTCGCCTAGCTCTTCATTTGGATTGGCTTTTATGAGATTTATCTGGGCGTTATTTAGGCTGGCTAAGAAGCTATTTTTTGTGTAGTCTAAGCTATCTTTAAGCGCAAGTGTCGTGCTATCTTTTAGCTCGAGCGAGCCCCCAGTTAGCGTCGCTACGATCTTTGCAGCGATGGCAAAATTTTCATCCGAGCCAAAAATGCTTACAAAGTCGTAATCTTTTGATAAATTTTCGATCATAAAAGGTAGCTCTTTGCTATTTTTTGGAGCAAAACTGACCACTCCAAGCTCGCCAAAATGATCCTCGTAGCTTTGAAAAATGTAGTTTAGAAATTCTCTATTTATCTCAAGATCTTCGCCTATTATCAAGATACTTTGTCTCATTTTTAAGCTCCTTTTTTTTGCCTCATTATACTATTTTTCAGTGTGATTTAACCAGCACAGGTGTAAAATTAGCAAATTTTAAAATCAAGGTAAAAAATGGACTACAAAGAGACACTTTTACTCCCAGAGACAAATTTCCCAATGCGCGGAAATCTTCCACAAAATGAACCACAAAGACTAAAATCATGGTACGAAGACCGCAAGGTTTACGAAAAAATGAAGAAAAACCGCCAAAATGCGGCTAAAAATTTCAACATCCACGACGGCCCTCCGTATGCAAACGGCCACCTACACATCGGACATGCGCTAAATAAAATTTTAAAAGATATCATCACAAAAACGCACTATTTTTACGGCGAAAACGTCCGCTACGTGCCAGGCTGGGACTGCCATGGTTTGCCGATCGAGCAGCAAGTCGAAGTTAAGCTTGGCGATAAGAAAAAAGATCTTAGCAAGGTCGAGATCAGGGAGCTTTGCAGACAGCACGCGAGAGAATTTATAGATATCCAGCGCGATGAGTTTAAGACTCTTGGTATTATCGGCGACTTTGAAAATCCATACATGACGATGAAATTTGAGTTTGAGGCTGACATCTACAAAGCACTTTGCGAGATCGCTAAAAAGGGCCTTTTGATAGAAAGAAGCAAGCCAGTTTATTGGAGCTGGGCGGCCAGATCGGCGCTAGCTGAAGCTGAGGTCGAGTACGAGGAGAAAGAGGACTACTCAATATATGTAGCCTTTGGTCTTGACAGCGACGCGCTAGAAAAGCTTGGTGTAAAAGAGGCAAGCGCAGTGATTTGGACGACCACGCCTTGGACACTTCCAGCAAATCAAGCCATAAGCCTAAATCCAGATGAAATTTACGTCCTAACTGCTGAAAATTTGATTTTTGCAAAGCCACTACTTGAGAGTATCGTAGAAAGCGGACTAAGCAAGGGTGAGATCAAAAAAGAATTTAAAGCAAGTCTGCTTGAAAACGCTCACACGATAAATCCGCTAAACGGCAGACAATCTAAATTTTTACTAGGCGATCACGTTATGATGGACGGCGGTACTGGACTTGTTCATACAGCTCCAGGACACGGCGAGGACGACTACTATGTATGTTTGAAATATGGCTTTAGTGAAATTTTGATGCCAGTTGATGATGGTGGCTGCTACGATGAGAGCTTAAAACATCACGGACTATTTAGAAGCGACGTGGTAGACGAGTTTGTCGGTATGCATATCTTTAAAGCAAATGAGAAAATTTTAGAGCTACTTGGCAAAAATTTACTTAGCGTCTCTAAATTTAGACACTCTTATCCATTCTGCTGGAGAACGCATAAGCCTGTTATTTACAGAGCTACAAAGCAGTGGTTCATCGCTATGGACGAGGCAAAACTAGGTGGAAAAACACTTAGACAAACAGCACGCGAGGAGCTTGAAAAGGTTAAATTTTACCCAAGCGTGGGTATAAAAAGAATAGGCTCGATGATAGAAAATCGCCCAGACTGGTGCATCTCTCGTCAGCGTGACTGGGGCGTGCCGATCGCGTTTTTCAGAGACAAAGCGACAAAAGAAGTTATATTTGATAGTGAAATTTTAGACCACATCGCAGGCATTTTCAAAGAAAAAGGCGCTGATGCGTGGTGGGCGCTAAGTATAGACGAGCTGTTACCAAAAGGCTCAAGATACAAGTCTGAAAATTTAGAAAAAGTGATGGATATCCTTGACGTTTGGTTTGATAGTGGCTCGACATGGCATGCGGTCTTGCAAAGCGATGAGTACGATGCTGGTAAATACCCTGCAAGCATGTATCTTGAGGGTTCAGATCAGCACAGAGGCTGGTTTCAAAGCTCACTTCTAGTAAGCACAGCTGTAAATTCTCACGCACCTTATGAGAGCATACTAACTCACGGCTTTACAGTCGATGCCAAGGGCGAGAAGATGAGTAAGAGTAAGGGCAATGTCATCGCTCCACAAGACGTGGCTAAGACTCATGGCGTCGAAATTTTACGCCTTTGGGTTGGTATGAGTGATTATTCAAGCGACCTAAAGATCAGCGAAGATATATTAAAACAAATAAGCGAGCAATACCGCAAAATTCGCAACACGATCCGCTTCTTGCTAGCAAACGTAAATGATCTTGAAAGCTTAAATACAGAGTTTAGCATCCTTGATAAATGGATATTAGCGCGCGCTAAAAAAGTCTTTGATGAAGCGAGTGCTTGCTTTAAAAACTACGACTTTTCAAAGGGTT
The DNA here is from genome assembly GCF_902460415.1 of Campylobacter concisus. Lineage (GTDB taxonomy): Bacteria > Campylobacterota > Campylobacteria > Campylobacterales > Campylobacteraceae > Campylobacter_A > Campylobacter_A concisus_Y. The sequence continues at coordinate 213,060 of NZ_CABPTY010000001.1, forward strand.
TTAACATCCTTTTAAATTTCCTTTCAGCCGATCTTAGTGGCGTATATCTTGACGTTTGTAAAGATAGACTTTACTGCGATGCAAAGGACGCTCCAAGAAGAATATCAGCTCAAAGCGCGATGGCGATCATCACAAAGGCACTTTTGCCACTCATCGCTCCAACGCTTACTTACACCGTCGATGAGGTGATGGACTACGCTCCAAAGATCATCAAAGGCGAGGCAAAAGACGCGTTTGACTTAGTCTATGAGCCGATCAAGTTTGACCTTAGTTTTGAAGATGAGCTGCTTTTTGCCAGCAGGGAGAAATTTAACGAGATCGTGGACGTTCTTAAAAAGGACAAAAAGATAAAATCAACCCTAGAGCTAAGCCTAGAGACCACAAACCATAACATCACAAGCTACGACGAGCGCGAAGTGGCCGATCTTTACATGGTAAGCTCGGTTAAAGCTTACGATGATAGCGAGCCGTTAGCTGAGTTTGAGCTAGAGGGTGATAAATTTAAGATCATGGCAAGCGAGCTTCATAAATGCCCAAGATGCTGGAAATTTAACGCTAGCAAAGAAGATGCGCTATGCCCAAGATGTGAAGAGGTCATAAGTGCTAAGTGAGCCAGTAAGCGCAACTATCATAGTTGCAACGATCGCTGTGGTGGTCGTTGCTAGCTTGTTTAGTATATTTTTGGTTAATAAATTTAAAGGATAAAAATAGTGGTAACTTTGAAAGAAGCTTTAAAATTTTCAGCTGAAGAGATAAAAGATTTACGAGCTGAGCTTGAGGCAAAGATCATAAAAGAAAAAGAGCTTGGCGCTTATGTTGAGCAGCTAGCAAATTTAGAGATCGCAAAACTAGGCGAGGGCGTGCCTATCGCTATAAAAGACAACATTCAAGTAAAAGGCTGGAGTGTCACGTGTGCCTCAAAAATTTTACAAGGCTACGTAGCACCTTATAATGCAACCGTAATAGAAAAGCTACTTAGCAAAAATTTAGCTCCATTTGGCCGCACAAATATGGACGAATTTGCTATGGGAAGCACGACTGAGAGCTCATTTTACGGCAAAACACTAAACCCACTAAATCACGCTCACGTACCAGGCGGCAGTAGCGGTGGCTCAGCAGCAGCAGTCGCAGCTGGCCTTGCAGTAGCCGCACTTGGTAGCGATACTGGTGGCTCGATTCGCCAGCCAGCGGCATTTTGTGGATGCGTAGGGCTCAAGCCAACTTATGGCAGAGTGAGTAGATACGGCCTTGGCGCGTATTCAAGCAGCCTTGATCAAATAGGTCCGATCGCTCAAAACGTAGAAGATGCAGCCATTTTATATGACGCGATCGCTGGACATGACCCAAAAGATAGCACAAGCGCAGATGTACCGTTTGTGAGCGTTAGCGACAAGATAGATGGCAACAAAAAGCTAAAAATTTGTGTCATCAAAAACTACGTCGAAAACGCAAGCGAGCAGACAAAAGTCGCTTTAAATTTAGCAATCGAGAAGCTAAAATCACACGGTCACAGCGTAACTTACACAAATTTTGAAGACTCAAAATACGACGTCGCAACCTACTACATAATAGCAACCGCAGAGGCAAGCGCAAATTTAAGCCGCTACGATGGCGTAAGATACGGCAGACGCGCAGATGCTAGAAATTTAAAAGAGCTATATATAAACTCACGCTCTGAAGGCTTTGGTGAAGAGGTAAAAAGAAGAATTTTGCTTGGTACGTTTGTATTAAGTAGCGGATATTACGATGCTTACTACATCAAAGCGCAAAAAGCAAGAGCGCATATAAAAGCTCAATACGAGAAAATTTTAGAAGAAAATGATCTTATCTTCATGCCAGTTGCTCCAAGCACAGCCTATAAATTTGGAGCACACAGTGATCCGCTTCAAGCCTATCTAAGCGACATCTACACGATCAGCGTAAATTTAGCAGGCCTACCAGCTATCTCTGTGCCAGTTGGCAAAGATGATCAAAATTTAAACGTGAGCGCCCAGCTCATCGCAAAAGCGTGGGACGAACAGACCTTGATAAATGGTGCTAAGAGCCTAGAAAATTTAATAAAAGGATAAAAATATGAAGATAGTAAAGAGAGCTTTAACATTTGAGGATGTGCTTCTTGTGCCGCAATACTCTGAAATTTTGCCAAAGCAAGTTGATGTCAAAACCAGAATCAGCAAAAATATCACGCTAAATATCCCGATCGTCTCTGCTGCGATGGATACGGTGACTGAGCATAGAACTGCTATCATGATGGCAAGGCTCGGCGGTATCGGCGTCATCCACAAAAATATGGATATCGAAAGCCAAGCAAAAGAGGTCAAACGCGTCAAAAAAAGCGAAAGTGGCGTCATCATCGATCCTATCTTTATAAATCCAGAAGCGACCGTGGCTGAAGCTCTAAGCCTTATGTCAGATCTTCATATTTCAGGCGTTCCAGTCATCGACAAAGACCGCAAACTAATAGGAATTTTAACAAACCGCGATTTGAGATTTGAGACAAATATGAGCACTTTAGTAAAAGACCGCATGACAAAAGCACCGCTCATAACTGCACCAAAAGGTTGCACACTTGATGATGCGGAGAAAATTTTCTCTCAAAATAGAGTTGAGAAGCTACCTATCGTCGATAAAGATGGCAGGCTTGATGGGCTTATTACCATAAAAGATCTAAAAAAACGCAAAGAGTATCCAAATGCAAACAAAGATAGCTACGGCAGACTTCGCGTGGCAGCGGCTATTGGTGTGGGTCAGATAGAGCGCGCTAAAGCCCTTGTAGATGCTGGCGTAGACGTCATCGTCATCGACTCAGCTCACGGCCACTCAAAGGGTATCATCGATACTTTAAGAGAAGTAAAAGCAAATTTTAAAGTTGACGTCGTAGCTGGCAATATCGCAAACCCAGCAGCCGTAAAAGACCTAGCTGAGGCTGGAGCTGACGGCATAAAAGTAGGCATTGGACCAGGGTCTATTTGTACTACAAGGATTGTTGCTGGCGTTGGTGTGCCTCAAATTTCAGCGATTGATGACTGCGCAAGCGAAGCAGCGAAATATGGCATTCCAGTTATCGCTGACGGCGGTTTAAAATACTCAGGCGACGTGGCAAAAGCCCTTGCAGCAGGTGCGGCGTGCGTTATGGCAGGTAGCTTGCTAGCAGGATGTGAAGAGAGCCCAGGCGAACTGATAACATTCCAAGGTCGCCAGTACAAAGTATATCGTGGTATGGGCTCAATAGGTGCTATGACAAAGGGTAGTTCTGATCGCTACTTCCAAGAAGGCACCGCTCAAGACAAGCTTGTACCTGAAGGTATCGAAGGTCGTGTGCCATTTGCTGGAAGCATAAAAGATGTGATACATCAGCTAATAGGCGGCCTAAGAAGCGCGATGGGTTATGTCGGCGCAAAAGATATCCCAACTCTTCAAGAAAAAGCTGAATTTGTCGAGATAACAAGCGCAGGACTAAAAGAGAGCCACGTCCACGACGTCGTTATCACTCACGAGGCACCAAACTACAAAGTCAATTAGTGTTAAACCTGCAAACTAGAACTATTAAATTTAACGAGCCACTCTATCTTGAGAGTGGCCGTATGCTATCAAATTTCAAGCTTATTTATGAGACTTACGGCACGCTAAATGCTGATAAAAGCAACGTTATCGTCATCTGTCACGCCCTAACTGGCTCACACCACGCTGCTGGCACCTACGCAGGCGATGAGAAAGCTGGCTGGTGGGACTGGCTAATAGGCAGTAAAAAGGCGGTTGATACCGATAAATTTTACGTTATCTGCGTAAATATCCTGGGATCGTGCTTTGGTTCGACTTCGCCGCTAAGCGTGGATAGAAGCAGTGGCAAAGAGTATAGGTTAAATTTCCCTGTCCTTGCCATAAGCGATGTGGTAAAGGCGCAAATGAGGCTATTTAGCGAGCTTGGTATTACAAGAGCAAGAGCTGTGATCGGCGGCAGTCTTGGCGGTATGCAAGCACTTTGTTGCGCTATCGAGTTTCCAGAATTTGCGCAAGATATTATAATGCTTGCAAGTACCTATCAGACTAAGCCCTGGGCGATAGCTTTTAACAAAATCGCCATCGAAGCCATTTTAAACGATGAAAATTTCAAAAATGGCGAATACGACGTGGAATTTATAAGAAAAAATGGGCTAAAAGGTATGGCTTACGGCAGGATGGCAGGCCATATCAGCTTTTTAAGCCCTGATAGCATGGATGAGAAATTTGGACGAAACTACGTAGAAACTGACGGTCTTTATGAGCTTTCTGGGCGCTTTCAGGTGGATCGCTATATGGAGTACAACGGCTACAATTTCCCAAAGAGGTTTGATCCGCTAAGCTACCTATATATCGTAAAAATGATGAATATCTTTGACTGCACAAGACACTATGACAACCTAAAAGACGCCCTTGCGCCAATAAAAGCAAATTTGCATCTAATCGCATTTAAGGGCGATCTGCTCTTTCCGCCAAGCTGCATGAGAGAAATTTACGATGCGCTTTGCGAGATGGGGCGAGGAGAGAATACAAATTTTGTAGAGATAGATAGCAACTACGGCCACGACGCATTTTTGGTCGAGATAGAAAAATTTGATGGATATATAAAAAATATATTAAAAGGATAGAAAATGGAGCAAAAAGAGCAGAGCTTTGAAGAAAAATTAGCCCTAGCAGATAAAATTTTAAACGATCTAAACAAAGATGATGTGAGTCTAGAAAATAGCATAAAGCTGCACGAGCAGGGCAAAAAGCTCTTAAATGAAGCAAGAGAAATTTTAGAAAACGCAAAACTTAGCATAAAGCAGGTGGATGATGAGTAGAATTTGTGCTCTTCAGCTACCAACGCAGCCTTTAAGTGAGGCAAGGCTTGATTATTACCTAAAAATTTGTGCGGACGAAAATGCAAGGCTTGTTGTCCTTGGTGAATATGTGCTAAATAGTTTTTTTAAAGAGCTCATTAGCATGCCAAAAAGCCTTATAAAAGAGCAAAGCGAGCGCAAAAAAGAGGCTCTTTTTGCAATGGCAAAAAAGTACGATCTAAATATTGTTGCACCCATTGTAAATCTAAAAGGCAAGGAAATTTTTAAAAGTCTAGCCAAATTTACCTCAACACAAGTCAAGCTATATGATCAGCAAATTCTCATGCCTTACGCTCACTGGAATGAGGCTAAATTCTTTAATAACACAAGCGATGAGCTAAATTTACCTATCTTTACCTATGATAAATTTAAGGTTGGCGTCATGTTTGGTTACGAGGCGCACTTTGACGTGTGCTGGGCGTATATGAGTGCTAAAAAGGTCGATATCGTGCTTGTGCCAACGGCTTGCACGTTTTTCTCGCAGGCGCGTTGGGAGGAGCTTTTAAAGGTTAGAGCCTTTACAAACAACGTCTACGTGCTTCGCGTAAATCGCGTGGGAAGCCATAAGAGTGAGGACGAGCAGTGGAGTTTTTATGGTGACTCGATGCTTATTAGCCCATTTGGCGAGGTTAAGAACAGGCTTGGCAAAAATGAAGAGATGTTGATCGATGAGCTTAGCAAAAAGGAGCTTAGCGAGGCTAGAAGCACCTGGGGCTTTATGCAGATAGAGGCTAAATTTAAAAGATGAAGCGCTGCATCTGGGCCGAAAAGAGCGAGTTTAGCAAGAGTGGGCGCTCTTTAAAGGAATTTTGGAGTGAATTTTGAAACGAAGTGACGTTGAGAGATATATAAAAGAGAAATTTGACATTTTAGGTGAGCAAATTTTCCCAAAATATCCAAAATTTAGTGCCTTTCGTCACAAGAAAAATGAGAAGTGGTTTGCACTGCTTATGGAGATAAGCGCTAGCAAGCTTGGGCTTGAAAGTGACGAGATGATAGAGGTTTTAAATCTAAAATGTAGCCCTGATCTAGCGATGGTGCTAGTTGATGAGCAGCAAATTTTTAAAGCATATCACATGAATAAAAAACACTGGATAAGTGTAAATTTAAACTCTGAAATCTCACAAAAAACTGTTTTTGACCTTATGGACGAGAGCTTTACCTTAAGCAAATAAAAGCCATTTTTCAGCCTTAAATTTAGTAGTTTTTGTTAAAATCACGAAAAAATTTAAGGATAAAATTTGCAAGAGCTAAACAATGAGATCAAAAAAGTCCATTTCATAGGCATCGGCGGCATCGGCATCTCAGCCATCGCTAGATTTTTACACGAAAAAGGCCACAAGATAAGCGGTAGCGACATCAAAGAGAGTAAGACGACTCTTGAGCTAAAAGATGAAGGCATCGAGGTTATCACTCCGCACTGTAAAGAGGCGATAAAAGACCAAGACTTTGTGGTCTATTCAGCTGCGATAAAAGAGGATAACATCGAGCTAGTGGAGGCCAGAAGAAAGGGCATAAAGTGCTTTTCGAGAAAAGAAATTTTGCCTTATGTGCTTGAGGATAAGTGTGTTTTTGCAGTAGCTGGCGCGCACGGCAAGAGTACGACCTCGGCGATGCTAGCAAGCCTGATAGAAGGCTCAGTCATCATCGGCGCCATCTCAAAGCAGTTTGGCTCAAATATGCGCTATGCAAAGAGCGATAACGTCGTATTTGAGGCTGATGAGAGCGATTCTAGCTTTCTAAACTCAAACCCATATCTAGCTATCGTGACAAACGCAGAGCCAGAGCATATGGAGCACTACGACTACGATCTAGCTAAATTTTACGCAGCCTACAAGGGCTTTTTGGAGCGCGCAAAGGTTAGAGTGATAAACGCTGAGGACGAGTTTTTAAGCACGCTTAAGCTTGATGCGATCAGACTCTTTCCAAGCACTGATATCACCGAGCTTACGATGGTTGTAAGAGACTATCAGCCATACACCAGCTTTAACCTTAAAAATTTAGGCAAATTTGAGGCCTTTGGCATGGGCGAGCACATCGCCATAGACGCCTCTTTAGCCATCCTTGCTGCGATGCACGAGACTCCGCTAAAAGACATTAGGGAAAATTTACTAAATTTTAAAGGCATTAAAAAGAGATTTGACATCTTGTGTGCAAACAAAAATTTCGTCCTAATAGACGACTACGCGCACCATCCAACCGAGATAAAAGCGACGCTAAAATCAGTCTTTGAATACGCCAAAATTTTAGGTATAAACAGCGTCACAGCGATATTTCAGCCACACCGCTACACAAGGCTTAGCACAAATTTACCTGGCTTTAAAGAATGCTTTAAGGGCGTTGATGAGCTTGTCATCTTGCCAGTTTATGCAGCCGGAGAAAATCCGATCGAAGTTGATATGAAGAGCGAATTTAGCGAGTATAACCCGATCTTTACAGACAAGGTCGAGAGGGTTGAAGAGGGGATAGAATTTACAGATGAATTTGGCGTGAAAAACCGCCTAAGTGACGGCATAGTAGTTGGCTTTGGAGCGGGCGATATCAGCGTGCAACTAAGAGGCGGATATTAATGGATCTAAGTAGTTTCAAGCCTCAAGATGAAAATGAAATTTTAAAAGAGATAAAAGAAAAAGAGCTAAGCGAGGATGAAATTTCCAGCCTTATAAATTTAGGTAAAAAAGATATCTTGATCGCGCTTGCAAGGTCGCAAAAACTAAATAGCGCCCAGATAAAAGATATGCTGCCAAATGCCCCCTATCTAGCCGTTTGCTTGCTGGTTGAAAAGCAAGATATCAGCGAAGTGAGGGCTGAAATTTTAGAAAAGATCAAGCCTCATGCTGAGCTTTACAAAGAGCTCATCGCAAAGTATAAAGGCGTAAAATGGTAAGAAATTTGATAATAATCGCCGGCGTGATACTGCTTTTTGGAGCGATCTGGGCGATAAAAGATGAAAAGATCAGCAAAAGCATAAAAGCGGTCGTTAGCGCGGTGCTTGTAGCGATCCTTGTTTGCGTCTATTTTTACGAGGAGAATTTATCCAAAAACGAGGACGCCATCTCAAAGCTAGTGACTGACTTTAAGCAGGGTAAAACACTAAAATGTGGCGAATACAACGTGAGCGCTGAGAAATTTAACTACGAATTTGGCACGGCGTCATTTTTGTCAAAGCGAGAATTTAGCGATCTTTCAGGCGTCATCGTGCCTATAAAAAGTTGCGAGCAATGACTGAAGAGATATTTTTAAAGCTCGATCTGGGCGAGTATCTGGAGAAATTTTACTCCTTTTTAGCAAGACAAAAACCGCTATTTTTACAAGGTGACAGCAAAATCCACTTTGAAAACATTAGCGAGCTTTCAAAGTATGACTTCAAAGCGCCTGATGAGATAAAAAATTTAGATGACGCACTTATGAGACTTAGCAAACAAGCGGTGCTTCACATCAGTGAAATTTACGAGTCTGCAAAGATCATTAAGTATTTTTCATATTTAAAAAAGCAAAAATTTGAAGGCAGGCTTGGCGAGTGGATCGCAAAGGTTGAAATCCCTGAAGCGATGAGCCAGCTGGCAAACAGCTTTGATGAAAACGGCGAGTTTAGCGACAGTGTGGATGAGAGATTTCACGCGATAAAGCAGGCGTTTAGCGAGAAAAAGCGTCAGATCGACGCCGAGCTTAAAAAGCTCATCTACTCAAAGCACATTACGCCCTATCTAGTCGATACCCAGACGCACTACATCAACTCGCAAGAGGCACTTTTGGTGCGTGGCGGCTTTAATCACGCCCTAAAAGGCACCGTCATCGCTAGAAGCTCAGGCGGCTACTTCTATGTCGCACCTGCAAGCACCGAGCGCCTAAAAAAGGAGCAAAGCGAGCTGCTTGATAGAAAAGAGGAGATCATTTTTGAGCACTGCAAGAAATTTAGCCTGCAGATGAGCAAGAGCCTACTTTTTTTGAAATTTATAAATAACGCTTTTGATCAGTTTGACGCATATCAGGCTCGTGTAAATTTGGCTAGATCGCGTGACTATGAGTTTGTTTTGCCAAACAGCTCGCATGTCATAAAGCTTGAGAAATTTGCTCACCCAGCGCTTAAAAATCCAAAGAGCGTGAGTGTGGATTTTAGCAAAAAGGTGCTTCTCATTACCGGCGTAAATGCTGGCGGTAAGTCGATGCTTTTAAAATCAATCATTTCAGCTACGCTTCTTGCAAAGTATCTTTTGCCAATGCGTATAGACGCAAACCACTCAAGCATCGGCTCTTTTAAAGAATTTGACGCGATCATAGAAGATCCGCAAAGTGTGAAAAACGACATCTCGACCTTTGCTGGCAGGATGGTGCATTTTGCAAAGCTTTTTACTAAAAAATCAATCATCATCGGTATCGACGAGATCGAGCTTGGCACCGATTTTGAAGAGGCTGCGAGCTTGTATGGCGTCATGATAGAGCGTCTCATCACTCAAGATATCAAAATGATCATCACGACCCACCACAAGCGCCTTGCGATGTTGCTAGCTAAAAACCCAGAGGTTGAGCTAGTGGCGGCGCTTTACGACGAGGTGGCTCAAAGGCCTAAATTTGAGTTTTTAAAGGGCACGATCGGCAAGTCTTATGCCTTTGAAACGGCGGCAAGATACGGCATATCTCAAAATTTAGTGGCGCAGGCAAAGAAAATTTACGGCGAAGATAAAGAGAATTTAAACGAGATCATCACAAAGACGCTAAATTTACAAACCAAGCTTGATGAGGGGATAAAAGAGATCACGGCAAAAGAGGAGCGACTGGAGCGCTTGCTTGAGGAGCAAAAAGAGCTAAAAGAGAAAAATGAGATCAAGCTAAATGCGACTATTTCGCGCCTTGAAAAAGAGTATTTTGAAGCAATAAATGCGGCAAAAGCTGTTATAAATTTCAAAGAGATAAAAGACAAGCAAAGGGCGCTAAACGTGGCAAATGAGAAAAAAGCCGCCATCGTTAAGCCTAAAAAAACTGAGCGCGAGAGCCTAAAAGTAGGCGATAGAGTGAAGTATGAAAATATCAAAGGCACGGTTTTAAGCATCTCTAAAAACGATGCGATGATCGAGTCAAATGGTATAAATTTACGCGTGCCACTAGAGCTTTTAAGAAAAAATGGCAACGAAGTAGTCTTGCCTAAAAAAGGCGGCGTAAGTTTAAGCGTAGATAAGCCAAAAACAGCCTCGCTCTCGCTTGATCTGCACGGCATGAGAGCTGACGAGGCGATAGCAAAGCTTGATAAATTTATCTCAGATAGTCTTGTTATGGGATTTGACGAGGTTAGCGTATTTCACGGCATCGGTACTGGCAAGCTTGCCTTTGCAGTTAAAAATTTCTTAAAAGAGCATCCAAGTGTGAAAGAATTTTTTGACGCACCGGCAAATCAAGGCGGATATGGAGCTAAAATAGTCAGGCTTTAACTTCTTCCTAAAAGTTAAAATTTATTTTAAGGTTGATATAATCAGAGCAAGTACACAAAATAAGGGAAGTAACTTTTGAGTAACAAGGACGAGCAAACGGGTAAAAATCTAAACATCACTAAAACGATTATAGGTTTAGTGTTTGTTTTGGGAAGTATTTTTTTAGTCGAAAACCTGGCAGTTTTTTATTTTAAATTTAATAATGCTTCTGCTGAAAATGGTTTTAATCTTCGAAAGAAAGTTGATTATTTGACATATCAATATGTTGATTATTTCAAAAATATCAGCAAATATGATGTCGCAAATTTCCAATCTTACATTAACGATAGTGCTATGGGTGATGTTCTTTTATTAAAGGATGATCATAAAAATGGATACAAGGTCGTAGCATCTTCAGATAAAAGAATAATAAATCAAGAGTTTAACGACAAAAGCTGTGGAAATATCTTTGCTCATAATTTCCAAAAAGATTATTTTTGGGCAAAAATTTTACCAGAAAATGCTGCTCAAGTTTGTATGTTTGTACCGGTTGGAGAATATATATTAGGCTTTAAAGGAAAGGTCGATCAACGTATTACCGGTACGCATGATGAGTACTTTTTTGAGTGGCTTTTAAACAATATGGCTTTAACATTTATCTTAAGCTTCATTGGTGCAATAGTTGCTTTGTCTACTTGTATATGGTACGCAGTCAAGTATATAAAAGAAAAAAATAACTATAACGCATTAAAAACAGATACTAAAAAACAGATAGAAGAGCTTGGAGAAAAGCTTTATATCGATCCGATGACTGGACTTTTAAATAAAACAGCATTGGTGCGTGATATTAATAGCTATAAAAATCCTAAAGTAGTGCTTATAGATATTGACGATTTTGGCAAGATGAATGACTTTTACGGTAAATTTGCATGTGACCAGATTTTGGTAAAGATGGCTGATTTGATCAGTGAATTTGCCAAAGATGAGAATATGAAGGCTTACTGTATAGAAGCAGATAGGTTTGCTCTGGTAGAAGATAGCGATAGCTTTATCGATAGATATGAAGATATGGTTGAAGATTTGATAGAAATTTTTAAAGGCCGTATGCTAAGTATAGTCGATGAAGATGGTAGAGAGATAGAAGGTATCGAGATACATAGTACAATAGGCTTTGCTCTTGATAGTGACCAAACACTAAGAAAAGCAACAATAGCGTTAAAAACAGCAAAAGAGCAAGATAAAGACTATGTTTGTTATTTCAAAGGGTTAAATCAAAAAGAGGAATACGCAACTCAAATAGAACGCTCTAAACTGATACAATACGCCACTATAAATAACAATATTGTTCCTTATTTTCAGCCGATAGTTAATGACCAAAAGGTACCTGTAAAATACGAATGCTTGATAAGACTTTTGGATAGAGGCGATGTTATATCACCAAATGTCTTTTTGGATATCTCAAAGCGCATTAAGCGTTATGCTGATCTTGAGAAACAACTCATTGTAAAGTGTTTTAAGCAGCTTGTAGAGGATAAGAATTTAGTACTTTCTATAAATTTAAGCAGTAGAGATATGATCGATGGTGATGTTAGCTCACTTGTTTTAAATCTATTAAACAAGCACAATGTTGCCGGCAGAGTAGTGTTTGAGATCGTTGAAGATGAAGAGCTTAAAAATTTAGAGAGAGTTTCAAATTTTATCGAGCGTGTAAAAAGCATGGGTGCAAAGATCGCTATCGATGATTTTGGCTCAGGATATTCAAATTTTTCTTACATTATAAAGATCAAGCCTGACTATGTGAAGATCGATGGCTCTATTATAAAAGATATAGACATAAATAAAGATTCACACTCTATCGCAAGTGCGATCGTGGCATTTGCAAAAGACCTTGGTATAAAAACTATTGCTGAATATGTGCATTCAAAAGAGATATTTGAAATCTGTAAAGAGATCGGCGTAGATGAGTTCCAGGGCTTTTATTTTGGTGCACCAGAGCGTGCCGGCTCATAAGGCACTTAGTGGTAATTAGCTTTTTAAAAGAGCTTTTAAGCTTTCGCTCTATCACACCTAATGATGCTGGGAGCTTAGAGTTTATTGCTAAATTTTTGCCTGATTTTGAGGCGAAATTTATAGAAAAAAATGGCACAAAAAATCTCATACTTTCTAAAATTTATGGAGATGGCGAGCATCTAGCTTTTGCAGGGCATGTTGATGTCGTGCCTCCAGGAGATGGCTGGCAGAGTGAACCATTTACCCCGCTAGAAAAAGATGGCTACATCTACGCAAGAGGCGCACAGGATATGAAAAGTGGCGTGGCTGCCTTTGTTTGCGCTGCTAAAGATGCAAAATTTGATGGCAAACTAAGCCTCATCTTAACAAGCGACGAAGAGGGCGATGGCATATATGGCACGCCTTTAGCACTTGAATATTTACGCGAAATAAATGATTTGCCAAAATTTTGCGTAGTGGCTGAGCCAACTTGCGATAAAGAATTTGGTGATAGCATAAAAGTTGGTAGACGTGGCTCGATAAATGGCAAGATCGTGATAAATGGCATTCAAGGGCACGTAGCATATCCTGAAAAGTGTGTAAATCCGGTAAATTTGATAGCTCCACTTTTAAGTAAAATAGCTGATCACGATATGGACGGCGGAAGCGAGTTTTTTAGTCCAAGCAAGATTGTGATAACTGATATTAGAGGCGGCATGCAAGTTTGCAACGTCACGCCGAGCAAGCTTAGCATAATGTTTAACATCAGAAACTCAAATTTAACTGACGTAAATGATGTTGAGAGCTATCTTAGAGAGGTCTTAAAAGGGCTTAATTACGAGCTTAGTATAAAGCAAAGCTCAAAGAGATTTTTAACAAACAAAGATAGCAAAATCATAAAAAATTTAATGGCCTCTGTCGCAAAAATTACCGGTATCACACCAGTTTTAAATACAAAAGGCGGCACGAGCGATGCAAGGCACTTTGCTGAATTTGGTGTAGATGCGATAGAATTTGGCGTCATAAACGACCGCATACACGCCAAAAACGAACGAGTTAGCGCCCACGAAGTAAATAAACTTTATGAAATTTTTAAAGATTTGATAGAAAAATTTTAATCCATAAATTTCATTATTTTTAAACCAAAAAGTTATTAATTATCTAAAAAATATTTTTAAAAGCTATTTTGATTAATATTTCTTGTCAAAGAATTTTAAAAATAAGAAATTTTTTATTTGGCAATATTGCTATTATCTGTTACAATTCATGAAATAGCCGGGTTTTGGCAATTTTAAGTAAAACCTAATGGAATGCTCTTTTAAACGAGCACAAGATGGAAGTTATAAATACATTTGTAGGCGAAAAATATATCCAGCACAATCCTGGCTTTAAAGATGGTATGGATATCATTTCTAATTTGTAAAAAAGTAAAATTTCAAATAAATAAAAAAAATGCAAGTAAAACGAAAAATATACAAATCTTTTCAATACGAGAAAATGAGACATAGCTTGCGAGCTAGATTATCCTTTTTGCTCGTAGCAGTCGTGATTTTGGCAATCGAAATTTATATCGCAGCTTTTGTTAAAGGTGGCTTCATGCGTCATTATTTGGGTGATGTGCTAGTTACGGTGATGCTTTACGCATTTGGACGAGCCGTGTTTAAAACTACACCAAAAATTTTAGCGTTTGAAATATTTATCTTCTCGCTATTTATAGAAATTTTACAATACTTTAAAGTACTTGAAATTTTAGATATTCATAATTTAATAATACGTATAGTCTTTGGCGGAACATTTGACGTTAGCGACATCGCATGTTACGCGTTGGGCTGCTTGCTGGCTTATTTGACTGATACCATTTGCTTTTTACAAAAGTATAAAAATTCAAAGATGTAGCGATAAATCACAGCTTTATTTTTTAAGTATAAAGCAGGAGCTAATCATCTTAAAAGCTCCAGCAAAATTTATCTATCTATTTTAGCTCACCCCAGTTTTTAGCGATATTTAGCGATGTTTTAAGCGGCACATTTAGCGTGTAAATTTCCTCCATTGTCTTTTGCGTCGCCTTGCCAAATTCCTGCGCAAATTCGTCTTTTACTTCAAAAATCAGCTCGTCGTGGATCTGAAGCAACATTTTTGCATTTTCATCTAAATTTGCTCTAACTTTTACCATCGCCATCTTGACTAGATCTGCCGCAGAGCCTTGAAAGACCGTATTTACCGCCTCACGCTCAAACATGGCTATTTGCATAGGTGTGGCACTTTTAAAGTCAAAATAGCGTCTTCTGCCAAGAAGTGTTTGCACAAAGCCGTCATTTTTAGCTGAAATTTTTATGCTCTCTAAAAAGTCTTTGATCGTCTCAAAAGCCTTAAAATAGCGCTCTATATACTCTTTTGCCTCGGCTCTTGTGATATTTACTTGATTTGCCAGCTTGCTTGAGCCCATACCATAAATGAGGCCAAAATTTATACTCTTTGCCACGGCTCTATTTTGCCCGTCGCTGCTACCAAATATGCTAATAGCCGTCCTTGCGTGGATATCCTCATCATTTTTAAACGCCTCAAGCAGCGCAGGATCACGGCTAAAGTGAGCTAACAGTCTAAGCTCGATCTGGCTGTAGTCAAGCCCCACAAAACTATATCCCTCCCGCGCCTCAAAGCACTCTCTGACGTCCTTTGCGAGGCTGCCACGAGCCGGGATGTTTTGTAAATTTGGATTTTTGCTTGAAAGTCTGCCAGTACTCGTGCCAGTTTGTAAAAAGCTCGTGTAAATTCGCGAGCCCTCGTCCTTTTTCGCAAGCGCTAAGAGTGGCTCGCAGTAGGTGCTTTGTAGTTTATATAGCTCCCTGTAGGCTAAAATTTTCTCAATCACTGGATGAGCGTCCGTAAGCTCAGCTAGCACGCTCTCATCGGTGCTGTATCCTGTTTTTGTCTTCTTTTTGGTTGGAAGTTTTAGATGCTCAAAAAGTATGACGCCAAGCTGTTTTACTGAGTTTATGTTGAAATTTTCGCCGCTTAGCTCGTAAATTTCACTTGTTAGTGCTTTTAGTTTTGTGTCATTTTCAAGGATAAGCTTTTGCATTTTGGCTTCATTTATCTTGATGCCGTTTTGTTCCATGTCAAAGAGCGTGAGGATAAAAGGAAACTCGTGTGTATCTGCAAGGACAAGTAAATTTTTATCAAGCGTGTTTAAAAAAGTTTTATAAAATTTAAGCGTTATCCAAGCGTCCTCACTCGCGTATTTGGCTGCATTTTCTAGAGGCACATCGCCAAAAGTTTGCCCCTTTTTGACAACGTCTTCAAACTTTATCGTGTCGTAGTCATAAAGTCTCTTTGCCAGTGCGTCCATGCCGACACTTGAGTTTGGATCGCTAAGCCAAGCAAGGATCATTGTGTCTTTAAAATTTGCTGGAGGATTTAGACCTAGGTTATTTTTAACTATCTCAAAGTCATACTTTAAATTTTGCCCGATCACGCAGCCTTTGTAAATTTGTCCTACCGCCCAAGTGGCAAATTTTAGGCTAATTTGCTGTGGCACACCAAGGTAGTTGTGAGCCACTGGCACGTAGTAGGCGTCCTCGTCGTTAAAGCAAAAGCTAAATCCAACGATCTTTGCGCTCCTGCTATCAACGCCCGTGGTCTCAGTGTCAAAGGCGACAATGGTCTCTGGCGTGATGTCTGATAAGAGCTTTTCAATGCTAGCTTCATCAAGGAGTAAATTTGCTCTAAAGCCAAGTTTAAATTCAGCATTTTCCTCTTTTTGCAAGCTCTTAAGAAGTCTGTTTAGATCGTACTCTTTTAAAATTTCTGAGATATTTATCAAAGGATTTTGCTCTGGAAATTTCGAGTGTTCAAGATCAAATGAACTAACTGCATCGTCAAATAGCGTGGCTAGCTTTTTGCTCAAAAATGCTTCGTCTTTTGCAGCGGCAAGCATATTTTTAGTGCGCTCATTTCTAAGAAGGGCTAAATTTTCATAAATTCCCTCTAAGCTCCCATACTCAGCCAAAAGCTTCTTGGCTCCAACTGCGCCGATACCTTTGACGCCTGGGATGTTGTCCGAGCTGTCTCCTGCGATCGCTAAGAAATCCCTTACTTGAGCCGGATAAACTCCATACTTTTCAAAGCAGCTTGCACTATCATGATCGATCTTGCTTTGCGGGCTGTAGATGCTCACTTTGCCGTCTTCTATGAGTTGGTAAAGGTCTTTATCGTGGGTGACTATTCGCACAAATATATCTTTGTCTTTGCAAAATTTAACCGCACTTGCGATGATGTCATCGGCCTCGTAGCCCTCGCGACTAAGGCTGTAAAGTCCCATTTTTTCTATCATATCTATGCAAACTGGAAGCTGTTCTTTTAGCTGAGCCGGTGGCTCGTTTCTATTTGCTTTATAATCACCTAAAATTTCGTGACGTAAGGTCTTGCCTTTGCTATCAAGTGCGAAGATAAGATAGTCGCTTTGGTATTCATCCTTGAGGCTTGCTATAAAATTTGCAAAGCCACTTATCATACCGCTTGGCTTACCCTCGCGGTTTTTAAGTCCGCTCATGGCGTAGTAGAGCCTAAAAAAGAAACCAAAAGTGTCAATAATTGTAAGTGTTTTCATTTTTATCCTTTGTGTAATTTTATGAAATTTAGGCAAAAAATAGGCTGATTTATAAAAATTTTTGATATTATGGCGGACATTACAAATAAAAAATCACAAAAATAAAAAGCTTTGAGGTCATGAAAAAAATAGTTTTTTTACGTATCAATCCAAATGCAGTAGGTGGTGCCGAACGCTATTTAAGAAGGCTTACCAAAGCCCTAAAAGACGTAGGTATAGACACATCTATACGCTCATATCTAGGAGAGGCTAGGATCTCGTCATGGAAAAAGGCTTTGAGATTTAACGCACAAGTAAAACGCCAGAAACAAAGCAATGAAGTATATTTTAGCTTGGAGCGAGTAAGCTGTGCAGATATTTACAGAGCAGGGGATGGCGTGCATAAAATTTATTGTGCTACAAAGCCATTTTGGTGGGTTAATCCTCTAAATTTTGTCTATCCATATCTAGAGAAGCGATGTTTTAAAAATTCTAAAAAGATAATCGCAAATTCAAACTACATAAAAGAGCAAATAATTTTAGCTTACGGTGTCGATGAGTCGAAGATTGTCACCATTTACAACGGTATAAATTTGCCACAAAAAGTAGAAAAAGGTGAAGCAAAACTTAGCGTATGCGAAGAATTTGGACTTGATTATAATTTACCAATTGTGCTATTTGTAGGAAACGGCTTTAAAAGAAAAGGAGCAAGGGATTTTTTGCTTCTTATGTCTAAGCTAAAAACACCAGTAAATGCGCTAATAGTAGGCAAAGATAAAAATTTAAATTCATATAAGAAGCTAGCAAAAAAGCTAAAAATAAAGGCATTTTTTACAGGTGAGCAAAAAATGACTGCAAAATTTTATGAAGCAAGTGATATTTTTATATTTCCAACGCACTACGAACCATTTTCAAATGTCGTCCTAGAGGCACTTAGCTTTAAAAATATTGTCTTTACGACGGCTCAAAATGGGGCAGCTGAAATTTTAGAAAATCGTTTTATCATGCGTGAACCAAGTGATGAAAGTATACTGGAGCTAGTGGAGCAGGTGCTTAATGATAATGACATGATGAGAGAGCTGCAAGAGAAGGCATTTGCGCTTTCACAAAAATTTAGTATAGAAGAAAATGCAAGCAAAACTCTTGAAATCATAAACGAAGTGCTAAATTTGGAGCAAAAGTGAGAGTTTTTATAGAGCTTCCAACTTGGCTCGGAGATGCTGTGATGGCGAGCGCAGCGATAGAAAATTTAAGTAAAAGTGCTAAAAATATTGTATTTTTTGGCTCTTATGTGGCCTGTGAGCTTTACAAATCACATCCAAAGTGCGAAAAAGTAGTAATTGATGATAGTAAAAAACAAAGCTCAAGATATCTAAGCCTTATAAAAACAGCTAGTAAGCTTGGAAAATTTGATATCGCTATTAGTTTTAGAAGCTCATTTGCTAGTAAATTTTTGCTATTTTTTCTAAAAGCAACGCAAAAATTTTGCTTTAAAAAGAGCAGCGAGAGCTTGCATCAGGTGCAGAAATATCTAAATTTCATAAAGCAAAGCCTAAATTTAAAAGAAATTTCAAACGAACTAAAAATTTATTATGAAGCCAAAAAAAGTGAGCAAAAACTCCTCGTGCTAAATCCAGGTGCTAGCTACGGAAGTGCCAAGAGATGGTATCCGCACTATTTTGCAGAGGTTGCACTGCATTTTAAAGATGAATTTTATGTAAAGATCACTGGCTCAAAAGCTGAGCTTGAGATCTGCAATGAAATCGAGCAAATACTCTTACAAAATGGTATGAAATGTGAAAATTTGGCCGGGAAAACAAGCATAAAAGAGCTTTGTGAGGTCATAGGTTCTATAAAAAATGGCATCTTTTTGACAAACGATAGTGGTCCTATGCATATCGCAGCTGCCTATAAAGTGCCACTTGTGGCTCTTTTTGGACCGACTAAATTTAAAGAGACTAGCCCATGGAAAGATGAGAGTGCAAAGATAGTGCATTTAAATTTAGAGTGTATGCCATGTATGAAGCGAGTATGTCCTATAAAAACACATGCCTGTATGAAGGAGCTTACGCCAAAAATGGTTATCACTGAAATAGAGTTGCTAAGAAAAAAATTAAATTTTTGAAATTCTAAAAATATTAAATATATACATACAAAATTAAAAATTTTAGTTTTTATTTGACTACATTTTTACTAAATATTTGACATTGGTTATCAATATAGCTATAATCACGCAAAAATTTTTACTAAGAAGGTATTATGGAGCTAATTAAACATCACATTGATCATGTAATTATTGCGATTTTAGGCATTATGAGTTTTTTTGTACTTTGGTATACGATTGAGCGTATTATTTTTTATTCACGCGTTGATATAAAAGGCTACAAAAGTATCGAAGCGCTTGAAGAAGCACTAACCAAAAATTTAACCACGCTTTACATTATCTACTCAAATGCACCATATGTAGGACTTCTTGGTACAGTTGCTGGAATTATGATCACATTTTATGATATGGGTATGGCAGGCGGAATCGATACTAAAAGCATAATGGTCGGCCTCTCTCTTGCGCTAAAAGCAACTGCTTTTGGACTACTTGTGGCGATACCAACTTTGATGATTTACAATGGTTTTGTCAGAAAAGTAGATGTAATGCTAAATAGATACAAGGCTGAAAATGCGTCTAAATAAAAAAGATGGGTTAAATATTGTCCCATTTATTGATATTATGCTTGTTTTGCTTGCTATCGTGCTTAGTATCTCGACTTTTATTGCTCAAGGTAAGATAGCTATTGATCTTCCAAGCGCAAACAGTGCCGAGCAAAGTAAAGAGGACGATAAAAAGGTAAGCGTAGTAATTGATAAGGATAATAAATTTTTTATAGATGATGTAGAAATTTCTGAGAATGAACTCAAAGATAAGCTAAATGCGGTTGATATAAAGACATTGATCGAACTAAAAAGCGATAAAAATTCGAAATTTGATAGCTTTGTCAAAGTAATTGATATATTAAAAGAGAAGGGCCACGAAAATTTTGCAATCCAAACAATCTCTGAATAAAATTTCAAATTACAGCGGCTTAGCTGTTTCGCTTATAGTGCATGGAGCAGCAGTATATTTTTTGCTTTCACATGATTTTGATGAGATAAAAATAGGTGAGCAAAAACCGATAAAAATAGCTCTTAATTCATTTACTCCAGTGCCACAAGTCTCAGCACCTCAAATAGCGGAGCAAATGCTTATCCCAGAGCCAACTCCACCAGCTCCACCGCCACCACCAGAGCCACCAAAACCTGAGCCAAAGCCAGAACCAAAACCTGAACCTAAAAAGGTGGAGAAACCAAAGCGTGAAATAAAAAAGGTAGAGCCTAAAAAAGAGAAAAAAATAGAGCCTAAGCCTGAACCGGTAATTGCTCAGCCAGTGCAGCCTATTGTACCGCCAGCTAGTGTAAATACAAATTTACCAGCCAATAACAAGTCTATCGCTGCAGCTCCAGTTCAAAATGTAACACCTGAGCTAAATTTATCAAATTCACAAGGTGATGAAGATTTTACGAAGGTTACAATCGCAGTTAAGAGGCATAACAGTTACCCAAATAATGCTAGACGTATGAAGCATCAAGGTATTGTAGAAGTTAGATTTTTACTCAAGCAAGACGGTAGTATAGATGAACTTAAAGTTAGTAAAAGCTCTGGTTTTGAGTCGCTTGATAATGCTGCTTTAGAAAATATTCAAAGAGCAAGTTCTGAGTTTCCAAAGCCTAAACAAGATCGTTATCTGCGCTTTACTATTTCATATACACTAAAATAAATTACAAGCTTATTTAAGCTTGTAATTTATTATCTGTTTTGTAGAATTTCTTTTATATTTCAAGTCAAAATAGAAAAACATAACTTATTTTATTTAAAAAAGTGTGTATTTTAAACTTGCTTTAAATATTAAACATGTATAATCTGAATTTCTTTAACAGGTGGTTGGATAGCTCAGTCGGTAGAGCAGCAGACTGAAAATCTGCGTGTCGGCAGTTCGATTCTGCCTCTAACCACCATTAACCTTTCCTTAAATATTAATCCCTTTCTCTTAGTTCTATTAAATTTAGTATTCACAAGGTTTTTATGCTATTTTTCTAGGTTATTTATAAAATTTAAATAAATTTTTATTATTAACAAATTTAAAATATAACAATGCTATTTTCATTTTATATATTCTAAGACAAATAAAATCTTCAAGATCAAATAAAAAATTTGTAAGAGATAATCTTATAAATTTTATCCTAAATAAGCCTTATTAATCAAAATGTTATATTTGTATCAAATCATCCTTAAAATATAAGTTTAATCTAAATCCATAAGAGATATAATCTTGATTAAATTTATATTAACTTAGGAGGTTTCATGGATTTTCTCATGAATTTAAGCGAAGGCATGCAGTTTGCTATCCAGCTTCTCATCGTCCTTATCTGTTTGTTCTACGGAGCTAAAAAAGGCGGTATCGCACTTGGTATGCTAGGCGGTATCGGTCTTATAGTCCTCGTTTTTGGATTTAATATCGAGCCTGGTAAGCCAGCAATTGATGTTATGCTAACTATCCTCGCTGTTGTTGTGGCAAGTGCTACGCTTCAGGCTAGTGGTGGTCTTGATGTTATGCTTCAAATAGCAGAAACTATACTTAGAAAAAATCCAAAATATGTAAGTATCTTGGCTCCATTTGTAACATGTACGCTTACTATTTTATGCGGTACTGGACACGTTGTTTATACCGTGCTTCCTATCGTTTATGATATCGCTATCAAAAATGGCATCCGCCCAGAGCGTCCTATGGCTGCAAGTTCTATCGCTTCACAAATGGGTATCATCGCTAGCCCAGTTTCTGTTGCTGTTGTAACCCTCACTAGCTTTCTTATCAATGCTAAAACTCACTTAGCTGGCTTTGATGGATACTTAGACCTTTTAAAGATCACTATCCCATCGACATTTTGTGGTGTTTTGGCGATAGGAATTTTTAGCTGGTTTAGAGGCAAAGATCTTGATAAAGACGAGGTCTTTCAAGCAAAGCTTCAAGATCCTGAGTTTAAAAAATATGTTTATGGTGATAGTGCGACACTTTTAGGCAAAAAGCTTCCTGGGTATCAATGGGCTGCGATGTGGATATTTTTAGGCTCTATCCTTGTAGTTGCACTTCTTGGATATTTTAAAGATCTTCGCCCAAGCTGGACTACTTACAAAGACGCAACAGTCGTTCAAGTAATAGCTAACCTTCCAACTGAGCAAAAAGTCTTAAAAACCTTAAAAATAAAAGATGCTAGCATCCAAACAGAGGCGGCTGAGTTAAAAGTAGCAAACGATAAGCTAAATGCCAATCAAAAAGCCCAATCAGTCAAAATCATCGGCAAAGATGCAAATCAAACTCTTACTCGCACAGCTGATGGTGCAGTAACATATATAAATGAAAAAGGCGCAAAAGAAGAATTTCAAGGTGCTTACATCAATATAAGCAACAAACAAGCATCTTCAAAAAGCCTAAGTATGGTTCATGTTATCCAAATTTTCATGCTTTTAACTGGCGCTATCATTTTAATCTTTACACCAACAGATGCTAGCAAGATCGGTAAAAACGAGATATTTAGATCAGGCATGATTGCTCTTGTTGCAGTATTTGGTATCTCTTGGATGGCTGAGACTATGTTTGCAGTGCATACTCCTATGATGAAAGAGGCGCTAGGAAGCATCGTAAAAGAGCACCCTTGGACTTATGCGGTTATGCTTTTGATTATCTCAAAATTTGTAAATTCTCAAGCTGCAGCCTTGGTTGCGTTTGTGCCATTAGCTTTAAATATCGATGTTAATCCTGCTATCATTCTAGCTTTTGCGCCAGCTTGCTACGGATACTACATCCTGCCAACATATCCAAGCGACCTTGCAGCTATTCAGTTTGATAGAAGCGGTACGACACATATTGGTAAATTTGTTATCAATCACAGCTTTATCATTCCGGGACTTATTGGCGTTATATTCTCTTGTATATTTGGCTATATTTTTGCAACTGCTTTTGGATATCTATAATAGATAAATTCTCTTGCTGCTAGTAATTTCTAGTGGCAAGAGTAGAATTTATCAAAGCCTATCTTTAAATTTTTGTTTATTGCTCATATAAACGAAGCTTAGCACTTCGGCTACGGCCCTAAAAAGATGTGCCGGTATCGTATCATCGACTTCACAAATTTTATAAAGCTCTCTTGCGAGTGGTGGGTTTTCATAAATTTGCACACCATTTTCAACGGCTATTTTTTTGATTTGCAGTGCTAAAAAATCAACACCTTTGGCAAGTATTATCGGCGCCTCGTCGCGACTTTTATCATATCTTATCGCCACGGCGTAGTGAGTAGGGTTTGTGATGACTACGTCAGCTTGTGGGATATTTTGCATCATTCGACGCTTGGCTGCACGCATTTGCGCTTGACGAATTCTGCCTTTTACCTGAGGATCTCCTTCCATTTGCTTATACTCATCTTTTATCTCTTGCTTGCTCATGCGAAGGTCCTTAAAATACTGAAAACGCACGATGAGAAGGTCGATAAGTCCGATCACGAAAAGTATAAAAAGCATGACACTAACAAGAATGATGAGCTTTTCTTTTAGCCAAGCAAGCTGATCAAACATAGAAAAAAAGAGAGTGTGTGGTAGCTCCTTTATAAACTGCAAGAAAAAATAAAATCCAACTCCAAAGACGATGCTAACTTTTAGCACGATTTTGATGCTATCTATCACTTTTTTCATCGAGAATAAATTTTTTAGCCCTTTTAGTGGGTTTATCTTGCCAAAGTTTGGCATTATAGGCTTTGTGGTAAAGATAAATCCAAACTGCATTACATTTGCGATGACACCAGCGATCGCCACACAGATACAAACTGGAAGTATCATAAGAAGCGACCTTGCAAAGGTATTTACGACGATCATTTTTACAGTTGGCAAGGTAAGTGGCTGACCGATAAATTTTGAGTAGTAGATATAAAGTGAGATGATCTGTTCTTTCATAAAATTTAGCATCGTAAGCAGTACACCAATAGCGATGACAAGGGTCACGAACCCGGCTAGATCCTGACTTTTGGGAACGTTACCATCCTTTTTGGCATCCTCTATCTTTTTGGGGGTCGCTTCTTCGGTTTTTTCCTGATCTTCGCCTGCCATCTTTATCCTAAGCTTGCTTAAATTTGGGGCGATTATAACCAAAACAAGGTTAAAATATCCGCTAAAGCCACCTTTCGCACGTGGAAAATTAGGTGTTTTTGGCTAAAATTAGCAAAAATAAGGAAACACAAAATGTCATTTTTAGAAGGCTTGCCTAATATTTTCAAAACCAAAAAACTACCAAAAAGCGATGAAGAGCTACTTTTAGACGAGTATGCGATGATTTACACTGAAATAAAAGAGAAAAATTTAAACGAATACGACTTTTTATGTGAGTTCATACGATTACTCTCTTTTTTAAGAGCTAGATGCTACGACATTTACCTTGAAAAGTGCCTAGCTGATGGCGATGCCGAGAGGCTAAATGATCTCATTTTTCAATACGCTAAGCTAAATTTACTCCCAGGATGCAGCGGTGGATATGACCAGTGCGAGAGGCTCATACCGGCATTTTTTGCTATCGCTTGCGGTGACACAGATGGTATGACACGGATCTTTCCAAAAGGCCTACCACCTAGCAAAAACGGCTATAAATTTCTATGTGTTACGCACGATTTGCTCACGGCGATGCTTTGGCAAGATGAAAATTTACTCACCCCTGCTCTTGAAAAAGCACGCGCTTTTGCAGAGTCCAAAAAGCCAGCAAACGAAAGAGAGGCAGTTAAATTTGTGCTTGCCTTGCATGAAAAAGATGTGGCCGCTATGAGTGAGCATTTGCAGAAATTTTGCTCTACATTTGGCAGGACAGATGCGCCTAAATTTGAAAAAAGGCTTTATATTTTCGCACACGGACTTCACGCTTTGGCGCACTACTTTTTGCCACTTGAGCTCTTTAAAGAGATCAAGCTACCAAAGAACGAAAATTTCAGTAAATTTTACGCTAAAAGGCTCTTTCAAAATGAAATTCCCAAGCCAAAACTTTATTTTACTTTTCCACCTGAGTTTGAACTGATAAATGTGATCTTAAGTGCGCCAGTAGCTAAAACTCTGATATATCAGCCATATTTGCCAAATGACAAAACATTTTTTCTGGATCACGATGCGATGATTAAAAATTTAGCCGACGAGATCATAAAATCAGGGGCATTAAAGTAGAATTTATAAACTTTTGGCTAACATTCACACCTTACAACCAATAAAGCTCCATAAATCTTTTGCAAAAAAGTGCTTTTTGGTCTTACCAAATTTTAGAAAGGTAGAGTATGTCAAAATACGCTATATTTAAGCATGGCGGCAAGCAATATCGTGTTAGCGAGGGTGAGTACCTTAAGCTAGATCACTTTAGTGCTGAAGCTAAATCAACCGTTGAGATTACAGAAGTTTTAGCTGTAAATGACGGCGAAGTAAAGGTAGGTGCGCCATTTGTTAAGGGTGCAAAAGTTGTTCTTGAGGTCGTTAATGAAGGCAAAGACAAAAAAGTAGTTATCTACAAAAAACGCAGACGTAAAGACTCAAAACTAAAACGCGGCTTTAGAAGACAATTCACACGTGTAAAAGTCGTAAGTATCGCAGCTTAAGGAGATAAGATATGGCACACAAAAAAGGTCAGGGTTCAACCCAAAATAACCGTGATAGTATCGGACGCCGATTAGGTGTTAAGAAATTTGGTGGTGAGTTCGTTCGTGCTGGTAATATAATCATCCGCCAAAGAGGAACAGCAACTCACGCTGGAAATAACGTAGGTCTTGGCAAAGACCACACAATTTTTGCATTAGTCGATGGCTTTGTAAAATTTGAAAGACTTGATAAAAACAGAAAAAAAGTATCTGTTTATCCAGCTGCATAATCCTTGGGGCGAAAGCCCCTTTTTCTTTTAAATCCACTCAAAAATTTAATTTATCTTTTCTAATTCTTTGATTATTTTTCTAGCTCTATTTTTCCAAGTATTTTCACTTATACTTTCATAAGCATTTTTTGAAATTTTATTTAGCTCATCATTACTTAATGTCTTTATATAGTTAAATTTTTCTTCTAAACTTTTTTCATCTCCTGCTTCATACAAGAAACCATTTTTGCCATCTTTTACTATTTCAGCAACTGGCGGAAAATTTGGAGCTAAGACAACGTTTGAGTTTGCCATATACTCAAAAAGCTTTAGTGGAGTACTATAAAGAGAATAAGCACTTTTTACACTAGGTATTATCAAAATTGTATTGTTTTCAATGAGGCTTTTTACAACCTCATTTTGAGGCAACACCCCTTCAAAGCATACTAGATCTTCGATCTTTCTTTCTTTAAGAGTATTTTTTAAATTTATAAAACTATTTCCACTATTCTTACCATACAGCTCGAGTTTTATCCTAGTTTTTAAAGCAAAATCCAGCATCAAATCAAGGCCTTTCCATAACAAGAATGAGCCATAATAGTTTATACTTGAAAAATCAAAATCTTTCTTCTTAAAATCATAATCTTGCTTGCAGCCATTATAAACAACTGCCGAATTTGTTATTTGTAAGTCAAAAAATTTTCTAAGTTCATTTAATGTGCTGATATTGTGCGAAAAGATAAAATCAGCATTTTTTAGTATCTCTTTTTCCATATTATAAAGTGCTTTGTTGCCTAAGGTAAAACACTCATGCACTTCAAATATAACCTTTTGATTGGATATTTTATTTTCTAGTAAAAATTTAGCTATCTTTAAATGCCTTGTGTAAAATATTGCATCTTTATTTGAGTCATTATTTATTATTTTTTTTAGAAAAAAGTTAAAAACTTTATTACTTTTTAAAAATAAAATTTTTTTTCTTACAAACAATATGTCATTAGCTTTTAACTTTAAAGCAAATTTCTCATTTACTTCATTTAAATTTAAAAGGGTCTGTGGTAAGACTAACTTAGCATCACAGATATTACTAATCTCAAAAAATGTATTTAGAATTGCTATCTCTCTTGCATTACCTTGCGGAATTTGTTCTGGATATATGTAAAATAGTTTCATAAATCACTCCTTGTCTTTGCATAAAACACTATAAAAAGACCAAGCATTACATAAAGATGAGTAAAGTATATGGTCTCAAATAGTCCCCTAAATATATAAGTGCAAAGTATGCTTCCAAATATTGCTATATAAAATTTGTTGTTTGACAAATACCTTTTAAAGGAAACAAAAAGCATATAAAAAACAAGCGCAACAAAAAAAGCAGTACCTACTACACCGTAATGATAATACTGACCGATAAATACTGGCTCGTCATGATGTGGGTACTTGGTTCCGTCAGCGCCTATACCAGTTGGGCCAAGGTCGTCATTGTTAATATTTTTATCATTTAAAAATTTAGTATATTGCTTACCACCAAAACCTATGCCTATATAAGCTCTATCAGAGCTAAAAAGAAGCGGTAATCTTTTTGTTAAAATATCTACTCTACCAGAAGTATAAAATCCTTGCGCAACTTTTAACTGCAAAAGCGTGGAGTTATAGTAGACGCAAGCAGAGGCAGCAAGTAAAATTAAGCAAATTATTATAAATTTTTTATTAAAAAGATCAATTTTTTCTTTCTTAGATGTTAAAATCAACATTGCTACTAAGCTCAAAACAAGTGCAAGCCATGAGCCTCTTGCTCCTGTAAGCAAAATAAAAATTAAGCCAATAATGATATTAAAAATAGTAATAAAAAATTTATAAAAATTATTTTTTATATAAAATAGTGATATCAAAGAAAAAATTAATAAATTATCAAAGAAACTTGAATAAAATCTATCGATAGGTTGAATCAATTGATTTTTTGCATTTCTTAAATTTAAAAGCGTTCCTTCTTCTATTCCTTTTACAAAAAAATGTAAATTGTCTAAACTTAAAGCTATAACCATGGTAAAAAACAACCATTTTGAATTTTTATAACTACCATCATGCCAAAGGAGAATAATAAAAATAAATACAAAAGCTCGTTTAAATTCACTAAATGCTGAAAGAAATGCATTCTGGGTAGTGTCATAAGGAAAAATTGATATTCCAAAAACATATAAATTTAGTAAAATAAAAAGCAGCAATATAGTTTTATTGTTTTTTATATTATTTTTTATATTTTCTAATGTATTTTTAGTATTAATAATAAAAAGAATCATAGTTGAAAATAGAGCCAAATATATACCTAAATTCTTCACAGCAGTAATATGTTCGTTATATTGACCTATCAAAAAAAGAGATAAGAAAAATAAAATAGCTCTTTTTAAAAATATTATTAATTTTGGCTTATTTTGAATTATCATTTAAAACTTCTTCATAAATTTTTTGTACATCATCAGTAATTTTATCCCAGGAAAAATTCTCTTCACACATTTTTCTAGCGTTTGTAATAATTTTTAATTTATCCGAATCTTTTAAATTTAAAATGTACTCCTTTATATTTTTAGCAAAATTGTCAAATTCAAAAAGTTTACAGTTTTCATTATCCACCATGTATTCTTTACTACCTTCACTAGCTCTTGCTATAACGAAACTCTCACAGCTCATGGCCTCTATGCCAACCATACAAAATGACTCTTTGTCATTTAAAGGGATGATTGTAAAGTCAAAGTCATTATATGCGGCGTGAACTTTATCTGGTGAGATATTGTCAAGAAATTCTATATTGTTTAGATTGTATTCTTTTATCTTTTTAACAAGACTTTTGTAGTATTCATAATTATCTTTTCTTTTAATTATTTCACCTATTATTTTAAAATTGTACTCAGATAAATTTTTAAATTCTCTTGCTAGTTCAATCATGTATTCAACATTTTTTTGGCTAACTATTCTTCCCACAAAACCAATAATATTTTTTTTATCTTTTTTAAAATTTATTTTTTTAAATTTATCTATATCTACACCATTTTTTATAACTTTATAAATTTTTGCATTTGGTAGACCTTCAAAATTCTTCATAAGAAAATCACTACAAGTTATAACGGCATCAAGCTTATCAAAATTTTTATTTTTAAAATCATAAAAATTATGCAGGTGAAGGATCACTTTTATATCTTTATTCCAAGTTTTTATCTTTTTTGCTAACTTCTCTACACCATTATGATAGTTTTGAAAATGCACAATATCAGGATTTATTTTTTTTATCTCATTGAAAACTCTATCATTATAAGAGTAGACGTCCCATCCTAATATTTTTTGAAAAATTCTTTTATAAATTTTTGAAAGGCGAATCCTATGATGATAAACACCATCCCTATATTCTTTTAAAGGTAAAAACTCATCATCTATGCAAATAGTGTGAGGTTCATAAAACCAGAGCCTCTTTGCTACTTCATTTGTCCAAGTCTGAACAGCAGCACCCTTGAGTGGGGGTATGGCATAAAAATTACTTACATAAGCTACTTTTTTCATAATTCAACCAGTTCCTGTGCAAATTTTGACCACTCGTACATGTCTTTTATGCTCTCTCTTGGTCTTAAATTTTCTATATTTTCTAGCGTTAAATTTATCTTTTCTATCATGTCGCTTTCATCAGAAATTTTAAATTTATACCCATTTACTCCATCTTTTATTATTTCTTTCATGCCACCATTTATGCTAACTACACAAGGTTTATTGGCAGACAAGGCTTCAATTACGGTTATGCCAAAAGCCTCATGACCAATGCTTGGCTGTAGATAGATGTCGCAGGCGTTATAATACTGATTTAACTCATCATGCCTGATAGCACCGATAAAAATAACCTTTTGGCTTACATTAAGTTTGGTTGCTAGCTCTCTTAGACTTTGTAAATTTTCACCATCGCCAACAAGCATAAATTTAGCGTTTTTAATCTTATCTATATTTTTCACCATCATGCCAAAGCCTTTCCAACCAACTACTCTACCAACGCTTCCTATCAAAATTTCATCACTCTTTACGCCAAATTTCTCTCTTATTTTTTCTTTTAGTGAAGCATCTGGATAAAACTTCTCTTTATCTACACCGTTATAAACTACTTTTATCTCTCTGTCATATCTTTTTCGTAAGATGTCTGCATTTGCGTTACTCACACTAATGATCTTATCAATAAATTTAATAAAAAACCGATCAAAAAAATAAAAATCCTCTCCACCACTTACAAATATGGTCTTTAAATTTTTATCATATTTTTTAAGTAAATATGCTACAAAGAAATCAAATGGTTTATGAATAACTAAAACATCAAATTTTTGAGACTTCAAAAATTTTCTAGCATTAAAATAAAAACTAACTCTCTCAACAAATTTCCTAAACCTATTGCCTAGTTTTAAAACCTTGTCTCTTGGGCAAAAGTCAAACATTTTTAGTTCAATATTACTTTCTTTTAAAAAGGCTGGCACAAATTTACCTCGCCCAGTACAAATAGTGACTTTATGGTCTTTCATAAGCTCTTTAGCCACAGAATAATAAAAAGTCTCAACACCACCTATTTTTAATGCAGTTGTTACATTGTAAAGCAGAATTTGCAAAATTTTATTCCTAGAGTTAGTTTTGGGCTAATTCTATCATAAAAGCAGCTTTCATATTGATGAGATTTAATAAAAAACAAATTTTAATTATTTAAAAGATATAATCCAGCCCAAATTTAAAAATAAAAAAAATAGATAAATTTAAGGTAAAAAATGTTTATAGATAGTGCAAAATTGACTCTAAGTTCGGGGCATGGTGGAGCTGGAGCTGTGAGTTTTCGCCGCGAAAAACACGTCATTTTAGGCGGACCGGACGGCGGCGACGGCGGCGACGGCGGGGATGTTTATTTTGTCTGCGACAACAACACCCACACACTGGCAAACTACAAGGGTAAAAGGGCGATGAGAGCTAGCGACGGTGAAGCTGGGATGGGCAGACGCATGACTGGTAAAAAGGGCGAGAGCCTAGAACTCATCGTGCCACCAGGAACGGCGGTCTATGACGCGCAGACAAATGAGCTACTTTGCGACATGGTAAATGAGGGACAAAGGACGCTATTTCTAAAAGGTGGCAAGGGCGGACTTGGAAATTTTCACTTTAAAAACTCTATCAACCAAGCCCCAGAGTACGCTCAGAAGGGCATGCCAGAAGAGAGCGTGGAGGTCAGACTTGAGCTAAAACTTATAGCTGACGTAGGCCTTGTTGGCTTTCCAAATGTCGGCAAATCAACCCTCATTTCAGCCGTCTCAAACGCCAAACCACAGATCGCAAACTACGAATTTACCACGCTTACGCCAAAGCTTGGACTTGTTGAGGTCGATGAGTTTAGTGGCTTTGTCATGGCTGACATCCCTGGTATTATCGAGGGAGCTAGCGACGGACGCGGCCTTGGCGTGCAGTTTTTAAAGCACATCGAGAGAAATAAAATTTTACTTTTCATGATAGATAGTGCGAATTACAGAAGAATGAGTGAGCAGTTTAGTGTGCTAAAAGAGGAGGTCGCTAAATTTTCAAGCGTGCTTGCTAATAGGGACTTTGCGGTCGCGATCACCAGAGTCGATGCGGCTGAAAATTTAGATGAAAATATAAAAGAATTTATGAAAAGCATAAATTTAGAGCCAAGACAAGATGGTAAATTTGTCTATAAGCAAGATCTATACAGCTTTGATGCCAAAAAACCATACTTTATTTTGCCGATCTCGTCAGCGACAAACGAGAACATCGATGAGCTTAAATTTGCACTGCTTGAGCTGCTTAAAAAGAAGCTTTGAGTTGCGACTTTTTGGCGCTTTAAACTTAAAAATTTAAGAATATAAAATGAAGAAAATTTTTTGCATTATGCTATTTTACCTTAGCGCATATAGCTGTGATCCAGCCGATCCGGCATATATGTTTTTGGATTTTAATGATAATAATCGCGACGGTGCGCTAAATTTAGATGAATGGATGACCTGCAAAGCGCCCCAAGCTCTAAAAATAGCGCCAGATCTATGCACAAGGCAGGAATTTAAGAGGCTTGATACAAACCGCAACGGTAAAATTAGCGTTGATGAGTTAGGAAGTTTACTGTTTCAAAAGATTGATTGGAAAGAAGATCCATGCGCCTTTTGGCTGAAGGGTAACCAAAACGTAGATCAAAATAAAAGTCGTTAAAATTTAAAGGAAAGTGATGAATGTAGTTTTTATGGGGACGCCTGATTATGCTGTTAGGATACTTAGGCACCTAAAAGAAGCTGACTTTAATATAAAATCGGTCTTTACCCAGCCTGATAAGCCAGTTGGCAGAAAGCAAATTTTAACCCAAAGCGAGGTCAAAATTTATGCGCAAAACGAGCTAGCAGGTGTACCAGTCCTTACGCCAAATACGCTAAAAGATGAGGCGGTGGTTAACGAGCTAAAGGCATTTAAACCTAAATTTATTGTAGTAGCAGCCTATGGCAAAATTTTGCCTCAAAGCGTGCTTGACGTGGCAACTTGTATAAATTTGCACGCTTCGATCTTACCAAAATATAGAGGTGCGAGCCCTATACAAAGTGCGATCCTAGCAGGCGAGAAGCAAACTGGCGTCACAGCTATGCTAATGGATGCTGGCCTTGATACTGGTGATATGCTGGACTTCATCTACACGCCTTGTGAGACGAAGATGTCAAGCGAACTTTTTAGTGAGCTAGGCGAGCTTGGTGGTGAGCTAATAGTAAAAGTACTTAAGAATTTTGAAAATTTAAAACCACAAAAGCAAGATGAAAGCAAGGCCACGCACTGCAAAAAGATCGCAAAATCAGACGGCCTTTTTAGCTTTGATGAAGATGCGGGGCAAATTTATAATAAATTTCGTGCGCTCACACCTTGGCCGGGGCTTTATCTAGCAAGCGGTCTTAAAATTTTATCGCTTGAACTAAGCGAAAAAAGTGGCAAAAGCGGAGAAATTTTAAGCGTAGAAAAAGATCACGTTGTGGTTGCTTGCAATGGTGGGGCAGTCAAAATTTATGAGCTTCAAGAGCCAAGCAAAAAGCCAACAAACGCAAAAGCATATATAAATGGTAAGCGTCTTAGCGTTGGCGACAAGATAGAGTAGAAATCAAAAAATTTATAGGAGAATTTATGAAAAATGCACTAAGTATAGCAGGTGTTGATCCAAGCGGTGGAGCTGGGGTTTTAGCTGATATAAAGGTCTTTATAGCACACGGCGTATATGCGATGGGAGCGATCACGGCGGTCACTGCTCAAAATACAAAGGGCATCTTTGGCATGCAGCTAGTTGATACTAAGCTCATCGAGGATCAGATCAAGGCGATATTTGATGATATAAAAGTTGATGTGATAAAAATAGGCGTTGTCCCAAGCGTTGAGATCATAAAATGCGTCGCAAAAACACTAAGAGAGATCAAAAATTTACCGCCAGTTGTGCTTGATCCGGTCATGAGCTGTAAAAATGGCGACATCTGGCTAGAGGGCGCTGCAAAAGATGCGATCGTGGAGGAGCTTTTCCCGCTTGCAAGCGTGATCACGCCAAATATCTTTGAAGCGCGCGAAATTTTAAAGCGTGAGCTAAAGGGCGAGGGCGAGCTAAAAGAGGCTTGCAAGGAGCTTTTGAAATTTGGAACAAAGAGCGTTTATCTAAAGTGTGGCGAGCTTGATGGTAAGTCGCTTGATATATTTTATGATGGCAGTGAGTATGAAATTTTTAGCGATGAGCGCATAAAAACGACTGCTACTCACGGCTCAGGCTGCTCGCTATCAAGCGCTATCGCTTCAAATTTAGCAAATGGCTATAGTCTAAAAGAGAGCGTGAAAAATGCGCATGATTATATCTTTAACGCTATTAAAAACGCAGTCATTATCGGAGGCGGACAAAATCCAGTAAATCACTTCTATAAATTTAAGGTGTGATTTGAAGGTTGAGTTTTTCCAAAGCCTGCCTTCGACGCAGGAATTTTTGATAGACGCCCTAAAAAACGGCGAGATAAAAGCTCCATATATGGTCGTGGCGTATAATCAAACAAAAGGTGTCGGTAGCCGCGGCAACAGCTGGGAGGGGCTTGACGGAAATTTGTTTATGTCATTTTGCATAAGTGAAGATGAGCTGCCAAGCGATATACCTCCGCCCTCAATCTCAATATATTTTTCTATGCTAATGCGTGAAGTCTTGGGCGAACTTGGCTCAAAGTGCTGGCTAAAATGGCCAAATGATTTTTATGTAGATGACCGCAAAATAGGCGGCACTTTGACAAATAAAGTGGATGAAATTTACATTTGCGGCATGGGGATAAATTTAGCTAGTGCGCCCGAAAATGCGGGCATTTTAGACATAAAAACTAGCGTAGATGAGCTAGTTTGGGGCTTTGTTAGCATGCTTGATAAAAAGATTTTATGGAAGCCAATTTTTAGCAAATTTAGGATAGACTTTTGCAAGTCAAAAAGTTTTATTACGCATATTGCAAATAGAGCTGTTTCGCTTCAGAATGCTGAAATTTGCGAGGATGGAGCGATATTATTAAACGGGGAAAAGGTATATTCTTTAAGATGAGCGAAGTAATAACAATAGCTAATCAAAAAGGCGGCGTTGGCAAGACTACAACAGCCGTAAATTTAGCCGCATCTTTGGCGGTTGCTGAAAAAAAAGTATTATTAATAGACATCGATCCACAGGCAAACGCGACGACTGGACTTGGCTTTAGTAGAAGTGACTATGAGTTTAACATCTATCACGTCTTGACAGATAGGAAAAAGCTCTCACAAATCGTGCTAAAAACTGAGATCCCAACGCTTTTTCTAGCTCCGTCAAACATAGGACTTGTCGGCATTGAGCAAGAATTTAACGACCAAAGTAAGGACTATAAACTAATCCTTAAAAACAAAATTTCAGAAGTTATAAACGACTATGATTTTATTATCATTGATAGCCCTCCGGCACTTGGCAGCATTACGATAAATGCTCTTAGTGCAAGCGATAGTGTTATCATCCCTATCCAGTGCGAATTTTATGCACTTGAGGGTCTGGCTCAAATTTTAAATACGGTTAAGATTATTAAGAAGACGATAAATCCAAAGCTAAATATAAAGGGCTTTTTACCGACCATGTTTAGTTCGCAAAATAATCTCTCAAAAGAGACCATTGCAAATTTAAAACAGCATTTTGAAAACAAGCTCTTCAAAAGTAAAGACAGCAAGGATGAATTTGTGGTCGTTCCAAGAAATGTTAAACTTGCTGAAAGTCCAAGTTTTGGTAAGCCAGTGATACTTTATGATATAAAATCACCAGGCTCGATCGCGTATCAAAATTTGGCATATTGTATTTTAAACTAAAAAATAAGGAAAAAAATGGCTAAAAAAGGTGGATTAGGGCGCGGGCTTAGCGCGATACTTGAAGATGTAGAGCAGGCCTACAGCAAAGAGATCGCAAATTTAAACGACTCTGAGATAGTCGAAGAGATAAATATAGATGAAATTTTGCCAAACCCATACCAGCCAAGAACACATTTTGACGAAGAGGCTTTAAGAGAGCTAAGTGCTAGCATCAAAAGGCACGGACTAATACAACCAATAATCGTCATCAAAAAAGATGATGGCTATATGTTAATAGCTGGTGAGCGCAGATACCGCGCTACAAAGATGCTTGGAGCAAGCAAGATAAAGGCAATCATCGCTGATATCAAGTCTCAAAATTTAAGAGAGCTTGCGCTTATCGAAAATATTCAGCGTGAAAATTTAAATCCAATCGAACTTGCAAAGTCGTATAAAGAGCTCATAAATGAGTATAAGATCACACAAGACGGCTTGGCAAATATCATTCATAAAAGTAGAACACAAATAACAAATACGATGAGGCTTTTACTTCTTAGTGACTATACGCAAAAACTTTTACAAGAAGACAAGCTCACACAAGGCCACGCTAAAGTTATAGTTGGGCTTAGCGCCGAAGAAGAAAAGATGGTTGTTGATACGATCATCGGTCAAAAACTAAGCGTTAGAGACACAGAAATTTTAGTAAAAAAGATAAAAAATAAGGAAGAGATAAAAGACAAAAAGCCAAAAATTTCTGAGGAAATGAGTAAAAAGTTATCAAATTTACAAGAAATTTTTAAAAATTTAAATATAAAGACAAAAGTAAAATCTAAAAATTTAATATTAGAATTTAGTGAGATTTTGCAGATAGAGCAATTTATAGCTAAGCTAAAATAGAATTACAAATTTATTTTTATTTTTAGTAATTTATTGTAGAATCAGACTTTAATTTGAATATTAAATAAAACTTAATGATAAAATAAGGAGAGTGGATGTTAGAAATAGATGTGCCATTGATGCTTTTAACGGCTGTCGTTTTCTTGGTATTGATCGCTATTTTGAATTCCTTGCTTTATAAGCCAATGCTCAAATTCATAGATGACAGAAATGCCTCTATAAAAAATGATGAAGAGAGTACTAGTAAAAATGCAAGTGATCTAAGTGTTCATGAAAAAGAGATTGAAGAGATTATATTAAACGCAAGGACTGAGGCCAATAAAATAAGGCAAGAAGCCTTAAATTTGGCAAAAGAAGAGTCTTTAAAAGAAGTAAATGCCGTAAAGAGTAGTTTAGAGGCTAATTATAATGAATTTTTAAATGCTCTAAGCTCTCATAAAGATAACTTAAAGGCAGATCTATCAGCTAAACTACCTGAACTTAGAGCGGCCTTAAATGCTAAGCTCTCTAAAATTTAAAGGAATTTTATGAAGATAAAAATTTTATTTTTTCTAGCACTTCCATTTCTGGCTTATGCTAGTGAACATGGCGGAACAAATTACGATATAGTAGAGAGAACGCTAAACTTCTTACTTTTCTTTGCTATTTTGGTATATTTTGCAGCTAAACCACTAAAAGCTCTTTATCAAAGCAGAATTGATAGGATCGCAAATAAGCTTGAAAGTATCCAAGAAAAACTCCGTGATTCTAAGGCCAAAAAAGATGACGCTCTAAAACGTGTTGAGGAAGCTAAGCAAAATGCAAACTCTTTAATCGAAACTGCTAAAAAAGAGGCTTTAAATTTAGCTGCTAAGGTTAAAAGCGATACTCAAAATGATATAGTAAATCTTCAAAAGAGCTATAAAGAGCAAAAAGAATTTGAAGAGCGTAAGATGACAAAAAGCGTTGTAAATGAAATTTTGAGTGACATTTTCTCAAGCGATAGCCTAAAAGTCGATCAAAAAGAGCTTGTAAATATCATACTTAAAAAGGTTAGCTAATGAATGAAGTAGTAGCTAAAAAATACGTAAAAGCGATCTTAAGCGACGTAAAATCAAATGAACTTAATGCATTTGTTGAAAATTTATCAGAGCTAGCTGCTGCTTTTGCTAGCGATAAATTTAAAAGCATTATAAGTTTGCCTACTTTAAAGGTTTCACAAAAGGTTGAATTTGTACTATCTTTGGTTAAAAATCAAGATGTCAAATTTGCAAATTTTATTAAGCTTCTTGGCGCAAATAAAAGACTGGAGCTTATCCCAGCGATCTTAAACGAGATGAAGATAGAGCAATCTTTGCTTGAAAATACATATCGTGGCGAGGTTATTGGAAATTTTGACCTAAGCGCTGAGCAGCTGAAAGTTTTGGAAGAGAATTTCTCTAAGAAATTTAACTCTAAGATCAAGCTTAATGGCTCAAAGGGCGAATACAACGGTGTAAAAGTTGAGTTAGATGATTTGGGTGTCGAGGTAAATTTCTCTATCGACAGACTAAAAAGTCAAATGAGTGAATATATATTAAAAGCAATTTAAAAAGGAGTGAAAGCGTGAGTGCAAAAATTAAAGCTGACGAAATTAGCACGATAATCAAAGAGCGTATTGAAAATTTTGATTTAAGTGTTGATGTAGAAGAGACCGGTAAAGTCATCTCAGTCGCTGATGGCGTTGCTAACGTTTATGGTTTGAAAAACGTTATGGCTGGTGAGATGGTTGAATTTGAAAGCGGCGAAAAAGGTATGGCTCTTAACCTTGAAGAGAGTAGTGTTGGTATAGTTATCCTTGGAAAAACTAGCGGTATCACAGAAGGAAGCTCTGTAAAGAGACTTAAAAAACTTCTACGCGTTCCAGTTGGTGATGCATTGATCGGTCGTGTTGTAAATTCACTAGGTGAGCCAATCGACGCAAAAGGTCCAATTGAAGCTACTGAATCTCGCTTTGTCGAAGAAAAAGCAAAAGGTATCATGGCAAGAAAAAGTGTTCATGAACCACTTCAAACAGGCATCAAAGCGATCGACGCACTTGTGCCAATCGGTAGAGGTCAAAGAGAGCTAATCATAGGTGACCGCCAAACTGGTAAAACAACAGTTGCGATAGACACTATCATCAACCAAAAAGGTCAAGACGTTATTTGTATCTATGTAGCTATCGGTCAAAAACAATCAACCGTTGCTCAAGTCGTTAAAAAACTTGAAGAGTACGGCGCTATGGACTACACGATAGTCGTAAATGCTGGCGCTAGTGATGCAGCTGCTCTTCAATACCTTGCTCCTTATGCTGGTGTAACAATGGGTGAATATTTTAGAGATAACTCTCGCCACGCGTTAATCATCTATGATGACTTGTCAAAACATGCGGTTGCTTACCGCGAGATGTCTTTGATACTAAGAAGACCACCAGGTCGTGAAGCTTATCCAGGTGATGTTTTCTATCTTCACTCAAGACTTCTTGAAAGAGCAAGTAAGCTAAATGACGCACTAGGTGCTGGATCTTTAACGGCTCTACCTATTATAGAGACTCAAGCGGGCGACGTTTCAGCTTATATCCCAACAAATGTTATTTCTATTACAGATGGTCAAATTTTCCTTGAGAGTGACCTATTTAACTCAGGTATCCGTCCAGCGATCAACGTTGGTCTTTCTGTATCTCGTGTTGGTGGTGCGGCTCAAATAAAAGCTATTAAACAAGTTTCTGGTACACTAAGACTAGACCTTGCTCAATACCGCGAACTACAAGCGTTTGCTCAATTTGCAAGCGACCTTGACGAGAGCTCAAGAAAACAACTAGAGCGTGGTCAAAAGATGGTTGAAGTACTAAAACAACCTCCATATTCTCCACTTCCAGTTGAGAATCAAGTAGTTATCATATTTGCTGGTGCTAAGGGTTATTTAGATGATGTTGCAACTGCAAATGTAACAAAATTTGAGGCTGAGCTATATCCATATATTGAGGCAAAATACCCTGAAATTTTTGAGCAAATCAGAACTAAAAAGGTTCTTGATAAAGAAGTAGAAGAAATTTTACATAAAGCGTTGAAAGATTTTAAAGCGACTTTTGCCGCGAACTAGGGCTAAGATATGTCAAATTTAAAAGATATAAAACGAAAGATTAAGAGCGTCCAGAACACTCAAAAGACGACGCGTGCGATGAAGCTTGTCTCAACAGCAAAGCTTCGAAAAGCCGAAGAGGCTGCACGCTACTCTAGGGTTTACGCACTTAAGATCAATGAGGTTTTATCAGAAATAGCTTATAAGATCAATCAATATGCATCAGTTATGACTGAGAGTAAATTTTTTAACACAACAAAGAGTGTAGAAAAGGTTGATATTATATTTGTGACGGCTGATAAAGGACTTTGTGGTGGCTTTAATGTTCAGACCATAAAGACAGTTAGGCGTATGATCGATGAGTTAAAGGCTAAAAAGATCAAAGTTAGACTAAGAGCTGTTGGTAAAAAAGGTATAGAATTTTTCAATTTCCAAGGCGTTGAACTACTTGAGACTTATGTCGGAGCCAGCTCATCACCTACATATGAAAAAGCTCAAAATATTATAAAAGATGCCATTGATGACTTTATGAACGGCACAACAGATAAAGTTGTGCTAATACACAATGGCTATAAAAATATGATCTCTCAAGAGATCAGAGTAAATGATATTGTGCCTATTGAGCCGTCTAAGATAGTTGCAGTTGAGACAAATTCTTTGATGGAATTTGAACCAGAAGACAACTATACTAAGATTATGGACGAGTTGCTTAATAAGTATTTTGAGTATAGCATGTATTATGCTTTGGTTGATTCTTTGGCTGCTGAACATAGTGCCAGAATGCAAGCTATGGATAATGCAACAAATAATGCTAAAGAGCGCGTAAAACAGTTAAATCTTGCTTACAATAAAGCAAGACAAGAGTCTATTACCACTGAGCTTATCGAGATTATCAGTGGTGTTGAATCAATGAAATAAAAGGAGTATGAATGAAGGGTGTTATTAGTCAAGTTATGGGCCCTGTGGTCGATGTTGACTTTAATGACTACTTGCCGAAGATCAATGAAGCTATCGAAGTTTTATTTGAGGTTGAGGGCAAGAAACATAAACTAATATTAGAAGTTGCTGCTCACCTAGGCGATAATAGAGTTAGAACTATTGCTATGGATATGAGTGAGGGCTTAACTCGTGGCCTTGAAGCTAAAGCACTTGGTGCATCTATTAGTGTTCCAGTTGGCGAAAAAGTTTTGGGTAGAATTTTTAACGTAGTTGGCGACTTGATCGATGAGGGCGAAGGTATAAATTTTGATAAGCACTGGTCTATTCACCGCGATCCTCCTCCATTTGAAGAGCAAAGCACAAAAAGTGAAATTTTTGAAACTGGCATCAAGGTAGTCGACCTTCTAGCTCCTTACGCAAAGGGCGGTAAGGTAGGTCTATTTGGTGGTGCTGGCGTTGGTAAAACGGTTATTATTATGGAGCTTATCCACAACGTTGCGTTTAAACACAGCGGCTATTCTGTGTTTGCAGGCGTTGGTGAGAGAACTCGTGAAGGAAACGACCTTTATCACGAAATGAAAGAAAGTAACGTTTTGGATAAAGTTGCCTTGTGCTATGGCCAAATGAACGAGCCACCAGGAGCAAGAAATCGTATCGCTCTAACTGGTCTTACAATGGCCGAGTATTTTCGTGATGAGATGGGACTTGACGTTTTGATGTTTATCGATAACATCTTCCGTTTCTCTCAGTCAGGTGCAGAGATGTCAGCCCTACTTGGACGTATTCCATCAGCTGTTGGTTACCAGCCAACTCTTGCAAGTGAGATGGGTAAATTCCAAGAGAGGATCACATCAACTAAAAAAGGTTCGATCACATCTGTTCAAGCTGTTTATGTTCCAGCGGACGACCTTACAGACCCAGCTCCTGCGACTGTTTTTGCTCACCTTGATGCTACAACAGTTCTTAATAGATCGATCGCAGAAAAAGGTATCTATCCAGCTGTTGACCCACTTGATTCTACTTCAAGAATGCTTGATCCTCAAATTTTAGGAGCAGATCACTATAAAGTAGCTCGTGGTGTTCAAGCTGTACTTCAAAAGTATAAAGACCTTCAAGATATCATCGCTATCCTTGGTATGGACGAGCTTAGCGAAGAAGATAAACTAACAGTTGATAGAGCAAGAAAGATCGAGAGATTTTTATCTCAGCCATTCTTCGTTGCTGAAGTATTTACAGGTAGCCCTGGTAAATATGTAAGTCTTGACGAAAATATAACTGGCTTCAAGGGAATTTTGGAGGGTAAATATGATCATTTACCAGAAGCAGCATTTTATATGGTTGGAAATATAGATGAGGCTTTAGCTAAAGCTGAGAAACTTAAGGCTTAAATTTAAAAAGGAAGCGTAATGGATAAATTACATTTAGAGATCGTAACTCCTCAAGGTCAGATATTTAATGATGACGTGAGTAGTGTAGTGCTTCCAGGTAGCGAGGGTGAGTTTGGTGTTTTACCAAACCATGCCTCATTAATATCTCTTTTAAAAGCAGGTATTATAGATATAGAACATAAAAATAAAAAACATGATGTTGTTGCGATTAACTGGGGTTATGCAAAAATTGATGAAGGCAAAGTAGTTATACTTGCTGACGGTGCGGTTTACGTCTCTGGTGATAGTGAAAGCGAGCTTGCAAATTCATTGGAAGCTGCTAGAAATTTGATAGAGAGCATGAGCAGTGATACAAATGCTTTTGCAGCAACTATATCTAAAATGGAAAATGTAGTGAGAACTAGATAAGTGGGCGGTATAGATTTATTTTTAAATTACATTCAAAGAAGTAGTTTTATTACAATTATTGTTTTAACTTGGCTGTCAATATATTTTATAGTTAGTTTCACAATTCTTTTTTCAAGAATGGCTGGTATTGGAGCTTGGCAAAAACGTGAGCAAAATGCACTTGAAGCACTGCTTATGGGTGCTAAAAATATTCCAAATGATTCATCTTTGAGAAAATGTGCAAATGGAAGAATCTCAAGAGAAAAACTAAATGTATGTATAAGCATAGCCGAGAAAAATGCTACAAGTGGACTAACGTGGCTAAGTGTAATAGCATCTACTTCGCCTTTTATCGGTCTTTTTGGAACCGTTGTTTCTATTTTAGAGACATTTTCACAGCTTGGAAATGGTGGAGGTTCATCACTTGGTATTATCGCTCCAGCTATTTCAGAAGCACTTGTTGCAACTGGTTGCGGAATTTTTGTTGCCATCCCAGCATATACATTTAACTTACTCATAAAAAGAAAAGCTTATGAATTAATGAGTGTTATTGAGCGTCAGGCTGATGTGATGATAGCACTTAAAAAAGATGATGAGATACTATAAATGGCTGCAAAATTTACCGATGAGACACCAGAGCTAAATATAACTCCTCTTGTTGATATTATGCTTGTTTTACTAGCCATTTTAATGGTTACTATGCCAACCATAACATATCAAGAGGATATTACTCTTCCGGATGGTTCAAAGGCAAAAACTTCAACATCTAAGCAAAAAGACCTTATAGTATCTATAAATTCGCAAGGACAAGTTAGAGTTGATCAGAGTACTATGAGCCTTGCTGAGTTTCCTGATAATATCGCATTAATGAGTACAAAATACGATAAAACCTCGCCTATCTATATAAAAGCTGATAAAAATTTAAAATACGATGATGTTATGTTTGTATTAAAGACTTTGAAAGGTGCTGGTTTTAATAAAGTGGCTTTAGAGACAAACGGTTAAAATGTCAAATAAAGTTAAATTTCCAACGCTTAGTTCGTTTCTTGTAGCATCTTGTATTTACGTTATTATTATACTTGTTTTGTTTATAAAGCTTACTTTTTTTGCAGAACCTCCTAAAAAATATACCGATGATAAAGATGCTATTAT
Source organism: Campylobacter concisus (assembly GCF_902460415.1). GTDB lineage: Bacteria > Campylobacterota > Campylobacteria > Campylobacterales > Campylobacteraceae > Campylobacter_A > Campylobacter_A concisus_Y. The sequence goes on from NZ_CABPTY010000001.1 coordinate 256,056, forward strand.
GGATGTGGTTATGGTTGATAGAGAAGTTGATCAAACCATTAAAGCTCCAAAACAAGCAGATGAAGTAGTTAAAGAGACAAAGCCTGAACCTAAAAAGGAATCCGAAGAAGATAAACAAGAGACTACAAATAAGCCTGTTGTACCAGATGAACCATTGCCTACGCCAAGCTTACCAACTCCTCCAAAAGAGGAACCAAAACCTGAGCCTAAAAAACCAGAACCAAAACCAGAAATTTTAAAACCAAGTGAAGAATCCAAAGAAGATGTTAAGCCAGAACCAAAACCTGAGCCTAAGCCTACACCAAAGCCAGTTGAAAAGCCAAAACCAAAAGACCCAAATATAAAAGACCTTTTTAGTGACATAGATCCTACGAAACTTAAAAAAGATGATGGTATAAAAAAGGCCGAAAATAAAGTGCAAAGCCGTAAAAAAAGCGAAGCTTCTAGTTCAAAAGCCGCAAAAGAAGCTAGTGATATAATAAAGAGTTTAAAGATAGATCAAAATCCAACTGCTTCAAAATCACAATCCACCGGTACTTACGATCCACTAATGGGTGCGATAACAAAACAAATTCAAAGAAGATGGCAAAGTTATAAGGCTGATTCTGCAAATCTTGCTAAGGTGAAAGTTATGATAGATCAGAGCGGAAATTTTAGCTATGAAATTTTAGAACTATCATATAATGAAGAGTTTAATGCAAAGGTTAGAGAGTGCCTGGAAAAGCTTACTGCAGAGAAATTTCCATTCAATCCAGACAAAAGTACTACTTTTAATTTAAATTTAGAAGATAAAATAAACTAAAATTTATAAAATTATGGAGTAGAGATGAAGAAAATTTTTCTTTTTTTATGTGTTGCTCTAGGGCTTTATGCTGCTGATGCAACCATATCTGTTGTAAATCAAGGTATTGCCTTGCCAAAGATAGCTTTGCAAGATGCAACAACTGCTGTTAGCGATGCGGGGTTTAAAGATAAATTCTTTAAAATCATGCTAGGAGATCTAAAGGTTAGTTCCGATTTTGAAGTAATCGAAGATCATGTGCCTTCTACCTATGAAGGAGATGCGACTACTAATACAATGAGTGATAAAGGCGTCGAGCTTATCTTTAGATATGCTCTTGAAGGCTCTATGGGCTCGCCTCTTACTTTAAGAGTAAAACTGATAAACGCTAAAACAGCAACTACAAGATATGAGAAGGTTTACACTATGCCAGACGGCGCAAAGTATCCGTTTTTAGCGCATAAAAGTATAGTTGAGCTTACTAATGAGCTAAATTTACCACCAGTTGGCTGGATGGAAAAATTTATTATTCTTTCAAAATATACTTCAGCTCGCCAAAGCTCTATTATAGTTGCAGATTATACACTTACATATCAAAAGACTATAGTAAGTGGCGGGCTAAATATTTTTCCTAAATGGGCTGGAGCCGATCAAAGTAAATTTTACTATACATCTTATGTAAATAATAAACCAACTTTATTTAGATATGATCTAAATTCTGGCACAAAAACAAAGATAATTGATAGCATTGGCATGCTCATAGCCTCAGATGTTAGTAAAGATGGAAGTAAAATTTTATTAACTATGGCACCAAAAGATCAACCAGATATATTTATCTATAATACAAATAGCAAAAATTTGACGCAGATTACTAATTATCCAGGTATAGATGTAAATGGAAATTTTGTAGATAATGATAGTAAGATAGTTTTTGTATCAGATAGGCTTGGTTATCCTAATGTTTTTGCAACTCCTGCGATTTCTGGCGGAAGCGTTGAACAAATGGTATTTCATGGTAAGAATAATAACTCTGTAAGCACATTTGAAAATTATGTTGTTTATTCAAGCAGGGAAGCAAGCGGTAGTTTTAATATATATCTAATTTCAACTCAAACGGATTTTATACGACAGCTTACAGCAAATGGCAAAAATAACTATCCAAGATTCTCAAGCGATGGGCAAAGTGTTGTCTTTATAAAAGAGCTTGGCGGTCAAAGTTCACTAGGTGTTGTTAGGCTAAATGAAAACAGAAGTTTTCAGTTTCCTTTAAAAGTAGGAAAAATTCAATCTATAGATTGGTAATATTCTGATAAAATTTAAAATTTTTGTGATATAATTCGACCAAATTTCTAAAAAAGGATAAGGAATGAAAAAAGTAGTTCTAGCAAGTGTTGCAGTTGCAACTTTATTGTTGAGCGGTTGTAGCTCAAAAAACCCTGAAGTTGATATGAATTCAAATTCAAATCAATCTGCAGATAATTCAGGTAGCATGAGCGATGCTGATAGATTAGCAGCTCTTATTGCTAATATCGAGAGTCAAGTTAAAAGTGTATACTTTGACTTTGATAAATTTAATATCAAAGCTGATCAACAAGGCGTTGTTAGCTCAAATGCATCAGTATTCAACCAAGCTGATGCTCAAGCTCTTTCTATAAAAGTAGAAGGTAACTGCGATGAGTGGGGTACAGATGAGTATAACTATGCTCTTGGTTTAAAACGTGCTAAAAGCGCTAAAGATGCTCTTGTAAGAAATGGCGTTAGTGCTGATAGAATCGCTGTAGTTAGCTTTGGTGAAAGCAATCCAGTTTGCACAGATAAAACAAAAGCTTGCGATGCTCAAAATAGACGTGCAGATTTCAAAGTACTTCCATAATTTATAATTAAATAATAATGAACAAAAAAATAATTGTAGTGGCTCTGATTGGAGCCACTATCTCCATTACCTCTGGCCAAGAGATTTCAGCTTTTGATGCAGGCAATATGGATAGTGCGAATCCATATGGTCTAACTGATAATGAAAAAGTTACCTTAAATAATAAGCGAAGCGTTCAAAATATTGAAGAGAATATGAATAATGTTTTAGAACAACTTCAAGGTTTGCAAAGCTTGATTGAGAGCATGAGTGCTAGAATGAATAAGCTTGAGCAAAGAATAAATGATATAGAGACGAAGGTAAATGGTGGCATAAGTGATTCTGGTGTAAGTTTGACATCATTGAAGGCTTATGTTGATGAAACTAGAGATATACAAGACAAAAACTACAAAAATATTACTGCTGCCTTAAATAAATTAGGTGCAATAATGGATAAAAATGCTGCTCAACCAAAGCAAAATGCAAATCCAAAACAACAAAGTAAGCCAACTTCAAATTTTAGTGGAAAAAGCGATAAAGATATTTTGGCTGATGGCATTAAACTTCTAAATTCTGGCAATAGCACAGAAGCAGCTGAATATTTTGAATATTTAAATAAAAAAGGCTATAAAACTGGTGCAACAAATTATTATTTAGGTGAAGTTGCTTACAGTCAAAAATCATACAGTACAGCTATACAATACTATAAAAAAAGCATACAGAACGAAGATAAGGCTGACTATACACCAAAACTTCTATATCACACAGCTATAAGCTTTGATAAGATAGGTGATACGCAAAGTGCAAATAGATTTTATAAGGCTTTAAAAGTCGGTTATCCAGATAGCAAAGAAGCCAAAGCCTCTCCCAATAGAAACTAAATTTTAATCTTTTTTAGATATAATTCCACATTAATCAAAAAACCAAATCTAAGGAGATTATTGTGAGTAAAGATCAAGTTATAACTATGTTTTACGAACTAAAAGATGCTAACACTGGTGAAATTTTAGAGTCAAACATGCAAGAAGGTGGCCAAATTTCATTTATAACAGGGCATGGCCATATTATAGAAAAGCTTGAAGAAGAAGTAAGCAAATTAAAATCAGGCGAAAGAGCAACTATAAGTGTAAAGGCAGCAGAGGGTTGTGGTGAATATAATAATGAAGCCATTCAGTCGTTACCAAAAGAGCAATTTGCTGGTATAGATTTGCATGAAGGAATGGAACTTTTTGGTCAAAATGAGGATGGCTCAAGCGTTCGTGTTATTGTTAAAGAGATCAAAGATGATGAAGTGACAGTTGATTTTAATCACCCATATGCTGGTAAAGATTTACTATTTAATGTTGAAGTTTTAGAAGTTAGAGATGCGACAGAAGATGAAAAAGCAACAGGCATGGTGGCTGGGGCTCATACTTGCGGTTGTGGTGGTCACGATCATGAGCATGAGCATGAGTGCTGCGGGGGTCATGGACACGGGCATGGACACGGACACGAGGATGGTGGTTGCGGTTGCGGTGGACACGGACATCACCATCACTAAGAAGCTAAAATGAAAAAATTTGCTTTTGTTTTTGCGGGCCAAGGCTCGCAAAGTATTGGTATGGGAAAAGACTTTTACGAAAATTTTTCTAATGCTAAACTGCTTTTAAATGATGCTTGTAATGATACTGGCATTGATTACAAAGAGCTTTTATTTACACAAAACGATAAGTTAGATAAAACAGAATTTACTCAGCCAGCTATCGTTTTAAACTCACTAATGACTTATTTGGCTTTTTCAAATTTTATTAAAGAAAAACCAGAATTTAGTCTTGGGCACTCACTTGGAGAATTTACCGCTCTTGCAGTTAGTGGAGCATTTAATTTTATTGATACGATTAGGCTTGTGAATTTACGTGGTAAATTTATGCAAGAAGCTTGTGTTGGTAAAGATGCCGGCATGATGGTAGTTCTTGGACTTAGTGATGAAGTGGTTGAAGAAATTTGTAAAAAAGCAAGAGAAGAAGGCTTACAAATTTATGCTGCAAACTACAACTGCGATGGACAAATCGTTGTCGCTGGTGTAAGAGCTGATCTTGCTAGCTATGAAGCAAAATTTAAAGAAGCTGGCGCAAAAAGAGCAATGCTTTTAAATATGTCAGTAGCTAGCCATTGTCCGATACTTGAGCCAGCTAGTGTTAGACTAGCAAGCGAGCTTGAGAGTACTTTGGCTACCAAATTTTCTCCTGTTGTCTCAAATGTAAATGCTAAAATTTATACCGATAAAAGCGAAGCACTAGTCCTACTAAAAGAGCAGCTAATAAAACCAGTTTGCTATAAACAAAGCATTAAAAACTATGAAAATAATGTTGATTGTTTTATCGAGCTTGGTGCTGCGACGTTAAAGGGCATCAATAAAAAAATTACCGAAAAGCCAACTTATAGTATTACTGATATGGCAAGTCTTGAAGAAGTTGTGAAAATTTTGGAGGAGAGATGATAGCGATACTTGGAGCTATGCAAGAAGAGATAACGCCGATCCTTGAAATGGTTGGTGAATATAAAACTGTTCAATATGCAAATAATAAATTTTACTTAGCAAACTATAAAGGAAAAGAGCTAGTCATTGCCTATTCAAAGATAGGCAAAGTAAATGCAGCCATAACGGCAACTTTAATGGTAGAAAAATTTAAGGCCTCAAAATTGCTTTTTACTGGTGTAGCTGGCTCACTTGATGAGAGTTTAAAAATAGGCGATATGCTTTATGCTACTAGCTTAGTGCAACATGATCTTGATATCACGGCTTTTGGCCATCCTTATGGCTATGTGCCAGGCACAAGTATCTTTGTCAAAAGCGATGAAGGGCTAAATGAACTGGCAAAAAAGATAGCTGATAAAAAAGATATGAGCTTAAGCGCTGGTATTATTGCGACTGGAGATCAGTTTATCTGCGATAATGAAAAGAAAGCTTGGATTAAAAAGATATTTAATGCGAGCGCTACCGAGATGGAAGGTGCTAGCGTTGCGCTAGTTTGCGAAACACTTGGCGTGCCATTTTTTATACTAAGAGCTATCAGCGATGGAGCTGGTGATGCAGCAGAGTTTGACTTTGATAAATTTTTGCAAGATTCAGCAAATGTTAGTGCAAAATTTATACTTGAAATGGTAGAAAGCTTATGATAGAGCTTAGTAAAAGGCTTCTTAGGCAAGTTGGTCAGACAAATGCCAGATACAAGATGATAGAGGGCGGAGATAATATCTTGCTTGGTCTTAGCGGTGGTAAAGATAGCCTCGCACTCGCTCACGTACTAAAGCATATCCAAAACGTTACACCTGAAAAATTTGAGTTTAAAGCAGTAACGCTAAGCTACGGCATGGGTGAGGACTACGCTTATCTTACGAAGCATTGCAATGAGCACGGAATAGAGCATGAAGTAATAGATAGCTCAATCTTTGAAATTTCAAAAGAGAAAATCCGTAAGAATTCTAGTTTTTGTAGTTTCTTTTCTCGTATGAGAAGAGGTTATCTTTATACTTACGCCTTAAAGCATGGTTTTAATAAACTCGCGATTGCTCATCATTTAGACGATGCAGCGGAGAGCTTTTTTATGAACTTTACATATAATGGTGCACTAAGGACGCTTGCTCCAAAATATACTGCAAAAAATGGAATCACGGTTATTAGGCCATTTATCTTCGTTCGTGAGAGACAGCTTCGCGAAAATGCTATCAAAAATGAATTAAGAGTCATTGGCGATGAAGCATGCCCTGCAATGAGATTTGACGTGAAGATGCCGCATGCTAGATATGAAACCAAACAGCTTTTAGCAACATTAGAAAAAGAAAATCCAAAACTTTTTACTTCGCTAAAAGCAGCATTTGAAAATATTCATACTGATACTTTTTTTGCTCTCAATAGTAGTAGTGAAGAGTAAAATTTTACTTGCTCTTTGGGACTAATCCCAAGAAGCAAGCTATAAATATTTCTATTTTAATTGGCTTTTATCAAAATAAATAAAAAATGTATGAACTGATAAAATTTTTGTACTTGTGCATGAATCAAAAGTGTCATATACAACAAATACAAAAGCATTTAGTACAAAACTACTGGTTAGAATTTTATAACTTAGAAAATTTAAACTTAAAAAAATAGTCATGTGTTTTAAACATTAAGAAGTAGCTATTTAAAATAGCAAGCTATAACCTAAAGTCCATCAAGTAAAATTTTATAAAGTCGGTTTATCTCATCGTCGTTGAGCTCGATCGTGCTTTTTGTATCAAACAAATTTTTGATCTTGTTAGCGTCAAATTCGCTTCTATCAAGGCAGTGCTTGTGAGATGGTAAAAAGCCACGAGTTAAGCAAAGCTCACTCTCTATCTCCTCGTCGCAGATAAAGCACTCAAGCTCGCTGTGAAGCCTGCCTTCATACTCTAAAATTTTGACGTAGCTTTCGATGATAAGGCGCTTTGGATTTTGCAGCTGCATCTGTTTGGCGCAGCGATCAAGCTCGTTAAAGTAAATTTCATCGAGCTGCTCGACCTCTTTTAGATGATCATAAAGTAGGCGCATAAACTGCTGCCAAATGATGAGTTTGTCGCGCTCTAGCAGCCATTTAAAGCCAAGATGAAGTATGCTTCTAAGCTTTGGTAGAAATTTCGCCTCTTGCTCTAGCTCAAAGTCGATCTTGTAGCCAGTCATGATGTTTGAGTGGCGAGCGCCAAAAAATCTATACGACTTTACGAGCAAATTTGGCGTTAGTACAAAGACTAAAAGGTCCTCGTCTCTGACCTTTTGCACGCGCAGGATATAGCCTTGCATCTAGGCAAAAAACTCCCTTATGCGCTCTCTCATCGCTGTCACGTCTTTGATAAAATTTATATCATTTCTAAAGGTTGTTGCGCCGTCGATGCCCTTGCTGTATTGATGCAAGTGCTTTCTAAATATGCAAAGCCCATGCTCGCCGTAGTGCTCGATCATCGCATCAAAGTGAGCCAGGATGATCTTTTGTTTTAGCGCCTTATCTACGCTAGTTTTGGTCTTTATCTCGTGAAATATCCAAGGGTTACCGATGCTTGCTCTACCGATCATGAGAGCGTCACACTTTGTAAGGTTTAAAATTTCATCTGCATTTTGTGCATTTATATCGCCATTTGCGACGACTGGAATTTTTACACTAGCCTTTACTCTAGCGATCGCTTTGTAATCAACCTTTGCACTATATCCGCCAGCTCTTGTACGCCCATGCACTGCGATGTAGTCTGCACCGGCTTCTTCGCAGGCTTTTGCTATCTTTTCTTCATTTTTATCGTTAAAGCCAAGTCTAAATTTAACACTCAGGCTCTCTTTGTTTGAGACGCTTTTTATGGCTGAGATTATATTTTGAAGTTTGTTAAGATCGTTTAGTAAAGCAGAACCCGCTCCTTGTCTAACGACCTTTGGTACGGGGCAACCGCAGTTTAGATCGAGCCCATAAATTCCATCAAATTTATTGATGATTTGCACAGCTTTTTTTATATTTTCTGTGTCATTACCAGCTATTTGAACGATGTAAGGCTCTTCGTTTGGGGATTTTTTAATCATTTCAAACGTTTTGTCACTACTCTCATATACTAGAGCATTTGCGCTGATCATTTCGCTAACAGTTACATCACAGCCAAATTTCTTAACTACGCTTCTTAGTGGCAAGTCAGAAAAGCCAGCAAGAGGTGCTAAGAAAAGTGGCTTTTTGCTAAAGTCTATCATTTAAAAAATAACGAGCTAGGCACCATTTTGCCGTTATCTCGTAAAAACAGCAAGACCTTTATCTCTTTAAACTCATCTGTGTCGCTACCTTCGATAGCCTCTCTTACTTTATCAAGCATCTGAAGCTCAAATAGCGCATATACGTAAGCCTCATAAGCATCAGCATGGATGCTTTTTAGCTTCTCAAAGATGCCGATAAATGCATCTGGTTTTAGCTTATTTTTAAGCATTATGGCCGCTTTGTCGTATTGTGCTTTTGTCACTTTTGCGTTGTTTAAAAGATCAAAAATTTCATCACTGCTTAGATCGATCTCGTCATTTACAAAGCGGGTAATAATAAGCATTATATCTTCACTTGCTAGCTCAAAATTTAATCTTTTGATCTCGCTAAAAGAAGCTACTTTTATGAGTTTATCAAATGCAGCTTTTTTAAGGCTCTCGTTTTGATCTTGATTTTTAAGTATGTCAAGATAGTAAGTAGGTAGTTGCTCGATTTTATTTAGCTCATTTAGGATATTTAACTTGCTATCTTTTGCTAATCTAAATTTCTTTAGATCGACGATCTCTTTATTTTTTATACTTTTTATAGTTTGTAAGATATTGTTTATCTCGGCATCATCTACACCGACATCTTTAAGCTCGCCTACTGGTGAGATAGAACGAGTAAGCTGTGAGGCGATCTTGTAAGTGTCGGTTTTGAAGTCTTTATTGCTCTCAAAGCCAAGAAGCGTCTCTTTAGCTAAATCTTTATAAAGCTGGCTATCTTTTTTGATCCATTTTTTATATCTATAAAAAGCATATCCATGATAAGCGATATGAAGTAGAGCAAGAAGTGCTAAAACAGCTACTGGAAGAGCGACCCAAATAGCAATTGGCAGAGTTATAGTTTGGCCTAAAAGCTCAAATGTGTAATCAGAACTATTAAGAGAATAAGTAAGTCCTGCAACAACTACTATGTAAATTATGCAGTAGACGAGAAATTTTCTAGTTTTCATATTTTCTCCTTAGTTTTTTGCTGTTTTTTCGATTATTTCACGGCAAGTTATGCAGTATTTTGCATGTGGTTTTACTTTTAGTCGCGGTATACTGATCTCCTCTTCACACATATCACAAATTCCATAAGTTTTATTTGCTATCTTCTCTAGTGCTTCATCTATTTCTGATAGCTCCGCTCTTTGTTGTGTCGAGATGGAATGCTCTATTAGCTGGTCTGTATTCACTGAAGCTATATCAAACTCATCGCTTACACCACTATCTCTTAAGCCATTTACTTCAACAGATGAATCATAGATATTTTTTTTGATCTGTAATTTTCTTTCTTCAAGTAATTTTTTAAAAAAATTTAGCTCAGTTTGTGTCATTTATATTCCTTTATTTGTGGTATGGGTGGTTTGCATTTATGCAAAGTGCTCTAAAAATTTGCTCAAAAAGTACAAGCTTGGCAACCTTATGAGCCATCGTCATCTTGCTCAAACTTACGACTTTTTGTGCTTTATTTTTTAAATTTTGGCTAAGGCCATAAGCTCCACCTATGAAAAAGTTAATTTGTGAATTTGAGTTTAAAATTTGTGCGAATTCTTGGCTATCAAATTGCAAGCCATTTTCATCAAGCATTACGCAAAAGCCCTTTAAATTTGGCTCATAAATTTCATCATAAGCTCTTAAAGCTTCGCTTTTTCCAGTACTTTGAGCTTTTGCTATTTTTTCATTAAAAAAGACTTTATCGTTTATCTTGGCAAATTTTGCACTCATTTTTATATATTCTTGTATTTCGTTTTCAAAGTTGTCACGTGATGATTTTTGAATACTAAAAACTGAAATTTCCAAATTTAGCCTTTGGTTTTTAGCTTTAGTTCAAAGTTATTTCCGCTCTCATCTTGTCTTTCTTTTTGATGCATTGTCTTGCTATTTGTAAGAAATTTAACCATATCGCTTATATATTTTTTATGTTCGCTTCTTGGCACAATAGCATCGATTAAGCCATGTTCTAATAAAAACTCGGCTCTTTGAAATCCCTCTGGAAGGTCAGCACCAATGGTTTGTTTGATTACCCTTTGACCAGCAAAGCCTATCAATGCACCAGGTTCAGCGATTATTAGATCTCCAAGCCAAGCAAAAGAAGCACTAACGCCACCCATAGTTGGATCAGTAAGTATTGAGATGTAAGGTAATTTTGCTTCATCAAGTAGTTTTAAAGCGGCTGATGTCTTTGACATTTGCATCAAAGAAAATGTGCTCTCTTGCATTCTAGCGCCACCTGAAGCGCTCACTATGACTAAAGCTTGGCGTTTTTCTATTGCCCGTTTTATCGCTCTTACGATCTTTTCACCCTCAACTGAAGCTAGCGAACCACCCATGAAGCCAAAGTCAAAAACAACTAGCTGGATCTCTTGTCCGTCGCATTTGCCTTCGCCACATATCACTGAGCTTGTGCGTCCTGTTTTTTCTTTATTTTCTGTGATTCTTTTTTTGTATGATTTTTTATCAACAAAATTTAATGGATCTACCGGTTTTAAATTTGCGTCAAATTCTACAAAGCTATCTTCATCACAGATCAAATTTATGCGATCAGTAGCTTTTAGTCTCATATGATAACCGCATTTTGGGCATACATTAAAACAAGCTTCAACTTCTTTGTAGTACATCAGTGAGTGACAATTATCGCATTTTACCCAGTGCGTAGGTGCTTCTTCTGGACGAGGTTGAGCTTTTCTTATCTTTGAAAAAATGTCTGAGAAATTCATATTTTTACCCACTTATATTAAAAATTGTGGGATTATATCTAATGTTTGCCTTGCTTTTTCTTATATGACTTAAAGTTTGTTTATTTGTGGAGGTTTAAAGGGACAGTTAGCCCCTTTAAAGTATCTTTTTAGAATCTTCTTCCGATAGTAAATTCAAATGTATTTGTATCATCGCCCTCTTTAGGTTTAAGGGCTTTTGCAAAGATTAGTTGAAGTGGTCCGATAGGTGTTATCCACTCGATACCAGTACCAACTGAAGATCTTTTTATCTCATTTAGGCTATTTTCGCCGATCATACCGTAGTCATAAAATACAACACCACGCATTTTGACACGATCTATTATAGGGAAGCTTATTTCAGCTGAATTATTAAATGAAGTTTCGCCGCCGTATTCGTAGTAGTCGCCATTATATTTTACCTTTGGAGATACGGTTCTGCTCTCGTAACCACGTAAGCTTCTTATACCACCAAGGTAAAGTCTTTCGTTGATCGGAGTATATCCTCTTTCCCAAATTTTGCCAAAGCTTGCTTTGTATCTTAAGATAAGATCGTAGTCGATGTATTCTCTAAGACCTAGGTAGTAGTTAAAATTTGTGCGATTTTTGATAAAGTCTATATCGCCACCAAGTCCAGCTATCTCAAATGATGTACTAGCTATGATGCCACGTCTTGGCAAGTAATAATCATCGGTGCTATTATATGTTAAAGCCGGAGTTATAGCGCTTTTTATAGCTTTACCTTCTCTATAAATTTCTTTTTTAGTTTTTGCGTTGATATCTCTTAGTTCATCATCTTTTAGAGTAATTTTGCTTTGCTCAATATTGTAAGTAAGCGATGCACTTAAATTTCTAGTTAGTTTTCTACCAAGAGTTGTGCTAAAGCCATAGCTTCTCTCTTTATATGTTCTCCAGTCATAGTCATTTGCGTAAAGTGTTCCACCAAGGCTATACTCTGAGTCAAAAATTCTTGGGTTTGTAAGACTTATCTGGCCTGAAAGCTCTCTGTCACTTTTATCAACACTTACTTGTCCTTGAAGGCCAGAGCCAAAGATATTTGTGTCAGAAAGTGCTGCATTTAATAATAGTCCGTCACTACTGCCGTATCCGATACCGCCGCTTATTGAGCCAGTCGAAGCCTCTTTTACTTTTACTTTTAGATCGACAGTATTTTTATCAACTGGATCTTCTTCTATCTCAACATCGTCAAAGTAGCTTGTTCTTTTTAATGCATCTTTTGAGTCTTGAAGGTCGGTTCTGCTATATAAATTTCCTTCAGTTAGATAAAGTTCGCGTCTTACAACGCGGTCAACAGTCCTATCGTTTCCTGAAATTTGAACATTTCTTATATATACTTTTTCACCAGGATCTACTTCATAATCAATATCGACAGTTTTGTTTTCATCAAATTTATCAGTCTTTGGATAGACTTTTACAAACGCATAACCTTTATCAGCAACCATATCATCGAGCTTTTTCATATCTTGGCGAAGTCTTGCTGAGTTCATTGTATCGCCATCCTCAAGCCTAAAGTCATCTATAATCTTTTTAGTGTCAAGCTCTAGCTCTTCAGGTGCTGTAATACTTACATTTGAAACCTTATAAGGCTCACCCTCATGAACATAATAAGTAAGATCAGCTGTGTAGTTATCAAACGATGAATTTAAATAAGGTGACGAAATAGTCGCGTCTAAATAGCCTTTTTGGAAATATTTGTCTTGTATTCTTGCTGGATCATTTTCAAGCTCAAAAAGTTTAACTTTACCGTCATTTCTGCCCCAAAGCCAACCCATAAATTCTCTACTTTTATTTGCAACTACTGGCTCAATGTCGTCATAATCAAACTCTTTTGCACCGACTAAATTTACATTTTTGATTATCATATTTTCGCCGCGGTTTATGTTGAGTGTTATAAAAAGTGAGCTGTCGTTATCTGCAACTGGTTGTTTTTCTACGTCTACAACGGTATCAAAATAACCCTTTGACTCATAATATTGGCGAATTCTCTCTTTAGTTTTTTCTATTGTAAGCTCATCATACATATTGCCTGGTTTGATGTTGATTAGCGACTCGATCGCAGTTTTATCATTTGTTACAACACCTTTTAGATCGACCCTAGCAACACTTGGCTTCTCTTTTACGGCTACTAAAAGATTACCATTGCCTGTATCTTCTATATAGATATCATCGAAATAGTTTTGTTTGTATAAATTTGTGATCGCCTTATCGCTAAGCTTTGGAGTTAGATCCTGACCGACTTTTAAGCCCATTATTTGGCTTGCTACTTCAGGCGAAAGGTGAATTAGGCCTTTAAAATTTATTGACTGGATTGTTTGTGCGCTTAGGCCACTGAAAGCTAATGCTAATAAAAATAATTTCTTTTTCATTAAATTTAACCTAGAGTTTTAGTATAAGTGCGTATAATATCATATTTTATTTTTAATAAATTTAAATTTTATAATTTTGAAGGTTTTTTATGAAAATAGGTATCATCGGACTTGGTCTTATGGGTGGCTCACTTGGGCTAGCATTAAAAGATGAAAAATTAATCTCTTGTGTTAGCGGATACGATAAAGACGAAAATCATAGCAAAAAGGCCTTAGAGCTTGGCTTGGTGCATGAAATTTTAAGCATTGACGAGATGAAAAAGAAGTGTGACATCATCTTTTTGGCTGTGCCAGTCGAGGCTATCGTGAGCATCGTGCAAAATTTAACCGATATTAGCGAAGATACAACTATCATTGATTTTGGCTCAACCAAACAAAAGATAATAGAAGCTGTGCCAGAAAAAATTCGTAAAAATTTCATCCCAGCTCATCCAATGGCAGGTACCGAGTATTCTGGTCCAGAGGCTGCTTTCAAATCACTTTACACAGGAGCAACTGTTATCGTTTGTGACTTTGCTGAGAGCGCAGAAAAACATGTAAAAAGAAGCGTGGAGTTATTTTCTTGCCTTGGTATGAAGATCATTTTTATGAGTGCGAAAGAGCATGATCATCACGTGGGTCTTATTTCGCATTTGCCTCATGCGATTGCATTTTCTCTTGCGAGTGGGATTTTAAAAGAAGAGGATAAAAGGCACATCGTAGCACTTGGCGGACCTACATTTAAGGGTATGATACGTGTCGCAAAGAGTTCGCCTTTTATGTGGAGCGATATTTTTAAGCAAAATAAAAATAATGTTGTTGAAGCCATAAATATGTTTGAAAAAGAGCTAAATTTGTGCAAAGATCTCATCAAAGATGAACGCTGGGATGAACTTTTTGCCTGGATGAGCGACGCTAGGGCTGTAAGAGAAATTTTGTAATTAACTAAAAATTTATTGATTTACGTGTAAAATTTTGCAAATAAAATTTAAGGTAAAAATATATGTATAGACGTGGAATTGGTGGTTTTGGTATTGTTGTGCTTTTGCTAATTTTAATTTTAGCCGGTGGTTTTGGCTATGCTTTGATGTCAAAAGATTTTGAGCGAAATGAACCGATAATTGGTGTTGCTGATAAGGTTTATTGGAATCTTAGAACCCCAATGAATATCAAATTTAAAGACGATAGTGGTATAAAATTTGTACGAATTAGTATGAATGATGGGAAAAATGATCTAAATTTGTTAAATCAAATCATACAAAATCCAAGTACTGAGCTTGATGTAAATTTAACCTTTCCAAAGACTGGCTTTTTTGCTCAAAAAGATACCTATGAGATGAATATCGAAGCTGTAGATACTAGCAAATGGAGCTTTTTTACTGGCAACAAAGCTAGTAAAAAGGTTGAAGTAGTGCTTGATACTTCAAAGCCTGATCTTTACGTACTTTCACAGTCTTATTCTATCTCAAAAGGTGGTAGCGCGGTTGTGGTCTTTAGAGCAACTGATAATCAGCTAAAAGAGGTTTATGTGCAGACAAATTTTGGTAAGAAATTTAAGGCAGTGCCATTTTATAAAGAGGGCTTTTATGCAGCACTTGTTGCTTGGCCAGTTCAGGTTGAAAATTTTAGTGCTGAGGTCATTGCAAGAGACTTTGCAGGCAACGAAAGTAAGTCACATGTTAGGTATTTTTACGAAAATGTAAAGTATAAAACTTCAACTATTGCATTAAATGATAGATTTTTAGATGGTAAGATAGTTGATTTAACAGATCAATATGCAAAAGATCCAAGTGCGCTTTCAAGGCTTGAGAAAATGAGATTTGTCAATGAAACGCTTCGAAACTCAAATGAGGAAAAGATAACAGCACTTACTACAAATCCTGGCGATGAGATGTTAGCTGGCTTTAGTGTGACACCATTTTACCCACTAAGAAATGGTAAAAAAGTGGCTGACTTCGCCGATCACCGATACTATACATATAATAACGAGCAAGTAAGCGAATCTTGGCATATGGGAATAGACTTTGCAAGCGTGGCAGCGGCTCCTATAATAGCTAGTAATGCTGGTCGCGTTGTGCTAGCATCTGAGAATGGAATTTATGGTTTAAACATTGTGATAGATCATGGATTTGGGCTTTATTCGCTTTATGGACACTGCTCAAGCACTAGAGTAAAAGAGGGCGATATGGTGGCAGCTGGCGATCAAATAGGCACTACTGGAACTAGTGGTCTTGCGCTTGGCGATCACCTTCACTTTGGAATTTTAGTCCAAGGCGAAGAGGTGAGACCACAACAATGGATGGACAAAAAGTGGATAAAAGATAATATCACAAGTGTCTTAGATGCTGCAAAAGCGATGATAGATAAGAACTAAAAATTTGCAAAATTGATTTTTTAGTGCTATCATAAGCGCATTAAAAATATAAGGAAAATTCTTGAAACAAACTACTATCGCAAGACGCGTTGAGACCGTTGGTATAGGGCTTCATAAAGGTGAGCCGATAAGACTTATACTAGAACCTCTTGATGCAAATTCTGGTATTATTTTGCACCGCGAAGATCTTGGTATTAGTTTTAAAGCTGAACCTAAAAATGTTATAAATACGCAAATGGCAACCGTTGTTGGTAACGAAAAGGGCTTTATTAGTACGATCGAACACCTGATGTCAGCCATAAATGGTTACGGTATTGATAATATTAGAATCTCTGTTGATGCAAATGAAATTCCAGTGATGGACGGTAGTGCAATAAGCTTTTGTATGCTACTTGATGAAGCTGGCATAAGATATCTTGATGCTGGCAAAAAAGTAATTCTTGTCCGCCGCGAAGTTGAAGTCGTTGAGGGTTCTAAATTTGTGCGAACTTCACCTTCAAGAAATCCAAAATTTGACTACACGATAAAATTTGATCATCCAGTTATTGGTGAACAAAGATATGTTTTTGATTTTAGTAAAAGCTCTTTTATAAAAAATATAGCTCGTGCTAGAACTTTTGGATTTTTGAAAGATTTACAGCGTTTGCAAGCTCAAAATTTAGCTCTTGGTGCATCGCTTGATAATGCCGTGGCAATCGATGATACGCATATCCTAAATCCAGAGGGTTTGAGATTTGAAAATGAGTTTGTAAGGCACAAAATTTTAGATGCGATTGGTGATTTAAGCTTGCTTGGAGCGCCTTTATTGGGCGATTATACAGCATTTGCTGGAAGCCACGATCTAAATCACAAATTAACTCTTGCTTTGATGGCCGATGAGAAAAACTACGAGATCGCAACTCTAAACGGTGAACTTCTAAAAGAGTATCAAAAGGTATTCGCATAGAAAATATTGAAATTTTAGTTGTCTCTTTATCGACTCCGCTCTTGGTTGGAGTTTATAAAGACGGCGTAAAATTTGATGAAATTACTACTGATGAACATGTCAGTGAAGCTTTGATAAAAATCTTAGAAAATTTATCCTCTAAATTCAATATCACAAAAATTATCTATGCAAATACGCCAGGAAGCTTTATGGGGTTAAAGGTGGCCTATGTCATTTTAAAGACTTTCTCTTTAGTAAAGGGTTGCGAATTTTATGCGGTTAGCGGCTTTAGCTTAAATGGAGGTCAAGCGATCAGAGCAAATAAAAATTTAAGCTTCATTTTAAAAGATGGCAAAATTTCACTTAAAAAAGTAGAGCCAGTAGGATTTAGGTTGCCTTTAAATTTAGATGAATTAAAACTAAATTCAGATACACTTCCAGATTATATCATCCAAGCAGTTTAGGAGAAATTTTGAATATCTTAGTGCCTGCAACAAGTGCGAATTTGGGCCCTGGTTTTGATGCTTTGGGGCTTAGTTTGAAGCTTTTTAATAGCGTGAAAATCGAGTCAGCAAAATTTAGCTCAGTGTCGATAAACGGCGAAGGCAGTGGAAGTGTAAATTTAAAGAGAAATAACATATTCCTAAGTATTTTTAATGAAATTTTTTTTGAGCTAACTGGTAAAAATGAAAATTTTAGAGTCGTTTTTGAAAATAATATCCCATTTTCAAGGGGACTTGGCAGTAGCTCCGCTGTTATCGTTGGAGCCATTGCTTCAGCGTACGAAATGGCTGGCTTTAAGGCAAGTAAAGATACGGTTTTAAATAAAGCTATCATCTATGAAACCCATCCTGATAATATCTCGCCAGCAGTTCACGGCGGATTTATCAGCGCGATCGTAAAAAATGGCAATGTCTACGCAAATAAAATAAATTTAAGCGACGAGATAAAGGCGGTAGTTGTTATCCCAAATAAACCAATGAGTACATCCTCGTCAAGACAAATTTTGCCAAAAAACTATACGATGAAAGAGTGTGTAAATAACTTATCTCATGCTGCTTTTTTAACGTCTTGTTTTTATGAAAAAAAGTATGATCTCTTAAAAATAGCAAGCAAAGATTTGATGCATGAAGAGCGTAGAATGCACGCTTTAGAAGAGCTTTTTGAAGTTAGAAAAGTAGCTTATGAAAATGGTGCTTTAATGAGCACGCTTTCAGGCTCAGGCTCAAGCTTTTTAAATATCGCTTACAAAGATGATGCTAAAAATTTACAAGATATTTTAAAGAGTAAATTTAGTGATTTTAGGGTTGAGGTTTTTTCATTTGATAACGATGGATACGAAATTACGCAAAGCTAAAAACAAGTTTAAAAAGATATAATGAACAAAAATAATCCTGTAAGGACATGTGTCGCTTGTAAAATTAAAATTTCTCAGAGCTTGCTAAAAAGATACCGCTTGGTAGGTAAAAATTTAGAGCATGGCAAAGGAAATGGTCGTAGCTTTTATCTGTGCGACAAATGTATGCAAAAAGATATAAAAATTTTAAAAAAAATAATTGATAAACAAACTAAAGGTGCTTTTATTTGTGATGCACCAAAGTTAAAGGAGATACTCTTAAATGAGCAATGTTAGGATTTCAGAGATCGCAAACGAGCTTGGCTATCCAAGTAAAGAGATAGTAGGAAAAGCTCAAGAGTTAGGATTAAAAGTCAAAACTCACTCAAATGCAGTTAGCCTTGAAGAGGCCGAAGCTATATATGAATATGTTCAAACTGGCGTGATACCAGATAAATTTAAAAAGAAAAAGAGTGAACCTAAACCAAAAAAAGAGCCTAAAAAAGAAGTAGAAAAAGAGTCAGTAAAAAAAGAAGAAAAACAAAAAAGTGAACCTAAAAAAGCTACTACTAAAACTGAGTCAAAGTCGGTAAAAGCTGAGCCTAAGAAAGAGGCACAAATTTTAGAAGAAAAACAAAAAATTGAGCCTAAAAAAGAAGAAATAAAAGTAGAGCAAAAACAAGTCGAAGCTCCAAGGCCAAAAGAGAGCTTGGCCGATGTGACTCAAAAAAGACGTGGCCTTGTGATAGTAAAAAAGAAAAAAGACTATGAAGCGCCAATTGCTACAAAAGAAGAGAAAAAGCCTGAGCCAAGCATAGCTAATATAAGCGATTTTAAAAGTATGTTTTCAGCAAATGATGAAAATTTAGCTAAGAAAAAGAAAAAAGATAAAAAAGTAGTTGTTGCAAGTAAAAAGGATAACACTCAGAAGATGGATCTACTTGGCGGAAGTGATTTTGGTGACATTGTACTAGAAGATGAAGATGTAGTTGTTCTTCCTGATTTTAGCTTTAAAACCCCAGCACCAGTACCTGCTCAAAAGACAAAACAGCCAAATGTTATGAGAACTACGATCAATAACACGATAAATTCATTTGGCGAAGGCGGCATTCAAAGAAGAGCTAGAAAAAAACACAAAAAGCCTGAAAATAAGCAAAACAACGAAGCTGTGACGTCTATAAATATTCCAAAAGAAATTCGTGTTTATGAATTTGCTGAAAAGCTAAATAAGCAGCCAAGTGAGATCATAGGTAAGTTATTTATGCTTGGTATGATGACAACAAAAAATGACTTTTTGGATGAAGATGCGATAGAAATTTTGGCTGATGAGTTTAATGTAGAGGTTAATATCATCGACGATCAAAAAGAATTTGACTACGTAGCAGCCTATGAAGAAGAGATAAAAGACGATGAAAATCTCCAGCCAAGAGCACCAGTCATAACCATCATGGGTCACGTTGATCATGGTAAAACTTCATTGCTTGATTACATTAGAAATTCTCGCGTAGCAGCTGGCGAGGCTGGCGGTATCACTCAGCACGTGGGTGCTTATATGGTAAATAAAAACGGCAAAAATATTACATTTATCGACACTCCAGGTCACGAAGCGTTTACCGCTATGCGTGCAAGGGGTGCTGGCGTAACTGATATAGTTATCATCGTTGTTGCAGCAGATGACGGCGTAAAACCACAGACAAAAGAGGCGGTCAGCCACGCAAAAGCCGCTGGTGTGCCAATAATCATCGCGATAAACAAAATGGATAAAGAGTCAGCAAATCCTGACCTAGTAAAGACTGGTCTTGCTGAGCTTGACATTATGCCAACAGAGTGGGGTGGCAAGTATGAATTTGTGCCGATCTCTGCAAAAACAGGCATGGGCATAGATGATCTACTTGAGATCGTGCTTTTGCAAGCTGATCTTTTGGAGCTAAAAGCAAATCCAAAGGCAAATGCAAAAGCAACGGTTATCGAGAGCTCGCTTCAAAAGGGTCGTGGTCCAGTAGCCACTATCATCGTTGAAAATGGTACGCTTCATGTTGGAGATACTGTCGTAGCTGGCGTTGCATATGGAAAGATAAGAAGCTTGCTTGATGACCAAGGTAAGCCTTTACAAGATATAAAACCAGGTGAATGTGGTGTGATAGTAGGTCTTAGCGAAATAGCAGAGGCTGGCGAGACATTAATAGGCGTAAAAACTGATAAAGAGGCTCGTGAATACGCACAGAAAAAAGCTGAATATATCCGCCAAAAAGAGCTTAGTAAGAGTACAAAAGTTAGTATTGATGAGCTTAGCGCCAAGATTGCCGAGGGTGAGTTAAAGACGCTTCCAGTCATCATCAAAGCTGACGTTGGTGGTTCACTTGAGGCGCTAAAAGCAAGCCTAGAAAAACTAGCAAATGATGAGATCAGAGTAAATGTTATCCACTCTGGTGTTGGCGGCATCACGCAAAGTGACGTGGCACTTGCTAGTGCGAGTGAAGACTGTATAATCCTTGGTTTTAACATAAGACCAACTGGCGAGATAAAAGAAAAGGCAAAAGAGAGCGGTGTCGAGATAAAGACTTACAACGTTATTTATAATTTAATTGACGACGTGAAAGCGATCTTGGGCGGACTAATGTCACCGATAATTAGAGAAGAGCAGCTTGGTCAAGCTCAGGTTCGCCAAGTGATCCATGTGCCAAAAGTCGGTACTATTGCTGGATGTATCGTCACTGAGGGCACGATAAACAGAGGTGCAAAAATTCGTCTTATTAGAGAAGGCGTGGTCGTTTATGAGGGCTTAGTAAGCTCACTAAAACGCTTCAAAGATGATGTCAAAGAGGTTGCTAAAGGCTACGAGTGTGGCGTTGGTATCGAAAATTTCAATGACATCAGAGAAAACGACTATATCGAAAGCTTTAAAGAAGTCAAGGAGAAAGCTACTCTATGAACGCTAACGAAATAAAGCGTATGAGAACAGAGAGTGTGCTAAAAGAGCTCATCCCAGAGGCTCTAGCCACTCTTGAAGATAGCATTTTAAAAGGACTTTGTGTCACTGATGTAGAGTGTAAAAAGGGCAGATATGACGCCTTTGTTTATCTTGATAAGATGGCTTTTGATGAGCGTGAACAAGAGTATATTTTGGGACATTTGAAGCGAGTTTGTAGGCATTTGCAAAACCACTGTATGGCAGCTGAGGGCTGGTACAGATGCCCAAATTTTCACTTTAAATTTGATGATAGATTAGAGTATCAAAACCATATGAATAAGTTGTTTGATAAAATTTCAAAGGATTTAAACAAAAATGGATAATTTAAACAAACTAGTAGGCGAATGCGGCGTAGAGCTTTACGACAGCGAGATCGCAAATGAAAATGGCAGGGCTATTTTTAGAGTTTATATCACGAAAAATGGCGGAGTGAGTCTTGATGACTGTGAAAAAGTGAGCCGATTGCTCTCGCCTATTTTTGACGTGACACCGCCAGTTAGCGGGGATTATAACCTCGAAGTTAGCTCACCTGGCCTTGAGAGAAAGCTTAGTAAGCCATCTCACTTTAAAGCGAGCGTTGGTGAGCTTGTAAAAGTTCAAACAGATGCTGAAAAATTTGCAGGAAGGCTCGTAAAAGCGAACGAAGAGAGCATTGCAGTAGAAAATGAAGAGGGAATTTTTGAGATCAACATCAGTGAGATAAAAAAAGCAAAAACATATTTGGAGTGGTAAAATGCTAAGCGACATCGAGATAACTCACCAAACGAAACTTGAACACATCAGTAAAGTTGCCGCAAGACTAGGCTTAAGCGAAGACGAGCTCGAGCTTTACGGAAAATTTAAGGCTAAAATTTCCCCTAGACTTGAGCCATCAAACTCAAAGCTCATCTTAGTCACCGCGACCAATCCAACCCCATACGGCGAGGGTAAAACGACTATGTCGATTGGTCTAGCCGACGCACTAAATTTACTTAGTAAAAAGGTTTGTCTAGCACTTCGTGAGCCATCTTTGGGGCCAGTTTTTGGCATAAAGGGTGGAGCAGCAGGCGGTGGCTACTCGCAGCTTGCGCCGATGGAGGATCTAAATTTACACTTCACTGGCGATTTTCATGCTATAACATCGGCAAATAACCTTATTTCAGCAATGATAGATAATAGCCTATATCAAGAAAACCCACTAAAAATAGAGAAAATTTTATGGAAGCGCTGTATGGATATGAACGATCGCGCGCTTAGATTTATCACTGTGGGTCAGGGCGGTAGAACAGATGGCGTGCCAAGAGAAGATGGCTTTAACATCACCGCTGCAAGCGAGATCATGGCTGTGCTTTGTCTAGCCACAAGCTTATCAGATCTAAAAGAGCGTGTGGCAAATATCATGGTTGCCTACGATAGTGATAAAAAGCCTATCTACGTGCGTGATCTAGGCTGTCAAGACGCTGTTTGTATACTTTTAAAAGATGCGATCAAGCCAAATTTATTTCAAACGCTTGAGCACACACCTACGCTCGTGCATGGTGGTCCATTTGCAAACATCGCGCACGGCTGCAACTCAGTCATCGCAACAAAAACAGCTCTAAATTTAGCTGACTACGTCATCACTGAAGCTGGCTTTGGCTCTGAGCTTGGTGCGGAGAAATTTTTAGATATAAAATGCAGGGTTGCCGATATTAAACCAAGCGCTGTGGTGCTTGTAAGTACGATCAGATCGCTAAAATATAACGGCGAATCAAACAAAGACGAGATAATAAAACCAGATATGAACGCCCTTAAAAAAGGTATCGAAAACCTTGGTGGGCATATCGAAAATTTAAAAGAAAAATTTGGACAAAACGTAGTTGTGGCACTTAACAAATTTGGCTTTGACACAGATGAAGAGATAAATTTCGTAAAAGAGTATTGCCATGAGCTTGGTGTAGAAGTGGCAGTTTGTGAGAATTTCTTAAAAGGTGGCAAAGGCGCGCTTGAGCTTGCAGAACTAGTTTTAAAAGCGTGCGATAAGCCAAGCAAGATAAATTTCACATACGAGATGAGCGATGATACGAAAACTAAAATAGAAAAGGTCGCTAAGGAAATTTATGGAGCTGGCGAGGTGATCTTTGAGGAGGCTGCTCTTAAAAAGCTCGAGATGATAAAAGAGCTAAATTTGAGCCATTTGCCAGTTTGTATCGCAAAAACGCAGTACTCTTTTAGTGATGATGCGAAGCTTTTGGGCAGAGCAAAGGGCTTTACATTTAGCGTAAAAGATCTTGATATTAGAACCGGGGCTGGCTTTATAGTTGCAGTTTGCGGTAAGATCATGCTAATGCCAGGACTTCCAAAAGTACCAGCTGCTGTCAATATGAGGATAGATGCAGACGGCAAGATCGACGGCTTGTCTTAAATTTGGAGAAATATGAAATTTGTAAAAATACTCTTTTTAATATTTTTAAGTGTTTTCTTCGTTGGATGCTCGGGAAGATATAAATATAATGTTGAGCCAACGCCGATACAAAAAGGCGTGGCTAAATATATTGTTAGTGATTTTAACCTAACATTGACGAATCAACCAACTAGATACGAGCACAACACTAACTATAAAAATGAAAGCGAGCTTAGTGATGAGTTTGTGGAATTTATAAACAAACATCTAAAAGAGCAGGGTATTTTAGGGGACGAAAATAGTTTCAAGATAAAAATACAAATGGACTATGAAAGATGGTTTAACTGGGGTGGCAAGGCGTTAAACAAGCCACACTTTCGCTATAGCGTGAAAATTTATGATAACGATGATAGGCTTTTGGTCTCTTACTCTATACCAGTTTCTACAACGAAATATAGCTATTTTAAAGAGATCGCGGTTTTGGCAGAGATCGCTGCTTTTAGGTGGGACGCAGAGGATGAGCCGACCGATATCGACTTGATCTCAAAAACTCTTGTTGATGAAATAAAAGATATAGGAAAATAAAAATAGTCTGTTAAGATGAACGACGAATTTTACATGGATCTTGCTTTAAGCGAGGCTTGGAAATTTCAAATATTAACCTATCCAAATCCAGCCGTTGGATGCCTTATCCTTGATGAAAATGGGCAAATTTTATCTTGCAAGGCTCATGAAAAGGCTGGATATTTACACGCTGAACCGACAGCGATACTTTTTGCGCTTTGCAAAAAAAGTGAAAAATTTAAAGATGATTTTATAAAAGCGTATAACGCCAAATTTAGCTTCGATATAAAAGATGGCGAATTTGGCCTTTTAGAGCCAAAATTTACCTATGAATTTATACTAAATAACCACTCAAATTTACTAAAAAATGCAAAAGCTTATGTCACACTTGAGCCTTGCTCGCATCACGGCAAAACGCCACCTTGTGCAAATTTGCTAAAAGAGCTTGGCTTTAGCGATGTGATAATTGGCAGCCATGATGAAAATAAAATAGCAAGTGGCGGTGGAAATTTACTTAAGAGTGCTGGAGTGAATGTTAAATTTGGCGTTTTAAAAGAGCGCTGCGATAAGCTACTTGAACCATTTTTGGCATACCAAAATGGTGGATTTAGCTTTTTAAAAATAGCTCTTAGTAAAAACGGCGTGGCAAGTGGTGGCATCATCACAAATGAGCTTAGCCGCACGCATGTGCATAAACTTAGAAGCGTCATAGACACATTGGTGATCGGTGGCAATACAGTGCGGACAGACCGACCAAAGCTCGATACCAGACTTGTAAAAAATGGCAAAAACCCAGACGTCATAATCTACTCAAGAGACGATAAATTTGATGAAACATTGCCACTTTTTAGCGTACCAAATCGCAAAGTTAGCATTCAAAAAGAGCTTGATCTAAAAGGTCTTAGCATGTTTGAAGGATCTGGCGAGTTTTTGAAACTTGCAAAAGAGGGCAAGCTAGCAAATGTAAAATGGCTACTTATCTATCAAGGCTCAAATTTCAAAATTGGTGAAAATTTGAGCCTTGATCTAAATTTAAAACCACTTTTTAGTGGAAATTTTGGTGACGATAGTTACACTTGGTATGAAATTTTGGATTAAATATCTAGTCCAAAGTAGTGTTTGACTAAAAAGCCGATGCCAAAAGATATGATCGCAACGCCAAAAGTTATCACACACATCTCAATCACTCTTGGCAAAAATTTAAGCTCCTTTGCCACGCTTATATAAAAGTTGTAAGTGATGATGGCAACTAGTGCAAAGAAAAACATCGACAAGACGGCGTAAAGACCGCTTGTAAAGATGAAAAATGGAAGTATCAAAAATGCCGTTGTTATGATGTACGAACCGCCTGTGTAGAACGAGTAGGTAAGTGGTTTGATCTCGTCGCTTGGATTTTCTTTTGACTCGAGATATGCTGAGCCAGCCATAGAAAGTGCAGCTGCCACGCCCATGATAAGGCCTGTTGCGCCAACTGATTTTGTATTTGAAAAGGCAAGCGCGATGCCGCTAAGTGTGCCAGTTAGCTCAACTAAAGCATCATTCATGCCAAGCACGATACCACCAGCATTTACGAGCTTTGTGTCTTTTAACATGGAGATTAGACTATTTTCGTGGTTCATCTCCTCTTCGTAAATATCACGAGCTTCAGGATATTCATCTACGATGTCAAGATAAAATTTCTCAGCATTTTCTTCGCGTGACTCCATAAATTTCAGAGTAAAAGATGTGCCAAAAATTTTAACAAGTATTGTGTATAAGATGACTTTGAATAAATTTGCACTTCTGCTTTCGCCAGTTATCTTTTGACAAAAAGCATAGTGGCGTCTCTCTTCGGTGATTAATTTGCGAAGTATTTTTTTGTTCTCATCGTCTTTTTCACTAGCTTCGAGTAATGTATAGATAGCGGTGTCATCTGCTTCATTTTGTAGCTGTTTTAAAGCACGCTTTTTATCTAGCATAAATTCCCCCTTTTTAAATTTTGTAAGATTTTGGATTTTGAAGTGTAAGATTAGATGGTGCGATCAGCGAGACTCGAACTCGCACACCTAGCGGCACTACCCCCTCAAGATAGCGTGTCTACCAATTCCACCATGATCGCAAAAAGAGTAAAAGCCCCAAAGAGGGGCTAAATTTAAGCTTTACGCTTAGCCAAGCATTGGGTTTGCGTAAAGAACGATAAGCGTAATAACAAGTGCGTAGATAACTTGTGCTTCGATCATCGCAAGAGCGATAAACATTGTAGTCATAAGTTTGCTACCAACACCTGGGTTTCTAGCTGTTCCGCTAATTGTTGCAGCAGCTGTATTGCCCATACCAATAGCGCCACCAAGGGCTGCAAGGCCAAGGCCAATACCACCAGCGATAACTGAATATGATCTAATCATCTCGCCATCAGCGCCAAATGCAAATGCGGCAAGACCAAGAATTAAAAACACGATCTTTTTCATCGTTGCTCCTTTAAAATTTTAAAGCTCTTTCGGATCTGTCCCCTACTTAAACTTTATGAGCCGTAATATTACAAAAACAAAACTTTGTTTCAAATAAAAACACTAAAAATTTAAATTGCCCATAAAAAATTCTTGGCTTAGAAAAATAAAAGTTTTTTTATGTTATCTTTGAAAAAATTAATTTATTCTTAATCTCAGGTAATCAATGATAAATGAAAAATTTTCAAAAATAGGCTTTGTTCTTGCTATGGCAGGATCGGCTGTTGGACTTGGTAATGCATGGAAATTTCCAACAATGGTAGGAAACAATGGCGGCTCAGCGTTTATAATTTTATATTTACTTCTCACGTTTGCTATCGCTTTTGTAGCGTTTTTAGCAGAGCTTAGCATTGGTAAGCTTGGTGAGAGTGACGTTGTAAGCTCCATTTATAAACTTGCTCCAAAACACAAAAAAATATGGTCTTTTTCAGGCTTTTTTATGATAGGAGCGATACTTATTGCTTCGTTTTATATGGTTGTCATTGGCTGGATATTAAAGTATATTTATCTTAGCTTTTCGTCACTTTTAAGCAATCAAGAAGAGGCTGCAGCGCAGTTTAACACGCTTTTGGCAAATGATCTAACCAGTGCCGTGCTTTGCTTTAGTCTAGTCTTTTTAATGGTATTTTTTGCTGTTTCAAAAGGTGTAAAAAGCGGCATAGAAAAGCTAAATATTTGGATGATGCCGGGCCTTTTTATACTACTTGTTTGTATACTTTTTTATGCAATTAGCATGGGTGATGGCTTTGTTAAGGCGGCTAAATTTTTATTTGTACCAAATTTTAGCGCGATCACGCCAGATGTTGTTTTACAGGCTCTTGGACTCGCGTTCTTCTCGCTATCTATGGGTGTTGGCGTCATACCGACATATGCTGCAAATTTACCAGAGCAGACAAATCTTATAAAATCAACGCTTTCTATCATCTTTATAAACATATTAATAGGCGTTATGATGGGACTTGTGGTCTTTACATTTATATTTGCTTATGGAGCTGATAGTACGGCAAGTGGACCAGGGCTTATTTTTATCTCACTTGTTACACTCTTCGCAAAACTTGGGATAGTTGGCAATGTCATGGCCATCGCATTTTTTGTTTCGCTTTTATTTGCTGGTGTTACAAGTGCTGTTTCGATGATTGAACCATTTGCTTATTATTTGGTTAGAAAATTTGAAATTTCACGCAAGATGGCTCTTGTTTATATTGGAATTTTTGTCTATATTTTAGGCCTTTTTTGTATTTTTTCATATTATGCACAGACGGCTAATATCTTTAGTATTTTTGGTAAGCCAGTCTTTGATGCGCTTGATTTTCTTACTTCAAATATAATGATGCCAATAGGCGCCATAATTTTTAGTTTTTTTGTTGGCTATAAACTTAAAAAAGAGAGCCTATATCTACTCTTTGGCGAATTTATGGGAAAAGTATTTTTTGAAATTTGGTATTTTGCTTTAAGATACATCGTACCAATCGCAATTTGCGCCATCATGATCTATCAAATAGCAGGTAAATGATGGATAGATTTAGTAAAGTTGGTTTTGTTCTTTCTATCATTGGAGCGGCTATTGGCCTTGGTAATGCATGGAAATTTCCATATATGGTCGGTAGTAACGGTGGTTCAGCATTTATTCTTATATATCTATTTTTTGCTTTTGTAGTTGGGCTTAGTATATTTTTTGCTGAGATGGCAATGGGTAAAATTTTACGCCTTGACACGGTTGGAGCATTTAAGAGTCTAGCTACAAAGGGGGCAAATTCTTGGAAATTTGCTGGTGTTGTGATGGTGACAGGGTTATTTATCGCATCTTTTTACACGCTTATTATTGGCTGGGTTTTAAAATACGTTATCTTAAGTCTCGGTGAGCTTCCAAAAGATATGGCAAGCTCAGAAGCGCTTTTTGTAAATTTTACTTCAAAGGGCATAGAGGAGCAAATTTTGTATTTTAGTATCGCTTTTTTTGCCTACTTTTTTATACTTACAAAAGGTATAAAAAGTGGAATAGAACGTATAAATGTATATCTCATTCCAGCACTTTTTATTTTACTTTTGCTTATGCTTGGCTACTCTTTTGGTATGAATGGATTTGATGAGGCGGCTAAATTTTTACTAGTGCCAGACTTTTCAAAGATAGATCAAGGCGCTATCTTAAATGCTCTTGGGTTAGCTTTTTTTACGATGTGTATTGGTATTGGTTGCATTTTAACTTACTCATCAAGCCTAGGCAATGATACAAATTTATTCACTTCATCACTTTATGTAGTCTTTGCAAATATAATTATTAGCGTAATTATAGGACTTATAGTTTTTACATTCACCTATGAATTTGGCTCAGAGCCATCAAAGGGTGCAGGGTTAGCATTTATCTCGCTTCCAACGCTTTTTGCAAAGCTTGGTTTGCTTGGAAATTTCTTAGCTTTTGCATTTTTTACATCTCTATTTTTTGCTGGTATAACATCGGTTATTTCACTAGTTGAACCATTTATATTTTTCTTAAATAAAAGCTTGGGATTTAGTAGAAATAGATCAATTATTATTGTTGGTGCCGTAGTTTATGTTTTAGGAATTTTATGTGCGTTAAGCGGCATCAGCGATTTTAAGGAGCCACTTACATTTTTTGGTAAGAGCTTTTTTGATTTGCTTGATTATCTTAGCTCAAACATTATGCTCCCACTTGGTGGCATTATATTTGCCATTTTTGTTGGATACTTTATGAAATTTGAGCTTTTAAAAGAGCTATTCTTGCCTTATATGGGTAAGGTTGTTTTTAAAATTTGGTATTTTTTAATAAGGTTTGTAGCACCAGTTCTAGTTTTTGTGGTGTTAGTAAGGGAGATTGCATAATGGCAAAAGAACAGTTTTCTAAAATAGGTTATGTTTTAGCAGTTGCAGGATCAGCGGTTGGACTTGGAAATGCATGGAAATTTCCATATATGGTCGGTGAAAATGGTGGATCGGCATTTGTTATTTTATATCTTTTGATAACGTTTTTAGTTGGCATACCTATCTTTATGGCAGAGCTAAGTATTGGCAAACTTAGTGAGAGCGATAGTGTAAATGCCTTTAGAAAGTTAGCGAATAAAAATAAAAATTTATGGCAACTAGTTGGAATTTTAGCTATGGTAACCGCAGCTATAATCTCATCTTATTATATTGTTATCATCGGCTGGGTCTTTAAGTATTTCACACTATCTTTTACCGGTCTTCCAAACGATATAGAAAGTTCAAAAGTAATATTTAACGAGCTTCTTACACATGGTCTTGGCGAGCAGACACTTTATTTTGTTATAGCATTTGTAGCTTGCTTTTTTATCCTTTCAAAAGGAGTGAAAAGTGGCATTGAAAAGCTAAATGTTTGGATGATGCCAAGCCTATTTATCATGGTTTTAATCATGCTTATCTTTTCTATGACGATGAATGGCTTTACAAAATCGGCTGAGTTTTTACTTGTTCCTGATTTTAGTAAAATTTCATTTAACTCGCTCTTGCTTGCTCTTGGGCTTGCTTTTTGGACACTATCTCTTGGTATGGCAGCGATCATTACATATTCAGCTAGCTTAAGCGATGATACAAATTTAGCTACTTCTACGCTAAGTATCGTTTTTATAAACATCGTCCTAGCCATTATGATGGGTCTTGTTATCTTTACATTTATATTTGAATTTGGTGCCGAGCCGTCTCAAGGACCAGGACTTGTCTTTATCTCGCTTCCAACGCTCTTTGCTAAGCTTGGCGTGATAGGTCAAATTTTAGCTGTAGCATTTTTTGCTGCGCTTATCTTTGCTGGCATTACTTCAGCCATCTCTATCGTAGAGCCGTTTGTATTTTTCTTGATCAGAGAGTATGGCATTAGCAGGATAAAAGCTCTTAGTATAGTTGGAGCTGGTGTTTTTGTTTTAGGATTTTTATGTCTTTTATCAAATATAGAAAATGTTGGCGACAAATTTATGCTCTTTGGTAAAAATTTCTTTGATTTTCTTGACTTTACCGCTTCAAATGTTCTGCTTCCAATTAGTGGTATTGGTGGAGCGATATTTGTTGGATATTTTATGAAAAGAGAGGCACTTTATGTGCTATTTAGTCCATATATGAGCGACTTTGTATTTAGTGCATGGTATTTTTTATTAAGATATGTGGCGCCAGTTTGCGTCTTTATCATCATGATAAATAAATTGTTTTTTTAAGGGTTGGTTATGCAAAAAGTTGAGAAATTTTTTGATAAGGTCGGCGACATAGTCGGCTATATTTGCATGTTTATTATGGCTTTGATGATAATAGACGTCTTTTTTAACGTTGTGGCAAGATATTTTTTCTCTTATGGAAACGTTGCATTTCAGGAGCTTGAGTGGCATTTTTTTGCTGTAATATTTTTGCTTGGCATGAGCTATGCATTAAAAGAAGATGCACACGTTAGAGTTGATATCTTTTATGCTAAGTTTTCACCAAAAAACAAAGCTCTTGTAAATATGATAGGAACTGTTATTTTTGTAATCCCATTTGCACTTCTGGTTTCAAATTTATCATTTGAATTTGTGAGTGATGCTTATACTTCAGCTGAAGCTAGTGCAGATCCAGGCGGTCTTACTCACAGATGGATCATAAAAGCACTTATTCCTTTTTCTTTTTATCTACTTGTATTTTTTGCGATTGGCTTTTTTATAAGAAATTTTAATCTTTACAAAAAAGCTAAAAAGGGGGAATAATGGCTGGCTTGATAATGTTTATAGCTGCACTTTTGATGCTAGGCATTGGCTTTCCGGTAGCCTTTACCTTTGGTGCGGTTTCGATGATATTTGGCATGATTGGTAGTATTGTTGAGAGCATTGGAGACGGAGATGGTCTGCTTGGAAGTATCGAAGTTTTCAAAGATATGTTTAACTTCATGCCTTATAGAATTTTCTCTATCATGGAGAGTAGAATTTTTATAGCAGTTCCACTTTTTGTATTTATGGGCGTTGTGCTTCAAAAGTCAAAACTAGCCGAGAGGCTACTTGAGAGCATGGGTATGCTTTTTGGAGAAATTCGCGGAGGTATTGCTATTAGCACTATCTTGGTTGGAGCACTTCTTGCAGCTTCAACTGGTGTTGTTGGTGCAAGTGTCGTTGCAATGGGCGTTATAAGCTTGCCTGTTATGTTAAAGTATAAATACGACCAAGCGCTAGGTTGTGGTACTATATGTGCTGCTGGTACGCTTGGACAGATCATTCCACCTTCTATCGTGTTGATTATTTTGGGTGATATATTTTCAGTGCCAGTTGGTGAGCTTTTTCATCAAGCCATCATCCCAGGACTCACACTAGTAGCAGTTTATATCATTTATATTTTGATTGTTGCTTATTTGAAACCAGATACTGCACCGGTAGTAAAAGATGAGAGCGGTGTTAGTAAATTTAAGCAGATCATGAGAGCACTAATCGCTATCTTTCCACCGCTTTTACTGGTTATTTGCGTATTGGGTTCTATATTTGCAGGTATCGCTACACCAACTGAAAGTTCAGCTTTTGGCTGCGTTGGAGCCATTATTTTAGCTATTTTTTATAGGACATTTTCATTTTCTATGATAAAAGAGGCATTGGCAGAAAGCGTAAAAACCACAGCTCTAGTCTTTGCCATACTTGTTGGTGCGACAGCCTTTTCTATGGTATTTAGTTATACTGGTGGAGATGAGATTGTTGAAAAATTTATGACAAATTTACCAGGTGAGAAGTGGGGCTTTATCATTTTTAGTATGGTTGTAATCTTTGTGCTTGGCTTTTTTATCGATTTTGTTGAAATTTCATACATTGTACTTCCTATCTTGGTGCCAATAGCTGCAAAGCTTGGTATAAATCCAATTTATCTAGCAATCTTAGTTGCGATGAATTTGCAAACTTCATTCCTAACGCCGCCATTTGGATTTAGCTTATTTTTCCTAAGATCAGTCGCACCAGCTGAGATAAAAACGACTGCTATTTATAAAGGCGTTGTGCCTTATATCATCATTCAAATGGCAGTTTTAATCTTTTTCTGCGTATTTTTAATGGAGATAAAGCCGATGCTAGATGCGAGCCACGGCGGATTATTTAACTTCTTACTCTCGCTTTTTAAATGATATAAAAGTTTTTGGTTGTAAAATACCAAAAACAAGCAAAATGGCTAATTTGAGTTTCTGCCCAACTTAGCCATTTTTTATGACCGCTTTTTAGTAAATTTATAAATTTAATGAGGTGAAATATGGCAAAGAAATTTATCGATGTTATGGATACGACCTTTAGAGATGGCTTTCAGTCAGTTTATGGCGCTAGAGTGCTTATGAACGACTTTTTGCCCGCGCTTGAAGCAGCCAAAGAGGCTGGCATAGAGCATTTTGAATTTGGTGGCGGAGCGAGATTTCAAAGCCTTTATTTTTACCTAAATGAAGATGCTTTTGCGATGATGGATAAATTTAGAAGCATCGTAGGACCAAAAGCAAACCTTCAAACCCTAAGCAGGGGCGTAAACACCGTCACACTTGATACTGGCAGTCGTGAGCTAATCGACCTTCACGCAAAGCTTTTCAAAAAACATGGAACCACCACCATTAGAAATTTTGACGCACTAAATGACGTTGAAAATTTAAAATATTCAGGCGAGAGGATCGCTCATCACGGACTAAAACACGAAGTCGTAGTTACGATGATGGATCTGCCTAGTGGCTGTGTGGGAGCTCATGACGTTAAATTTTATGAGAAAATTTTAAGAGAAATT
The DNA here is from genome assembly GCF_902460415.1 of Campylobacter concisus. Lineage (GTDB taxonomy): Bacteria > Campylobacterota > Campylobacteria > Campylobacterales > Campylobacteraceae > Campylobacter_A > Campylobacter_A concisus_Y. The sequence continues at coordinate 289,259 of NZ_CABPTY010000001.1, forward strand.
TTAGATGCAAACATCCCTTATCACAGCGTTTGCTTTAAAGATGCAAGTGGCACAAGTAGCCCACAAAAGGTCTATGAGACTATAAAAATGGCTAGAAAGCTGCTGCCAGAAAAAACTCACATCAGACTTCACACACATGAAACAGCAGGCGTAAGTGTGGCTTGCTATCTTGCAGCGCTTGAAGCCGGCGTTGATGGCATAGATCTAGCCGCAAGCCCAGTAAGTGGCGGTACAAGCCAGCCAGATATCTTAACTATGCTTCACGCAGTAAAAGGCAAAAACTATGATCTTGGCGGACTTGACGTGGAGAAAATTTTAAAATATGAAAGCGTTTTGAATGATTGCTTAAAAGAGTATTTCTTGCCACCTGAAGCTGTGCAAGTAAGCCCACTCATACCATTTTCACCGATGCCTGGTGGCGCGCTCACTGCAAATACTCAGATGATGAGAGATAACAACATCTTAGATAAATTCCCAGAGGTCATCCTTGCTATGCGCGAAGTGGTGCAAAAGGGCGGATACGGCACTTCAGTAACCCCTGTTAGCCAGTTTTACTTCCAACAAGCATTTAACAACGTGATGTTTGGCAAGTGGAAAAAGATCGCTGAGGGATACGGCAAAATGGTGCTTGGCTACTTTGGCAAGACCCCAGTTACGCCTGATAAAGAGATCATCAAGCTTGCTAGCGAGCAGCTAGGCTTAAAACCAACTACAAAACACGCAGTTGATATAGCTGATAAAGATGAGAGCAAGTCACTTGCACACGTGAAAGAAATTTTAAAACAAAATAAGATCAAAGTCACCGAAGAAAACGTCTTTATAGCAGCAGCTTGTAAAGAAAAGGGTATTGCGTTCTTAAAAGGCGAAGCCAAAGTAAATGTAAGAAAAATCGATCCAAACGCTAAGGCAAATGAATGCAGGCAAACTCAAAGCGGCAGATATAGTGTCGTTGTAAATGGTAGCCGCTACAATGTCGAAGTAAGCGAGGGCTTTAACGATAGCATCCAAGTAAAATCAATCACCGAAGTTGAAGGCAAGAGCGTAAAAAGTGCCAAAAATGCAACAGCAGGTGCAACTGAAAATGACATCGTTGCAAGCTTGCCTGGTGCTGTGCATAAAATTTTAGTAAGCGCAGGAGACCATGTCAAAAAAGGGCAAGCTGTAGTCGTGCTTGAAGCAATGAAGATGGAGATAGAGGTCAAAGCCCCAAAAGATGGTGTGATAGGCTCTATTGAAGTTAGCAAAGGTCAAAGCGTCGCGAACAATCAAGTGGTGGCTAAATTTAAATAAATTTGCCACTTTTAAAAAGATAGTGTTAAGCGAAATTTGATTAACATTTTGATGACTTTTAGGTCAGAATTTATAAAGAAATGAAAATTTTAAAAGGAAATAACATGATAAATAAACTAGACGAACTAGGTCTAAAAGAGATCAAAAAGATAAATCACAATCTAAGCTACGACGAGCTTTTTGAGCTTGAAAAGGCAAACAACGAGGGTAGGGTTTCAAGCAACGGCACATTTATGGTTGATACGGGAATTTTTACTGGAAGAAGCCCAAAAGATAAGTACTTTGTCAAGCAAGATCCAAGCCAAAAATATATCGCTTGGGGCAAGATAAATCAGCCTATCACAAAAGAGCTTTTTGATAAGCTTCTTAAAAAAGCAAAAGAGCAGCTAAGCGGTAAAGAAATTTTTATCCAAGATGCATTTTGTGGAGCTAGCAAAAAGAGCCAAAAATCAGTCCGTTTTGTCACTGAAGTAGCGTGGCAAGCACACTTTGTAAAAAATATGTTCATCCGTCCAAGCAAGGAAGAGCTAGCTAAATTTGAGCCTGATTTTGTAGTATATAACGCTTGTAAAACAAAAAATGAAGAATATAAGGCTGATGGGCTACATTCAGATGTCTTTGTTATCTTCAACGTCGAGGAAAATGTCGCAGTGATCGGCGGTACGTGGTACGGTGGTGAGATGAAAAAGGGTATTTTTTCTATGATGAACTACTGGTTGCCACTTGAAGGTAAACTAAGTATGCACTGCTCTGCAAACGTAGGCGAAAAAGGCGATACAGCGCTATTTTTTGGCCTATCAGGTACTGGCAAAACGACACTTTCAACTGATCCAAAACGCAAACTAATAGGCGATGACGAGCACGGCTGGGATGATGATGGCGTGTTTAACTTTGAGGGTGGATGCTATGCAAAATGTATCAATCTTGATCCAAGCAGTGAGCCAGAAATTTACGCAGCGATCAGGCGTGATGCGCTACTTGAAAATGTCGTGGCTGACGAAAATGGCGTGGTTGATTATAAAGATGGCTCAAAAACTGAAAACACACGCGTGAGCTATCCGATCTATCACATCGACAACTACGAACCAAGTTCAAGCGCTGGCCATCCAAAAAATATCATCTTTTTAAGTGCTGACGCTTTTGGCGTGCTTCCTCCAGTTGCAAAACTCACAAAAGAGCAGGCTATGTATTATTTCTTAAGTGGCTACACAGCAAAAGTTGCTGGCACAGAGCGCGGTATAACTGAGCCAGTCGCTACTTTTAGTGCTTGCTTTGGCGAGCCATTTATGCCACTTCACCCAACCGTCTATGCAAAACTACTAGGTGAGAAGATCGATAAACACGGCGTTAATGTCTATCTTGTAAATACAGGCTGGAGTGGCGGTGCTTACGGCGTTGGCAAGCGTATGAGTATAAAAGCAACTCGTGCTTGCATAAATGCGATCCTTGATGGTAGCATCACAAAATGCGAATTTGAAAATTTTGATAAATTTAACTTCGCTATTCCAAAAGAGCTTGATGGTGTCGAGACAAAACTGCTAAATCCTATAAACACATGGGCAAATTCAGATGAGTATAACGCTTCACGCGATAAGCTTGCTAAAATGTTTGTCGAAAATTTCAAACGCTACGAAGATGTAAAAGAGGGCGTCGAGTACGCCAAAGCTGGTCCAAAAGCTTAATTTGTATAGCCTTGCAAAGCTTCTTGCAAGGCTAGTCTTTTTGGTTAATATTTTTGATATTAAAGTATCTTTCTTTTAAATTCCAAGCTCAAGTATTACATTTGTAAATTTATTCTAGTAAGTAGCAAAATATTAGGTATTGCCAAATATATGAGTTGCTAATAAAATTTTCCTATTACACTTAGTCTCTAGTTTTTCTTTCTGTGCTTGAACCAGTTATCAAATATCATTTATTGTGCTGCTGTTTTTAAAAATTTTTATAGGTTTGAGGAGGAGATAGATCGCATAAATTTAGAATAAAAAAAATAAGGGCAAAGTTGCCCTTATAGTTATAAAGTTATATTATGAGTGAAAGTGAAATTCCTCTGGATGATCTAGTGCGTATCTAAATTTATCCATATCGACTTTTTTATCCCAGATAGAAACTATCATGCAACCAACAGCGTTACCGCAGAGATTACCAACTGCACGCATCTCTGACATAAATTTATCGACGCCAAGTAGCACAGCTACGGTGACTACTGGTATGCCAGTGCTAGGAAGTGCGCTTAGTGTTCCAGCAAGGACGACAAAGCCTGATCCTGTCACGCCAACAGCGCCTTTACTTGTGATCATTAGTACGATTAGTATGCTTATTAGATGCTCAAAGCTTAGTGGGATGTTAAATGCTTGAGCTAGGAAAATAACACTTAGACTTAGATAGATGTTGGTGCAGTCGAGGTTAAATGAGTAGCCAGTTGGGATGATAAGTCCAACAGCGCCTCTATTTATACCAGCTGATTCTAGCTTTTGCATAAGCGGCGCAAGAGCTGTTTCGCTCGAGCTTGTTGCAAAGACTACCAATACCTCTTTTGAGATAAAGCGCATAAATTTAAAGACATTGATTTTTGCAAAATAGCAGATAACACCAAGCACGACAAATATAAAAAAGCAGCTTGCAAGTGCCATAACAACCAAAAGCTCCATCATGCCAAGAAGCGTTCCGATACCAAATTTGCCGATCAGATAAGCCATAGCTGAAAATGCAGCCACTGGGCTAAAGAGCATAAGCCAGCTAAGAAGTTTTAAGACATAGTGCTGAATAAATTCAAGTGGCTTTAGGCAAGCTTGTTTTTTATCATGAGCTAGCAGTGAAAGTACGATGGCAACGATAATAGCCATGAAAAGTACTTGAAGTGTGTTTGATTTTATAAATGGATCAAGTATATGTACGTAAGGGAAAATATCATCTACTGGCACAGCACCTCTTAAAAGATGAAGTGTATGTGCTACAAATCCGCTATTTGCGTCCATATTTGCAGCTTGAGATGTAAATTTAGCTACGCTTGAGGCATCAAGCTGAGTGTAGTCAAGATTCATGCCATGTCCTGGACGAAGTGTCTCGCCAAAGATGATACCAACAGCAAGCGCAAGTGTGCTAACTATCTCAAAATAGATAAATGCCTTTAATCCAATAGATCCAAGATCTTTTAGGCTCTCAAGTCCAACGATGCCTGAAACGATCGTTAAAAAGATAATAGGGCCGATTAAAATTTTAAGTGCTTTTATAAAATAATCAATGCCTGGTTTGCTAGCTATACCAAGCTCAGGTGCGACCATGCCAACGATAACGCCACCAACAATACCGATCACAACCCAAAAGGCAAGATTGGTAAATAATCTTACAGCAAGGCTTCCTTGCTTTTTAGTATTATTCATAAATTTCCCCTTTATAGGCTTTCTCTGATCTTAGTAGAGATGATCTTATCGCCTTGTCTTATAGCATCAAGCACCTTTAGGCTCTCATCATCAACGCATTTTCCAAAGACTGTATGCACGCCATCAAGATGAGGTTGCTTGCTATGACAGATGAAAAACTGCGATCCGCCAGTATCACGCCCCGCGTGAGCCATGCTTAGGCTACCGCGCTCGTGTTTTACCTTTTGGTTGTCGCATTCGCATTTTATTCTCCAGCCAGGACCGCCTGTACCTGTGCCATTTGGACAACCGCCTTGGATGACGAAACTTGGTATAACTCTATGAAAATTTAGACCATTGTAAAAGCCAGTTTTTATTAGGTGAACAAAATTTGCAACAGCTTGTGGAGCTTCCTCGGCAAAAAGTTCAAGCTTTATCTCGCCTTTGTCTGTCTCTAAAACTGCAAATTTATCTTTTTTAAGCTCATCTAAATTTATGTCATAAACTTTTAATTCATCAAAACGCATGTATTTCCCTTTTATTCGATATTTGTATAAACTGCTTGAACATCATCATCATCTTCTAGCTTATCAAGAAGTCTCTCAACCTCAAGCATTTGCTCTTCGCTTAGATTCACGGTTTGATTTGGCAAGTATTGAAGTGAAGCTTTTTTAACCACTAAATTTAGCTTTTCGATACCTTCATGAAGTGTGCCAAAATTTGCATAATCACCGTATACAAATAGCGTCTCATCGTCAGCCTCGATATCGCTTAGACCATAATCTATCAGCTCAAGCTCGATCTCTTCAATGTCTGCGCTTGGTTTTTCAAGCTCAAAAACGCTCTTTCTTGTAAACATAAAGCTAAGGCTGCCACTTGGTAAAATTTCTCCACCATTTTTGCTAAATATCGCTTTAACATTGGCAACCGTTCTTGTTGGATTGTCGGTCGCACACTCAACGATGATTTGCACGCCATGAGCTGCTTTGCCGTCATAAAAAATAGTCTTAATATCGGCGCTATCTTTGCCATTTGCTCTTTTTATAGCTGCATCGATGTTATCTTTTGGCATATTTTCAGCTTTTGCCGCTGCGATAGCTGCGCGAAGTTTAGGGTTCATATCCGGATCACATCCGCCATCTTTTGCCGCTACTGTTATAGCCTTTGCAAGTTTTGGAAATACCTTACTCATCTTATCCCATCTAGCTTCTTTTGCCGCTCTTCGGTACTCAAATGCTCGTCCCATAAATATCCTTAAATAAATTTTTTACGGATTATAACTAAAAAAATTTTATACTTTTTTAAAACATTTTTAGTTTGCCAGCCAAAGCGCCTAATTTGTAAATTTAAAAAAATATTTGGTAAAAATTTAAGCTAAAGGCATATAATCAAGCCATGATAAAAAATGCTCAAAAACAAGATGCAAAAATCTGCATAAAACTACTAAATTTAGCGATGGAAGATATCGCCTACAAGCTAAGTGGTTACGATGATCCTATTAAAAGTAATGAAATTTTAGAAATTTTTTTCAAAAGTGAGACAAATAGACTAAGCTATAAAAATGTCTTTGTTTATAAACATAATGAGGAAATTATCGCAGCGATGTGTGCTTACTTTGGTGGCGATGCAGCAATGCTTGATAGAGAAATTTCACAGCATCTAAAAGCTCTTGGCAAAGATGACAAGGTAGAAAAAGAGTGTTTTGATGATGAGTTTTATATAGATAGTATCGCTGTTGATGAAAATTTTAGAGGCCAAGGGCTTGCAAAAGAGCTCATAAGGTATTCGTTTGTCAAGGCAAAAGAGCTAGGGCATAAAAAGGTTTCATTAATAGTAGATACAAATAAGCCAAAAGTTCGTAAATTTTACGAGAGTTTGGGCTTTAAATTTAATGTCAAGAAAATTGTAAATTTACACGAATACGACCACATGATAAAGGAGATAATATGAAAACATTTGAAGTAAATAATATCCACTGCCAAAACTGCGCAAACACTATAAAAAACGCACTTGAAGATGACTTTGGCAAGATAGAAGTTGATCTTAGCAAAGAGCCAAGACAAGTTAGGGTTGATCTTAAAGATAGTGAAGTTGAAAAATTTAAATCTGAAATGGCTGATCTTGGATTTGACGTTATAAAGGAGCTTTGATATGCCTTTAAAAGTCAAGCTAAATATAGCGGGAATGAGCTGCGTAAATTGCTCAAACGCTATCGAGAAAGTTTCTAAAAAGATAGATGGGGTGCTTGAAGCAAATGTAAATTTTGCAAATGCAAGCGGCGAATTTGTCCTAAAAGACGCTAGCGTGCGTGAAGTTTTAGAGCAAAAGATAAAAAAGCTTGGCTACTTTGTGGCGACAAATATTGATGAATTCGAAGCCAAAAGAGACGAGCATATAACTGCGATCAGAAATAAATTTATATTTGCATTTCTAGCGAGCATGGTCATCATGGCGCTTGAGATGTTTGTAAGGCCTAGCGTGGTTGTAAATTTAGCCATTTTAGCGCTTGGCTTTTTGGTGCTAGCTTTTAGTGGCAAAGACTTCTTTGCTCACGCCATAGAGGCTGTTAAAAACAAAAACTACGATATGAACGTGCTTGTAGCTCTTGGAAGCGGCAGTGCATTTTTATACTCGCTTTTTGTTGTGATCTTTTCAGATTTCATCCCAGATGATCTAAAAAATGTCTATGTCTCGGGCGCAGCGATGATAATAGCCTTTGTTTTGCTAGGTAAGTATCTTGAAGAGCGCTCAAAGGCAAAGGCAGGCGACTACCTAAAGACGCTACTTAAAATTTCGCCAAAGACCGCCTTTTTGGTCATGCCAGATGGACATAGTAAAGAGGTAAATGTAAATGAGCTAAAAGTAGGCGACATCGTCATCGTAAAAAATGGTTACAACATCCCAAGTGATGGCGTGATAGTTCAAGGTGGCGCTGAGATAGATGCTTCTATGCTTACAGGAGAGAGCTTGCCAGTTTATAAAGAGGTGGGAGATGGCGTATTTGCCGGCACTCTAAACACAAATGGCTACATAAGCGTCAAGGTGACAAAGAGTTCTTTTGAAAGCTTGCTATCTCAAATTTTAAGCTTATTAAGCGACGCTAGCTCTAAAAAGATGCCTATCGGACGGCTGGCTGACAAGATAGCAAACATCTTTGTGCCAAGTGTGGTGGCGATCTCAGTTCTTACATTTTTAATATGGATAATTTTTAGTGGAAATTTCGCCTATGCGATCTCTAGCGCGATCTGCGTGCTTATCATCTCATGCCCATGCGCACTAGGACTTGCCACGCCAATAGCAATAGTAAGCGCGCTTGCACGTGGTGCAAAAGCTGGAATTTTAGTAAAAAATCCAGAAGTTTTAGAGCTAATAAAAGATGCTAAATTCGTAGCATTTGACAAAACAGGCACACTTAGTAAAGGACAAATCAGCGTCAAAAGCTCAAATTTAAGCGAGCAAGATTTAGCTCTTATCGCTTCTGCTGAAAATTTAAGTGAGCATCTCATCTCAAAAGCTATCGTTAGATATGCAAAGCAAAAATGTATAGATTTACAAAAGCTAAATGGAAAATTTCAAAATGTTGTCGGGCAAGGCATCATCTATGAGGATGAGAATAATCAGATAATAATCGGAAACGAAAAGCTGCTTTTGGCAAATGAAGTAAGTTTAAATCCGGATGAAAGTAACGCTATAAAAGAGGCTGCAAATGATGGAAGCGGCGTCATACTTTGTGCGCTAAATCAAAAATTTAGCGGCTTTTTAACGCTAAGTGATGAGCTAAAAAATGAAGCAAATGACGTTATAAACGAGCTTTCAAGGCTAAATTTACAAAGCGTGATCCTCTCAGGTGATGATAAAAAAGTAGTGGCAAATATCGCTAGCAAGCTAAATGTGAGCGAATATTATGCAAATATGCTGCCTGAGGACAAATTTAACAAGGTAAAAGAGCTCATGAGCCGAGGTGGCGTGATCTTTGTAGGGGACGGCATAAACGACTCACCATCACTTAAAGAAGCAAGTATTGGTATCGCTATGAACTCGGGCTCAGATATAGCAAAAGGCGCTGGAGATATAGTGCTTATTAAAAATGATTTGCGTGGAGTGACTGGACTAGTTAGATTAGCAAATGCTACTATGGCAAACATAAAAGAAAATTTATTTTGGGCGTTTATGTATAACGCGATTTGTATCCCGGTGGCTGCAGGCGTGCTCTACCCTGTCTTTGGGCTACTTTTAAGCCCAGTTTATGGCTCAATGGCGATGTGTCTTAGTTCTGTTACTGTCGTTTTAAATGCACTTAGACTTAGATATCTACGACTTAAGGATTAAAATTTGAAACTTGGAGAACTTTATAGCGTTGTAGCGGCTGCGCTTGCTACAAATTTTAGTGGCATTTTGGATGTTTCATCTTTTATGCGTATCAAAAAGACAAATGCGTGGATAACGCAGACAAATAGTGAAGCAAATAAAAAAGGTAACGAGCTTTATGCCAAATTTATCAAAGATGAGAGTAGTGCGGCCTTGTGTGATGATTTTGTCATTTTAAAGTCAAAATTTGAGGCAAGTTACTATTTTTCGTCTGCAAAAGATGATCTAGCTCAATTTTATAAGGCTATAAATTTTCAGCCAAAGATGGGCGAGGTTGATAGTATCTCAAATCAGCTAATTTTAATAGCAAATATTTTAAAAAGCGAAGCATCTAAGGAGTCTATGAGACTTCTTGCAGCTTTTAGTATCTCATTTTTCTTACCTTATGCTAAACAGCTTTCAAAAGATATCCAAAAAGACGCAACTAGTAATTTTTATAAATCAATGGGATATTTTTTAGAGGATTTTTGCCTAGTTTTAGAAACTATTATTGGCAAGGCTTAGTTTTAAGCCTGTGCCATTTCTATCATTTGAGTTTTAATGCTTAAAATGTTATTTTGAATGGCTGACTGCTCTAAATTTAAGTAATGAAGCATTTGCATAGAATTACGATCTTTTAGGCTTTGGATGCTTGAAATTTGATGTGAAATATCTAGCTTTTGCTCTTGTAATTTTTCTAAGTCTTTTTGTAACTGTATAGCACTTGCTTTATTAATAATTATAGGGGAAATTTTAGCATCCTCTCTTTGTTCTACATGTACTTCATTGCTTCTAACAATATCTTTTTTGTCATAGCCAGAAGATACTAGCATACTTGTTTTTGAGCTATTTGAAGAGATAGATGTATAGCCATCATGATAGAAAATATTTGAGTTCATATTTGCGTCTATTTGCATATCATCTTTCCTCTTATAGATTATTTTTATTTTAAACTATTTCAATAGAAAATTAAAATAGTTTTTAAAAAGTTATATTTTGAATTATATTTCTATATCCTTAAAGATAAATTATATTTATAACTTTTTTACAACTTTATAGTTAAAATACCCAGTTAAGTGCTATTTTGTTAAAATCACGCAAAACTAATCAAAGGTAAAGCTATGAAAGAAGAGAAAACCGCACACAAAAAGATGTGGGAGGGCAGATTTAGCGAGGCTAGCTCGAAGCTACTTGAGGAATTTAATGCTTCTATAAATTTTGATAAAAATCTTTTTGAAGAAGATATCGCCGGGAGTAAGGCGCACGCAAAGATGCTTGGAATTTGCGGAATTTTGAAAAAAGATGAGTCAGAGGCGATCATAAAGGGGCTTGATGAGGTTTTGGCTGAGATAAGAGCTGGTAAATTTACTTTTAAGATAGAGGATGAAGATATACACATGGCAGTTGAGAAGCGACTTAGCCAGATCATCGGCGCCGAGCTTGGAGGCAGACTGCACACAGCTAGAAGTAGAAATGACCAAGTTGCTCTTGATTTTAAATTTTACGTATTGAAGAAAAATTTAGAAATTTCTTCATGTATAAAAGAGCTCATCGCCACGCTTACAAATTTGGCAAAAAACAACAAAGATACGCTAATGCCAGGCTACACACATCTTCAGCACGCTCAGCCAGTAAGTCTTAGCTATCACTTGCTAGCATATGCATTTATGTTTAAAAGAGATTTCGAGCGTTTTGTTAGCTCATATGAGCGAAACAACCTAAGTCCGCTTGGTTCAGCAGCCCTTGCAGGCACTCCTCATAAGATAGATAGAACTATCGTTGCAAGCGAGCTTGGCTTTGCAGGCTGCACGCAAAATGCGATGGATAGCGTGAGTGACCGTGATTTTACGCTGGAGATTTTATTTAACATTAGCGTTTTTATGACGCACGCTTCTAGGCTTTGCGAGGAGCTCATACTTTGGAGCTCTCAAGAATTTGGCTTTGTAAGCATCAGTGACGCTTATAGCACGGGCAGTTCCATAATGCCACAGAAGAAAAATCCAGATGTAGCCGAACTCATACGCGGTAAAACTGGACGTGTAAATGGAAATTTAGTAGCGCTACTAACTACGATGAAGGGCCTGCCACTTGCTTATAATAAAGATATGCAAGAAGATAAAGAGGGCGTATTTGACAGCGTCTCGACCATTTTAAGCTCGGCTACCATCCTAAACGAGATGATAAAAACAGCTAAATTTAACGAAAAAAACATGCTAAAAGCAACAAAAACTGGGCATCTAAGTGCCACCGATTTGGCGGATTATTTAGTGCGTGAAAAAAACATCCCATTTAGAACAGCACATTTTATTACAGGTAAAGCTGTTGCAAAGGCTGAAAGTTTGGGACTTGACTTGAGTGAATTAAACGAAGAGCAGCTAAGAAGTGTGGATGAAAATTTAGATGCAAATGCTACTAAATTTTTAGATCTTTATGCTTCCAAAGAGGCTCGCACCTCAAAAGGCGGCACGGCAAATAAAAGTATTGATGAGCAGATAGAAATTTTAGATTACTGGCTTAAGAAAAAAGAGTTATAATTACGCAAAATATACAAATTTTAAAGGATGAAAAATGTTTTTTGATGGTAAAAATAAAGAGCTTTCTAGTAAAAACGAAGCTTTACAAAGAGAAAACGAAGCTTTAAAGGCTGAAATTTTAGCACTTAAAAATGAGCTAAAAAACGTTAAAATTTGCGAACCAAAAGAACAAGCTAAGGATAAGCAAGAGGCTGTAAATTTATTGCTTTCAAGTTATCAAGATGGTATAAATTTCTTGCAATTAACAATGGAAGAAAATCTAAAAATGCTTGAAAGTATAAACGGACTAAATGAAAAGACTTTCAAAGAGACAGGTGAACTCAAGTCGCAAACGGCTGAAATTTTAAACTCGATCGAGCAAGTAAGCCAGATGAGTAATGACCTTTCAAATGACGCATCTTCACTTGACGGAAGCGTAAATTCGATTGTTGAGATTATAAATCTCATTAAAGACATCTCAGATCAGACAAATTTGCTAGCTCTAAATGCTGCTATCGAGGCGGCCCGTGCTGGTGAGCATGGACGAGGTTTTGCTGTCGTGGCAGATGAGGTTAGAAAGCTAGCCGAGCGCACTCAAAAAGCGACACTTGAAGTAGAAGTAAATATAAATGGCCTTAAGCAAAGTGCGAACACGATGATCGAAATGAGTGAGAATTTTTCAAAAATTTCTGCAAATGCTATGAAAATTTTAGGTGGATTTGAAGGAAATATCTCAAGCGTAAACGCAAATACGCAAAATATCCTAAATCAGGCTTTAAATGTTACAAATGAAGTCTATGTAAGTAATGGAAAAATAGATCATATAAATATGAAGCTAAATGGATATAGAGGTGTGCTTTTAAATGAATTTAATAAAATTCAAGATGTTCATGAGTGTAGATTTGGCAAATGGTATGAAAAAGATGTGAAAAATACTCTTGTAAAAGATACCAAAATTCTCTCAAGTATCGCAGCTCATCATGAAAATGTTCATCATGGACTAGAAAAAGCGATGGTTATTTTTGCTGATAAAGACAAAGGAAATCTACCTGGCGTTGAAATATTAAAAGATGTTGAAAACTCAAGTAAAGTAGGTTTTGAAGAGTTGCTTGAAGCTATTAAGTCTGCAAGAAAATAAAATCTTAGACTCATGATTTGAGTCTAAGATTTATAAGTTATTAAAATGTGCTTTGTGGATCAGCTACGCCTTCGCTCCAGCCAAGCTTAGCTCCGCCAAGCAGGTGAAAATGTAGATGCATAACTTCTTGACCGCCGTTTTCACCGCAGTTTGTTATAAGGCGATATCCGCTCTTATCAACGCCCATTAAGGTCGCCACTTCTTGGATAAATTTTGTCATTTCTCCCATTAAAACTGGATCCACCTCTTGGAAATTTTTATAGTGTTTTTTTGGGATGATTAGGATGTGGATCGGTGCTTTTGGGTTTATGTCGTTAAAAGCTAGAAATTTCTCGCTTTCAAGCACTTTGTTGCAAGGGATTTCACCAGCTACAATCTTTTCAAATATGGTCATTTTAGCTCCTTTGAAATTTTGTAAAATTATATCAAAGTGTGCTTAAATTTCGTGCTCTTTATCTTGATTTTAACTCTTTTTATATAAAATCGACTCAAAAATTTATAAAGGCAAAAAATTGCAAGATTTCGTTAATAAAATCAAAAATGAAATTTCAACGCTTGATGATTTAGAAAAAGTCAGGGTAGAAATTTTTGGCAAAAAGGGCATCTTGGCGCAAGGTTTTGCAAAGCTAAAAGAGCTTGGCGAAGATGAGAAAAAGGAATTTGCAGCAAATTTAAACAAGCAAAGAGATGAGCTTGGCGCGCTAATAGAAGCTAAAAAAGCTGAGCTTAGCGAGCAAGAGATAGATAACAAGATGAAAAAAGAGGCTGCTGATATCACACTCTTTAACGAGCCTGTTGCTAGCGGGGCGCTGCACCCTGTGATGGCTACGATGGATAAGATAATTGAATACTTTTTGGCTCTAAATTTCTCGCTCGAGACCGGACCACTGATAGAAGATGATTTTCACAACTTTGAGGCGCTAAATTTGCCAAAATACCACCCAGCAAGGGATATGCAAGATACATTTTACCTAGATGATTTTAGACTTTTAAGGACGCATACGAGCCCAGTTCAAGTGCGAACTATGCTAAATCAAAAGCCGCCTATTCGTATGATAGCGCCTGGCACGGTCTTTAGACGTGATATGGATTTAACTCATACACCGATGTTTCACCAGGTTGAGGGCCTTGTGGTGGAGGATGCTGAGAAAGTTAGCTTTGCAAATTTAAAATCAATGCTTGAGGGCTTTTTAAAGCACATGTTTGGCGACGTTGAAGTGCGTTTTCGCCCTAGCTTCTTTCCATTTACGGAGCCTAGCGCAGAGGTTGATATTAGTTGTATATTCTGCCACGGCAAGGGCTGCAGAGTGTGCAAGCAGACTACTTGGCTTGAAGTGCTTGGATGTGGCGTTGTTGATCCAAATGTATTTAAGGCGGTTGGCTATAAAAATGTAAGTGGATACGCTTTTGGCCTTGGCGTTGAGAGATTTGCGATGTTGCTTCATAGAGTGCCTGATCTAAGGTCGCTTTTTGAGGGAGATTTAAGATTGTTGGAGCAGTTTAAATGATAATTTCAAAGCATTGGTTAAACGAGTGGATCGACCTTAGCGACGTTAGTGGCGAGACACTTTCAAAGACGTTAAATTCTATCGGACTAGAGGTTGATAGTTATAAAGAGATAAATTTGCCAAAGAGCATTGTAGTTGGCTACATAAAAAGTAGAGAAAAGCACCCAGACGCCGATAAGTTAAGCGTTTGTCAAGTAGATGTTGGTGGAGAGACGCTTCAGATCGTGTGTGGGGCTAAAAATGTTGAAGCTGGTCAATTTGTGCCAGTTGCACTTATTGGCACGACTATGCCAAATGGTCTTGAGATAAAAAAAGCAAAGCTAAGAGGTATCGAGTCAAGTGGTATGATCTGCTCTTCAAGTGAGCTGGGACTTCCAAAGGTAAACGATGGAATTTTACCACTTGATGAGAGTATCGGTAAGCTAAAACTTGGTACAAGTCTTAGTGAATTTGAGGTATTTAAAGATACGATAATCGAAGTTGATGTCACAGCAAACAGAGGCGATTGCCAAAATTTACATGGCATCGCAAGAGAAATTTGTGCAGCGCTTGATTTAAATATGAAAGATAGTCACGAAGACGATGAGAGCGAAAATTTACTAGGTATTGGCAGAATAGCTTCTGTGCGAGCAGAGGATAAAGTAAGTGGATCATTTTTGTATAAGGCTTTTGAGCTAAAAGAAGGACTATATGAAAATCTAATAACTCGCATGCGTCTAGCATTAATAGAGTGCCAAAAGACAAATTTAGTTGAGAGACTGCTTGAATACGCGACATTTTGCACGGGTGTTTTATTTAGAGCTTATGATCACGCTAAACTAGTAAGTGAAGACGAAAAGGCTGTTTTTGATATAAAAAATGGCAAAAATGGCGAATGCGTCGTTTATTGTGGGGATAAAAATTTAGGCATTGCTGGAATTTACCAAAGTGACGTAGCAAGGGTAGATGAGAAGTCAAAAGTGATCCTAGTAGAAGCTAGCTACGTAAAGCCAGATGTTGTTTCAAAAGCTATTTTTGAAAATAAAAATTTATCAAAGGGTGATCAAATTTATCGCTCAAGTCGTGGTAGCGAGCCAAATTTAGCTTATGGTGCGGATTATTTATTTAAAAGACTTGCTAATTTTAAAGATGCTCTAAATCTCTTTGCTGGCTCACAGCAGTCGCTTTTAAATACCGAGCCTATAACACTAAATATCTCTCTTTTTGAGCTTAAAAATATGATCGGTCAAGATATAGCTAGAAATGATGTCGTTAAGATTTTAAAGAAACTTGGCTTTGAGATCGCAGTAAATGTTGAGCAAGAGAGCTTTAACGTAAAAGTGCCGTTATTTCGCCACGATATAGTAAATTCTCACGATGTTTGTGAGGAGATCGTAAGGATAGTAGGCATAGACAATATCGCCTCAAAACCACTAAATTTCTCTGAGAAAAATAGGCTAAATAAGACATATTTTGACTATAAAAACGCCCTAAATTTAAGGCGTAGAGCAGCTGATAATGGCTTTTTTGAAAGTGTACACTATGTCTTTGATAGTGAGGATGAGCTTAGTGAGCTAAATTTTAAACCTTGTAAAGTTAAGATACTAAATCCTATAAATAACGAGCTAAACACGCTTAGACCTACACTTGTTAATCACCTTCTAAGCTCAAGCGAGAAAAATATCAAAAACTCAAAACGCTCAGTTAGGCTATTTGAGCTTGGAGAAATTTTTGACGAAAATGCAAACCAAGGTTTAAATTTAGGCTTTGTCGTATCAGGCCTTTTAAAAGAGCCAACACTGATAAATGGCGCAAAGGGCGAGGAGGCAAATTTCTACGCATTTGCAGCGATGGTGCAAAATGTCATAGGTAAATTTGAGCTAAAACCTTGCCAGGGTATCTCATATCTTAGCCCATACGAGCAAGCACACATCTATCAAAATGGCGAAAATATCGGCTATATCGGCAGAGTCGATGCAAGAGTAGAGGCAAAGAGAGATCTGCCAAGAACATATGTTTGCGAGATTGATTTTGCTAAGCTTAAATTTGAACCGGTCTTAGCAGTGCCTTACTCAAAATTCCAAAGCACTACAAGGGATCTTAGCCTTATCGTACCTGAAAATTTCGAGGCTGGACGAATTTATGAGTGCATAAGAGGGCTAAACCTAAAAGAGCTAAAAGAATTTTTACCAGTTGATATTTATAAAGATGTGAAGCTAAATGGCTCGATCAGCCTTAGCCTTAAATTTACATTCCAGGATATGGAAAAAACGCTTGAAGATGACGATATAAACGCACTTATGGATAAAATTTTAAGCGAGCTAAAAGAGAAACTAAATATCGGAATAAGATGAGAATTTATCCATTAGAAAAAAGTCTAAATTTAACTATTGACGACATCGCAGCGGATAAATCAATATCGCATAGATGCGCGATCTTTTCGCTTTTAAGCGATAAACCATCTCGCGTTAGAAACTATCTAAGGGCTGGCGATACGCTAAATACTTTAAAGATAGTCCAGCTTTTGGGAGCGAAGGTTGAAGATAGTAGCTCTGAAATAACCATCACACCGCCACAAAAGATAAAAGAGCCAAATGAAATTTTAGAGTGTGGTAACTCTGGTACGGCGATGAGGCTTTTTATGGGATTACTAGCCGTACAGGATGGCTTTTTTGTGCTAAGTGGTGATAGATATTTAAACTCACGTCCAATGGCTAGAATAGCAAAACCTCTAAATGATATGGGCGCAAAGATAGATGGTGCAAACAACGCAAACAATGCTCCACTTTGCATAAGGGGGATAAAATTTGAAAGATTTAGTTTTGATAGCAAGATCGCCTCAGCCCAGGTAAAAAGTGCGCTTTTACTAGCGGCTCTTTACTCAAATGGTTGCAAATTTAGTGAGCCAGAGCTAAGCAGGGATCACACCGAGCGCATGCTTGCTGGCATGGGAGCTGATATAAAGCGTGACAACTTAGAGATCACACTGGAGCCGATGAAAGCCCCACTCGCGCCGCTTGATATAGACGTGCCAAATGATCCAAGTTCTGCATTTTTCTTTGCGGTCGCAGCACTTATCATTCCGGGCTCACATATTATTTTAAAAAATGTCTTGCTAAATAAAACTCGCATCGAAGCTTATAAAATTCTAGAAAAAATGGGAGCTGAGATAAAATTTCACAAAACTTTAAGCAAATATGAAGATATCGGTGATATCGAGGTCAAATACTCACCAAATTTAAAAGGCGTGGAAGTTAGTGAAAATATCTCATGGCTCATCGACGAAGCTCCAGCTTTAGCCATCGCATTTGCCTGCGCCAAAGGTCAAAGCAAGCTAACAAATGCAAAAGAGCTTCGCGTAAAAGAGAGCGACAGGATAGCTGTCACGATAAATGCGCTAAAGCAGTGCGGTGTCGATGCTAGCGAGCTTGAAGATGGTTTTATCATAAATGGTTCAGAGGCTAAATTTGCCACGATCGATAGCCATGGAGATCACAGGATCGCTATGAGCCTTGCTGTGCTTGGTTTAAAATGTGGCATGCAGATAGAAAAAAGCGAATTTATCGCCACTTCATTTCCAAATTTTGCTGAAATTTTAAAGAAAATGGGAGCTAAAATTGAAGATTGAGCTTGCTAGTAGCTATGGATTTTGTTTTGGCGTAAAAAGGGCGATAAAGATCGCTGAAAATGCAGGAGATGCTGCAACCATTGGGCCACTCATTCATAATAATGAAGAGATAAGTAGGCTTGAAAAAAACTACAATGTAAAGACACTTGATGGAATAAATGAGCTAAAGGATGAAAAAAAGGCAATTATCCGCACTCATGGTATAACTAAAAACGATCTAGCTGAGCTAAAAAAGACAGACATAAAAGTGATCGATGCAACTTGCCCATTTGTGACAAAACCACAACAAATTTGTGAAAAAATGAGTGAAGAGGGTTATGATGTGGTGATCTATGGCGACATGCACCACCCCGAGGTAAAAGGTGTGAAGTCATACGCTAAAGGCAATGTTTACGTCGTGCTTGAAGAGAGCGAACTAGAGGGTATTAAATTCAAGCAAAAGGTCGCTCTTGTTAGCCAAACAACTAGAAAAGTTGAGAAATTTATGCAGATCGCAAACTATCTCATGCTCCATGTAAAAGAGGTGCGCGTTTTTAACACTATCTGCAACGCAACATTTGAAAACCAAGAGGCTGCTAAAAATTTGGCAAAAAGAGCTGATGTGATGATAATTATCGGCGGAAAAAACAGCTCAAACACAAAACAACTCTACCTAATATCTAAAAATTTCTGCGAAGATAGCTACCTGATAGAAAGTGAAGAAGAGCTTGAAAAATCATGGTTTGATGGCAAAAATTTATGTGGCATAAGTGCGGGTGCAAGTACGCCTGACTGGATCATACAAAAAGTCGTTGACAGAATCAAAAAAGTATAAAATTTATCCTAGCTAAAGCCACAATTAACTATAATAAGCCAATTTGCCTCTACTGGCATAATAAAATTTAAAGGATCAAGATGGCTGTGAACAAAAGTGTTCAATTAGGAAAAGCAAAAGACGAAGATATCGAAGATATCGATTTTGCTGCGATGTTAGAGGAGTCTTTTAAAAAGACTGAAGAAGATAGTGACGCAAAGATCGTCAGTATCAATGGCGATGAGGTTTTAATCGACGTTGGCAAGAAGTCAGAAGGCATTTTAAATGTTTCTGAGATCACTGACGCAAACGGCAACCTGACGCATAAAGTTGGCGATACGATCAAAGTTGTAATAACTGGATCAAGAAATGGAAGACCTATAGTGTCGCACAAAAAAGCACTTAGAAAAGAGAAAGTTAAAGCTTTCATCGAAGCTTACGATCCTGAAAATTCTGGCGAAATCGACGTAAAAGTAGTTGGAAAAAATAAAGGTGGTTTTATCACTCAAGACGCAAATGGCGTAGAATTTTTCTTACCAAGAACACACAGCGGATTTAAAAACGCTGAGGGCGTAGTTGGAAAATCATACAAAGTAAGAGTTATAAAAGTTGATAAAGAAGAGAATAGCATCGTTGTTTCAAGAAAGAAAATTTTAGATGACGACCGCAAAAAACGCAAAGAAGCCCTATCAAGTATAGTAGAAAATGATAACGTTATAGAGGGCACAGTTAAGAAAATCACAACTTATGGCATGTTTGTTGATGTTGGCGGTGTAGACGGACTTGTGCATTACAGCGAGATAAGCTACAAAGGTCCAGTAAATCCTAGCTCTTTATACAAAGAAGGCGATAAAGTTTTAGTTAAAGTTATCAGCTATGACAACGAAAAACGCCACTTATCTCTATCTATCAAGGCAGCTACTCCAGATCCTTGGGAAGAGATCATAAATGATGGACTAGAAGTTGGTGACACTATCAAAGTAACAGTTAGCAATATCGAGCCTTATGGCGCATTTGTCGATCTTGGAAACGATATTGAAGGATTTTTACATATATCTGAAATTTCATGGGATAAAAATATCAAAAATCCAAAAGATCACATCAGCGAAGGTCAAGAGATCGATGTTGAAGTTATCGAAATAGACGCAAAAGGACACCGCTTAAGAGTGAGCCTTAAAAATTTACTTCCAAAGCCATTTGACGAATTTAAAGCTAAATTCAAAGAGGGCGACGTAGTAAAAGGTGTTGTGACAACTATCACAAATTTTGGTGCATTTGTTAGAGTAGGCTGCGTTGAAGGATTATTACACAATGAAGACGCGTCTTGGGATAGAAACGATAAATGCAAAGATATGTTTAAAGCTGGCGATGAGCTTGAAGTAAAAATCATCAAAATCGATAGTGCTGAACAAAAAGTTTCACTTAGCCTAAAAGACCTAAAACAAAGTCCAGTTCAAGCATTTGCTGATAAATTTAATGTAGGCGATATCGTAAAAGGAACAATTCGCGACATTAAAGACTTTGGCGTGTTTGTAGAGCTTGGTAATAACGTTGATGCGCTGATCCGTAAAGAAGATCTAGGTAGTGTAGATGTTAGCACACTTAAGATCGGTGATGAGATCGAAGCAGCTATCGCATTTATCGATGAGAAGAAAAATAGAATTCGCCTGAGCATACGCCGTTTAGCAAAACAAAAAGAGCGTGAAGTGTTAAATGAGATCAATGATAACGACGATAAAGTAACACTTGGCGATATCATAAAAGAACAATTACTTTAGTTTAAATGGGCAGACGCGTACTTTTATTAGTAGTTGTCCTGCTATTTGTTATATTGAGTTTGGTTGGAATTTCTCTTGTTAAATTTGCAAGTATAAATTTCAGCCAAATATCTGAAGAAAATATCACAAATGAGCAAAATTTAACCAAAAGCACGACCAGCAATATTAACTGGATGAGTGAGCTAGCAACTATTAGAAAAAGAGATTATATGCTGCCTGTAAATGAAATTTTTATAGAATACAACCGACCCAAAATAGAAAAACCAAAGATTACTGCATATGAGCTTTTGATAGATAAAAATGATATCTATTCAATGTTTTGTTTGATGCAGACTTTAAGAAAAAGCGAGGTCGATTTTACTGTTGTAAAAGATGGTGCAAAAAGCCAGATATTTTTAAATACTCAAGACTCTAAACTTCTACAAAATATCATTTTAGAACTAAGAGTTTATGATATCCACTCAAGTGTGAGAGAGGTAAAATTATGAAAACTATCATTGTTTGCGATGCGATACATCCAGTAGGTTTTGAACTTTTAAAAAAAGAGCAAGATATAAATGTAATAGACGCAGTTAATACTCCCAAAGACGAACTTTTAAAAATTTTAGGCGAGGCCGATGTTGCTATAACAAGAAGCTCAACTGAAGTAAACGAGGCCTTTTTAAACGCTGGCAAAAAACTAAAAGCTATTGTTAGAGCTGGTGTTGGTGTAGATAATGTCGATATAGAAGGATGCTCAAGACGTGGCATAATAGCTATGAACGTTCCAACTGCAAATACTATTGCCGCGGTCGAGCTGACAATGGCGCATATGCTAGCTTCAGCTAGATCTCTTGAATACGCTCATAATGATCTAAAGCTAGATAGAATTTGGAAGCGTGAGAAATGGTATGGGGTTGAACTTTTTAAGAAAAAGCTTGGCGTGATCGGCTTTGGAAATATTGGCTCAAGGGTAGCTGTTCGTGCAAAAGCTTTTGGTATGGAGATCATCGCTTATGATCCATATATTGATCCATCTAAAGTTATCGATATGGGCGGTACTTATACTAAAAATTTTGATGATATTTTAGCATGTGATTTTATCACGATACATACACCAAAAACTAAAGAGACAACAAATATGATCGGCGCCAAAGAGATCGCAAAAATGAAAGATGGCGTAAGACTTATAAACTGTGCTAGAGGCGGTCTTTATAACGAAGAAGCACTTTATGAAGGACTAAAAAGTGGCAAGATAGCATTTGCTGGTATTGATGTTTTCACAAGAGAGCCAGCAACTGATCATCCACTTCTTGATCTAAATAATGTAAGCGTCACTCCACATCTTGGGGCAAATACGCTTGAATCGCAGCGAAATATCGCAGTAGAGGCAGTCGAGCAAGCTATTTTATCAGCTCGCGGTATAAGCTATCCAAATGCGTTAAATTTACCTATAAAAACAGAAGATCTACCGCCATTTGTTGAGCCTTATATCGATCTTACAAGCAAGATGGCATTTCTTGCTGCACAGATAAATAAAAGTGTTATTAAGGCTATTCGTATCGAGACTCACGGCCAGATTAGCGAATATGCAAATTCAATGCTAACTTTTGCAATCGTGGGCGCCTTAAAAGAGAGTCTTGGTGAAACGATAAATTATGTAAATGCTAAATTTTTATGTGATGAAAAAGGCATAGTGACCGAAACTAGTCTTGGCGGAGATAGTATTTTTAAAAATAAAATTACCGTTCGCTTAACTACTGAAAATGGCATTGTAACCGTAGGTGGAACGGTATTTGGTGAAAATCAGCAACGTATCGTAACAATAAATGGATTTAAGACTGACTTTAAACCAAAAGGTAAGATGATCATCTTTAAAAACCATGATGTGCCAGGCGTTATTGCTCAGATTAGTAAAATTTTAGCTGATGAAAAGATCAATATAGCAGACTTCCGCCTTGGTAGAGATGATCACAATATGGCACTTGCTGTCATTTTGGTTGATGAACATATAAAAGTAGAAACATTAGAGAGGCTAAATGCACTTGAAGCTTGCGTTTGGGCTCAATACGCAGTTATATAAAATTTTGAAAGGATAAAAAATGGCTTCATATTCAATGGGCGATCTAAAAAAGGGACTAAAGATCGAGATCGATGGTGTTCCTTATAAAATCGTAGAATACCAACACGTTAAACCGGGCAAAGGTGCAGCTTTTGTTCGTGCGAAAATCAAATCTTTTATCGACGGAAAAGTGCTTGAAAAGACTTTTCACGCAGGCGATAAATGCGAGCAACCACATCTTGAAGAAAAAGAGATGCAGTATCTTTATGATGATGGTGAGTATTGTCAATTTATGGATACGGTTACTTATGAACAAGTTGCTATTAGCGATGAGGATGTGGGTGATGTAAAAAAATGGATGATCGATGGCATGATGGTTGAAATTTTATTTCACAATGGCAATGCGATCGGCGTTGAAGTGCCACAAGTAGTTGAGCTAAAGATAGTTGAGACTCCACCAAATTTCAAAGGTGATACACAAGGCGGCAAAAAGCCAGCTACTCTTGAGAGTGGTGCGGTTGTTCAGATACCATTTCACGTACTTGAGGGTGAAGTAATTCGTGTTGATACAGTTCGTGGCGAGTATATCGAGCGTGCAAATAAATAAAGCAGCTTAATATTTCTTGCTAAATTTATGTTTAGTAAATCTAATGCTTAGCTAAAGTCACTATTTAAAAAGTATTGGCTTTAGCAAAAAACTTCATTTCATACATTGTAAAATTTCAAGTAGCACTAGTATAGAATGCATAAAATTTTTATGCTCGATAAAAATCAAATATGGCCAAACATCAGCTAGTAAAATCTTTAAGAATCAAAAAATATATAAAAAAATGAAAATTCTTAGCGAGATAGACTAATGTTTTAATTATAAAATTTTTATATCAAGATAGTAGAATTGCAAGTTAAAAATGGGAAAAAACGAGACGGTTTCCCGTCTCGGTAGCTAGCATTAAGCCGACTTTTCTTTAAGATATTTATTTATAAGAGTTGTGATCTCTTCACCGTGAGGAAATCTCGCTTCATCATTTCCGATGCGATCTTTCTTAGAAAATATAACATCTCCATTAACCTCGACGATGAAATTTCCACCATCTCCTATAGCTAGTTCAACTCTTGCATCACTAAAGTTCGTTTTTATTTCATCTTCTACACGAGAAGCTACCGGACGATAGTTTCAAGAGTTGCAGTAAATAATTTTTACTTGCATGCTCTGTCCTTTCTTGTGAAATAAGCCAATATTATATAAAATTTTACTTAACAAATAAAACATATTACTTGAAAGGATAAATTTATGAAAAAAGTTGCTGTGATTTTAGCTGAAGGATTTGAGGAGATAGAGGCACTAACTTCTGTTGATGTTTTGCGTAGAGCCGGAGCGATAGCTTCTATTGTTGGACTAAATGACGTAAACATCAAAGGATGTCACAATATATACGTAAAAGCCGATGTGACGCTTCGTGAAATGAGAGAGCTAGACTATGATGCGATCATCCTTCCTGGCGGACTCCCAGGAGCTAGCAACCTAGCAAATGACGCAAGACTTAAAGAAATTTTGCAAAATTTTGATAGAAGTAATAAGCTTATTTGTGCTATTTGTGCTGCTCCTATGGTGCTTGAGCATGCTGGTGTACTCAAAGACCGTTTTGTTTGCTACCCAGGATTCGAAGAAAATGTAAGAAGCGACAAAAGAGGCTACGTGAGCGACAAAAACGTGCTAAAAGATCAAAACATTATTACAGCAAAAGGGCCTGCACTTTCAATGGAATTTGCGCTTTTTATAGTTAAAAATTTACTTGGTGATGAAGTCTATCTTAAAGTAAAGAATGATTTACTTTACAAATAGTTTATAAAAAAAATATAATTTTTTATTTAATTATTATATTTAAACTTAAGAATAAATTTTATTTAGTGTAATAGACTAAAACACCGCAGTGTTGTAATTTGTATCTTTTAAGGATATTTCTTAAAAATTTGTAATAAATTTTTGCTTTTTGACATCATTTTGACGAAAATTAGCTATTATCACACTAACCGAATAAATCGGTAATTTTTTTAAGGAACACTCCTGTGAATATTTATGTAGGAAATTTGTCGTATAGAACGACAGAGGCAGAATTAAAGGAAGCTTTTGCACAATTTGGTGAAGTAAAGCGAGCAAAAATAGTAAAAGATAGAGAAACTGACCGCTCAAAAGGCTTTGGCTTTGTTGAAATGGACGATGCAAATGAGGGACAAAGAGCCATAGACGCGTTAAATGAAAAAGAGCTAGGCGGACGTACTTTAAGAGTAAATGAGGCTAGACCAAGAGATTAATGACTATTTGCCACCAAATGGTGGCATAGTCTCTCGTATCGCTCCTACACCAAGCGGATTTTTACATGCTGGTAACGCTTATAACTTCATCCTAACTTATCTTTTGACACGTTCAGTAAGCGGCATTTTGCACTTACGTATTGATGACTATGACCTTAGTAGATACCGGTGCGAGTTCGTTCAAAATATCTTTGATGTTTTAGAATTTTTGGGGCTTGAATGCGATAAAGGGCCTACTTGCACGAGTGATTTTGAGCAAAATTTTAGCTTCAAAGTAAGAGCTAAAAGATATGAAGATGTACTTAAAAAACTAGATGAAATTTATATCTGTGAATGTTCAAGGACTACAAAGTGTGCCTATAAAAACGGCATTTACACTAAAATATGCAAAGATAAAAATCTAAAATTTATAAAAGATAAAACCGCCATTAGGTTAAGCATTGACGAATACGATGAGCTTGGCAAGGCTGTATCAGCGCAGATGGGCGATTTTGTAATTTATAAAAAAGATTTTACGCCAGCTTACAACTTTGCAAGTGTGATAGATGATGAAGATATGGGTGTAAATTTTGTTGTTAGAGGGGAAGATCTGCTACCTTGCACACTAGCTCAAAGATACATCGCAAAAAGGCTAAAATTTAACTTCTCAGAGGCAACTTTTATTCATCATAAGCTACTTTTAAAAGATGGTAAAAAACTATCCAAAAGTTCAAAATCACCGCCAATCGATCTAGGATCTAATCCGCAAATTTATTACAAAATATTAGCAAATGATCTTGGGCTGGATATCAAATCAACAGATAAAATCTCAAATCTTCTTTACGAGTTTAAGCTTAAAAATATTGCCAAAAATTTTTTGCAAAGTATGAGCTAAATTTATACTATATATGCAGTTTATCCCCGCCTTGATCTTTTTGCTTTGATTAGCCATGTATTGCTTTGATTATTTGAGCTTTGTCTCAAAAAATGCATTAAAAAGCGAGTTTATACCTTGCTTTGTAAATTTATCCATTATTTTTTCAATAGCTGGTTTTTCTTGCCAGATTGGCTCACCGACCATGCTTAGGTGTGCTAGAGTATCTTGAGCATCAAAGTAGCTACCCATGCTATCAATTAGGCCCATTTTAAGGGCATTGTGAGCTAAAAATACCCTTGCGTTTGCCCACTCATCTTTTTTCTTGATGTCTAAATTTCTAGCCTCCGCTACGTCGCTCACAAAGAGCATGTAGGCATCATTTACGAGCCCTTGTAGGCTCTCACGCTCCTGCTTGCTCCAGCTCCTCATAAAGGTGCCAGCTTCTTTAAGCTCGCCAGCCTTCACTACCTGCTCGCTCACGCCTAAATTTTTGGCTAAATTTTCGATGTTTGCCCCTTGCATGATGACGCCGATTGATCCTATGAAAGCACCTGGATTTGCGACGATAGTATCGGCATTTACGCCAGCGTAGTAGCTGCCACTTGCCATGTTACCAGCTGCGTAAGCGAGCACTTTTTTGCTCTCTTTTAGCCTCTTGACCGCCATAGCAAGCTCCACACTGGGACTTAGTGAGCCGCCTGGGCTGTCGATGTAGAGCAGCACGCCTTTGATGTTGTTATCAAGCCTTGCTTTTTCTAGCGACTCTAAGATCTCGCTTGTGTCAAGTATTGTGCCGACGATGTCTATTCGGGCTAAATTTGGCTCTTTTATCTTGCCACTTGGCGCAAATACGAAAAATAGGATCAGTAAAAATATGAGCGCCTTAAAGTAGTTGTTGATAAATTTAAAAATTCCCAAAATTCCTCTAAAAATAAGCCTTAAAATTTGCAAATTTTGCCTCCGATATATAGTTTTTTAGCCTCGTTTGTGTGAAGTATGAGCTGTAATATTAGCTCACTGTCATCGCACTCTAGGTCGTTATAGATGGCCAGATCGGCCGCACGTCCAGCTCTTATCTCGCCGTTATTCGTCCTAAGTGCCTTTGCGCCTTCATGCGTTGCAGCGACAAAAAGTCTGGTGGCAAGCTCGTTTAGATCAAGGCTAGCGTGGGTAAATAGGGCGGCTCTTAGTTCATGCCAGAAATTTAGGCTGATATTTGAGCTAAGACCGTCTGTGCCGATATTTAAGCTCACATTGTTTTTGAAAATTTCTTTTAAATTTAGCGCCTTTTTGCCAAGTAGCCTGTTTGAAACGGCGCAGTGTGTAACGCTATGATGAGGCTTAAATTTAGCAAAATCACTCACATAAACGCAGTGCGTAAATAGCGTATTTATCTCACGAAACATCTCAAAATAGCTCTTAGCGTCATACATCGGCCTTGGATCTGGGCTAAATCTTAAAAGATGTTTTTTAAAGCCACCACTGCCACGTTCTAGCCACTGCTTTTCAGCCTTGCTCTCTAAAAAGTGTGTGCTTACAAGTAGCTCATCTTTTTTAGCCATTTCAAGGGCAGCTTTGGCAAGCTTGGGGTGCACAGAGTAGGGCGAGTGCAGCGAGATGGCTGGGGTGAAATTTTTGTTTTTATAGCCCTTTGTCTTTTCAAATTTGGCTAAGAAATTTTGCAAATTTTGTTCGCACATCTTCTCGCTTGAGCCTAAAATTTCACTAAAAAGCACGACTTTTAATGGGCTGCTGGCTAAAATTTCAAGATCCGAGCCAAAGCTAGAGATCTCGCCAATAGTGCAAACTCCACTTTTAAGCAGTGAATTTATAGCCCCGTTCATCGCTTTTTTGGCGTCCATTTTGGCTAGTTCGCTCCCTTTGTCGATGATAGAGCCAAGCCATTTTATAAAGTCGCCGTATTTTAGGGTGCTGACGTTTGAGCTAAACTCTAAATGAACGTGAGTATTTACGAAGGCCGGGGCGATCACGCTATCACTAAAGTCACAAATTTTTGCCTCTTTAAATTTCTTAATCGCTGTTTTTTCGCTTAAAATTTCTAAAATTTTATCGTCATCGATGACAACACAAGAATTTCTTAAAATTTTTGGATTTTCTCCGCCAGTGATGATCTTTTTTGCTTTTAGAATTTCCATTTTTGGCCTTAAATTTTTGTTATTGTAGCGAAAATTTAGGAACGAAAATGTATAATTTAGGCTATTTAATCAAAAAGGAGTGACATGGATAAGAAGCTAAAAATAATGGTTATCCAAGGCCCAAATATCAACATGCTTGGCGCTAGAGAGCCAGGAATTTACGGCGTTATGAAGATGGAGGACATCCACTCTCAAATGAAGATTGTCGCCGATCAAAACGACGTCGAGATTGAGTTTTTTCAAAGCAACCTTGAGGGTGAGCTAGTTGATAAGATACAAGAGTGCTTGGGCGATGCTGACGGCATCATCATAAACCCAGCTGCTTACACTCACACATCAATAGCTATCCGTGATGCGCTAAGTGCGGTTGCGCTGCCAGTTATCGAGGTGCATATCAGCAATGTTTATAGAAGAGAAGAATTCCGCCACAAAAGCCTTATAGCGCCAGTTGCAGCAGGCCAGATCGTGGGCTTTGGACCAGTTGGCTATCATTTAGCAATGATAGGAATGCTTCAAATTTTTGAGCAGATAAAAGCAGTAAGAGCAAATCAAAAAGCACAATGAATTTCATCTTAAAGGACGAAAACGCCGTATATTATGAGTGTGGCTACAGCTGCGACAATGAATTTTTGCTATGCCTTGATGGCGTGAAGTACTTTTTTACGGACGCGAGGTATTACTTCGAGGCAAAAAGCTGCGTAAATGCTGGCGTGGTCGTTCTTTTAGCGCAGAGAAATTTAATAAGCGAGGTCAGGGTATTTTTAAGGAAAATGAAGCCAAGCAGCCTCGTTTTTAACCCTGACGAGTTAAGCTTAAGCGAGTTTAATGCACTTAGCAAGGGTTTTAAGATAAATTTCAAGCCAAAGGCAAATTTCTCTAGACTAAAGAGAATTTGCAAAAG
Organism: Campylobacter concisus; assembly: GCF_902460415.1. Taxonomy (GTDB): domain Bacteria; phylum Campylobacterota; class Campylobacteria; order Campylobacterales; family Campylobacteraceae; genus Campylobacter_A; species Campylobacter_A concisus_Y. The sequence goes on from NZ_CABPTY010000001.1 coordinate 317,859, forward strand.
TGAGGATGAGATAAAAATTTTAAAAAAAGCTAGCGAATTTGGAGCAAAATGCTTTGATGAATTTGCCAAATTTGTCCGTGAAAATGGCGAAGGAATGAGCGAAAACGAGCTTCATTTTAATGCTTCGCTCATATTTAGGCAAAAAAACGAGCTAGGTCTTAGCTTTGATCCGATCGTGGCGATAAACGAAAATGCCGCAAAGGCGCATGCGCTGCCTGGGGATAAAATTTTAAAAAAGGGCGATTTGTTGCTACTTGATGCTGGGGTTAAATTTAACCGCTACTGCTCTGATCGCACGAGAACTGCTTGCTTTGATGAAAATTTTAACTTCTCAAAGGAGCAAAAATTTAAAAACGCCAAGATGCAAGAAATTTACGATATCGTAAAAGAGGCTCAGGCTGCTGCGATAAAGGTCGCTAGAGCTGGCGTTAAGGCGTGCGAGATAGACCTTGCAGCAAGAGATGTGATAGCAAGGGCTGGATATGAAAAGGCTTTTTTTCACTCGACAGGACACGGAGTGGGTGTAGATATACACGAGCTTCCAGTCGTCTCAGCAAGGAGTGAAACGCTCATAAAAGAGGGTATGGTCTTTAGTATAGAGCCTGGAATTTATCTAGAAAATGAATTTGGCGTGCGTATCGAGGACGTGGTGGTCGCAAGAGAAGGCGGGTGCGAGATTTTATGAAGCTAGCTGGAGCAAGAAAGATCGTAAAAAGCCGTTTTTGCCCTAGCTTTTTTCATAAAAGAGATGAGTTTAAGTATGAGGCGCTAGTTGGTATGGGTGGCAACATCGGTGACAGCGCAAAGAGGTTTGATAGATTTATAAGAGCGATTACAGGTGATAGCAGATTTCACGTGGTGGAAGTCTCGCCGATCCTTATAAATGCGGCGTTTGGCTACGAGGCACAGGCTGATTTTAGTAACGCTGTTATAAATTTACAAACATCTCTGGGGCCTAGAAATTTACTAAAAATTTTAAGGCATTATGAGAGTAAATTTAAGCGCGTGAGGACATTTAAAAACGCACCACGCACGCTTGATCTGGATATTTTGTATTTTAGTAAAAAAGTCTATAAGACGCCGTGCCTTATCGTTCCGCACCCAGGAGCCGATAAGAGGCTTAGCGTGATCGTGCCACTAGGGCTTATGAGAGGTTAAAAGGATATAAATGGCTACAAAATTTCACACTTTTACAGGCGAGAGCACCATCGAGGCTTTGAAAAAGGCTCAAGAAGCGTGCGGCGAAAAGGCCATACTAGTTACTACAAAACAAATTCAAGCCAAAACGATAAATAAAAAGCCACTTTATGAAATTTTAGTAAGTGTCGAAGAGGACGACGTAAAGCAGTCACCAAAGCCAAATGCAAAAGCCATAAAATACGAGAATGCCTACTCTAAATTTAGCAAAAACTATGAGCCTCCAAAACCAAAATTTGAGATAAAAGAGGAGCCTGCTAAATTTGAGGTAAAAACAGCATCGCCCGAGCCTTACGATCCAAGCGAGAGCGTGCTTTTAAATATCTCAGCTGCTGCAAAAGAGATAAGCACGATCGCAAATGTAAATATCGATGACGTCAAAGATAAAGAGTCAAGCATACCAAATGGTATGAATAAAAAAATAGACGATATGGCAAAGCAAGTAAGCGTGCTAAGCGAAAAAATAGGGCTGATAACTGACATGATCTGGGACGAAAAAGCCCCAAATCGCAATAATCTTTCGATCCCACCTGAGTTTGCCAGCATCTATAAGCTCGCAAAACAAAGCGGTATGAAAGAGGAGCATCTAGAGGCGATAATGCAAACGACGCTTGAAAATTTACCAGTCTCAATGAAAAGCAATCCAACTGCGGTAAAAAGGTATTTCTACTCGCTTTTGCGAAATATGCTGCCATGCAGAAAAGAGCCAAGCGATAAAAAACAACGTATAATGATGCTAGTTGGTCCAACTGGAGTTGGTAAGACGACGACTCTTGCAAAGCTAGCGGCTCGTTTTGCTTACGGCAACGAAAAGCGCTATAAAACAGGTATCATCACGCTTGATACGTACCGTATCGGAGCGGTTGAGCAGTTATTTCAATACGCTAAAATGATGAAGCTGCCTATTCTCGATGTTATCGAAATAGATGACTTTCAAAATGCTATAAAGCAGCTTAATTATTGTGATGTGATACTTATTGATACGACTGGAAATTCGCAGTATGACAAAGAAAAACTTGAAAGGCTTGATAAATTTTTAAAGCATAGCGGTGCAAAGATAGATGTAAATTTGGTCCTTTCGGCTGGCTCAAAGGTTGAAGATCTAATAGAAATTTATAATGGATTTTCATTTTTGGATATTGACACGCTGATAATCACAAAATTTGATGAGACAAAAATTTTTGGCAACGTCTTTTCGCTGATATATGAGACAAATACGCCGGTTAGCTACTTTAGCGTAGGCCAAGAGGTACCTGATGATCTTGTGGAGGCAAAGAGCGAATTTTTAGTAGAGTGCGTGTTTGACGGCTTTACAAAGCAAAAGGCTAGCGATGAATAATCAAGCGCAAAAATTACAAAATTTAGTCCAATCTCAAAGCAAGAGCAAAAATACACATTTTATTGCGATAACTAGCGGCAAAGGCGGTGTTGGCAAGAGTACGATAAGCGCAAATTTAGCAAATGTTTTATCAAAAAATGGCTATAAAGTAGGGCTTTTTGATGCCGATATCGGCCTTGCAAACCTTGATGTCATCCTAAATGTAAAAATGGGTAAAAATTTACTTCACGTGCTAAAAGGCGAGTGCAGCCTAAAAGATATCTTGATACCTATAAATAAAAATTTGATCCTCATTCCTGGTGAAAGCGGTGATGAAATTTTAAAATTTAACAATCAATTTTTATTTGAGAGGTTTTTAGACGAGGCGAGCGAGCTTGATGAGCTTGATTTTTTGATCATCGATACTGGAGCTGGCATAGGCGGTAGCACGCAGCTATTTTTAGAGGCAGCTGATGAGGTCGTGGTGGTGACTGTGCCTGATCCTGCAGCGATAACCGATGCATACGCTGTCATAAAGATCGTTTCAAGGTTTAAAAATAGTGAGCTTTTGCTTTTAAATATGGTAAAAAATGAGGCAGAAGCGACTAGAATTTATGAAAATATCAAACGCGTTGCTAATGCAAATATCGGGCCTAGCTTAAATTTAGAGCTTATAGGATTTGTGGCTTCTGATAAGAATGTTTCAAGAAGTATAAAACAACGAACGCTTTTTACAGACGACGCTGCTTATGCTGAGCCTAGCGCTCAGATAAAACAGATAGCTTCGAATTTACTTTATAGGTTGGAACGAAAAGTGCTTAACGATGAGCAAAGTAGGAGCTTTGGGGGCTTCTTTAAGCGTTTGATAGAACAATTTTGATGGAGATTGAGCTTTGCGTGCAGAAAATTTTATAGCATTTTTTACGGTTTGTGGTTTTTTTGTAGGTATAGTTTTTACCTTGCTAAAGGTGAGTGAGCCTATCGAAATGCTTGTTTATACACTAGTTATTACTTTATTTTTTTATCTTATAATTCATATTGTTATCATGAACTACATCGATGTGAAAAGGGCTTTAACTAAAATTTTTGACAAACAAAAACACGAAGAGATCGCAGACTATCTCATCTCTGAGCTAAATACTAGAGAAAAGCGTATGGAAAATATTATGGTAAAAATGACTGCTGAAAATTTTGATTCTGGTAAACGAAATGCACGAGTTAAAGCAAAAGCAGCTTAACGCTTATAAAAACACGATAAAAAAAGAACAAGACGAGATCGTCTTAAAATATATGCCAGCACTGCGCGCAATGGCGTTTAGACTTAAAGAGAGGCTGCCATCAAGCATAGATACAAATGACCTAATAAGCATTGGTGTTGAAGAGATGATAAAACTTAGCAGGAAGTATGACAAGGAGCAAAATGACTCTTTTTGGGGTTATGGCAAAAAGAGAATTTATGGCTCTATGCTTGATTATCTAAGGACGCTTGATGTTGTTAGCAGAAGCGATAGAAAGCTAGTAAAGAGCATAAATAGCGAGATAGATAACTACTTTAATGAATTTGAAGAAGAGCCAAGCGATGAGTATTTGGCCGAAAAGCTTAATGAAGATATTGAGAAGATAAGAGAGGCAAGAGGCGTTAGCGGTATTATCACTATTTTGCCAATAGACGAGCAAATGGAGCTAATTGGTCAAAATGATGTCGAGAAAAGCATTGAGAGAGAGGATCTCATTTTAAAAATAGAAGAAGCTTTAAAAGATTTTGACGAAAGAGATCAGATGTTGGTTCAGCTTTATTATTATGAAGAGCTAAATTTAAAAGAGATAAGCCAGATCATGAATATTAGCGAGAGTAGAATTTCACAAATTCATAAACGTTTGCTTGATCGTATTAGGCGTAGCTTGGGGGTTTAATGGCTGATATTTTAAGTCAAGAAGAGATAGACGCGCTACTTGAAGTTGTTGACGAAGACGGCGATACGAGTAATATCGAGGTTGAAGAGAGATCGCAAGGCGAACAAAAGCAGATTATTATTTATGATTTTAAGCGTCCAAACCGCGTTAGTAAAGAGCAACTCCGTGCGATAAAAGGCATCCATGATAAGCTTGCTAGAAATTTGGCTAGTCAAATTTCTAGTGTTATGAGAAGTATTGTCGAGATAAGACTTCACAGTGTTGATCAAATGACTTATGGCGAATTTTTAATGAGCTTGCCAAGTCCAACGAGCTTTAACGTCTTTTCTATAAAGCCACTTGATGGAAACTGCGTTTTGGAGATAAATCCAAGCATCGCTTTTCCGATGATAGATCGTTTGCTTGGCGGAACTGGTGAAAATTTTGAAGCAAATAGAGAACTAACCGACATTGAAGTAAATTTGCTTGATGCGGTGCTTAGAATGATCATGCAGCGCCTAAAAGAGAGCTGGTCGATGATAACTGATATGTACCCAAATGTGGAAGCCAAAGAGAGCAGTCCAAATGTCGTACAGATCGTCTCTCAAAACGAGATCGTCATCATGGTCGTTATGGAGATCATAGTTGGCGGCTCAAGCGGCATGATAAATTTATGCTATCCAGTCATCTATCTTGAACCGATACTCTCACGTCTTGCAAACAGGGACATTATGCTTGGTGAAACGAGTGCAAAAAAGAGCAGAAACAAAGAGCTAAAAACACTTATCGGACGAGCAGAAATTTTATATGAAGCCATACTTGGCAAGTCGATCATTAGCGTAAATGAGTTTTTAAATTTAAAAGAAGGCGATATTTTAAGGCTTGATAGAGGAGCTGATGATAAGGCGATCGTTTGTATCGATAAAAAAGAAGTTTTCTTAGCTGAAGTTGGGCTTCATAGATTTAGAAAATCTATAAGGATTGAGCAGTTAATACGCTCTGATAAAGATGAGATCAAAAATATCTTAGAAAAATACGAAGAGGAGCGAAAAGCAAAGCTAATGGCGTATGAAGCTAATGAGCGCAAAATGGAAGAAGAAGAGGACGACGAAGATGATGAATGATTTTTTTAATATATTTTCTAATGAATTAAAAGCTACTATCGAAGGACTTACGGGCAGAGCTCCAGAGGTTGGTGAAAGAAATGAATTTGATGCACCAACGCAAAATGGCATAAAACCGCCGTTAGTGATGGCTAATATCTCTTTAAGTGGCGACATCAATGCTAAAACAGAGATAGTATGCACTCCAGTTTTAATAAGTGCCATTAGCGAATGGATGATGGGCGAAGAGGAAATTTCAAAGAATGAAAATTTAGGCAGTGATGAGCTTGACGCCGCAAAAGAGATATTTTCAAACCTTTTTAGTGCTTTTAGTACATCTTTGGGCGCTCAAAAGGGCATGCCAAAGATAAATTTTGAAGTAATAAATGTAAATTTTTTAGATGAAAATTCTTCGCTTGATTTTAGTGTTTATGAAAAGCTATTTTTATTTAATGTAAAAATCGAAGATCTAAGCGAGCATATCGGTTTTGCTTGCGATCATTCGCTAATGAAATTTTTTGAGCCAACGAAGACTGAAGCACCAGCTGCACCAGCAAGCACTCCTCACATAGCTAAGGGCGATTTTAGCGCTGAAGAGATGAGAAATATCGGTCTTATAATGGACGTTAGGTTGCCTATTCGTGTTCGTATCGGCTCAAAAAGAATGCTTTTAAAAGATGTACTTACCATGGATATTGGCTCAGTTATCGAGTTAAATCAATTAGCAAATGATCCGCTTGAAATTTTGATCGGCGATAAGGTAATAGCCCTTGGCGAAGTGGTAATAATAGACGGAAACTTTGGCATCCAGATCACTCAGATAGGCTCAAAACGCGAGAGGCTTCAACAGTTAAAATAATGAATAATGAATTAGTTAGTGATCTTTTAAATTTTCCAAACGTCTTAAAATATAAAAATGAAAATGTTACCTTCTTTGGCTCGGCTAGATTTGATGAAGAAAATTTCTACTGCAAAAAGGCTTATGAACTAGCTTACAAACTAAACGAGCTAGGATATGCCATCTTAACTGGTGGCGGGGATGGCATAATGAGAGCCGCAAACAAGGGCGCGTTTGACAGTGCAAAATCGCCAAGTATAGCCCTAAATGTGAGGCTTCCGTTTGAACAAAATACAAACCCTTACGTCACAGCAAAATATCTCTTTTCAAATTTAAGCCCAAGAAAATTTGCACTTACCGATCGTTCAGTCGCATTTGTCGTCTTTCCAGGTGGCTTTGGCACTCTTGATGAACTTTTTGAAATTTTAGTACTTGCTCAAGTTGGTAGTAAAAAAGTAAAAATTTTTCTTTTTGGGAGTGAGTTTTGGCAAGGGCTTGATGAGTTTATAAAAAATACGCTAGTTAGCCAAAAAACAATAAAAAAAGAAGATATAAATTTATACAAGATCACCGATGATTTAGAGCTTATTGTGAATGAAATTTTGGCTATTTAAAAATAAGATATAAAATATCCCCTTTTAAATTTCAAAGAGGTAAAAAATATGAAAATAATGGTCGCAATGAGCGGTGGTGTAGATAGCACTATGACGGCTAAATTTCTGCAAGAAGCTGGTCATGAAGTGCAAGGTTGCTATATGATGCTACATCAAAAGCCAGGATATCACGAAGAAAATATCAGAAAAGTAAAAAAAGTAGGCGAGTATCTTGGCATAAAGGTGCATATTTTGGATCTGCAGGATAAATTTAACGAGTTTGTCTATGATCCTTTTGTGAAGCTCTATAAAGAGGGCAAGACGCCAAATCCTTGTGCTTTGTGCAATAAATTTATAAAGCTTGGTGCACTGCTTGATTTTGCAAAGGCAAATGGCTGTGAGAAGCTTGCTACTGGGCATTATGTGCAAGTTATTGATGGATTTATCACATGCGCAAAAGATCCTAGCAAGGATCAAAGCTACTTTTTAGCCCAAGTACCAAAAGAGATATTAAAAGATGTTATTTTTCCGCTTGGGGATAAATTTAAAAAAGATATAAAAGAGCTTGCAAGAAGTGTAAAAGTGCTTGAAGAATTTGCTACGCAGGCAGAAAGTAGTGAAATTTGCTTTGTGGAAGATACCTATATCGAGGTTTTAAATAAGCATTACAATACAAATTTACCAGGAAACGTAGTTGATAAAGACGGCAAAATAATCGGCCGCCACCAAGGCTATATGCACTATACTATCGGTAAGCGCCGTGGTTTTGAAGTTTTTGGCGCCCATGAGCCACACTTTGTTATAAAGATAAATGCTGATAAAAACGAGATCGTTGTAGGAACAAAAGATGACTTGGCTCAAAAGGTAGTCGAGCTTGAAAACGTAAATTTGTTTATAGATAAAGATAAATTTGATTGCGAAACCAAGATAAGATATAGAAGCCCTAAACTTGATGCTTTTGTTGAGGTTGATAAAGAGAATAAAATAGCGAAACTAACGCTAAATCAAAATGCACTTGGTGTGGCACAAGGCCAGCTTTGTGTTATGTATGATGGCGATAAGGTTATTGCAAGTGGATTTATAAAAGGCTAGTTTTAGCCTTTTATAAAAATTTATTGGGCTCTATACGATTTTTTATAAATTAAGCTAAAATTTATTGACAAAACATATCTTTTCGTCTATAATACGAGCTCTTTTCAAGTGTTCCGGATTAGCTCAGCGGTAGAGTAGGTGACTGTTAATCACTTGGTCGCTGGTTCGAACCCAGCATCCGGAGCCATTTATATTCAAAAATCCTTTTAAAACCCCGATTTTTACAATGTTTCAAGAGCTTTAAGTTTTCTTAGTTTTATAAAATTTGTTCCCTATTTGTTCCCGAAATTTTTTAATATTCCAATTTCTCGCCATGTTTTCTAAGTCAATCTAAGATGCTTTATTTTTGTTTTTAAAAACAAGAAAACATTTTTTATCCTAAATTACTCTAAAATACCCTAAGGAATCATAGGGTATTAAAAATTTTTCAAAAACTATCCAAAAACTACTCAAAATAGCAAGAGTAAATGAAAAGTACATATAATTAGTTATATAAGAATAAGCATAAGGAGAAAATGGGATGCTTAACGAACTATATAACGATGTAGAGTACAAAACGCTTCTTGAGCACATATCTAGCCAATATAAAGGAAAGGTAGTTCTAGACAGAAAGCAAACCGCAGGGGTTCTTGGCATCGGCGTATCTACTCTTGATCTTCGTATATCGCAGGGCAGAGATATTCCGCGTTATATAAAGATGGGAGATGCAAAGAATTCTCGCATAGCGTTTGCGATAACGGACATTGCGACTTATATTTTTCAAAAAAGGGTTAAAACATGCTCTTAATTTCTATAGTAGATAATAAAGAAAAGGACTAAAAATGAGTGATGCTCTTCAAATAGGCGGACACAGCCTAGTTCTTTGTGTAAGAAGCGAATTCTTGACGCTCAAAAAGGCTATTATAAGGTATGAGCACAATGTTAGAGAGGTTAAGCACGCCTCTAAGATCGGATATCTTAGAGGCAACAGCCGTAATAATAGATACATAGTGCTTAGCGAATATAACGATAACGGCAATATGCGAGAGATGCCTAATAGCGATAGGGAATTTAGCGATAGAAAGTATATAAAAGCACTCTTGAAAAAATACCACGAAAAAATGAAGGCCGACTACGAAGCCCAAACTAAAATCTATAAAAACGGCAAGGTGGTAAAGAATCGTTGGCGAGAAAATATGGTCGGGTTTTCCGAAATAGTCATAAGTTTCGGCACCGATCGGAATAAAGAATCCAAAGAAGGGCTAAATAAAACCGAAGTAAATTTTATCAACGCTCAGGTCTCGCTCGACAGAGTTAGAAGATTTGCAAACGATTATTGCGCTAAATACGGCGTTAAATGCCTGCTAATCGCTGAGCACAACGATGAGAAAACTAAGCATTATCAGCTTATTTTTACGAATTACCAATTTGAAAACCATAAAAATCTTAGGTTTAACGGCAAGGGCGAAACGCTAAAATTCGGCAGAAGTATGCAAGAAATGGGAGGGGCGGCGTTTAAGGGCATAGCATTGCGCGGCGAGCTAGGCTCTAAGATGAGGCATATAAATATAAAACAAATGCACAAAACCGAAAAAGAGTATAGTAATGAGCAAAAGTTTAAAAATAAAATTAGACAATCCATAGTCGATGAAGCAAGAAAGTATATAAAAAAGAAAGAGTCTATGTTCGGCAAAGACTATTTGAGATTGGAAATCGAGGACGATAAGACTTTTATAACGAGTCTTACGAATTTAGTATTAGATCAAATGCAAAATAATATAAGTATAGTTACCGACGTAGAACTAAAACAAAGGGTTTACGAGCTAACGAATCAACTAATAAACAAGGGTGAGATAATTGCAAAAAATAACGAGCTGGATCAATCCAATGAAAATCTAATCCAAGAAAATAAAAATCTAAAAGAGATTAACGCGAACCTAAACAATCAAGACAATATTATAAAAGATAGGAATTTGCAAATAAGCAACCTCTCGGCCGAGCTAATCCAAAAAGAAGATGAAAACAATAAATTAAAAAGCCGATTAGAAAATATTGAAGCTGATATAGCGCAAATAGATAAACTAAAACAAAAAGCCGACCAAAGCGATGCCCTACAAAGCAAGCTCGAAGAAGCTAATACAGATCTAGAAAGCAAAGAAAAAACAAATCAGTCTTTGAAACAAAGAAACGAAGAGCTGGAGGCGTCGTTAAGTAACGAGAATGCCTTAAAGGAAGACAATGAAAGCAAGCTACTACAAATCGTTAAACTACAAACTTCTATAAATGGCAAAGTTCAAAGAATATCTGAGCTAGAAGAAGAAGTAAAAGTTAAAGACGAAAGGATAGAAAATTTACAGGATAAGTTAACTATATTAGAAAGCTTTAAAACGAAGGTTATTAATTTTATCTCAAAAATAAGCAATTTAATACCGAATTTTAGTAAGCTACTGGATGATGAGCCTACAGAGATAAAAAATGAGATAAAAGGCAAGATGTATAGTAGGGATAGGATGGAGATATAAGCAAGTTATCGGCAGCGAGAAATCTTTAATAGATTATTATAGAGTAGTACCGGTAGGACAAATTTTATCAAAATGACCAATATGTGATTTTGCTTTCAAAATACGATTTTAAAGACAAATTTAGCCAAAAGAGTAATATGCTAAATTTGCATATTACTTAAATAATTCTTAAAAAAATATACTAATTTTAAAACTAAATTTACATTTGCAGTTGTATAATAATCTCATAATTTTCAGTAATACCAGAAAGGATCAAAAATGGAAGAGATCGTAAAGACCACCTGTCCATATTGCGGTACGGGCTGCGGCATCGATCTTATCGTGCGAAACGGTAGAATCGTAGACGCCAAACCCAGCAAAGACCACCACGTAAACGACGGCGAGCTTTGCTTAAAAGGAATGTTCGGATGGGAGTTCGTAAACTCTCCTAAACGATTAAGCCGACCGATGATGAGAAAGCTAAACGGCGTCTACGACAAGCACGGCGAGCTTGAAGAAGTGAGTTTTGAGGAGGTTTATGATTTCCTTGCGGATAAATTTAAATCTACCGTCGAAAAATACGGCCCAAGCTCAATCATGGGCTTTAGCTCTGCGCGCTCAAATAACGAAGACAACTACGTTTTCCAGAAATTTTTCCGCGCTCAGGGCAGCAACAACGTCGATCACTGCGCTCGTCTTTGACACGCTCCTACAGTGGCAGGTCTTGCCAGCACGCTAGGAAACGGAACAATGACGAACGATTTGGTCGAATTTGCGACCGATACGGACGTATTTTTACTCATCGGTACCAACACTAGCGAGTGTCACCCGATCATCGCTATGCAGATGCAGCGCGGCCTTCAGCGAGGCGCGAAGATGATCGTCGTAGATCCAAAGCGCACCGATATGGCTAAAAAAGCCGATATTTTCTTACAAATCCCGATCGGAGCGAATATCAAAACGCTAAATACGATGATGCACGTCATAATCGCCGAAAATTTGCAAGATAGCGAATTTATCGAGAAGTACTCCGAGGGATTTGAATATCTAAAAGAAGCGGTTAAGGACTTTACGCCTGAGCGTTTCGAGCGCGAAACCGGCATAAAAAAAGAGCTCATCATAGAGGCAGCTAGAATGTATGCTAAAGCAGGCGCGGCGGCGATTTGCTACACGATGGGTATCACGCAGTTTAGCGACGGTACGTCAAACGTCTTTTCGCTATCAAATTTAGCCGTTTTAACCGGAAATTTAGGCAAAAAGGGCGCAGGCGTAAACCCTCTGCGCGGTCAAAACAACGTCCAAGGCGCATGCGATATGGGCGCGCTGCCTAACGTCATCCCGGCCGGCGCGGTAAACAGCCCTTATGCGCAGGAGCAAGCGCGCAAAGTATGGCACTTTGAGCTAAATCCGGTTCCTGGCTTTAAGCTAACTCAAGCGCCCGATAAAATGGATAGCGGCGAGCTAAAAGTCCTCTACGTCTACGGCGAAAACCCCGTAATGAGCGACCCTTGGACCGAGCACTTCGCCCACGCCGTGCATCATCTAGACTGCTTTATAGTGCAGGATTTGTTTTTCACAGAAAGCGCGCACAAGGCAGACGTCGTATTACCTGCCGCTGGCTGGGGCGAAAAGGACGGAACCTTTATCAACACCTCTCGCCGCGTCCAACGCACGCGAAAGGCTAGCGAGCCCGTTAGCGGCGTGGAGCCTGACTGGAAAGTCGTTTGCAACATCGCAAACCGCATGGGACTAGAGGGATTTGACTTTGCGAGCCCTGAGCAAATTTGGAACGAGCTAAGGGAGCTCATGCCTAAATTTTTCGGCGGCATAAGCTATTATAGACTAGGCAAACTAGGCGGTATCAGCTGGCCGTGCCCAGACGAGGAACACCCTGGCACGCCGGTACTTTACTCCGATCACAAGTCCATGCTACCGGGCGGCAAATTCCGCTTTGCGCCGGTGCTTTACTTAGACGATAAAAACGAACGCGCAAAAGCAGAAGCCGAATTTAGAGCCAAGATGAATATCCCGGACAGCTATCCGGTCGGTAGCGGTGCGCTTAGCGAAGTACCAGACGAAGTATATCCGTGCCTATTTACGACCGGACGCAAGGTCTATCACTACCACACGGGTACTATGACTAGAGAGTGTCCGGCTCTTGAATACGGTGCTGGCATCGAGGGCGCGCTCATAGAGGTGAGTCCCGATATCGCTCGCGAGAGGGAGCTAGAGGAGGGCTGCTACGCGCTCGTACAAAACAAACGCGGCCAGATCGCGGCCAAACTACGCGTAAATCCGGATCTAAAAGAAGGCACGATATTTACGACCTTCCACTATAGCGAGGCCGACGGTAACGAGCTAGCCAACGCCGGCGATCCCGATCCGCTCTCAGGCATCACGCCGCTAAAGATGACGATAGCAAACATCAGGCGTCTAAGCGAAGAGGAATTTATCAAATTTAGAGAGCAAAACGAGATGTCGATGCACTCGGCAAATCCGTATTTATCGCCTGTTAGAGCGTAAATTTAGGGCGGGAGACCGCCCTTTTTTCTGCTAAAATTTATCCATTTTTATTTTAAATTTGCCTGCATTCAAATTTGACGAACTACCGCGTAAAATTTAATAAAGCTAAAGAAGTGTGAGTCAAATTTAACGCAGCCAAACCGTGTCAAATTTGATGAGATTACTCGCCCCCGCAATCTCGGCAAGAGCGAGCTAAATTTTAAGATTTTATCTTAAGCCTATCGCCAGCATAGTAGGCGAGCTTCCAAGTCAGAGTTTGCTTTAGGTCTTTAAAGCCGTAGCCGCGTGCCTTGACCCTATCGCCGTAGATTTTTTCTATCATAGCCGATTCTCCTACTAGCAGCGCCTTTGTCGAGCACATCGCCGCACAAACCGGCACTTTGCCTTCGGAAATTCTATCCTGGCCGTACTCTTCGCGCTCGGCTTCGCTATTCGTCGGTAGCGGACCGCCTGCGCACATCGTGCACTTATCCATCGAACCTTTGGCGCCAAAAACTCCCTCGCGCGGGAACTGAGGCGCACCGAACGGACACGCGTATAGACAGTATCCGCAGCCGATGCAGATATCTTTGTCGTGTAGTACGATACCATCGCTCCTGATATAAAAGCAATCAACCGGGCAAACCAGCGAGCACGGCGCGTCCTCGCAGTGCATGCAGGCTATCGAGGTTGAAATTTCCTTACCTGGTACGCCTTCGTTTAGCGTGATGACGCGGCGGCGGCGGATGCCAAGAGGCAGCTCGTGAGCCTCGTCGCAAGCTACCGCACAGCCGTTACAGTCGATACATCTATCGTCGTCGCAGTAAAATTTAAGTCTATTGTTATCGTTAAATTCGCTCATTTTACGCCTTTTCTATGCGGCATAGACCGCTTTTGGTTTCGGGGATTTGAGTGACTATATCGTAGCCGTAGTTAGCGACGGTATTTGCGCTCTCGCCTACCGCATAAGGCTTGGTGCCTTCTGGGAAATTACCAGTCATATCGATGCCTTGCATGTATCCAGCCCAGTGAAACGGCAAGAATATAGTATCTAGTTTGACCGACGGTACGACTCTAGCTCGTACCTTGATTTTCGTGCCTTCAGGCGAATGAATCCATACGAAATCCCAGTTTTTAATGCCGTGTTTAGCCGCAAGCTCAGGATGGATATCCGCAAACATCTCAGGCGTGATACGCGATAGATACATACTAGCGCGTGTCTCCATACCCGCGCCGCTAAAGTTTACAAGGCGTCCCGTAGTCAAATTTATCGGGAATTCTTTCGAGAAGTCCTTACTTAGCTGCAAGCTCTTGTATTTCGTAAATACGCGGTAGTGATTCGGCTTATCCTCAAAGCTCGGATACTTCTGCGCAAGGTCTTGGCGAGGCGTATGTAGCGGCTCTCTGTGCTGCGGTATCTGATCGACGAAGGTCCAAACTACCGCTCTAGCTCTTGCGTTGCCGTACGGTGCAATACCCTTTTCCATACATTTTTCTGCGATTATACCGCTACCGTCCGTGGCCCAAGTAGCGCCCATTTTTTCGCGCTCTTCATCCGTTAGCTTGATGCCTAGTATCTTTTCTATGTTATCTTTTTTGATCTCCGGATATCCGCCGCTTTGCGCTCCGCCTACAGGCGCGCTACCGTCGCCAGATAGCTGATTTACGCCGTTATGCTCTAGGCCGAAGCGGTTTCTAAAGCCCATACCGCCTTGCATTACCGGTCTACTTATATCGTATAAATTTGGACTGCCAGGGTGTTTTTCCGTCCAGCAAGGCCACGGCAAGCCGTAGTATTCGCCCGCTACCTCGGTGCCCTCTTTGCCCATTAGCGTTTTTTCGTCAAATTTATCCCAGTTAGCCTGATGGCGTTTTAGACGCTCCGGAGTCCAGCCGGTTAGACCGATGCTTTTTACGATACTAGCGATCTCGCGAGTGGCTGCTTCAGGCCACTCGATCTTGCCCTCGGAGTCTCTGATCGTGCGAGTTAGCTCGTCATAGTAGCCTAGCCTTTTGGCAAGCTCAAATAAAATTTCGTGATCTGGCATACTCTCAAACAGAGGCTCTACGACCTGGCTTCTCCACTGACCGCTACGGTTTGTCGCTACGACCGTGCCGCTGGTTTCAAACTGCGTCGCTGCAGGCAGTAGATAGACGCCGTCTTTTTTGTCTGTTATAACGCCGGCGTCGTTTACAAAAGGATCAAGCAACACCAAAAGCTCAAGGCCGTCAAGGCCCTCTTGTACTTTTGCTTGTTGTGCGGTAGAGGTGATGCCGTTGCCTATGACGATTAGGGCTTTTAGGCTATCGCCTGCGTTTTCAACCGGGTCATTGCCGTTTTTGCCGTCAAGTACGCCTGCCCACCAGCGAGCTAGGGTAAATCCCGGCTTAAACATCCATTCAGGTTTTATAAAGTTACCTTGCAACCACTCGTAGTCTACTTTCCACATTTTAGCGAAGTATTTCCACGTGGCTTCGTTTTTAGCGTAGTATCCAGGCAGGCTATCTGGCGCGTTTGCCATATCGCTGGCGCCTTGGACGTTGTCGTGACCGCGCAGGATGTTGCAGCCGCCGCCTGATACGCCCATATTTCCCAGTACTAGTTGCAGGATCGGAGCGATACGAGTGTTTGAGCTGCCTATGGTGTGCTGAGTTAGACCCATCGCCCAAACGACCGATCCAGGGCGGTTTTTAGCGTAAACTTCCGTTATCTCTTTTAGCGTCGCAGCCGGTACTCCGGTTACGTCTTCGACCACTTCTGGCGTCCACTTTGCAGCCTCTTTGCGGATCTCGTCGATGCCGTACGTGCGGTCATCTATAAATTTCTTATCTTCCCAACCGTTTTCAAAGATGAGATTCATCATGCCATACATGAAAGGTATGTCCGTGCCCGGGCGAATTTGAGCAAAATAATCAGCCTTTGCAGCAGTTCTCGTGTATCTTGGATCGACAACGATCAGCTTTGCGCCGTTATTTTCCTTCGCTTTTAGAAAATGCCTAAATCCCACCGGGTGGTTTACAGCCGGATTTGCGCCGATTATAAAGATAGACTTCGCGTTTTGGATATCTCCAAGGTGATTAGTCATAGCTCCATAACCCCACGTATTCGCCACACCGGCGACTGTTGCGCTATGTCAAATTCTAGCTTGGTGATCTAGGTTGTTTGTCCCAAACATCGCGGAAAATTTGCTGATGTAGTAGCTTTGTTCGTTGCAATCTTTTGCAGAGCCTAGAAACATCACTTGTTCAGGGTTTTTCTCGCGATACGCTTTTAATTTGGCGCCGATCTCGTCAAGCGCGTCTTTGTAGCTGATGCGTTTCCATTTGCCGCCTACTTTTTTCATCGGGTATTTCACGCGGCAGTGAGAGCGCACCATATCGATGACGTCGCTGCCCTTACAGCAGTGGCCGCCCGCGCTTACCGGGTGATCTTGGGCTACTTCTTGGCGTACCCAAACGCCGTTTTCTACCTCGGCGCGCACTCCGCATCCAACGGAGCAAACCGTACAAACGGTTTTTACGATTTTAGAGTTTGGAAACGGATTTGCCATTTCTTCTTTTGTGGCGCTTCTAGTTACACCGCTAGCAGCCAGCCCGCTCATGCCGCCCGCTACGCCTGCTAGCGCGGCCATTTTTAAAAACGATCTTCGCCCGACTGCGTTTGAGTGGGGCATAAGACGTAAATTTGCCTCAGACATATTCATCCTTTCTTAAATTTTATTTATTTCGCTTGTTCGTAGTATAGATCCCAGTTTTTGCTTCTTTTATAAAGCACTTCGGTCTTTTTGCTTTTACCGTATTTTAGGTTTGACGCCGCTGCCGTTGCTACTCCGGCCGTAGCCGCTGCCGCGCCGACTAGCCCCGCCTTTTTTAAAAATTCTCGCCTATTTTTTTGCATTTTCTTCCTCCATAGCTTTTATCTTTCTCACTCGGTTTTTTTGTCTTCTTATGGCCTCAGATCTTGAAACTCCGTCCAAAGTCTTTTTGTTTTTGCCTTGATTTATAGGACGCGGCGCGCTTAAAACTACGCGCTCAAACTCTATAAATCCTTGCAAAAGCACTGCGACGTCTTTATAAATTTCGCTGCTTTCGTGGTTAAAAAGATCATTTATAAACTCGTCGATGTTTGGGTTTATGATCTCTTTAAAAAGCTGCTCCTCAAGCTCGCCGTATAGCTCCTGCTCGCTCTCTCGCGCGATAAATTCGCTCATCAGCGCAAACACGAAGCCCACGTTGTCTTCGTTTTCTTTAAATTTAGCCTCGTCGCGCCTAATGTCTGTGCGGGCTAAAATTTTACGCACTTTTGCGCAGGCGTGTCCGACTTCGTAGCCCTCGTCGTAGTAGGACAGCGAGTTTCTAAGCGGACTTGGCAGAGCGTGGAAAATTTCATCGAATTCATCCGCTAAATTTTGCGAATTTTTCTCGTCGAATTTTGCCTGTATGCGCATTATCGCGTCGGCCGATTCCTCGTTTAGAGCGTGCGCCGAGGCAAGGCCTAGCATCGCGTTTACGCCGCTAAATCTATCGGCTTCTTGGCTAAAAACGAAAAAACGCGAAAATAGCGAGTAGTAAAGCCCACGTCCCGCCGCAAATTCGCCCTTGCTAGTCATCGCCTTCCTTTATCATTTTTGTCTATTTTTTGAGATTTTTCTCGATTGTGAAACTATACTACTTTTTGGCTTATTTCTTATACTTAAAAAAAAATAAATTAAAAAAATTAATATACGCTTAAATGTGCCTTAATTGCATATTACTTGTAGCGAATTTTAAGGGATAAAAGAAATATGAAATTTACACATATATCTTACATTTACGCTTCATTTTGATATTTACTTTTAACTCGGCTATTTTAACGGGCGTTAAATGAGCCTAAATTTAAAACCGGGAGCGAAATTTGCAAAATTTGAGGCTCATTCAAGCCCCAAAAACGCTCCTTCGTCAAATTTAAAATAAATCCTCTCGCCGATATTAAATTTTTGAGAATTGGGTGCCAGAGTTTTTATCAAAAGATCGCCGATTTTGATTTTTACCAAAAGCTCTTTGCCAAGATAGAGCGAAACCGAGTGCAAGATGCCCTCAAGATAGCCTTCTATCAGCGTTTTGCTTAGCGTTATTTTACTTGGATTTACGGCGATCTTTACGGCGTTACGTAAATTTTGCGGTAAATTTACGCTCGCGTTTTCGTCAAATTTTAAAACCCCGTCCCGCGTGTCGAATATATTTTTGTACTCGAATTCGCACACGCGACCTTTGTGCAAAAAGACGTTTTCTTCGGCGATGGCGGTTAGCCATTTGTCGTCGTGGCTAGCGATCACAAAGCCGCAGCCGTATCTTTGCCGCATGTAAAGCACCGCCTTGCCAAACAGCTTTGACGTGCCCACGTCCACGCTATTTGTCGGCTCGTCGAGTAGATAAAGACGCGATCTAAGCGCCAAATTTAACGCAAAGCTAACGCGCTGCGTCTGTCCGGAGCTAAGCTCAAAGTGACGCTTGTTTAAAAAACTCTCGTCAAGCCCGACCAAATTTAACGCCTCGCTCGCTCGCTCGTCAAATTCCCCCAGCACTCCGCGGCTTTTTAAAACGGCTCTAAAATTTTCCCTCACGGAGCGTTTTAAAAGCGCGGGCTCTGGCAACAAAACGCTAACGTCGCGCAGTAAATTTAGACTAGGCGCGCTGCTTTCCCACAGCCGCACCTCGCCGCTAGTTGGCTTTTGTAAAAACGACATTACACGCATCAGCGTGCTTTTGCCGCTGCCGTTGCTGCCCGTTAGCGCGGTGATTTTGGTAACGTCGATATCAAGGCGCGGGATGTTTAAAATCTCGCTCGCGCCGTAGTTTAGGCGTAAATTTCTAACGTTTATCACTTTGCGCCTTTACCGTTAAATTTAAACAAAGGGCTCAAATTTGACGCGCCCAGCCCGCTTTTTGCGATCGTAAAATTTCTAAATTTATCAAATTTCATCTATCAAGCCTTTTTAGCGCATGTATCGCCAAATTTACTGCAAATGCGATAAAAATAAGTACCAAAGCTAGCGCGATACCCATCGCAAACTCGCCCTTGTTCGTCTCCAGCGACACCGCAGTCGTGATCGTGCGGGTAAAATATTTGATATTTCCGCCGATCATCATCGCCACGCCCACCTCAGCCACGATGCGCCCGTACGCCGTCGCTACGACCACCATCAGAGCATACCTTAGCTCGTAAAGCACGCAGCCAACTAGCCGCGGCGCGCTCAGGCGTAAATTTAAGATCGTTAGATAGTGTTTTTTGTCCATATTTTCCACGACGCTAGCGCTTAGCGAGATGATGATAGGTAGTGCTAGCACAAACTGCCCCAGCATCACGGCTTTTAGCGTAAAAAGCAGTCCAAACTCGCCAAACGGACCGTTTCGCGTGATAAATGCGTACAAAATAAGCCCGATCGCGACCGTCGGCATCGCAAGCGCCGTATCGCTGAGCAGTCTCAAAATCCTGCGCCCTTTAAAATCGTAAAATCCCAGCGTAAATCCTAGCGGAAAACCGACTAAAATCGCAAAAAATATCGAAACGCTTGAAGTGTAAAGCGTCGCCCTGATCGCCGAATACGTCTCCTCATCGCCGCTAAAAAGCAGCCTAAAGGCCTCTAAAAATCCGTTTAGTAGAAAGTCCAAATATTATTTCTCCGTATGTTTATATGGTTAATTTAATATGCTATAATAGCATACTTTAAAAAAAGGAGAAAAATGAAAAAAGTAATATTAGGCTCGCTAATCGCGAGCGTTTTGGCGTTTGCAGGCGATAGCGAACTCATCATGGCAACTACAACCAGCACCGATAACACGGGGCTACTAGACGCGATCTATCCTGCGTATAAGGCAAAAACAGGCGTCGATATCAAATGGACCGCCGTAGGCACTGGAGCAGCTTTAAAACTAGGCGAAAACTGCGATGCGGACATACTTTTCGTGCATTCGCCAAAGGTTGAGAAAGAATTCGTAGAAAAAGGCTTTGGCGTCGAGAGAAAACCCGTAATGTACAATGACTTCGTCGTTATCGCTGATAAATCAATCGCTGATAAATTTAAAGGTAAAGATATAAAAGAGAGCTTTGAGCTGATCAAAAAAGAGAATATCAAATTTTTCTCTCGCGGCGATAAATCAGGCACAGACAATAAAGAAAAAGGCATCTGGAAAAAGATCGCTGGTGAAGTCCCTGAAAAAGACGGCTGGTATATGCAAACAGGCCAAGGTATGCTAGCTACGATAAATGCTGCTGCTGAGCAAAAAGGCGTTACATTTACTGATCGTGGTACTTACATTAAATATGAAGCAAACCAAAAAGGTCATCCTGAGATGGTCATCATCAACGAGGGCGACAACGATCTTAAAAACTTCTACTCTCTAATCGCAGTAAATCCAAAACACTGCCCTAAAACTGACATCGAAAATGCAGAGAAATTTATAAAATGGGCGACGAGCGAAGAGGGTCAGAAATTTATCGGCGACTTTAAGCTGCTAGATAAGCCGCTTTTCACGCCTGACGCGAATACTCGCAAAAACTAATTTTATTTACGCGCAAATTTGAGCCGAATTTATGGCTTAAATTTGCGTGATTCGGGTGCACTTTGCGCCCTTTTTATAAATCAAATTTAAACTCTCCGACGTTATTTTTAAACGTCTCAAAACATTTATTACTAACAACTTCGTCTTTAGTGTATGCTTGATATAATTTTAGTAATTCTAAAGTCGTTATTATTAATATACCTTCACTTTTTGCATAGCTTATTTGATTGGCATGTATCGGCTCCCTTTTGCCAGGCTCTATGTCGCGTTGAGGGTTAACTATTAGCAGGCCTTTTACATTGCCAGGAGACTTGGTATCGTCTTCGGCTATTAAATCAGTTACATGTTTCTTGCACTGTGCTATATTGCTATTTTTGACGTTTGTATTTATTCCCTTTATCTCTACCATAAAGTTAACATCTTCAAATTCGAATCTAAAATCTTCTTTTTTCACATCTATAAAATGACTGTCTGTTAGTTTGAAAATATCTACTAAAATTTCCTTCACTACACCAACTAGCTCATCTCCTGTTGAATATAGGATTGATTTGAATTTATTATTTTTATCAATTTGCCTATCTATATCTTCAATTTGCCGATATATATCCAATAATTTGTTGCGTTTGTTTTTCAGCATTACATCATCGAAATACTCAAAACCATTAAACCAATCAGGAACATCGGATTTTTGGAATCTAGAAACAATAAATGATACTAAAATTTCTAAATCATTAGTTGCGTTTTTGATAAAAAGAGTAGTCGAATATAGCCTCTCATTATGTTTTACTATTGTGCTCTTACCTCCATTTGACCATTTGATAGTTTCGCCATCCACATTGTCAAATATAAAATCGGAATAAAAATTTTGCTCGTCTATGGTTGTTGTACTTATTTCATATCTCAACTTTATATTGGATAAAACTAGTGTAGACAATTCCTGGTTAACTTGCTTGAGAATATCTTTAATTGCAACGGTTTGATTTGTATAACATCCAGAATAGTGCACTGATACCTTTATATTTGTAGGCATTAGTATAATAAATATACTTCTGTTTGAGTTTTTCATAATTCCTTTTAATGTTTTAAAGTGATAGACGGCCTCAGTGCACTTTTGGTATT
The DNA here is from genome assembly GCF_902460415.1 of Campylobacter concisus. GTDB lineage: Bacteria > Campylobacterota > Campylobacteria > Campylobacterales > Campylobacteraceae > Campylobacter_A > Campylobacter_A concisus_Y. The sequence continues at coordinate 339,536 of NZ_CABPTY010000001.1, forward strand.
CTGAGTTAAAACCCCATAAGTTGGAGTTATTTAAATCTATAACATTTATATCAAATTCATCAAAACTCTTAGGACGTTCAAAAGTGCTAATAGTACAAGATATGTGCGGATCATTTATTTTAAATATTGTGGAGTAAGATATTATTTGAATTTTCATTTATTATATTTCCTTAAACTTATTTACTTCCGTTTAACCACTATTGTAAAGCTAAATTTTCCCGCCAAACATCTCATACATCGCCTTTTCCTCACCCCAAAGCTCGCGGTGCTTTTTGATGCAGGATTTTATCGCACCAACTAGATATAGCACGTCTTGCTCGGTGTGCGTGTAGTGCAGGCTCACGCGCACGAAGCCGGGCTTGCTCTCAGGCATACGCCCCTCCTTGATACCCAGCAGATCGTGAGCGTACGGCCCCGCGCACATCACGCCCGCGCGCGTCTGGATACCGAAGTCGTTGCTAAGGCTCGCGGCGAAATCATAAGCCGAGACGCCGCGCACGTTAAACGAAATTATCGGCAGCCGCGGCGCGCCCTTTGGAGCATAGTTTATGATCTCGTCTATGCTATCAAGCTCTCTCTCAAAAAGCCGCGCTAGCTCGTCTTCGGCGCTTTTTATCCTCTCAAAGCCGACTTCGTTTCGCAGCGCATATGCCAAATTTGCCCGCATGAGCCCGGTGATAGGCGGCGTACCACCCTCCTCTAGCTGCTCGGGGTTTTTCAAAAATACGTGCCCTTCGCGGCTGGCGTAGGCGACCGTCCCGCCTGCGGCAAATGTCGGCACGTCGCTGTTAAGCAGCTCCTTTTTGATCGCCAAAAGCCCGCAGCTTGCAGGTCCGCCAAGTAACTTATGCGGCGAGAGGAAAATCGCATCGAAGTAATCGCAGTCTAAATTTGCGTGCGAGCTTAGCGCCGCGCAGTCAAAGGCGACGATGCCGCCCGCAGCTCTGATTAGCTCGCTGATCTTTTTATAGTCGCTAACGACGCCCGTGACGTTTGAGGCGGCGCTAAACGAGCCGATGATACGGCGTCCGGCATTTAGCTTCAGGATGCGCTCAAGCGCTAGCAGATCGATCTCGCCGCCCTCGCTAAGCGGCACGCGCAGGTAGTCGCAAAGCCCCTCGCGAAAGCTAAGTTCGTTTGAGTGGTGTTCGTATGGCGAAACGAGCACGAGCGGAAGCTGCACGGCGCGTAAATTTGCCTCGCCGATCGCGCATCTGGTCGCAGGCGGCAGATATATGCCTAGTATCTCCTGAAATTTTTTGATCGCAGCCGTCGCGCCCTGTCCGCAAGCGATGAGACAAAACCGCTCGTCAAGCCCAAGTAGCTTTTTTAGGCTCTCTCGCGCGCCCTCGTAGCGCCGCTGCGTGATGATGGCGCTGGAGCTGCTGTCGGAGTGGGTGTTGGCGTAGGTTTTGAGGGCGTCTGCTATCTCGCGCTCTACGGGCTCATAAGCAAGCCCCGAAGCCGCGAAATCAAAATAATGCACGCCTTGTTTTAGGATGATATTTTTTCTTATTTCGTCTAAATTTGCCATTTTTACTCTTTAAATTTGATGCGGTAATTATAGTAAATTTTCGCAAATTTGGGACTTTTGCGTTGGAAATGATTTAGTAAATTTGGAGATTAAATTTGAGCAAGCTAAATTTATCCGCAAGGCGGCAAATTTAACTTGATAAAGCACAGAAGCGCGAGTCACAGAGGCTCACGACCATTTTATTATTTGTTTATAAAATTTTTCTCTAGCCACTCGATAGCTTTTGCTTCGGTTTCAAAGCGTCCGCTTTTAGCGACTTGATTTTGCCCCTCATAGAAGCGGATCCTGATACCGTCTTGGACGCTATCTACCTTTACTCTGGTGATCTTATCTTTGTTTAGATAGACCCTATCGTTTAGTTTTACGTACATTTTTTCTCCCTTAAATTTGATGTGGTTTTATTTATTTTTATCTTTTTTGTCGTCTTTAGCTGCGTCATTTTTCTCGCCGTCTTTTTTCAAAAACAACTCCTTAAAGCGCTTATCCGCAAAATCCTCGATGTCGTTTTGAAGCTGCCTATAGGCGTTTATGAGCTCATGCGCGCGCTCGTTTAGCGTCGTGCCTGCGTTTTCTCCGCCGCCTTGCTTAGTCGTAAAAAGCTCCTCTTTTAGATTTTTTTGCAAAATTTGCAGATGAGTCCAGCATTTTTTATAGTTCATGCCTAGGATTTCGGCAGCCTTTGAGATCGAGCCGACCTCAGCGATGACGTCTAGGACTTCGGTTTTACCTTTGCCGAAGATAAGCTCGCCCTCGTCGTTTTCTATCCAGGTTTTGGTTTTTACTCTCATCTTTTTTCCTTTCTTCTCCTTAAAACACCCCAACTGGCAGTATTTTACGTCGATTTTATAGTCTTTTAGCGTCGAGCGGATCGTCTTTAGCCCCACGCCCGCAGCCGCGTCTCTAGCGTCTTTGCATAGGATTCTGTCTTTTTCGTCGGTCATCTGCTTTAGCTGCGTCATAACGGTGTATTTGCCGCGTCCGTTTTCCAGTCCGCCAAACTGCCCCAGCTCGCAGTTGTCGATCTTTACGCCCATTTTTTCGGCCTCGTCGCTAACCTCGCCGATCTCTACGCCTAGCTTTGCAGCGATCTTAAACGCCGCTCCGCAGTCCAGCCTGCCATTTGGATTTAGCAGTTTTTCGATCAGTTCTCGGATTTGCTCACTCACGGATTCTCTCCGCGCCGCTATATACGTTTATGTTTTCGCCGCGCGCAAAGCCGCACAGCGTGAGGTTAAATTTACGCGCTATCACGACGCCAAGGCTAGTCGGAGCCGTGCGCGAGACGAGTACGGGGATGCCGTGCATGACGGCCTTTGCGACCATCTCGGAGCTGAGCCTGCCACTCACCATCAAAAACGAATTTTGTAGCTGCGAGCCTGCCAGTACCGCTTTGCCGACGGCTTTATCTATGGTGTTGTGCTGAGCGATATCCTCGCCGATAAAAAACTGCTCGCCGCTAACAAAAAGCTTGGCCGTGTGCACGCAGCCCGTCATCTCGTATAGCTCGCACTGCGTGTAAAACTGCCCCATCTGGCGCAAAATTTCGTCTTTGTTAAATTTGACGTCGGCCTTTATAGCGCGCGCTGCCATAGCCTCAGGGTCGATGTTTGCCGTCGAGCTGCGCCCGCAGCCGCTGATTATCACCTTTTCCTCGTCAAACTGCTCGAGGCGCTTTTCGTTGATTTTAGCCTTTACCCGCACGCTTAAAGCGTCGCTTGAAAGCTCTATGCTCTCGATATCCTCAGGGCTTGCGATCAAATTTTCGCTGATTAGGTAGCCAGCAGCTAGAGCCTCCTGATCGGTCGGAGTCGCCATGAGCGCGCCGAAACGCTTGCCGTTTATGTAGATCTCAAGCTTGATCTCGCGCACCAAAATATCATCAACGGCGCTTTTTTGCGCGCCTTTAAATTTGGTGATTTGGGTCGTAAAAATAGGTTGCATGATTTTCCTTAATTTTTGCGAAATGATAGCTTGAAAATCTAAATTTAAGATTTGATTGTAGTGAATTATTGTTTAAATCAAGTAAAAACTTAAACGTATTTTAGCGCGTTTTTATCGGTATCTGATGATGATTTGTATATGCAAATTTAGCATATTTCTTAAGATATTTTTGACCACGATTTTATCATTATCTATTATTTGCATAAGAAATGAAGGAATAATAAAAAATAGCATAAGGCTAGAACGAGATCGCACATAACTTGCCGCATATGTAGGTTAAATCTTGAAAAATCATAAATATAATTTGCAGCCTGACGTAAGACCGAGAAGGAAATTTATATTATAGAGTCAAGTTAAAAAACTAATTTTTATCAAGCCGTATTTTACTGTTATATAGCCCGTGCATGACTCAAACACGCCGACCGTATATAAAAAGCCCTTAAAATTTATTTACGGCGACGAGATAGATTTGCTCATCGTCGTGGATAAGCTTTTAACGGGATTTGACGCGCCAAGAGCAAGCACGCTTTATATAGATAAACAGCTAAAAGAGCATAATTTGCTTCAAGCCATAGCTAGAGTAAATAGGCTTTACGACGGAAAAGATTATGGCTACATCATAGACTATAGAGGGCTTTTAGGAGAGCTTGATCAGGCGCTTACTAGCTATGCTTCGCTAAGCGGCTTTGACCCAGAAGATATAACTGGAGCCGTGATAGACGTAAGAAGCGAGATAATAAAGGCTAAGACTTACTATACTCATTTGGACGATCTTTTTAGCGGCGTGAAATTTAAAGATGATCTGGAGAGCTACGTGGCGGTTTTAGAGGACGTGCAAAAACGAGATGACTTTAAAGAGTGGCTATCACAGTTTGCTAGGGCGTTTAAGCTAGCGCTTTCTAGCGAGAAAATTTATGACATATTAAGCGAAGAGGAGATCAAAACTTATAAGCAAAGGGTTAAATTTTATAACGAGCTAAGAAAGGCCGTGCAACTAAGGTATCACGAGGCTTGCGACTTTGGCAAATACGAAGCGCAGATGCAAAAGCTGCTTGATACTTACGTAAATGCACAAGGGGTTAATGAGCTTACGAAACTCGTAAATATCTTTGAGACGGAATTTGACGATGAGGTGCAAAGGGTAGAGGGCAAAAACGCAAAGGCTGATACGATCATCAGCGCCGTAAGCGTAGTGGTAAAAGAGAAAATGGACTCAAATCCAGCGTTTTATAAATCAATAGCGCAGCAGATACAAGATATCATCGACGAATACAAGGCAAAAAGGCTAAGCGAGGAAGAAAAGCTTGCCAAAGCAAAACTGCTAAAAGACATCATAACTGGCGCTTTAAAGCCAAATGAAGATAGGTATCCAAAAGAATTTAATGGTAAGAAAATTTTATTTGCCATTTATGATAATTTGCTTGATATTTTAGGCAATGTGGAGCTTGCAGATATAGAGACGGTCGCTAAAAATTTGAGTATGAAATTTTATGAAATTTACGAGCAGGCCTCAAAGAAACCAGAATGGCACAAAAATATGGACGTGGAAAACGAGATAACAAGCGCTATGGAGGACGCTCTTTGGGAGATAGAGGATGAATATGACGTTTCTATCGAAGAGAAGGAGAAAATTTACCAAACTATCCGTGGAATAGAGATAAGCTTTTATGTTAAATGAGGTGAAAATCATCAAAAAAGAGGTGAAAAATATCACCTTGAAAGTTAGACCAAATGGCGAAGCGATCCTAACGGCGCCAAAAACGACAAGCGATGAGCATATAAAATTTATCATAAAAAAAAGAGCTAAATGGATAGCGCAAAAACGTGCGTTTTTTGCCTCATTTAAGGCGCCCGAAAAAGAATACGTAAGTGGCGAAGACTTTAAATATCTTGGGCGAAGTTATAGGCTAAAAGTGGTGCAGTCTAAAGAGGAGCGCGTAAAGCTACAAAGGGGCTATCTAGAGCTATTCGTAAAAGATAAAAGCGACATAAAGCGAAAAGAAAATTTGATTTATGAGTGGTATTATGAAAAGGCGATGTTATATTTTTTCAATATCTTACAAGAGTTTAACAAGATAGTAAAACAAGATATCAAAAGTGTAAAAATAAGGCAGATGAAGACGAGATGGGGGAGTTGCAACCCATATAAATCATATATAAATTTAAATATAGAGCTTATCAAAAAGCCAAGAGTGTGCATCGAGTATGTTGTGTTTCACGAGCTAGTGCATCTTCTCCATCCTAATCACTCAAAGAAATTTTATGACTATCTGACTCTTTATATGCCTGACTGGCAAAAACGCAAGGAAATTTTAGAAAGGGCTTAGAAAACCTGGCTTAAATTTTGGGTCATTAAACATTTTTTGTATTTTAAAACCTAAGGAAAAGTGATGAAAAATTTTTAATTTTTTATTGTTGATAAAGTAAGTGGTGGGTTCACCAGGACTCGAACCTGGGACCATCCGGTTATGAGCCGGATGCTCTAACCAACTGAGCTATGAACCCACAGTTGAAAGAAAATCGTATTATACAAGAAAAAGCTTATCTAAATATAAAAATATCCTTTTTTATGCAGCGTATAAAACTAGCAAATTTAAAAAGAGAAAAGCCCTAAAATAGGGCTTTAAATTATTTTTAATTTTTAATAGCAGCGTCTAAAATTTCTTTTGCAGCATTTGCATCTTTAAATTCTTTCACTTTTACCCATTTGTTTGGCTCAAGAATTTTATAAGTTTCAAAGAAATTTTTGATCTTATTTAGTGTCGCAGTTGGCAAATCTTCGTAGCTTTTTATCGCCTCATATCTTGGATCGATCTTTGTAACTGGCACAGCCAAAAGCTTCTCATCCATGCCTGCTTCATCCTCCATCACCAAAACGCCTATCAAACGGCAAGGGATGACGCTACCAGCTTGGAGTGGATACTCGTTTAGCACCAAAATATCAGCCGGATCGCCGTCAGCTGCAAGTGTGTTTGGCACAAAGCCGTAGTTTGCTGGGTAGAACATCGCTGAGTAAAGCACGCGATCAACTACGACTGCACCGCTATCTTTGTCGATCTCGTATTTGATATTTGAGCCATAAGGTATTTCGATTACGGCATTGATTTTGTCTGGATTTGAGCCAAATTTTATCTTTGAAACGTCCATATATTTGTCCTTTGTGTTAGAAATTTTCGTGATTTTAGTATTTTTTGCATTAAATACTCGTAAATTTAACTACCTTACAACCTCTACGCTATCTACGTCGATCTTTGTTTTTGTAAGGTCTTTATCTACTTCGCCTCTTATTCTTAAAAGCGTGTCTTCGTTAGCTGTTACATTGCCCCACTTGTTATTGTCAATCTCAACAACGATAACGTCACCATTTTTATCAACAAATTCATACTTATCTGATTTTATGTGTGACTTTATCTTGCCCTCAAGCATGACTTTTGCGTCATCATTTAGTTTTAAAGCCTCTTTTACGCTTATAACATTTTCAGTTTGGTGTTTTGAGACAAAACCTCCAGCCATTGCGATGCTAGCAGCCAGTGAAGTGATGAAGATTTTTTTCATTTTTATCCTTTTTGAAGGTTGTTAAATTTAAAGGATATTACATTTTTGGTGTTAATAAATGGTAAGTTTTAAAACCTTGCACCTTTTGATGCAAGGTCTGTGAGTTATATAAGTTTAGCTAGTAAATTTTTGATGTCAGCTACGATCTCGTCGATGCCGCGTTCGCCATTTACTACGTGAAGTAGCTCTTTTTCGCTGTAAAACTTGCGGATAGGTTTGATCGGATCAAGATATACTTTCATGCGGTTGTTAAAGACTTCGTTGTTATCGTCAGCGCCTCTTGCACGGCCAAGTACTCTAGCCCTTGCCACGTCCTCGCTAACATCTACTTCGATGACGCCTTTTAGAGAAATTTCATCTTGCTCGCTTAAGACTTTGTCAAGCTCGGCCATTTGCTCAACGCTTCTTGGATAGCCGTCGATTATGATGTTTGATTTATTTGAGCTTTTGATAGCTGAGACGATCGCATTTACGACAACGTCAAGTGGGACCAAATTTCCTTTTGATATAAAGCCGTCTATAAGCTTGCCAAGCTCGCTACCACTTGCTACTTCAGCTCTTAAAAGATCGCCAGTTGAAAAGTGTGCAAATTTCTCATCATGCTGTGCGATGATCGATGCGTCTGTTGTTTTGCCGCTGCCTGGAGCGCCGATGATTAAAAATAAATTTTTCATTTTTTCCCTTTTTTATATTTTTTGAGCGCCTTTGAATGAGTTTGAAAATTTCACCCTGCAGCAGACTATATGTCTAGCTTTGGGATGAAATTTTCTGCACAACATCCAAAATCATCTCAAAAATTTAAATTTTAAAAATAACTCAGATTTAGACATCCAAAAAGTCTAAATTTAAATAAATTTTTAAGCCTTTTGCTCTTTTTCTCTTATCCTTAGTCCTAGCTCCCTAAGCTGTTCGTTGCTAGCGTAGCTTGGTGCCTTTGTGAGTGGGCACTGAGCGCGCTGTGTTTTAGGGAATGCTATGACGTCACGGATCGAGCTTGCTTTATTTACAAGCATATTTAGTCTGTCAAAGCCGATCGCGATACCACCATGTGGAGGCGCACCAAATGTCAAGGCATCAAGCAAGAAGCCAAATTTCTCACGCTGCTCGGCTTCATCTATGCCAAGAAGCTTAAAGACTTTTTGTTGGATGTCGTTTTTGTGAATTCTTATACTTCCGCCACCAAGTTCAAAGCCGTTTAGCACGACGTCGTGAGCGATAGAGAGGATATCTTCAAGATCAGGCTCGTCTATATTTTTTGGCATAGTAAATGGATGGTGCATCGCAGAGTAGCTGCCGTCGTCATTTTGCTCAAACATTGGGAAGTCAAGCACCCATAAAAACTCAAGTCTATCTTGATCGATGATGCCCATTTGCTCAGCTAAGAAAATTCTAAATCGTCCCATATAATCAAGCACGATCTTTTTCTTGCCAGCACCAAAGAATACGACATCGCCAACCTTTAGCTCACATCTTGAGACGATCTCGTCAAGATCGCTTTGCTCGAAAAATTTGCAAAGCGGACCTTTTAAACCATCTTCTTTCATCTGGAAGTAGCCAAGGCCTTGAGCGCCAAATTTACGTACAAATTCCTCAAATCTATTCATCTCGCGCTTACTAAAGATATTGTCGCCATTTGGCACTTTTAGCGCTTTTATGCGGTTTTTCTTCTTATCTTTTGCGATAGAGCTAAAAATTTCATTGCTTGAGCGCTCGAAAATATCGATCACATCGATCATTTTTAGATCATATCTAAGATCAGGCTTATCTGAGCCGTAAGTCTCGGTCGCCTCTTTGTAGCTCATGCGTCTAAATGGCGTTTTGATGTCGTGTCCGCAGGCTTTAAAGATATCTTTTAGCATAGTCTCAGCCATATTTATGATATCTTCTTGCTCGACAAAGCTCATTTCGATATCTATTTGAGTAAATTCTGGTTGGCGATCAGCCCTTAAGTCCTCGTCACGGAAGCATTTTGCTATCTGAAAATACTTATCAAAGCCAGAACACATCAAAAGCTGCTTAAATAGCTGTGGGCTTTGCGGAAGCGCATAAAATTGGCCTGGATACACGCGGCTTGGCACTAGGTAGTCTCTCGCACCTTCTGGAGTTGCGCGTGTTAAAACTGGAGTTTCAAACTCGATAAAGCCCATTTTATCTAGGCTATTTCTAGCTGCGATAGCTGCGCGAGAACGCATTTTAAAGATATTTTGCAAACGCTCGCTTCTAAGGTCTAAAAAGCGGTATTTTAGCCTGATGTCCTCATTTACGCTCTCATCGCCTATCATAAATGGTAGTGGCTCGCTTGGATTTTCGATGATGAGCTCGCTTACTATCACCTCTATTTCGCCAGTTTTTAGCTTTGGATTGGTTAGTCCTTCGCCCCTAGCCCTTACTTTTCCTTTTGCTTTTAAGACATATTCATCTCTTACTTTTGCAGCCACGTCGTGTGCTTCTTTGCTATCAGCAGGGTCACAAACTAATTGTATAAGCCCGCTAACGTCTCTTAAGTCGATGAAAACAACGCCGCCGTGGTCTCTATATGTGTTTGCCCAGCCACAAAGTATTACTTCTTTGCCGATATCAGCTTTGCTAAGATCGGTGCAATAATGACTTCGCATAAAATGCTCCTTTGCAATGTTTTTTAGGCAATTATAATCGCTTTTTTCTTTTGAAAAGCTTTGTTAAAATAAAATATGTTACAATCATTTCTATGAAAAATGAACAAAAATTTAATACCACAAACGCCAAAAAAGTGGGACTTATCGCGAAAGATTATCCATTATTTAAGCAGGATTTAGCAAAGCTAGAAAAAATTTTAAAAAAGTATAACGCTGAAATTTTGCTTGAAAAAAACTGTGCAAAGCAGGTAGAAAAAAGTGGCTTTGAGCTGATAAAACTAGCCAAAGAGTGCGAATTTCTTATCACTCTTGGCGGTGATGGCACGATCATCTCAACTTGCAGAAAGCTAGCTCACATCTCGCCACTCATACTTGGCATACACGCTGGCAGGCTCGGCTTTTTAACAGATATCACGATAAATGAGAGTGAGAAGTTTTTTAAAGACTTTTTTGATGATAAATTTGAGGTAGAAACGCCTTTTATGTTAGACGTCACACTTCACAAAAACGATGGCAAAACCGAGCAAAAGATAGCATTTAACGACGCAGTCATCGTTAGTAAAAATGGTGGCTCGATGACGCATATCGAGGCGCTTTTAAATGAAAAATATTTTAATTCATATTTTGGAGACGGCGTCATAGTGGCAACACCTGCTGGAACAACGGCATATAACATGAGTGCAAATGGTCCTATTATCTATCCATTAAGCGAAGTTTTTACAGTAACTCCTATCTGCTCGCACTCACTTACACAGCGCCCAGTTGTACTTACAAAAAATCACACGGTCAAATTTAGAACAAATAGTGATGCGATTTTGGTACTTGATGGGCAAGATAGGTTTGATATGAGTAAAATTTCAGCCGTTAGCATGAGCCTTAGCGACAAAAAAGCTAGGCTGATACGCCATATTGGCAGAGATTATTTTCAAATTTTAAAAGAGAAACTTCACTGGGGTTATAATGATTGATCGAATTTTGATTAAAGATTATCTAAATTTTAAAAATGTCGAGCTAAATTTCAAAGAGGGTCTTAGTGTGTTTACGGGCGTTAGTGGCGCTGGTAAGTCGGTACTGATGGGTGCTATAATGGCTGTTTTTGGACTAAAAGATAGCGAGGCAAGGCTGATAGAAGCTGATGTGGAGCATAAATTTGAGCTTGATGAGTTTGGCATAGAAAACGAAGAGGTCAATATTTTCAAGCTTTTAAAAGATAAGAGCACGAGGTATTTTATAAACCAACAAGCCATCTCAAAGAAAAATTTAGCCCAAGTGGCGCGCGAGCACATCAAATATCTCTCGGCAAAAGAGGCAAATGAATTTGAAAATGAGAAATTTCTAAATTTGCTTGATAGGCTTGAAATTTCAAAAAATGAGAAATTTAAAGAGATAAAACAAGAATTTGAAGAGGCGTTTTTAGAATTTTCTAAAATTTCAAAAGAGCTAGCCACTATAAAAGAGGAAGAGAAAAAGGTCGAGGAGCTAAAGGAGCTTGCTAGCTTTGAGATCGAGAAGATAAGAAGCGTCGGGCCTAAAAAAGGCGAGTTTGAAGAGCTTATGGAGACTAAAAAAAGGCTTAGTAAAAAGGATAAGATAAATGAGGCGTGGGCTAGGGCTGAGCGGATATTTGAGCTAGAGCATAGCGTAAATGAGGCGCTAAGCATCAGCGACCTTGACAATGGCTTTTTTGAAGATGCGATGAACGAGCTAAGGGTCGCAAGAGATAGCCTAAATATGGAGGAGCTTGACGATATCGACGTAGAGAGCGTGCTTGATAGAATAGAAGCTCTTAATGCCATCATTAGGCGATACGGCAGCGAGGAAGAGGCATTAGAAGCGCTTGATAAAAAGGAAAAAGAGCTTGCCAGATATGAAAATTTAAGCTTTGAAAAGAGCGAGCTAGAGAAGAAATTTGAAATTTTAAGTAAAAAGGCAAATGAGCTGGCTGGTACTTTGAGTAAGGCAAGAGGCGTAAATTTAAAAGAGCTTGAGAGTATGATAAATTCATATTTAAAAGAGCTTTATATGCCAGATATAACGCTGAGTATTGAGGCTAAAAAGCTTGACATCTTGGGTGTTGATGAAATTTGTCTAAATTTAAACGAGACCTCGCTTAAAAATTTAAGCTCAGGCGAGCTAAACCGCTTAAGGCTAGCCTTCATAGCTGCCTCTAGCGAGATCACAAAAACGGGCGGTGATGTCATCATTTTAGATGAAATAGATGCAAATTTAAGCGGAAAAGAGGCGATGAGCATCGCAAATGTCTTGCTTAAGCTTGCAAATTTTTATCAAATTTTTGCTATTTCACATCAGCCACAGCTTAGCTCAAAGGCAAATTCTCACTTTTTGGTAGAACGTCACGGAGAAAACTCGGTCGTAAGAGAGCTTGATAAAGATGAACGAGTGAGCGAATTAGCGCGTATGATAAGTGGCGAACATATAAGCGAAGAAGCGATAAATTTTGCGAAAGGACTTTTAAAGTAGCTTAATTTAAATTATTAATTTAAGCTTTATAAATAAATTTATTTGATAAAATCGCCACTAATTTGATAAAAATTTTTGTAGGAATAATATGGAAAGAATCCTTGTAGTTGATGATAATAAGGCGCTAGCAAAGCTGATTGTTATGCAGATGGAAAAGACTATTGATGATATGACAATTGATGTTGCATATAGTTTTGCCGAGGCTAAGACGTTAATTAGCGAGCATGACAAAGATTATTTTATGACTATTCTGGATTTAAATTTACCAGATGCTCCAAATGGCGAAATTGTTGATTATGCGCTTTCCAAAGGGCTTTCGGCTATCGTTTTAACAGGTAGCATTGATGATGAAACAAGGCAAAATTTTATAAATAAAGATATTGTGGATTATGTTTATAAAGGAAATATGGACGATATCAACTATATCTTTCAAATGATAAATAGACTGAGCAAAAATAGGCAATACAAGGTTTTGGTTGTTGAAGACTCGCTCCCTTTTAGAAATATGATAAAAAAGATATTAACCAGCCTTCAGTTTAAGGTTTTGGCCGCAGCTCATGGCGAAGAGGCAATGAATTATTTTGCGGATAATCCTGATATAAATCTTATAATAACTGATTATAGAATGCCGGTAAAAGACGGTCTTGAGGTTTTAAAAGAGGTCAGAAAAGAAAAAGATAAAAATAGTCTTGGTGTAATCGTTATGACATCGCCTAGCGAGAAGACTGACGCGTCAATATTTTTAAAAAATGGTGCGAGCGATTTTATAGCAAAACCATTTTCAAAAGAAGAGCTAATATGTCGTGTTAATAATACGATCGAAGCGATGGAAAATATAAACAAGATAGCAAATTTTGCAAATCGCGACTTCTTAACAGGAGTTTATAATAGAAGATTTTTTTATTCTGACGTAGAAGAGTATGTTCATGTAGCTGAAGAGACTAATGAGCCTTACGCTTTTGCAATGATTGATGTTGATTATTTTAAGAAAATAAATGATAAATATGGCCACGATGGTGGAGATAAGGTACTAAAATCAATTGCAAAAATTTTAAATGATAATACAAAAGGAAGTGATATCGTTGCTAGATTTGGCGGCGAAGAATTTTGCGTTGTCCTTAAAAAAATAAATAAAGAAGAAGCTGTTAAATTTTTTGTAAATTTACGAGCCAAAGTAGCTGAAAATAAAGTAACTATAAAAAAGGAAAAAGTAAAAGTTACTATATCAATAGGTGTATCTTTTGGCAATGGGCATTGCGAGATAGACGATATGCTTGAGGCTTGCGATTCAGCACTTTACACCGCAAAAGAAAATGGTAGAAACAGAGTAGAAATAGCTTTATGATTATAGATACGCATTGTCATTTGGATAGTAAAGTTTATGATCCTGACCTTGATAAAATTTTAGGTGAAGCTAGAAATTTAGGGCTAAAAGGCTTTATTATCCCTGGAGCTGATATCAATGATTTACCAAAAGCGGCTAAAATAGCGCATGAAAATTCTGACATTTTCTTTGCCACTGGAGTTCATCCATATGATAAAGAGAGTTTTGATATTGAAATTTTAAGAAATTTTGCTAAAGATGAAAAGTGTGTGGCGATTGGTGAATGCGGTCTTGACTACTTTCGCTTGCCAAAAGATGAAAATGAAAAGATAAAAGAAAAAGAAGATCAAAAACGTATTTTTTTAGCTCAACTTGATTTAGCTGTTGAGTTAAAAAAACCCGTTATTCTTCACATTAGGGAGGCTAATGAGGACTCTTTTAATATCTTAAAAGAGTATGCACCAAAGCTTGAAGCTGGAGCGATTTTGCATTGTTATAATGCTTCGCCACTTCTTTTAGAGCTTTGTAAATTTGGGAATTTTTACTTTGGTATAGGCGGTGTTTTAACATTTAAAAATGCTAAAAATTTAGTCGAAATTTTGCCAAAAATCCCATTTGATAGGATAGTTATTGAAACTGACGCTCCTTATCTCACGCCAGAACCAAATCGCGGCAAGAGAAATGAGCCGGCGTTTACGACATTTGTTGCTAAAAAGATAGCTGAAATTTTAAACCTTGAGTTTGAAGTTGTTTGTGAAAAAACTTCAAATAATGCCAAAAGGTTGTTTAAGTGCTTTGCTTAAATTTTGAGCGTTGCACTTGTTTAAGATGCTAGCATCTTAAGTTTTGACACGAAAAAGGATAGAAATGAAAGCAATGCTTAAAATATTTTTAATGTTTGCATGTAGTACCTTGCTACTAGCAAATACACCTGAAAAAAGCTCATACGATACTCAGGTAAAAATTTTAAAAGAGCTGGACATTGATGCTAGCTTTATGAAGACTTCTCACTATGCAAAGATGAGACAAGGTATCAAACAATCACAACTTGAAACATTTACAGAAGCTCTAAAAAATGGTTATATGTATATACCAATGGTAAAAGATCAGATCAAAAAATCAGGCGTACCTGAGTCATTCTTTTATCTAGCTATGATAGAATCAGGCTTTTCAAATCACACAGTCTCAAATGCAAAAGCTACTGGCATGTGGCAGTTTATGGAGCAAACGGCTAGACTTCATGGTTTAAAAGTGGGTCAATATGTAGATGAGAGAAAAGATCCCGTAGAGTCTACTATTGCAGCAACAAATTATCTAAAGTCGCTTAAAAATCAATTTGGCAAATGGTATCTAGCAGCTATGGCCTATAACTGCGGTGATGGTGCCTTAAAAAGAGCCATACAAAAAGCTGGCACAGATGACCTTGTAACGCTTCTTGACGCAGAGAAAAAATACCTTCCAGCCGAAACTAGAAATTTTGTTATTAAAATTTTAAGAGCAGCATATACCGCAAAAGACGCAGACTTCTTGATGTCTAAAGATTCATCTTTGTTAAACATAAACGGAGGACTAAAGCTTGTAAAAGTAAAAGTACCTGGCGGTACAAATTTAGCTCAAATAGGCGATAGTATCGGCCTTAGTACAAAAAAGATGAAAAATAACAACCCGCATTTAAAATTTGTATTTACTCCACCAACTCTAAAAGATTATTATGTTTATATCCCTGAAAATAAAAAGCAGCTTTTTGCAGAAAATTTCAAGCCATTTAATGGTAAAAATAATTTTTATGCCTACGTTGTAAAAAAAGGCGAAACATTACTTTCTATCTCTAAAAAAACAGGTGTTAGTCATAGAGCGATCAAGGACTACAACGAGCTTAGCACAAATGCCGTAAGCTATAATCAAAAACTAATTATTCCATTTTCCGCACAAAATAAATCTCAAAACTATATAGTCCAAACTGGTGACACGATAGCTTCTTTATCTAAAAAATTTAATGTGAGTGAAAAAGATTTAAAAGATGCAAATTCTTTTGCTAGTTCAAATTTAAATGTTGGAGCAAATATTGTCATACCATAAGAGCCTAAAATTTTATATAGGACTAAGTTTTACTCTTCTAGTTACTGGTTGCTCTTGGAGCGGGGCACCATTTACACCAAGTGGCCCAACTAATGTAAAGGGCAACAATTCAGCTTCTATCCAAAAAGCAACAATGAGACCTTACACGATAAATGGCAAAACATACTACCCAACCGTTGTAAGTGTG
The DNA here is from genome assembly GCF_902460415.1 of Campylobacter concisus. Lineage (GTDB taxonomy): Bacteria > Campylobacterota > Campylobacteria > Campylobacterales > Campylobacteraceae > Campylobacter_A > Campylobacter_A concisus_Y. Next base: position 355,252 of record NZ_CABPTY010000001.1, read on the forward strand.
GGTGATAGGGCAAGTGGCACAGCAAGCTGGTATGGTCCAAATTTTCATGGCAAAACAACCTCAAACGGCGAAATTTATAATATGTACAACATGACTGCAGCACACAAAACTTTGCCGATGAATACGATCCTTAAAGTAACAAATTTAAGAAATCAAAAAAGCGTCATTGTTCGTGTAAATGACCGTGGACCTTTTGTGGCTGATAGAGTTTTAGATCTTTCAAAGGCGGCTGCAACTAAACTTGATATTATCGGTACAGGCACGGCTCCAGTCAGTATGGAAGTCATAGGCTTTAATGAAGATATTAATGCTATTGCAAGCATTAATACTCAAACAAAACCAACAAGCACTGGCATAAAAGTACCAAATCCAGTCTCTCCGACAGCTCCAACTGGAGGCATTATTATTTCGTCAGAGCAACGAGTCGTGGGTGGAGATTTTATGGTGCAAATTGGCTCATTTAAAAACCTTGAGGGCGCAAACAGATATCAAAGAGAACATCAAAGCATAGATGGCTATAAGTCGGTAGTTAAGACATTTACTATAGATGGATCTACCATTTATAGAGTATTTTTAAATGGCTTTAGAAGTGAGGACGAGGCCAGGGATTATGCAAGAAGTGGTAAATTCCAAGGTGCATTTATAGTAAGAGGTTAGGGCGTGAGAGAAGAAATTTTAGAACTAACTAGAAATACAAAAGAGACACAAATCTCAATGAAGCTTAAAATTTATGGCTCTGGTGTTGCAAAGATAGATACTGGCATTGGTTTTTTTGACCATATGCTTGAAGCTTTTACAAAGCATTCTTTGCTTGATCTTGAAATTTCATGCAAGGGCGACACGCATGTGGATTTTCACCACAGCGTTGAGGATGTCGGCATAGTTTTGGGTCAGCTTTTAAAAGAGGCCTTGTATCCTGTAAGTGGCGTTGAGAGATTTGGCGAAGCAAGCGTTGTTATGGATGAGGCAGCTGTTTTTTGTGCGCTAGATCTTAGCAACAGAGCCTATCTTGTATATGAAAATTTTAATGAAAATGCCAAAGTAGGGGAGTTTGACACTGAGCTTGTGGAGGAGTTTTTTAGGGCAGTTGCTATAAATTCAGCCATCACGCTTCATCTAAATCAAATTCGTGGCAAAAACACTCACCATATCATCGAAGCTACTTTTAAATCATTTGCCGTCGCACTTCGTAGAGCGCTTGCTAAAAACGCAAGGATAGGCACACCAAGCACAAAGGGTGTTTTATGATAGAGATTATTTTTTTAGATATTGATGGGTGCCTGACTGATGGCAAGATCATCTACAATGCAAATGGCGAAGAGCTTAAATTTTTTGATGTAAAAGATGGTTACGCGATAGAGAGCTGGCTAAAGCTTGGCAAAAAGGTGGCTATCATCACTGGTAGAAAGTCGGCCATCGTTGAGCGAAGGGCTGAGGATCTAAAGATAAATCACGTCTATCAAGGCGTTGGCGATAAATTTGAAGTAGCAAGCGAGATATTAAAATTTGAAGGGCTTAGCTTTAAAAACGCAGCAGCTATCGGCGATGACTACAATGACTATAAAATTTTAAATGCAGTTGCTTGGAGCTTTAAGCCAAAAGATGCGATAAAAGAGCTTGATGTAAAGACAAAACTAAAGCACAAAGGTGGCAATGGCGCGGTTAGAGAGATGATCGAGCTTATTATAAAATCAGAAAATTTATATGACGAGTGGTCGAAGCGTTGGTTGTAAAAATTTTCTACTTCGTCGTGGCCATTTTTAGTGTCGTGATGATATTTTTGGCGGCTCAAGATCCATATCTTGCAAATGTTTTAAAGATCGACACAAAGATATCAAATATGCAGATAAATGACGTGATAGATTATGAGATAAATTCCACGAAAATAAGCGGAGTCTACGAGGCTGATGAGCTAAATAGATACAATGATAAAGATGAATTTTTGAGTTTTAAAGCAAAAATTTTAAGAGGAAATTTAAAACATTTTTTAAGCTCAGACAAAGCAATCTCACAAAATGACGAAATCATCTTTCAAAAGAATGCGAACTATGAAAACAACGATAGTTTGAGATTTATAAGTGACGAAGTGATATATGGAACAAAAACAAAAATAGTAAGATCTGAAGCAAATTTCACGCTCATAAGAAATAATGATAAGGCACTGGGTGAGAGTGGAAGCTATGATCTTGGCAAAAAACAAACGCAGGTAAAAGGGTTAAGGGCATGGATAGAAGAAAATCAGCGATTTTAGCGGTGATATTGGGTTTTACATTTTTAAATGCAGAGCAAGTTGAAATCACATCAAATGATTTTTTTGCAGATGAGAATAAGCAAACTAGTGAATTTATAGGTAATGTAAATATCAAAAAGGGTTCATTTGATGAGCTTAAGGCAGATAAGGTGGTTGTCTATTTTGACAAAAAACATCAACCTATAAAATATGTGGCCACTGGCAATGCTAGAGCAAAAATCTTTATAAAAGATAAGCACTACGACGGCAAAGGCAATACTCTTACATACGAGCCAGCAAAACAGGTCTATACTGTTAGTGGAAATGGCTATTTGCATGAGGTAGAAACTGATAAGAATGTTTATGGTGAAAAGATCGTTGTCAATCAAAAAGATGGCACATATAGCGTAAACAGTGATGAGAAAAAGCCTGTTAAGTTTATCTTTCAGGTAGAGGAAAAAGATAAGTGATAAGGCCACTAAGTGCTAAATTTATCACATCAAGTCCAAGTATAAAAGAGGCTCCAAGCTTCGTAACAAGCGAAGTTGTCTTTTTGGGTAGATCAAATGTTGGTAAAAGCAGCCTCATAAATACACTTGTAAATCAAAAAAATCTAGCCAAAAGCTCATCGACTCCTGGCAAAACTCAGCTTATAAATTTTTTTGAGGCTGAGTTTTGTGAGCAAAAAGATGAGCAGGAAGAAAAAGATAGATTTAAGCTCATTTTGGTTGATTTGCCAGGCTTTGGCTATGCAAAAGTGGCAAAGTCAAAGCATGATGAATGGCGTAAAAATTTAGATGAGTTTTTGAAATTTAGAAGCGACATTAGACTTTTTATACACCTAATTGATGCTAGACATTTTGACCTAGACATAGACGTAAATGTGGATGCTTATCTAAAAAGCTTTTTAAGAGCTGATCAGAAAATTTTAAATTTATATACAAAAAGCGATAAGCTAAATCAAAGCCAAAAGAGTGCGGTAATGAAATTTGACCCAAGCGGCATCTTGGTCTCAACTCTTAATAAAAGCGGTATCGAAAAGGCTAGAGAAGCTATCATAAATAACGCTCTTGGTAGATAAAATGCAAACCATAAGCAGCTTAGATATTAAAATTTTTAAAGAATTTTGGTGGGCTGTTTTTTTATTCTCATATGAGATCGCAACTACGCAATTTGGTTTTTTGCCGCCACTCATTGGTATTTTTTTTACTTATATGATTTTGGAGTATTCAAGAAAACAAAAGCAATACGACGAGTTTAAGCACAATTGGTACTTTGCGATAATTTTTATAATATTTGCTGAGCAAATTCATGGATTTCATCTTTTTTCAACGATTATTGCCTTTTTGCTTTTTTATAATTTTATTTTAGACTGGCTCTATACCACGATGAAGTGGCGAAATTGCCTACTTATCATCTTTGTAGCAGCTGGATATACTTTAACATTTCTTGTAAATAATCTATTTGCTTACGTTTTAAATGAGCAAAATTTAGCATTTTCGACTGAATATCTATTTTTTATAGCATTTGAAAGTATCCTTGCTATCGTTCTTTTTAGGGATAAAGTGCTATGAGAATGCGCATCGTCTTTAGTGTGATCGCTCTTTTTTGGATTATACTTTTGGGACGAATTTATCATCTAAGCATAAACTCAAATACCTACTACAATGAGATCGCAGAACAAAACGCGATAAAGACTATTTATATTCCGCCAGTTAGGGGTATCATTTTTGATGTACATGATAAGCCAATGGCTGTTAATCGTCTTGGCTTTTCGGTATCCATTAGACCTCATTTAAGTGCTAATAAAAAGGTAAAAATTTTAGATGATGAGCTATCTTACATTGGCTCACTATTTAGTGATCTAAATGTTACAAAGCTTAAAAATGAATACATAAAAAATGATTCAGCTTATAACCAAGATTTTATAAATGTGGTCGAATTTATTGATTATGATAAATTTTTGCCATTTTTTGCATCACTTTCTTTGCGTGAAAATTTAGAGATAAGGCCCGCTTCAAAACGCCACTATCCGTATAACGATCTAGCTTCTCACATCATCGGCTACGTTGGTAGGGCAAATCAAAAAGATATGGATAATGATCCTTTGACAAAGCTTACAAATTATATTGGAAGAAGTGGTGTGGAACGGTTTTATAATCCGATCTTACAAGGAATTCAGGGTTTTAAAAAGATAAAGGTAAATGCCTTAAATGAAGAGATCGAACAGATAAACTATCAAGCACCACAAAGTCAAAATATCAAGCTTGCAGTCGATCTTGAGCTTCAGCAGTTTGTGGCTGATGTCTTTGGTAAGGATGCAGGAAGCGTTATCGTTATGAGTCTAAAAGATGGTGCTATCATAGCTGCTGGTAGCTTTCCAGAGTATGATCTAAATCCATTTGTGCTTGGAATTTCTCAGCCTGAATGGGAAGAGCTTGTAAAAAACGTCGATCATCCTTTTACAAACAAGCTAATAAACGGCCTTTATCCGCCAGGTTCTGTCGTAAAAATGGGTATGGCGCTAGCGTTTTTGGATAATGGCATGAGTAAATACGATAGTTTTTTTTGTAGTGGCTCATATGAGCTTGGAGGGCGTAAATTTCGCTGCTGGAACTCTCACGGACATGGAAATGTTAATATGAATACGGCAATTAGAGAGAGCTGTGATGATTATTTTTATAAAGGTAGTCAAAAGATAGGAATTGACGCTATTGTGCCGATACTTGAACGTATGGGTTTTGGTAGAAAAACCGAGGTTGATTTGCCAAATGAGTTTGTGGGGACTTTGCCAAGTAGAGAGTGGAAGATGAGGAAGTATGGCAAAGCGTGGTTTCAAGGTGAGACCCTTATCACTTCTATCGGACAGGGAAATTTCTTAGTCACGCCTATGCAAGTGGCAAAATATACAGCAGGCCTTGCAACTGGGTTAAATGTGACTCCACATTTTTTAAAGAGCATTGATGGCAAGGATATTGATTTTACACCAACAGATGATGCTTTTACGCCGTTTGAAAAATCACAGTTACCAGCCATTAGGCATGCAATGTATGAAGTGGCAAATCACCCAAGAGGCACGGCAAATAAGCACTTTGTAGGAAGTCTTGTAAAGGTCGCGGCAAAGACTGGAACAGCTCAGGTCGTTGGAATTTCTCAAACTGAAAAGAAACGTATGAAAGAGGAGGATATGGCGTATTTGCAAAGATCTCATGCATGGATGACTACATATGCGCCATATGAAGATCCGCAATACGTTATCACAATGGTTATAGAGCATGGTGGCCATGGCGGAAGTGCGGCTGGACCAAAAATCGCTCAAATTTATAATAAACTTGTTGAAATGGGATATATAAATTTAGAAAAAATCCAAAGTGATCAAAATAAAAAACAAGACAACAAGAAAAAATAAAGATCATTAAAAAGCCGTAGTAGTAACCACTTACTTATTACTTAGAAATTTTTACCTTGTGCTTAGTACGTTTTTGGCTAAATTTATCAACTACTTTTTAATCCTCTTTATTAAATTTTGGCAAACTTGACTGAGAATTTATGTTTTTGATAGGCAGTAAGAGCCTAAGTGTTGATGTATCTTTAAATTCGTTAAATGCTCTTGCTTAATAATTTGCCACTTTTAGAGGCTCATAAGGAAAATTTTTGATTTTTATATAAGATTTTATCAGTAGCATTTGCCTTTTTAAAGCCATTTAGTCTTAGCCTGCAACTATCACAAAGCCCGCATGCCTTGTCATCGCTTTCGTAGCAGCTCCAAGTAAGCTCTAGTGGCGAGCCAAGCTCAAGAGATTTTGCTACGATGTCAGCCTTGCTTAAATTTACAAGTGGAGTAATTATCTCACACGAAAAACTAGGTGATGTGCCTAAATTTATGGACCCGTTTATACTTTTTATGAAGCTTTCTTTACAGTCTGGATATCCGGAGCTGTCTTCTTCTACAACACCGATATAGATAGCTTGTGCATTTTCTTTTTCGGCAAGTGCGGCAGCGACCGAGATAAAAATACCATTTCGAAAAGGCACGTAAGTATTTGGCACATCTTTTTCCACCCCATCTTTTCTTATTTGCAAACTTTCATCGGTTAAAGAATTCCCGCCTATTTGGGCAATAAAGCTAACATCCAAACTCATCTTTTTTGTAATGCCCAATCTTTCACAAATTTCGTTAAATGCACGTTTTTCACGTTTCATCGTCCTTTGGCCATAGTCAAAATGAAGCGCTACGATATCATATCCAGCCCTTTTTGCCATTACAGCACAAAGCGTACTATCCATACCGCCGCTCATTATACAAACTGCTTTTTTCATATTTTGCCTTTTATTTTTGCTAGAATTATACAAAAAAGTTACTAAGGAAAGAGCCTAAAATGATACTTTGCGAAGAGAGCTATCCAAAAATTTTAGATGAAATTTGTGAATATTTGACACTAGGAGAAATCGAGCTAGTTTTTGTCGATAAGGAAGAGATGAGAGAACTAAATAAAACCGAGCGAGGCATTGATAAAACTACAGATGTCTTAAGCTTTCCGCTTGAGCTTGTCATTCATGCCCCACTTGGCTCAATCGTTATAAACAAAGATATGGTAAAAGAGAAAGCTGCTGAGCTAAATCATAGTGAAGAAGCTGAAACTGCACTACTTTTTACGCATGGACTGCTTCATATCTTGGGATTTGATCATGAAAAAGATGATGGTGAAATGAGAGAAAAAGAGTGCGAAGTGATAAAAAAATTTGAGCTGCCTAAAAGTCTAATCGTAAGAAGTGAGGATGTTAGGCTAATTGATCTTATAAATAATAAAAACTTAAAAGAGTAGATTTTCTTCAGATGTTTTGTGAAGCTCTTCTAAAAGCTCCTCTTTTTGGCATAAAATCAATATATAGATAAAATTTTTAAGCTTTTTTATCTCACTTAAATTTTTAAAGTAGATTGCATTTTGTACTTTTAATAACGAGCCTTCTGGCAAGCAAATTTTTATCTCATCAGGGCTAAATTTTTTATTTAAAAATATACTTTGACTTACAAATAGATCTTCATCGCTTTCAGTGATTATAGCTCTAAAGCTATTTCCAAAGCTCGTTGGAATAAAATTTTTATCTATAAAAATCGGGTCAAAATGCCCGTGAATCCTACCTTCGTAAGGCTTAAATGAAATTTTATTTTTATCAAGAAATTTTAAAAGCCCATAAAACATTCCAGCAAAAACTCGCGGTATGTTTAAGTTTTGATAGTATGTTTGCTTAAATACTGTGCTTGTAAAAAATATCGAGCTTGGATTTATCTCGTGCATAGTCGTATCTGTGTAAATGGTCTCAAAAAGAGGCGATATTCGCTGAAGTGTTCTTGTATCATCGCCAAAAAAGACATCAAAGACCTTTGCGTGAAAAATTTGATTGAAAAGCTCAGTAATATTTTTTGACATGACGTGTGCATTAGAGCCAAGCTTTGATTTTTCTAAAAAGTCATTTATAAAAGGATTTACTGCGCAAAATTTTAAATCTTTATGAGTAGCCTCAAATCTCATGAGTTTTATCATGGCAGTTTGTAAGCTACTAACTTTTAAAAAAGCGATCTCTTTGTCGATAATTGGCACATTATCTTCGCTAATTATGGCGTATGCGCCTTGTTTAATCGCTGTTTCTATGTCGCTATCGTTTGCATTTAAGCAAATATACGCAAAGCCACGTCTTACATGCTTTAGCTCGAAAACAAACTCGCTTACGCTAGTTATCGTCGGTGCATTTTGAGCCTCAGCATTTATTAGACGAGTTAAATTTTCTATTGTCATTTAGCCAACGATCGCACCGTTTTTAACTTTGCCTTGCGTACCAAGAAGTGTTAATGAGCCATCAGATGCGCTTAGGATCATGCCTTGAGAGACATATTTTTTCATCATCGTTCGCTCTTTTAAATTTGCTAAAACGCAAACTTGCTTACCGATAAGCGAGCTAGGCTCGTAGTATTTAGCGATACCAGATAAAATTTGACGTGGTTGCTCCTCGCCAAGATCTATCTTAAATTTAAGCAGCTTCTCACTACCCTCGACTCTCTCGCACTCGAGCACTTCGCCTACTTTTATCACCACCTTTGCAAAGTCATCAATGCTAATGATCTCGTCCTCTTTTTTCTCCTCTTTTGGCTCAGCTTTTACCTCAACCTTTGGCGGCTCATTTGCCTCGCTCATTAGCTCTTTTTCTATCCTTGGGAAAAGTGGCTCGGTGGCCTTTGCTGTAAAATTTGAAATTTCATTTTTCAAAACAAGGCTTTCATAAGATGCTGTGTCTATGCTAAAGCCAAGCGTGTCAGCTATCTTAGCACAAGTTTTTGGCATAGCTGGGCTAAGTAGTATCGCCACTTTTGCAAGTAAATTTGCGCAAAGTGCTACAAGTGCGTTTGCCTCGTCAGTTTTGCCAGCTTTTACAAGTGACCATGGCTCATACTTCGCAACGGCTGCATTTGCTAGCGTTACGATCTTCCAAAGATCCTCTAAATAGCGGTTCGTCGCTAAATTTTCTAAATTTTTAATAGCCTCATCAAGGTAGCCCTTGGCCTCATCAAGTTCGGCTTTGTGAAATTTGATCACGTCTTTTGAACCGATTTTATAGTCGCTATACTTTGCACTCATGCCAACTATTCGGCTTAGCAAGTTACCAAGTCCGTTGCCAAGTTCTGAATTTATACGCTCGATCAAAGCCTTTTGGCTGTAATCGCCATCTTGCCCAAACGGCACCTCTCTAAGCAAAAAGTATCTGAAATTTTCAAGTCCGTAAGCATTTGCAACCTCTCTTGGGTTTATAACATTACCCTTACTTTTGCTCATCTTTTCGCCATTTATGGTCCACCAGCCGTGCGCTGCTACGTGTTTTGGTAATGGCAAGCCAAGACTCATCAAAAATGCCGGCCAGTAAACTGCGTGAAAGCGTAAAATATCTTTGCCAACGATGTGAGTAGTGTATGGCCAAAGATCCATTCTAGCGTCATCTCTTGAATATCCTAGTGTTGTTAGGTAGTTTATAAGCGCGTCAAGCCAGACGTACATAACGTGCTTTTCATCGTTTGCGCTCTTTGGTAGCTTTATGCCCCAGTCAAAGCTCGTTCTAGTTACTGAAAGATCTTTTAGTCCACCTTTTACAAAGCTTACGACCTCGTTTTTCTTACCTTTTGGGATGACGCAAAGCTCGTCATTTTCGTACCATTTTAAAAGCGCGTCTTCATATTTTGAAAGCTTAAAAAAGTAGCTCTCTTCTTTGACTAAAGACGTCACTCGGCCGCAGTCTGGACAGTGATTGTCTTCTAGCAGGTCTCTTTGATTAAAAAAGGTTTCGCAGCTAACGCAGTAAAATCCCTCATATTCGCCTTTGTAAATGTCGCCATTTGCTTGCATCTTTTCAAAGACATTTTGCACGGTTTGTTTGTGCTCTTCGTCGGTCGTTCTTATAAAATGATCGTAGCTTATTTCAAACTCATCCCAAAGTGATCTAAATTTCGCACTGATCTCGTCGGCGTACTCTTTTGGAGTCTTGCCTCTAGCACGAGCTGCTTGCTCGATCTTTTGTCCGTGCTCGTCTGTGCCTGTCATAAAGTAAGTCTCTTTGCCTTGCAAGCGGTTAAATCTAGCAAGTGTATCAGCAATAATGGTCGTATATGCATGACCAATGTGTGGCACGTCGTTTACGTAATATATCGGGGTCGTTATATAAGCTTTTTCTTTCATATTTTTCCTTTAATTTTAAAAATCAAATCCGCCGTCACTGCCAGTATTGCCTTTTGACATCGAGTTGTAGCAGCTATTTACGTACTCTTTTCTTGTCTCGCAGTCAAAAAATACTTCGCAGCTAAAGCAGCTTTTTTGCCCTTTTTGGCTTTGGCACTCTTGCAAAATTTTTGCTTTTTGCTTTAAGGCTAGTTCAAATGCGTCAAGTGGCTCGTTTGCTTGTGTTTCTTGCATTATTTTTGCTCGTAAAATTTATGCAAAAGAGAAATTTCATCACGTGAGCCAAAGAAGCATGGCGTTGTTTGGTGAATTTTTTCTATTTTTATATCAAAAAGTGTTTGATTTTTGCCGTTTGTCGTTGAGCCCTTTGCGTTTTCATATATGAAGGCAAATGGCAACACCTCAAAGACTACTCTTAGCTTGCCATTTGGATGATCGCTCGTTGCTGGGTAGCTAAAAAGACCGCCACCTTTTAGTAAAATTTGATGCAAATCGCTCACCATCGCACCTGAGTATCTTAGTCTGTAGCCTTGGTTGAATAGCTCGTTTATAAAATTTCTATGCGTTTGGCTCCAGCCTTTTTGCGTGGCTCCCGTGGCGTTTAGCTTGCCTTTTTCTTTTAGCTCAAGCTCTTTTACAAATTTAAACTCGGCATCTTTACCAAGTCTATAAAATTTAGGCAAAGCGCCCTTTTTCTCAGCAATTACAAGCTCAAGCCTTGGGCCATATATGCTGTAAGCTGCGGCTATTAATCTTTCTGGTTTTACCTCGTCTTCGTAGATACCAAAGATCGAGCCAACGGCAAAATTTACATCAACTAGGCTTGAGCCATCAAGTGGATCGTAAGCGATGATAAATTTAGCGTTTTTATTGATCTCAAGCTCGTCCTCTTTCTCTTCGCTAATTAGCGCTTTTACGCAGGCAAGCTCCTTAAATTTAGCTGTGATGATCTCGTCGCTTTTGACATCAAGCTTTAGCTGTGTGTCGCCGGTTGCGTTTTCGTGAGTTGTGTAGCCAAGATCGGCGTATTTTATCACTTCGCTTATCTCTTTTGCGATCTCTTTTATGGTGTTAAAAATTTGATTTAATTCTTGCATTATACAGCCTTTGCATTTTTGATTATCCACGCACAAATGGCGTCTATATCGTCTAAATTTATATTTTTTATCTCGTAAGGAATTTGTTTTTTGTATGTTGCGATCGCATCTGAAAAGCTAAGATATTTTTCATCTATTTCATCTTTAAAAACACTTAACCTTGGTAGTGGAAGCGTCTTTAAACCCTCAACTAAGAGCATATCAAACTCGCCTAGCATTTTAATGACATCGTTAATTTCTTGTGGTTTTTGTGAAAAATAAGTTGTTCTAGTCGGACTCATCACCACCACATCTGCCCCAGTTTGAGAAAATTTAAAGCTATCCTTGCCTTCAACGTCAAATTTGGCCTTGTCGCCCGGGTCGTGTTTTACTATCGCGACTTTCAAACCATCATTTATAAATTTTTTTGCTACCTTTAAAATAAGAGTCGTTTTTCCGCTATTTGAAGGGCCAGAAAAAGCAATAGCAAGTCTTTTCATAAGAACCTTTTTTTTTAAAATTTCTCGCGATTATAACTTATGTTGGCTTTAAAATTTATGAGTGAAATTTAAAAAATAAAATGCTAAAATGCGAGAAAATTTAATATTTTAAGAGTTTTTTATGAGAAAATTTACACTATTTTTTATATTTATTTTGATGATATTTGGTTGCGCCGATCAAAAAGTGATCGTGCATGAGCCACTAAAAAATGAGCTTTTAGCCTACACAAGCAAGAGCGAGATCATCGATGGCACCGATAGAACGCTCATAGTTGGCACCTATTTAAATCCAATATATAACTCAAATTTAGACGAGAGCAAAGAGCACTTTTTAGTAGCCATAAACCCAAAAGAACATGCGCAAAATTTGAGCAATATAAAGGTAAATGGCGACTCAAATGCCACAAATGCAAGGCTGCTTGATGAAAGTGACGAGATGCTTAAATTTGCTGGATTTTCTATGTCTTGGGCGGTCTATTACGAAGTGACCGCACCAAGTAAGCAAAGTGACGATCTCGCGCTTAGTTTCGAAATTTATCAGTCAAAGCCGGTTTTGTTAAATTTTCGAAAAGTTGCGAAATCTTTATACTGGAACCATTAAGCGCCATATAGATCACGTAGTTTGCAAGCACCTTCTTGCCGTAGTTTCTAGTCTCAGCCACTGGGACTAGTTCGATCGATAAAAACGGCTCAAATTTCCCCTCTTTAAACATATCATCTCTAGTGATGACTTTTTTGGTAAAACCGATACCGCCGTTATACGCGTAGGCTGTAAAGAGCGGATGGTAAAGAAATTTATCAAGGTAGTTTAGGTGGTGATTTGCAAATTTAAATGCAACATCAGTTTTGAAAAGATCGTCTTGGTCAAAATTTGGAATTTTTAGCTCTTTTTTGCCGATCGCATTTGCAAGAAATGGCATAAACTGCATCATACCAAGAGCGTAAGAGGTAGAAACGACGCTTGGGATAAAGAGACTCTCTTGTCTAGCCAGAGCGTAGATCATCGATTTTCTCTCGTTGCTGATACCCTCAAGCTCAGGAGAGCTTGGCATTAAGAAGTATTGCTTTTCCCAGCCATGCGCCTTTTGCATGAAGTATGCATAGGCGCCAATGCTTTCGTTTGTATAAAATTTCTTCGCAAATTCGCTTGCTTGCGTGGCGTTCATATCCTTTGCAAGGGCAGCGGTTTTGTTCCATAAAAATGGATCGCTTACATCAAAATTTTCGATATTTTGCTTGCTAGGCCTTGGCACGATCACTTCAAGTGGCTCGCCGCCGACCAAATCTCTTGCGAAAAGTGAGTAGATATTTGCATCTTTGCTAGCACTTAGCTCTTTTAAAAAGCTCTCATCGCCGCTTAGCTCATATTGCCAAAATGTGGCATTGTCCCTTTGCCAAGCCCTATCAAAGGTGCTTTTAGCTCTTGTGAAAAAACTAAATGCAACGTCATTTTGACCAAGCAAGATGGCGTTTAGCCCAAGTGTAAATGCGTCGCCTTTTTCGGTGATAGCTGGATCTATGCTAAGTAAATTTCTTCTAAAGCTTTCATATTTTTTATTAAATACGATATCGTTTAATAAATTTGTAAAGCCCTTTTGCATGTAGAGCTTATTCATAAAATTTGCTTCAAAGCTGTCGCTAAAAAGAGCACTTTTGCTTTGCGGACTTGAAGCATTAAAAAGCTCTAAAAAGCTCTTTGTATCGTTTGTATTTGCAAAGCTAAGAGCTGGGTTTGGCTCATTTAAAGTGCGTAAAATCCTAGCTTTTTCTGGATTTGTATTTGTAAGATTTGCCGCTAAAATTTCACGAGTTTTGCTATCTAGTTTTAGAGAAAAGCTCATCGTTGTTAGTAAATTTTGGCAAGCCAAGCTAGCACTTGTGATGTTGTTTGCGCTTATGCCAGGACACTTGCTAGGGACTGCTTTGGGAGGTAAAATTTTATTGATTGATTTTTGAACTAAGCCACTTTTTCTAAAAACGTCGCGTGAAAGCTCAGCTATCTGCTCCTTTGTGTAGCTGCCTTCGTTTATAAGGCGGTTTATGTAGTAGTCTTTTGCAAGGCTTTTTGGCTCGTTTTTTAGCTCCTCGTAGGTGTAAATTTTAGCTAAAAGAGCAACGCAGGCTAAAGAGAGGATACTAAAGTGACGCAGCAAAAACAAATAAAAGCCTTATTAAAAATTGATCTATGAGTTGAAGTGCTAAAAGCACAATGAGTGGGGCAAAGTCGATACCGTTAAATTCTGTTTTGATGTAGCGTCTGATGAAGCTATAAACAGGATCAGTCAGCCTATAAAGTAGCTGCACGACTGGCGAGCTAGGATCAGGCTTGACCCAGCTAATCAGAGCTGCTGCGATGATAACCCAAGTATAGACCGTGATAATAAGGTGCAAAATGTTTGCGACCGCTGAAAATAGGGTGGAAAGTATCATTTTTGCTCCTAGATTAAAATTTTGCCTAGATCATCTTTGATGAGCGGATAGAGCTCGCTTAGCTCAGGGCCATGAAGGTCGTTTGTAAGCAGCGCACGTAGCGGCATGAAAAAGTTTTTACCTTTTAAATTTGTAGCGCTCATAAGCTCTTTTTTAAACTCATCAAAGCTCTCGCACGGTTTTAAATTACGAGCTGCTTTTTTGATGATCTCAAATTCGTTTTTGTACTCATCTGGAGCTATTTTTGGTGAATATATAGCTTCTACTTTTGCCTTTATCTCAGGTACTAGGGAGCTTTCTTGTGTGTAAAATTTAACTAGCTCAACCTTGCTCTCATCCACGCCAAAGATCTCTTTTATACGCTCTTTTGAGGCAAGCTTGATGTGCTCTCTATTTATCTGCTCAAGTTTTTTCACGTCAAATCTAGCAGGTGAGCGTGAAATTTTGGTTATATCAAACCACTTTACTGCATCTTCTATCGTAAAAATTTCAGTTGGAGTTTTGTTGCCAAGAAGTATCAGATAGTTTGCGATCGCCTCTGGTAAAAATCCCTGCTCAAAGAGCCATTTTACGCTTGATTCGTTCTCGCGCTTGCTCATTTTTTTACCTTCAATATTTAAAAGGATAGGCAAATGCGCGTAATTCATCTTGCCGGTGTAGCCAAGACCCTCGCGTATGAGGTCTTGCTTTGGTGTATTGCTCACGTGGTCCTCGCCACGTATGACAAAGGTCACGCCCTCAAGCATATCATCGACTGCGCAGGCGAAGTTGTAAGTTGGTGTTTTGTCTGCTCTCATGATGACAAAGCTATCAACAGCGTCTGGCTCGAAGCTTAGCTCGCCCTTGATCGTATCTGTAAAGCTCATAGTGCGTGTTGGCTTTTTCATGCGGATGACAAATGGCTTCTCGCAGTTTAAAACTTCAGCGTCGCTTAGTCTCTCGCAGGTGCCGTCATATCTATATGCCACGCCTTGCTCTTTTGCTTTTTGTTTTTTTGCTTCGAGCTCTTCTTCGGTGCAAAAGCAAGCAAATGCCTTTTTATCGATGAGAAGCTTTGATGCAAGCTGTCTGTGGAATTTTAAATTTTCACTTTGGATGTAAATTTGCTTTGGTTTTATGCCAAATTTGCTCAAAATTTCTAAGATATCTTTCTCTTTTCCCTCGATATTTCGCTCTTTGTCAGTATCTTCTATGCGTAAAATAAAGCCACTTTTATCTTGCAAAGAACAAATATAATTAAAAATAGCGGCACGTAAATTTCCTATGTGCATATCTCCTGTTGGAGAGGGTGCAAAACGATACATAAGCTCATTCCTTACGTTAAATTTTGAGTTTGGATTATAACACCAGCTTGATAAATTTAAAGTTATGTAATTTGATTTTTTTAGCCGAAGCAAAGCATTTCTTGAATAAAATCCGAACAAAAATTTAACATTTTTAGGAGAAACAATGAGTTTTATAAGCGAATTTAAAGAATTTGCGATGCGCGGAAATGTCATAGATATGGCTGTTGGTGTTGTTATAGGTGGCGCGTTTGGAAAGATCGTTTCATCACTAGTTGGCGATGTTATCATGCCAGTTGTTGGCGTTTTAACTGGCGGTGTAAATTTCACTGATCTTAAACTTACATTAAAAGAAGCAGTAGATGGCGTACCTGCTGTTACGATAAATTATGGCTCATTTATACAGACAATGGTTGATTTTTTAATAATCGCATTTTGTATTTTCTGCGTCATCAAAGCTTTAAATACACTTAAAAATAAATTACCAAAAGAAGAGCCAGCTCCAGTAGAGCCTGAAACTCCAGCCGACATTGCACTTTTAACTGAGATTAGAGATCTACTTAAAAAATAATTTCATACAATTCAAAGGGAAAATTCCCTTTGAAAATCTATTAAAATTTATCTTATTTTTATATGCTAAAATGTTTTTTATTTTAAAAAGGCAAGTAAAAATATGATAGAAAAAATCCCGTTTTTTCAAGGCTTAAACGAAGAAGATTTAGCCAAACTTGAAGCCATAAGTGTCGTAAAAAAGTATAAAAAGGGTGAATTTTTATTTATAGAAGGCGAGGAGCCAAAATGGTTAATATTTTTAATAAGCGGCTCTGTTAAGCTTTATAAAACCACGGCAAACGGAAAAGAAATTTTTATTCATCAGTTAGCTCCTATGAATTTTGTAGCTGAAGTCGTAAATTTTGAAAATATTGTCTACCCAGCTAGTGCCATTTTTACCATATCTGGCGAGGTGTTAAAGATAAATTATGAAAAATTTGCAGCAGAATTTTTAATAAAACCAGAAATTTGTATGAAATTTTTAAAGTCGATGTCTGAAAAAATAAGGATCACAACAAATCTACTTCATCAAGAGTTAATTTTAAGCTCAGAAGAAAAAGTGGCTAGGTTTATTTTAGATCATGAAGATTTATTTAATGAGCTAAAACATACTAAAATTTCATCAATACTTAACATGACGCCGGAAACTTTTTCGAGAATTTTAAATAAATTTAAAACAAATGGTTTGGTTAAACTTGACGAAAAGAACCAAATTTTGGAAAAAGATGTAGGTGGACTGCAAGAAATTTATTCTTATTGAAAGTTAATATCAAATAAATATTTTTATTTACTTAAAGAAAAAATTTATATATCTTTTGATAGTATTCACTTAAAATTTTCGTAAAAATTTACGATATATTGATAAATTCAGGAGGAAGTTTTGGCTGAAGTTAAGAAGAGATTTTTTGTTTGGTCATCTGTGATAATAGGCATCGTAATCGGCCTTATCGCTTCTATGGGCATAGCTGATGCACTTCATGCGACTGGTAGTGGCTACATCTGTACCATTTGTCACACGATGGATCCTATGAATGCTGCATATCATGAAGATGTACACGGCGGCAATAACAAGCTTGGCATAAAAGCTGAATGTTCAGCCTGTCACCTAAATCATACAAGTGCCTATACCTATGTACTTACAAAACTTAAAGTATCGATAAACGATGGTTATAAGACATTTTTTACAGATACTGACAAGATCGACTGGCGAAAAAAACGTGAGCATGCATCTCATTTCGTCTATGATAGTGGATGTTTGACTTGTCACTCAAATTTAAAAAATGTTATTCAAGCTGGTAAATCATTCTTGCCACATAGAGATTATTTCGTTCTTGGAAATCCTAATAAAAAATCATGTGTTGACTGCCACGAACACGTTGGTCACAAGAATTTAGGACTACAAATCGATAAATTTGAAGCAATTAAAAAACAAGAAAACAATAAAACCAAGTAAGGAGGAGAGATGTTTAAAAAGTCGCTAATGTTATTAGCCTGTCTAATGTCTTTTGGCTTTGCCGCAAACATGGATGCAAATAAATCTGACGCTTTAAACCTTAATGTTGTAAAAAACATTAAAGTTGCTCACAAGATGTCAGACTTATCAAAAAGCTGTGTTGAGTGCCACGCTAAAGAGACACCCGGCATAGTTGCCGATTGGAAAAATAGTCGCCACGCTCACGTTGGCGTAAGTTGTATGGATTGCCACTCTGTAAATGCAGATAATCCTATGGCTTCAGTTAAGGTGCATCCAAAAGATTCTAACAACCATGTTTCAATGCTAGTTAGCCCAAAAACTTGTGCTAAGTGCCACGAAAACGAAGTTGATGAACTAGTAAAGAGCGGTCACGCAAGAGCTGCTATGCAAATGTATGCTAACCCTGCGATGGTAAAACTAATGTATCACTATGAAGGTATGGATCATCCAGAATACAAAATGGCTCCAGACGCTACTGGTTGTACACAGTGCCACGGAACCGTCATCAAACTAGACGCTGATCACAAACCTACAAAAGAGACTTGGCCAAACTATGGTATAGGCAATGTTTATCCAGATGGTGGCGTAGGTAACTGTAAATCATGTCACAGCGCGCACACATTTAGCGTAGCTGAAGCTAGAAAACCAGCTGCTTGTGCATCTTGCCACCTTGGACCTGATCACCCAGATATTGAGATCTTTAACAACTCAATGCACGGACATATCTATAATAGCGAAGCTCACAAATGGAATTTTGATGCTGCTCCTGATACATGGGATGTACCAGACTTTAGAGCTCCAACTTGTGCAGCTTGCCACATGAGTGGTGTTGGTGAAACAACAACAACTCACAATGTTTCAAGAAGACTAAAATGGAACCTATGGGGCGTCAGCAGTAAGCTAAGAACAGCTGGTGATGAACAAGCTGCTGTTGTTTACGAAAAAACTGGCAAACTAACCATAGGAACGCCACTTGCAGGTCATCCAAATGGACCAGAAGCAGCAAGAGCTGAGATGAAGCTAGTTTGTAAAGCTTGCCATACATCAACTCATACAGATAACTTCTTCATTATGGGTGATAAGCAAGTAGAGCTTTATAATGTTTACAATGCTGAAGCAACTAAGATGCTTGAAGAGTTGAAAGCTAAAAACTTACTACTTGCAGATGCTTGGGAAGATGAATTCCAAGATATCTACTATCATATGTGGCACCACGAAGGTCGTCGTATGAGACAAGGCGCTCTAATGGGTGGTCCTGACTACTCACACTGGCATGGTGTATTCGAAGTTAAGAACGACATTAGAAAACTTCGCAAAATCTATAAAGAAAGAATTGAATCTGGCAAAGTCCAGTAATCTTTTTTAAGGTGGGAGTTTTCCCACCTTTTTATTTTTAAATTCCAAATTTTATCTTTTAGTTATTATCCTAAAGCAAATACCTTTTAATAATTATTTTTATAAATTTAAATTATAAAATCATACGGTTTAGCACTACAAATTGTTCTAAATAATTAATAAAATTTATAATGTAAATTTAAAAATATAAAATATAATCTTTGTTTTCAAGGAGATATTTTGGGACTTTTTCGGATCATTATTGGGGCATTTATCTTTAGTGTTTTTACAAATTTATACTCATATAAACGTTTTATAAAAAAGGTATCTTTTTTTACTCCACATCTTAAAAAAATTCGCATATTCTTCTACATTATTAGTGTGCTTGAGTTTGTATTTGTTCTTCAACTAAGATTTTCTTTTTTAAATATAGAGCTATATTTGATAGCAGGAACTCTCATTGGTTTTTCTTTATTTTTATTTGGTGTTAGTTTGTTTTATGATATTGTTAGATCCGTTTGCTCAAAAGCGCGTTTTAATCCCACAAGACGAAAATTTATTAAATTTTGCTTTGATGTGACATTTGTCATTTTTTTAGTTGCTTGCTTTTTGAAAGGAATTTTTAATGCACTTACTCCGCCAAAGATCAGACAGATTAGTATAAAAATAAAAAATTTACAAAGTGATCTAAAAATAGCTATGATAACCGATGTGCACATTGGCGAGTTTTTGCAGAAGGATTTTGTGGCTGAGCTTGTAAAAGAGATAAATTTAGCTAGACCAGATCTGGTGGTGATAGTTGGCGACTTGGTTGATATGAGAGCTGAACTTATAGGTGATTTTTTAGATCCATTAAAAAATCTTAAAAGCACCTACGGCACCTTTTATGTCCCTGGCAATCACGAATACTACCACGGAGTTGATGGGATACTAGAAAAAATTCGCGCTCTTGACATTAGGATACTTGGCAATAAAAATGAAAAAATAGCTGGCATAAATTTAGCTGGGGTCTATGATCTAGCTGGCATAAGATTTAAAAATTTAGAGCCAAATTTAGACGAAGCGCTAGCAGGATGTGACCCAAATTTGCCGACCATCCTACTCTCTCATCAGCCAAAATTTATAAAAACTATGCAAAAAGATGTCGATCTAGTCCTTTGCGGCCACACGCATGCTGGACAAATTTTCCCTTTTAGTATCCTAGTTTTGCTGGATCAGGGTTTTTTACATGGGCTTTATAAGATTAATGATAAAATGCAAGCTTATGTTAGTAGCGGCGCAGGATTTTGGGGGCCTCCAGTTAGGATCTTTGCTCCAAGTGAGATCGCTATTTTAAATTTAAGCAAGGAATAAAATGAACAAGGACAATCTCTTCTCTCAAATTTTTGGTAAAGTTGCAAAATTAAATTTTTTCAAACCGCTTCAAGAGCTTATCAACTCCTTTTATGTAAAGTTATTTAAGATCGATATGAGCGAGTTTAAGCCAGCAAGTGAGTATAAAAATTT
Organism: Campylobacter concisus; assembly: GCF_902460415.1. GTDB lineage: Bacteria > Campylobacterota > Campylobacteria > Campylobacterales > Campylobacteraceae > Campylobacter_A > Campylobacter_A concisus_Y. Next base: position 375,362 of record NZ_CABPTY010000001.1, read on the forward strand.
AAACGAACTTTTTACCAGAGAGCTTTTGAAGCCAAGAGAATTTGACGAAGCAGATGAGATATTTATAAGTCCTGTTGATGGTACCTGCCTTAGTTTTGGTACCACGAAAGAGCTAGAAGCTTTTAGCATAAAAGGCATGAACTACGGTGTGAAGGAGCTTTTGGGGCAGGGCGAGCTTGATGGCGAGTTTGACTTTGCCAACATCTATCTTAGCCCAAAAGACTATCATCACTATCATGCACCTTGCGATATTACGATAAAAAAAGCGGTCTATATCCCAGGTAAGCTTTACAGTGTGGCGGTAAAATGGCTTGGCAAGATCGATAGCCTTTATACCAAAAACGAGCGTGTGGCACTACTTTGTGAGATGAAAAATAGCAAAAAACTTTGGCTAGTTTTTGTGGGTGCGCTAAACGTTGGTAAGATGAAATTTTGCTTTGATGAGCGCATCCAAACAAATGCGATGGCAAATTTTACACAAATTTACGAGTATGAAAATTTACATATCAAAAAGGGCGAGCGCCTTGGGAATTTCGAGCTTGGCTCAACTATCGTGATACTTAGTGAAAAAGATGCGATCGAATATAATCTCTTTGAAAACAAAGAGCTTAAATTCGCTGAGACCATTGGAATAATAAAATAAATATGCTAGACATATAAGTAAAATTTTTATACCTTATTCGTGGCCGGTTTCCTATTTGCTCAGACTTTGGTGGTTTTTCATATATTCATTGTAATAGCTTAAAACAGTGTCATGTTTTTTATAGTCACAAACTCATAGTTTTCAAAATTTATTATAGGTATGAAAGTTTGTAAAATATAATGAGTGTATTATTTTAAAATTTACTAAATAGTCAATATCGTCAACCTCTGCAATCAAGCTATTATCTTCACTTATAAAACCTATATTGATTGATGTCACAGAGCTGATGGTATTTACATCATTGCTTGTATAGAGAAGCTTATGTATCAATAAAGATATTAATAATACGATATGACTTAGTATATTTTTAAAAGAATTTTTATCAACTATAATAAGGAAGTTTTAATTTACCTTATGTAGCCCAAGGATTAAATATTTTTTGACTATTTAGCCCAAAAGAGGGCTAAATTTAAACATTAAACCTAAAGTGCATAACATCGCCATCTTGTACGATGTAGTCTTTGCCCTCAAGTCTCATTTTGCCAGCCTCTTTGGCTCCGTTTTCACCGCCATGTGCGATGTAATCCTCGTAGCCTATTACTTCAGCTCTAATAAAGCCCCTCTCAAAGTCGTTGTGAATGACGCTTGCTGCTTTCGGCGCTTTCCAGCCATTTGTGATCGTCCAAGCTCTAACTTCCACGACGCCAGCAGTGAAATAGCTTATCAAATTTAGCTTTGCAAAAGACGTTCTTATGATCTTTTCAAGACCGCTTTCGCTCGTGCCAAGAGAGGCTAAAAACTCGTGAGCCTCCTCGTCGCTTAGACCTATTAGCTCCTCTTCGACTTTTGCGCAAAGCTTGATCACCTCGTGGTCTGAGGCTTTTGCGTACTCTCTTAGTGCTTTTACAAATTTATTATCTTCGCTAAGCCCTTCTTCATCAACGTTTGCACCATAAACTACCTCTTTGGCGCTTAAAAGCCTTAGCTCTTTGTTGAGCGCTAAAAACGCCTCACTATCTCTTTGCTCAAAGCTACTTGCGCTTTTACCTTCATTTAGGTGAGCCAAAAGTAAATTTGCTATCTCAAGCACTTCTTTTGCGCCTTTTGCGTTTGCTTTCGCCTCTCTTGTGAGCTTTTCTATCTTTTTGTTTAGCTGCTCGATGTCGGCTAGTATCAGTTCGGTTTGAATGATCTCGATGTCTCTTACCGGATCGACACTGCCCTCGACGTGAGTAATATTTTCATCTTCAAAGCAGCGAACGATGTGTAAGATAAGCTCGGTTTCTCTGATGTTTGATAAAAATTTATTGCCAAGCCCCTCGCCTGAGCTTGCACCCTTTACAAGACCTGCGATATCGACAAATTCGATGGTTGAATACTGAATTTTATTTGGACTTACTATTTTTGCAAGCTCATTTAGGCGCTTATCAGGCACTGGCACAATGGCTTTGTTTGGCTCGATCGTACAAAATGGATAGTTCGCACTCTCGGCATTTTGCGCCTTTGTAAGTGCGTTAAACGTCGTTGATTTACCCACATTTGGTAGGCCTACGATTCCAACTGAAAGTCCCATCAATTCTCCTTACTAAGTGCTTGTAGAAAGTATAAATTCATCCTAACGCCCGCTCCACTCGCGCCTGCTTGGTTGTATCCCCAAGCCTTTTCACGGTATGCTGGACCTGCGATATCAAGGTGTAGCCACTTATCTTTATACTCATCTTTGATAAATTTAGCTAGAAACATGCCAGCTGTGATCGCGCCGCCATATCTGCTTGAGGCACAGTTGCTAACGTCTGCGATCTGGCTTTTGATAAGCTCGCTAAGATAAGGATTAAAATCAAGCGTAGTCGCTAGTTCGCCGCTATCTTTTATCTTGTTTTTAAACTCGCTTTTTAGACTCTCGCTGTTGCCCATGATGCCAGTCGTGTACTCGCCAAGTCCCACGACGCAAGCGCCAGTTAGGGTTGCCATGTCGATTAGGATGTCTGGCTTAAAGTCTTGTGCGTAGCTTAGGCAATCAGCCAAGACCAAACGTCCCTCTGCGTCGGTATTTCTAACCTCTATGCTAATGCCACTTCTTGAGATTAGCACGTCATCAGGCTTATAAGCGTTGCCTCCGATCATATTTTCAGTGGCGCCTAAAATGGCGTGAATTTCAAATGGTAAATTTAACTCCGCTGCACCTTTTATGATACCAAGAGCTGCTGCTGCACCGCTTTTGTCTGACTTCATAGTGAGCATATAATCAGCCGGCTTCAGGCTAAGTCCGCCGCTATCGTATGTTAGACCTTTGCCGACAAAAATGATGCATTTTTTAGATTTTTTAGGCTTGTAGGTTAGGTGGATAAGCCTTGGTTTATGCACGCTTGCGCGATTTACCGCTAAAAATGCGTTCATATTCTCTTTTGCTAGAAATTTCTCATCATAGACCTCGCACTTTATGCTTGCGATGTTTTTGGCTAAATTTTGCGCATCCTCGGCCATCTTTTGTGGTGTATAAATTTCTGGGATTTCATTTACGATATCTTTTGCAAAATTTGTAGCATTTGCTATTACCTCTGCCTCTTTAAAGCTCTCATTTGCTACCTTTAGATCGACCTTTTTGCCAGCAAATTCTTCAGTAGAAAAGATGATCTCTTTTAGGGTGTATCTCTCTTTTTTCTCTTTATATTTATTAAATTCATAGCTTCCAAGCAAAAAGCCCTCAGCTAGCGCCTCAAAGCTTAGTTTTTGACACTCTGCTACGTAAGAAGCTAGCTTTATGCTCTTAATATTTAGTAATTTTAGTGCGTTATAAGCTTTAGCAGCAGCAAGTCTAAGTTCATCAAGATCAAGCTTAGAAAGTGGCACGTAAGCCCTTTTTACCTCGCTTAGGACAAGGACGCTCTCGCCTTTATAATTGTTAAATTTAATAGCCTCTTTATCGCCTATAAATTTATGTTTTAAGTCCTTATCAACTACGAAAATTAGTTCAATATCAGCTTTTATGTCTTTTAATTTTTTATCAACTATTTGAAACTGCATGTCTTCTGTCTCTCCTTTCGTTTAAAATTTTATTTTCGATGCGCTTAAATGCATAGATCAAAAGCCCCATAAATATAGCAACCACTGGGATAGCGACGTACCAGTGCTCTTTTGCTTCTTGCAAAAGCACAAGTATATGCTCGCCAAGTATCCAAGCAGGTATGGTGGTGATCGCCGCCCAGCACCAAGCGCTGATCAAATTTATAAAGGCGTATTTTTTAGCGTCATAGCCAGTAAGTCCTATGCAAAGCGGGATGATGACACGAAAGCCATACATATAGCGTTGCAAAAAGATGATCGGCCAGCCGTATTTTTTCAGCATTATGTGCGCCACTGCAAATTTTCTCCGCTGCGTGTGAAGCCTTTTTGCGATGTATTTTTTATTGTAACGGCCAAGATAGAAATAAATTTGATCTCCCACAAAGCCTCCAAGTCCAGCCACAAAGATAGCAAGTGCGATGTGCATATGTGTGGTGTGAGCGAGAATTCCAGCCATTATTAAGGCCATCTCGCCCTCCATGATACACCAGACAAAAAGTATGATGTAGCCGTACTCTTTAAGCAGTTCTATAAAAAACTCTTCCATTCTAAACCTCTAAAACGCTGTAAATTTTAGTAAGCGACTTTAGCTTTTCGCTACCTTTTAGATCGACTAGATCTATGAGAAAGCACGCCTCTACGCAGGTTGCGTTAGTTTGATTGATAAGCTCAACTGAAGCCTTCGCAGTGCCTCCAGTGGCTATGAGATCGTCCATCAAAAGCACTCTAGCGTCTGCTTTTTCTCCAAAAGCATCGATGTGAATTTGCACTTCATCGACGCCGTATTCTAGGCTATATTTTTGAGAAAGCGTGATAAAAGGTAGTTTTTTTGGCTTGCGAATAGGCACAAAAGGCAGCCTTAGTCTTGCTGCAAGTGCCGCGCCAAAGATAAAGCCTCGTGACTCGATACCAGCGATGTAGTCGATATTTGCATCCTCATATCTAGCCACCAAATGATCTATCAAAAAGTTAAATGCCTCTTTGTTATTTAGTAGTGTCGTGATGTCGCGAAAAACTATGCCAGGCTTTGGAAAATCGTTTATGCAGCGAATAGAGTTTAGTAAAAATTCTTTGCCTTTTTGATCTAAAATTTTCATAAATTTCCTTAAATTTGAGGTTATAGTAGCGCTTCGATCTTGCCTTCAAGCTCACGAATGCGCTGTCTTAGCTTATCGTTTTCTAGGCGGTACTGGGAATTTCTTGTGCGAAGTGAGGTCACGTCGTTTTTAGTTTTGTTTAGCTCGTCTGTTAAGATGTCGATGTTGCCGAGGCTTCGTTGAAGTTGGATCTGAAATTTTCTTATGACGACCTCGGTGTCTTGGAGGTTATTTTTCATAAAATCTTTTGTCGCACGCTCTTTTTTAAGAAGCGTTTTAAAGTAAAAAACCATGACGGTTAGGTAGATCGCAGCACAAACAAGAGCAGTAAAAACGATCCACTCGCCTATCATTTGGCTTCCTTAAGCTCTATTTTTTTGATTCTTCTTTCATGTCTGCCGCCTGCAAACTCTGTCTTTAAAAATGTTTCAAGTGCTGCTGTAGCCACGCCAGCTCCAATAACCCTTGCTCCAAAAGCGATAACGTTTGCGTCGTTGTGCTCTCTTGCAAGTCTAGCGGTAAATTCGTCGTGGCAAAGAGCGCACCTTACGTTTTCGTGCCTGTTTGCAGCTATTGATATGCCTATGCCCGTGCCACAAACTAGCACGCCGTAGCAGTTAGGCTCAAGCTTGCTCACTAGCAAATGCGCATAATCAGGGTAATCAACGCTATTTTTATCGTTTGTGCCAAGATCAACCACTTCGTATCCAAGCCCTTTAATAGCCTCTTTAAGCTCGTTTTTTAGCTCAAAACCAGCGTGATCGCTAGCTAAGAAAACTTTGTCTATCTTCATGAAAAGTCCGTTAAATTTTTTGTTGATTATAGTCAAAGTTGCATTAAAATAAAATTTTACTCTCAGCCAAAATGAAGCTATAATTTACCAAAAATTTAAAGGAGAAAATGTGAAAAAAGCGCTCTTTTTAGTGGCCTCTACGCTAGCCTTCGCAAATGAAAATCTAATAGAGATCTACACAGATCAAACCATCATCACTCAAAAATTTAGTGACGCAAATAGCTCTTTTAGCGCCTTTGTGCCAGAAGGTGTGCAGAGTGAGAGCATCACGATAAATGGGGATTGTGACGCGAATGCTTATCTAAAAAAGATCAGCGAAGAAAATAGCCAAAGTTACATAAAATGGAAGCAAGAAGTTGCAAATTTAAATAACAAGCTTGAGGCGCTAAATGCAAGAGGTAGGTTTATAGAGCAAGCTTTGATAGGAGAAAATAAAAGTAACGATGTGACAAAAAGAGCTGATGAGTTTTATAAATTTAGCCTAGAAAATATCGAGAAAATTTCAGCTGCTAAAAGTGAGCTTGAAGCGCTTAAAGAAAATGAGCCAAAGAGCGAGATGGCTGGATTTTTGCAACTTGATATGAAATTTGCTTGCGACCCAAAAGAGGCGACGCTTTCATACATGGATGATGAGGCGCCAAAGACGCTAAATGAAATTTATGCAGACACAAAAAACAAAAATATCTTGATAAAACAAGAAATTTTGCTTACCAACCCATTTGCAAGTGAAGTTAAAAATTTAAAGCTCGCCATCTATCCGACCAGATATCAAAAGGCGCTTACTCCAAGCAAGTTTTACCCTTGGTACGAGGAGAGCGAGGCGGAGGCTGATGGTTACGGCGCTTCGAAAAATATGCTAAGAGCCGCGAAAGTCGCCGCTGAGGTCGCTGATATGCGTGTGCAAAGAGATGAGAATGAGTTTGCCAAAATTTGGAAGATAGATGGGATAAATTTAGCGAAAGGCGAGAGTAAATATATAACTTACGACATGCAAAAAATGGATGCAAATTTTAGCGTTTTTGCTGATTTTTACGGCTCGCTAAAGGCATATAACGTAGCTAGCTTTAAGCTAAATGACGATCTAACGCCAGCTAAAACGCAGTTTTACGTTAATGGCGTGAGTGTTGGCAGTCCTAGCGAATTTAAACTAAAGGCAAAAGATGAGCCAGTGCAGCTCTTTTTAGGACAAAACGAGCTAATAGAGCTTAAAAAAGAGCGCTTAAATAAATTTAAAAAGAGTTCGTTTCTTGGTAAAGAGCGCATAAGCGAAGAGGGCTATGAGATAAGTGTCAAAAATAACTCAAGTAAAAGCGTCGATGTCACTTTGGTTGATCGCGTGCCAGTGTCTGCCGATGAGGCGGTAAAGGTCGAGATAAAGGGCTTTGATAAGAAAGATATCAGCAAAGATGGCAAGGTGGAGCTTAAATTTAGGCTTGCACCAAAAGAAGAATTTAAAAAAGAGTACTCTTATAAGATCATAAAGCCAAAAATTTAGAGCAAATTTGCTCTAAATTTAGCCATTTATAAAGGCGCTTGCGATATCTAAAACGTATCTTGTTGGATAAAAGATAGTATCTTTTAAAGGCGAAATGAGGATGATGATAAGGATGACAAAGCCATATCGCGAGATACCCTCTAGCTTTTCAGCTAGTGCGTGAAAGCCAAAATTTCTAAGCGCGTACTCGAGCGCGTGAAAGCCATCAAGTGGCGGGATCGGATAGAGGTTAAAGATGGCTAGCATCAAATTTAAAAGCGCAAGCGTAAATAAAAACTGAAGTAAAATTTCAAAGGTTTCTATATTTAATAAAGCCTTTAGTACAAAAAGAGACAAGACGCCTAGGATGACGTTGTAACAGATGCCAGCTAGACTTACGTAGATAGCTGCTTTATATCCGCCATTTCGCACGACTGTGTAGGTATTTACAGGCACTGGTTTTGCCCAGCCAAACATCATGCCAGTGCTTAGATAAAGCACCAGCGGTACGATGATGGTGCCAACAAGATCGATGTGTTTTATAGGATTTACGCTAAGCCTGCCAAGGCTTTTTGCAGTGTTGTCGCCAAATTTATAAGCGACATATCCGTGAGCGATCTCGTGGCCGACGATGGCGATTATTAAAGAGATGACGATAGTGGCGACTTTGACTATGTCTATGTTATCAATGAAGCCCATCTACTTCGCCTTCTTTTAGAGCTTGTTTTGTAAAAAACTCATCGTTTTCTATCGTATCTACAAAGCGTCCGATACGCTCCCAACGCACATTGTAGTTGCTGTCCCAGCTAAAATATATAAACCAAGGCTCTCCGACTATGTCCTTATAAGCCACGCTTCCCCAAAAACGGCTATCATTTGAGTGATCGCGGTTGTCGCCTATCATGAAGTACTCGTCTTTTGGCACTTTTACGTAAAATGCATTAAAATCAAAATTTGGATTTTGAGGCAATGAGCTAATGGGCACTGGCTTCATAAAAACACTATCTTTGTTTGTATTTAGCATGAAAATCATCTGCTCAAATAAATTTACATTTTCGTCATAGTGGATGCCGCTAAATCTATATGGCTCTTTGATGAAAAGCCTACCGTCAAGATCAACTACATCACTGCATGAGTAGCCAAATTTACTCTCTTTACCATTTAAATTTTCACGGCAGTTTGCCTTTATGAAATTATCTCCCTCTTTTGGACGTAGATATAGGGCTTTTTCAGTAAAGACGATCTCGTCCTCGCTTGTGGCAAAGCAGCGTTTTACAAAGTGAGTTTTCTCGTCTTTTGGATAACGAAAGACGACTATATCGCCTCTTGCCGGACCATCGCCTGTAATAAGATGCCCATTGTCATTTAGCTCGGGTAAAATTTTTACCTCAAGCCATGGAATTCTTGGTGTTGGTATACCATAAACAAATTTTTTTGCAAATAAAAAATCACCAACCAAAAGCGTATTTTTCATCGAGCCTGAAGGGATAACAAAGGCTTGAGCTACAAAAAAAATGACTAGTAAAACAATGATAATAGTGCCAGTCCAGCTCGAGCAAAAGTCATAAAATTTAGTAAAAAATTTTTTCATTATTACGCTCTTTTGTGGCTAGCTATCTTAGCTTGGGCTGCAAGGATTGTATTATTTAAAAGCATCGCAATCGTCATCGGACCCACGCCTCCTGGAACTGGTGTGATGTATGAGCATTTTGGCGCAACCTCGTCAAAGTCCACATCGCCTACAAGCCTACCATCATCAAGTCTGTTTATACCCACATCAACGACTACTGCGCCATCTTTTACCATATCAGCCTTTAAGAAAAATGGCTTGCCAATGGCAGCGACGATGAGGTCAGCGTTTTTGCAAATTTCTTTTAAATTTTTAGTCTTGCTGTGAGTGATCGTAACGGTTGCTGAAGCGTTTAAAAGCAAGTTTGCCATAGGCTTTCCAACGATATTACTTCTACCTATAACAACCGCGTTTAGTCCAGCCACGTCAATGCCATACTCTTTTAAAATTTCCATAACTCCAAGCGGTGTGCAAGGCACAAAGCCATCCAGCCCGCTAACAAGTTTGCCAACATTTACAGCGTGAAAGCCATCTACGTCTTTTGCTGGATCGATCGTTGCCAAAATGGTGTTTGTATCTATATGTTTTGGAAGTGGTAGCTGCACTAAGATGCCATGGATACTATCGTCTAAATTTAGTACATTTATAAGTGCTAGAAGCTCTGCTTGGGTTGTATTTTCACTTAGGCGGTGAGCTACGCTTTTTATGCCGTATTCGTTGCAGGCTTTTTCTTTGGCTCTAACGTATGTTTGAGATGCTTTATCTTCGCCCACTAGGATAACAGCCAATGTAGGCTCTACGCCAAATTTTTTTAGTTCTTCAGCTCTTACTTTTACGCTTTCTTTGACCTTTAAAGATACGGCTTTGCCGTCTAAAATTTTCATATTGGATCCTTATTTAAAAGCTTTTTTAATCACAAGGGTGGTATCATACCTAAAATTAAATTAAATTTTTAAAAGAGAGGTTTATGCGGTCTGTTTTTTTGATTTTGCTTTTTTGTGTGGTGATTTTTGGTGCTGATTTTATCACAAAGACCGAGTACGCCAAGATGCTATACCTAAATCCACGTGGCATAGGATGCGACAAATGTCACGGTGCAAAGGGCGAGGGTAGTCTGATATCCAAATACAAGCATTTTGACAAAAAGACAAACAAAACAGTTGATGATGAGCTAAGAGCTCCAAAGATAAATGATATAGAATTTGAAAGCTTTAAAGCCGCTTTAACAAAGCCAAAAGGGGTAATGCCAAGCTACTTTTTAACAGATGAGGAGACAACCATCCTTTATGAGTACATCACAAATAAGATGAAAACTCCTGCAAAGGCGGCAAAAGCGCAAAATTTAACCAAGCCCGCAGTACCTGCTGCTGTACAAAAACAACCTGAACAGCCAGCCAAAGTTGCTCCTGCCACAAAGGCTACAGAGCCAGCTAAAACAGCCCCAGCTAAGCCGGCTGAGCCAGCAAAAGCTACTACACAAGCGGCAAAAATACCAGCAAAACCAGCTGCAAGCCCAAAAGATAATCAAAAGACAAATTTAAAAACACAAAATCAAAAGGATAAAAAATGACAAATAAAGAGGCATTTAGCGAAGCTAAAAAATATATCCCAGGCGGCGTAAACTCACCAGTGCGTGCATTTGGTAGTGTTGGTGGCGAGCCTGTGATGATAGACCATGCAAAGGGCGCTTATCTATACGATGTCGAGGGCAAAAAGTATCTTGACTTCATCCAAAGCTGGGGTCCGCTTATCTTTGGTCACTGCGATAAAGATATCGAAGAGGCGATCACTTCGGCGGTAAAACAAGGCGTATCATACGGCGCTCCGTCGCCAAAAGAGACAGCTTTAGCAAAGCTGATATGTGATGAGTTTAAACAAATAGATAAAATTCGCTTCGTTAGCTCTGGCACAGAGGCCACGATGAGTGCGATCAGAGTAGCTAGAGGATACGCCAAAAAAGATGGTCTAATAAAATTTGAAGGCTGCTATCACGGACACAGCGATGCGCTTCTTATCAAAGCAGGAAGTGGAGCTACGACATATGGCAACGCTTCAAGCGGCGGCGTGCCACAAGATGTTGTGAAAAACACATTTTTAGCTATCTACAACGATATCGAAAGCGTAAAAGCCATTTTTGAAAATAATAAAGACAAAATCGGCGTCGTCATTATCGAGCCTATCGCTGGAAATATGGGGCTTGTGCCAGGTGATAAGAAATTTCTAGAGGAGCTTAGAGTAGTGTGCGATAAATTTGGTGCAGTGCTTATACTTGATGAGGTTATGAGCGGTTTTAGGGCTTCTCGCCTTGGCTCATATCCATTTCACGAGGTTGACGCTGATCTTATAACATTTGGTAAGGTTATAGGTGGAGGCATGAACGTCGCTGCATTTGGAGGTAAGGCTGAGATCATGGACTGCTTAAGCCCAGAGGGTGCTGTCTATCAAGCAGGTACGCTAAGTGGCAATCCAGTGGCGATGAGTGCTGGTATAGCGGCGATTTCAAAGATAAATAGCGATCCAAATTTATATGCTAGGCTTGAAAAACTAGCTAAAAAACTAATGGACGGCTTCAAAGAGGCAGCAAAAAGTGCTGGCATCGCTATACAAACCGATGTTAGAGGCTCGATGTTTGGCTACTTTTTTACAGATCACGCTGTGAAAAATTATGATGATGCATTAAAAAGCGACACAAAGCTTTTTGCTAAATTTCACCAAGCGATGCTTAAGCGTGGAATTTATCTAGCACCAAGCCAGTTTGAGACCGGATTTGTTTGCGATGCGATGAGTGAAGCCGATATTGATCTAGCTATAAATGCAGCTAAAGAGGCATTTTTGGAGATAAAAGCCTAATGGCAAAGCTAAAAGTAAAAGATATAGTAGTAGGTGCTGAGCAGCTAAGCCTTGGCATATCGATGGTTGTAGCTGTGGTAATCGGCACTGGACTAGGATATCTTGTAAAAAAGGCTACAAATTTTACGCCTGCACTTTGGATAGGGCTTGTTTTTGGTATTTTGGCAGCTATTTTAAACGTATACAAGGCTTATAAGGCACAGGTAAAAAGCTTAGATGAGCTAAAAGACGAGAATAGGTTTAAAAGCTACGAAAAAGATGATGATGAGGACGATTAGTAGGCTTTTGGTTTGCTATTTTGTGCTTTGGCTTGTCCTTAGTGCGATTGGCAAATTTGTATCATTTTCATTTTTTATAAGCTCGCAAATTTCATTTTTTGCCTCGCTCATTATCTTAACGGCTAGTTTTTTTGCCTATAAAAACCGTATAAACTCAAGGCTAGAAAATGCAAGAGATGAAATTTTAGCCACAATAAAAGAAGAGGATGAGGATGAGGAGGATGAAATTTCTCCTCAAGAAGAGGTGAAAGAATTTAACCTAAAGGATGAGAAAGCAAGGCTAAAAAAACAAAAATTTTCATTTAAAGATAAGAGTTATGTGGCAGCATTTATGCCTTACCGTTTGGCGGCTTATGCAGCATTATTCTTAGGATTTTTATTTTTAAGAAATGAAAATTTACTAAATGTGCCTGGCTTTTTAGTTGGGCTTGCTCCCATGCCCATTGGAGCTTTTATCTTTGGGATAATGCAAAATAATTTAAGAAAGGATGCAGATGGCAAGTAGCTTTAGGATCATCCGCTCGATGGGACCGCTATTTTTGGGCATGAGTTTGCTTTTTATCGGAAATGGCCTAGTCATCGCATCTTGCAGCGCACTTCTTAAGCAAAATGGAGTGGGTGAGCTAGAGATTGGATTAATCAATACAGGCTTTTTTGTGGGTGCGTTAATTAGCACTATTACAGCTCATAGAGTTATCTCAACTACTGGCCACATTAGAGCCTTTGCCATCTTTTCAGCCATTTTTGCAGTCTCAGCTATGCTTCATGCGGTAAATCAAAATTTAGTATTCTGGGCGATCTTGCGTGCATTTTTGGGATATTGCTACTACGCACTTTTGATGGTTATAGAAAGCTGGCTAAATGCAAAAATTCCAAACAAAATAAGATCTCGTGTGATAGCCTTTTATGAAGGCGTTTTTTACACGAGTTTTGGACTTGGCATTTTGATCTTGGCGCTTGATCTTAATACCTTTGAAATTTTCATCATAAGTGCAGCTTTTATCATGCTCTCAAGCATTCCATTAAATTTGATCCGTATAAATCAGCCTCAAATCCCAGAGCGTCAGCCCATAAACATCCCAAAAATTTTTGGTATCGTCCCGCTCGCTCTTGTTGGTGCGCTCATTGCAGGCTTAGCAATAAACGGCTTTTTTTCGATGGCAAGCCTTTTTGTTTTGCTTCAAGGATACGGCACAAAAGAGGCGTCATTTTTTATGACGGTTGCGATGATCGGAGGCTTTTTAGCTCAAGTTTTTATCGGTAGTTTCTCTGATAGATATGGCAGAAGGCCAGCTATTTTGCTTTGTAGTAGTGTGGCTTTAATAAGTGCGGTTTTGTTTTTACTAAATGGCAAAAATTTAACGGTTGAATATCTGCTTTCATTCTTTTTCGGGGCTGGAATTTTTTGCACCTATGGGCTTTCTTTAGCTAGGGCAAATGATGAGATCACAGATAAAACTAAAAGCGTGCAAGTCGCACGTGCCTTGCTATTTAGCTACTCTTTGGCTTCGCTTTTCTCGCCGCTTCTTATGAGCTATGCGATGAAAATTTTTGGAGCATTTGGCTTTATCTATGTTTATTTGGTGCTTTTTGCTGGACTTATTTTATTTGCGCTAACACAAAAGACAATACCACAGCACATGAGAAAAGAGTATAACGACAGGCTCGTTGCAAGAACGGCTGGCATAGCTACTATTGAGCAAAATGGAAATTTTGCCGATAGAAAAAATAAAAAGTGAAAAATGGACATAGGAAATTCTTTGAATATATCAAATACTTCGGTTCAAACCGGGCAAAATGCTACTCAAAATGTGCCAGTTCGTAAAAATGAAGGCTCGCTTTTTAAAAATCAGCCAAGCGTACAAACGCCTAGTGAGCAGAGTATTTCAGAGACACTTGATAATGTTGGAAAACTCGTTGCAAGAGTGCTTGATGATCTAAAAAGCGCTTCAAGTCTTAGCAAGGCTGAACAAATTTTATCTCAGGCAAAAGACACGAAAATCGCTCCAAATTTAGCAGGCGAACTATCAGACCTTGCAAAAAGCTTAGAGGCTGAAGCAGCACAAAATGAAAGCCCTGAGATAAAGAGCCTTGCACTAAAGCTAAAAGAATTTCTAAAGCCAATAGCCGATCTAAAAGCTAGCTCACTAAATGATCAGATCAAAAACTCAGGCGTAATGTTTGAAGCAAATTTAAAAGACGCACTTAGTCCAGAGAAGCTTCCAAGCTCGGTTCAGAAGCTACTAAGTGATATAAAAAATCTCTCAAGCGGGAATTTGCTAAATCAAATTTTAACCCTTAACGATGAAAAATTAGACAATCAAAACTCTTTTTCAAAACTTGCTTCTATACTTGAAAAAGCGAGTAGCGACGCAAAAAATATCCTTGATAACTCAAACATAAAAACCCTTTTAAAAGATGTTGATAAGCTTGATAGTGTGGTTAAATTTTTAGATAAAAATTTTTCAAAAGATCAAAATGGCGAGCTAGTAAAAAATCAAATAGGCAAAATGCAAAATTTCATCTCAAATTTAAGCGAGAAAGTCGCAAGCCTAGCAAATGAAAAGCTAAATCAAAATTTTGGTTTTAGCCAAAATCACAAAGAGCTAAAAACTATCCTTGATAGCATAAAAAACGATCTAAAAACGCTAAATAACATAGGCGATGAAGCAGGGCTTGTAAAAGCGTTTAATGAGATGAGCGATGTTTCAAAGGATGGTAGCTTACAAGATAAGCTCCAAAGTGCGGCGAGACGTCTTGCTCATAGCCTAAGTCTTGCTGATGCTAAGGCAAGTTTGGCTAAAAATGAGCTAAGTGAGAGCAAGGCGCTTTTAAAGCAGTTAAATCTCGCCACAAACGATATAAATAACATTACGACTAAAAATAGCAGCGAAATTTCAAAGGTGCTAAGCCAAGATATAAAAAGCACGCTTTTAAATATCAGTGAAAAGAGTCAAAACCCGCAAAGCGTAAATGCTGCAAATAAGATGATTTCACAGATTGAGATGCATCAAATGATATCAAGCCTTCAAGGCGGGATTCAAACTTATATGCCTTATATCTGGGACGGTGTTGAGGGTGGGAATATAGCATTTAAGCAAGGCAAAAAGGATAAATTTTACGCTCAGATCGATCTAAATTTTAAGAAATTTGGACAGATAAATGTGATGGTTGGACTTATTGATAAAAGGTACATTGATCTTTCGGTAGCTACGCAAACAAATGAGTTTAAGGAGCTAATTCTCTCAAACTCTAGCGAATTAAAACAAGCAATATCAAAGCTCGGACTCATAGTTTCAAACTTTAATATCAAAACTTTGTCAAAAGTAAAGCTAAATGATAGATTTAAAAAATTTGGTGGCCTTGATGTGGGCTTTGATAAGAAAATTTAATGCAAGTAAATAAGAAAAAAGCAGTAGCTCTTGGCTACAACAGATCTAAAGATAATGCTCCAAGAGTGCTGGCTAGTGGCGCTGGCGAGATAGCAAATAGAATAATTGATCTTGCAAAAGAGCATGATATACCGATCAAAGAGGATCCTGATCTTATTGAAATTTTAAGCAAGGTTGAAGTTGATCAAGAAATTCCACCAAATTTATATAAAGCTGTTGCTGAAATTTTTAGCTTTTTATATAAGATGACAAAGAAATAATCTATAAATTTGCTTAAAAATTAGCAAGGCATATAAAGAGTGGCAAGGATATTGACGATATACAAAAAAGTGGCGTAAGCTAAATATTAAATTAAAATTTTAAAGGCTATTTGTGGCACAAAAATTAATATTAATAGGGGCGTCTACTGGCGGGCCTGGGCATTTAAAAAAGTTACTAAAAAACGTAAAACTAAATGGAGCTATTATCGTGATAGCCCAGCACATGAATAAAATGTTTATAAACTCTTTTGCTATGCAAATCGGAAAAGAGTGTGGCTTGGATGTTGAAATTTTAAATGAGAGGAAAATTTTAAAAGAAAATACCGTATATGTCTGTGAACAAAATGTAGTGGTATCACCAAATTTACCAATCAGTGCAAAACCAAATACAGAAGAAAAGACTATATATACGCCAAATGTTGATGTGTTGTTTAAATCTGGAGTTGGAATTTGTAAAAGCGCAAATGTCCTAGCTATCTTACTAACTGGCATCGGAGATGATGGTGCATCTGGGCTTGATAAGCTTTATAAGGCTGGAGCAAAATGTATAGCTGAAAATGAAGAGAGTGCGATAGTTTATGGTATGCCAAAACGTGCAAAAGAGCTAAATCAAAGCTTAAAATCATTAAATCTAACTATGATAAAAAAAGAGCTGGAGGATTTTTTAAATGCTATTAACTAATGACGCAAAAGATACAAAAACAATGCAAACAAATACTTCACAAGATATGGATAGTTTTAATGAATTTATGAATGTTATCAAAACTCTTTGCGGAGTTGATCTGGAGCCAAAAAGAGATATCACATTACAGCGAATTACCATTTTTATTAGAGATCGTCAGATAAAAAGCTTTAAAGATCTTGTTTCAATGATAAGATATAACTCAAGCTTACGACAAGACATTTTAAATCTAGTAACTGTAAATGAGACTTATTTTTATAGAGAGTTACCTCAACTTAAAGATGTGATCTATTAC
Source organism: Campylobacter concisus (assembly GCF_902460415.1). Lineage (GTDB taxonomy): Bacteria > Campylobacterota > Campylobacteria > Campylobacterales > Campylobacteraceae > Campylobacter_A > Campylobacter_A concisus_Y. The sequence goes on from NZ_CABPTY010000001.1 coordinate 391,759, forward strand.
GCAAAGGAGCTTGGAGGAGCTAGAATTTTGTGTGCTCCTTGCTCTACTGGAGATGAGTCGTATTCGCTCGCGATGCTTGCTTATGAGATGGGATTTAAACAGCATGAAATTTCAATCGTAGGTATAGATATAAACTCAGAAGCCATAGCAAGCTGTCAAAATGGTATTTTTAGTGAGAGGAGCTTGCATAGATTAAGCGATTTTCAAAAAGAGAGATTTTTTACAAAGAGTGAGGATAAATTTAAGATAAAAAAAGAAAATTTACCAAGGTGCGAGTTTAAAATTTTAAATGTTTTTGATGATGCTATTTTTAATCTAGGAAAATTTGATATCGTGCTTTCAAGAAATATGATGATCTATTTTGATGATGATTTTAGATTAAAATGCGTTGAGAGGCTTCATAAATTGCTTAAGCCAGATGGTAGGCTTTATGCTGGGCACGCTGATCTTGTGCCTTACACTCCAGCTTATGAAAAACGCTTTTCAAATGGAACTACCTACTATCTAAAAAAATAAAAATTTGCCAAGTCGCCTTTTAACTTGGGCGACTTAATTTAAAATCAATCACTTTATTTTGTAGCTTTTTAATACGATGTGATAGTAAAAAGCTCCTACAAAAAAGAGGCTTCCCATAAAACTCGCAATCATCTCAACGCTAAGTCCAATATCATAAAGCAGACCAATGATAAATGAAATGAGAGCGCTAAAGCCAAGAAAAATCATATCGTTATATGCAATCACTCGGCCATAAAATTCTTTTTTGCAGTTTTGCTGAAGCATTGTATAGGTGTAGCTCCAAAGACTTGATGTGCAAAATCCAGCAAAGATAATGCCAATAAGCGATAGATAAAAATTCCAAAGCGATAAAGCCCAAATAATAATACCAAGGCCTTGACCGATATATACGAAAATAAGCGTATTTTTATTTATAAATTTACTAAGTATGGCTGGAGCAAACATAAGCGAAATGGATCTTGAGGTATTTAATAATCCTATAATTAGCGATGTCGAGAGTAAATTTGCATATTTGTAGTCAGCCAAAAGTGCGATCAATGCGTCATAAGCGGTAATGCCAACAAAGGCGTGCAAGAATATAAGATGCACGATGAGTCTATTTTCTTTTAAATACACAAGGCCATTTTTTAGCATTTTTAGTGGTTTTTCTATAAATTCTGGCTTTAGACCTTGTAAATTTAAAAAATATAAAAATCCAAAGCTAAGAATGTATAGTATGCCATCAAGCAAAAATGCGCTTTTAATACCAAAAAAGTGTATATAAACTCCAGCTAGCCCCATACCAGCAGTGTATGAGACCGCCCAGATGATAGAGTGGATCTCGTTTGCGAGTTTGAGATTTTCTTTGCTTAAAATTTTTGGCAGCACGCTCATCTCTACTTGAAAATACATTCCGCCAGTGCCATTTCTAACAAAAATGATGAGTAAAAGTAGCCATAAAAAATCAAGTGAGTCTATAAAAAGAAGCATAAAAACGCTTATCGTCTCAACTGCCATCATGATGACAAGCATTGGTTTTGGGCTAAATTTATCAACTAAAATTCCACTAAACGGAGCTATGACAACACCCGGGATAAATGCCATCGCTGCACTTAATGTGATCGCCCAAACAGGAGCGTCAAGCTTGATAAGAAGGGTAAAAATACCTGTGTGCGAAAACCATACGCCAAAATAGCATATAAGCTGAATGATACTTAAAAGACGAAAATTTTTTTCATCTTTTAAAAGCTTAATATACTCTTTCAATTTACTGATTCCACATTAGTGTTATTTGCTCTACTTGCGTTTCTTCTGGGATTTCGTTTAGATTTGCCACACTTTTTCCGAGCGGATTTTTTAACTTTATCAGCATGTCGTGACTCTCTATTTTTAGCCAGATATTGTTTGTATCGCTTTGAAATTTAGAGATAATAAGGGCGTTTTTTATATCTTTGAAATTTGATTTAAGGCTGATATTTTCTGGAGTTTTAAATTCGTTTGAGTAAATTTCAATGCTTGTGATAATGCCATTTAGCAAGGTGTATTCAAAAATTCTTTCATTTTTGTTTGTTACGATGTAGCTGTTTTCTTTTTTTGTGTTATCCCGTTTTATGTTTTTTGAGCCATAAATTTTTATCACATCTCTATTTGCAGAATCGCTCGTAATCTCTGAAAAAAATCCTTTACCAAAGATATTTTTATAGCCTTTACTTTTTTTGTAATGCCCGCCTATGTGAGCACCTTTACAAATTTTATCATTTGCGATTATAAATAGATCGCCATTTATCTTATGTATGCTTAATGCGATACCTTTTTCATCTAAAAGGTAAAAAATCCCTTTGTCATAAAAAAGCTCAGAGCTAAACTCGCAAAGTGGCGAGCCATTTTTTAATGATGAATAAAAACTTATTTTCGCACCATTTTTGCTTGGTACGATTACGATATCTAAAAAACTATCTTTGTTTTTAAATTTATAAAATTTAGCAAAAAAACTATCTTTGTAAGCTTTATTTACCGGCTCGAAATTATAAATTTGAGCTAGCACGCCAACTCGCTTATTTTTCTTATCATCAAGCTGAAGAAGTGAGTTTTTATTTGGTGCGAAATAGCTAAGATTGCCATTTTCATCTTTTAAAATGATAGCACTATCATCAACATCAAATGTGCCATTTTTTTCAACTAAGCTTACTTCTTTATCTATAGTAAGCATTGTTTTTGTGTAGGTTTTATCTTTATTTAGCGTAATGATAGTTTTTATGCCTTCGCAGTTTGGGCAAGGCAAAATAGTGTGAAAACTACTATAAATTGAGTTTGGAAGTATTAGCTTTTCTGGCTTTTTGGGTGTATTTACTTGAACTAGCGGCTTGTCTTCTTTTACTGTATTTTGTGTGTTTTGTTTTGGCTCTAAATTTTCGTTTTTTGCGCAGCCAAGGATGAAAAATGAGATAAGTATGGCAAAAAGATATTTCATTCGCAACTCCTTAAAAATTGCAAAATTATATCATTTTGCCTTTAAAATTTATTTTACGCGTTTAAAGATGTATTTATCTTTTAACTCGCCAGTGACCTCTTTTTTATCCATATCTAACATTTTTAGGTTCTCACCTTCTATTTTATAAAAGCTCTTTTCTTTATACTCATCAATCGTTGTTATCACACCATTTTCGATTGAATATTTGCCTTTACTAACGGCTTTGTAGTTGTCTTTTGACTTGTAGTTCATCACACTTTCAAATGTGCCGTCCTTTTTTAGTATAAGGGTTGAGTCTATACCCATGCAGCTAGCGCAAGGCAAAAATGCTTTATAAGTGCCCTCGATGCTGTTAATTGGAGCTTCGCAGCTACTTTTTACTTCACATTTGCCTTGTGGGACGTTTGCATTTTGGCTAGATGAGGCACAACCTGCCAAAAGTAGAGCCGCACTTAGTGCAAATATAAAATTTTTCATGCTAATCCTTTTTGAAAATAAAATTTAAAATGTATTATAATACTTAAGAAAATAACAAATTATAAATTAAAGGAGTAAAAATGCAAATCGAGGCATTTGGCGTTTTAGTCGTAGTTCTGATTATCTTTGTGTTCTTGTTTTTAAAGGCTGGTATCAAGATCGTCTCACAAGCTGATAATCTACTCATTGAGCGACTTGGTAAATTTCACAAAGTGCTTGACGGCGGATTTCACATAATCATACCATTTGTCGATCAAATAAGAGCGATCATTACCGTAAAAGAGCAGCTTGTGGACATCACAAAACAGCAAGTCATCACAAAAGATAACGTAAATATAAGCGTCGATGGTATCGTCTTTTTAAAGGTGTTTGATGCAAAAATGGCGGTTTATAATGTCGATAACTACAAGCGTGCCATTGCAAATTTAGCCATGACAACGCTTCGTGGCGAGATAGGCGCGATGAATCTTGACGATACACTAAGCTCACGTGACCGCCTAAATGCCGCACTTCAAGTAGCCCTTGGCGACGCTGCTGGCAACTGGGGTGTAAAGATCATGCGTGTAGAAATTTCTGAAATTTCTGTCCCACTTGGCATCGAAGAGGCGATGAATATGCAGATGAAAGCTGAGCGTGAAAAACGTGCGATTGAGCTAAAAGCCTTGGCTGAAAAAGAGGCTTTAATACGCAACGCCGAAGCGCTAAAACAAGAAAAAGTGCTTCAAGCAGAGGCGATCGAGCGTATGGCTGATGCAAAAAAATACGAGCAAATCGCCATTGCAACGGCTCAAAAAGAGGCTATGGATATGATAAATGATAGCATGAGCAAAAACGCAAATGCGGCTGAATTTTTGCTCGCGCGCGATAGAGTCGGGGCATTTAGCGAGCTAGCTAAAAATAGCTCAAAAGATAAAATTTTAGTCCCTTATGAGGTGACTGAGCTTATTGGCTCCCTTAGCGTTTTGAAAAATTTCCTAGCTAAGGATAAGGCGTGATCAGCCCTTTTATAATGATAGCAATCGGTGTGGTTTTGTGCATCACCGAGTTTATCTTTTTCTCGTTTTATTTGCTATTTTTTGGCATAGCTTTTATAGTAGTTGGAGCTATAAATTTTGGTTTTAGTTTTGCTTGGAGCTATCAAATTTTAATTACAGCAGCGATTGCGATCGTGCTCCTTGTGCTTTTAAAAGCGCCGTTAAAGAGTAAATTTATGTCCAGGAAAGAGAGCTTTAACGAGGAATTTTTAGACGAAGCCGGAGTTGGTGAGATCAGAGAAAATATGGTCTATTTTAAAGGCACTCTTTGGAAATATGACGGAAATTTAGCTAATGGAGAGAAAGTGACGGTTCTTGGCACCAAAGGTGACAAGGTGATATTAAAATAAAAGTGCCAAATGGCACTTTTACTATTTTGCGTGAGCTGGGCAGCCTGCTGGCATTTGCTCATGCATCGCCCCTTGCATGCCATGATATGGGCAGCCTGGCATATTTTCTTGCATCATTTTTTGATGATGAGCACATCCGCAACTTTCTCCTTGTGGCTCAGCCGGCTTTGGCTCGTTTTTAGCACAACCAACTAAAAATAGTCCGCAGATAACGGCAAATATCACCTTTTTCATAACTCGCTCCTTTAAAGAATTTCTCACATTTTAGCCTTTAAAAATTAATTTTTCATAACGCCTGATTTATCATATTTAAAAGCATTTTTGGCTAAACTTTCGCCCAAAAATAAGCAAAATAAAAGGTTAAATTTGAAAAGACTTAGTGTAAATGAGGCTATCGATCTTATAGAAAATGCACCGCTTTACGAGCTTGGCAAGATGGCGCTAGCCAGAAAAAAAGAGCTTCATCCAGAGGGCATTACGACCTTCATCGTAGATCGCAACATCAACTATACAAACGTTTGTTGGGTGGATTGTAAATTTTGCGCATTTTACCGCCACGCAAAAGAGGAAGACGCTTATGTGCTAAGTTTTGAAGAGATCGGCAAGAAGATCGAGGAGCTAATCGCCATTGGTGGCACTCAAATTTTATTTCAAGGCGGCGTTCATCCAAAGCTAAAAATCGAGTGGTACGAGGAGCTTGTAAGCTACATCAGCAAACACTATCCAAGCATCACAATACATGGCTTTTCGGCAGTTGAGATCGACTACATCGCAAGAATTTCAAAAATTTCTACAAAAGAGGTCTTAAGACGCCTAAACGAAAAGGGTCTATACTCGATGCCAGGTGCCGGAGCAGAAATTTTAAGCGATAGGGTGCGTGACATCATTGCGCCAAAAAAATGTGACACTGCAGACTGGCTTCGCATACACAAAGAGGCACACGAGCTTGGCATGAAAACGACTGCCACGATGATGTTTGGTACGGTTGAGAGCACTCGTGAGATCGTGGAGCACTGGGAGCACATCAGAAATTTACAAGATGAGACGGCTGGATTTAGGGCATTTATACTTTGGAGCTTTCAAGGGCTAAATACAAAGCTCATGCAAGAATTTCCAGAGATCAAAAAGCAAAGCTCAAACGTCTATCTAAGGCTTCTTGCCGTTTCAAGGCTCTTTTTGGATAACTTTAAAAATATCCAAAGCAGCTGGGTCACACAGGGCAGCTACGTTGGTCAGCTCGCACTTCTTTTTGGCGCAAACGACCTTGGCAGCACAATGATGGAAGAAAACGTCGTAAAGGCGGCAGGGGCGAGCTTTAGGATGAATCAAGATCAGATGATCGAGCTTATAAAAGATGTTGGAGAAATTCCAGCTAAGCGCAACACAAACTATGATATTTTGGAGAAATTTTAGATGAAAATTTTAGATATCAATGTAAAAAACGTAAAAATTCCAGTCGTTTTTGAAAGCTCAAAAGCGATGCCAGTAGTGAGCCTAAAGCTAGTTTTTAAAGCAGCTGGTAGCTCACAAAATGGCAAAAAGGCAGGCCTAGCAAGACTAAGTGCAAATTTACTAAACGAAGGCGATATGAAGCTAGGCTCAGCTAAATTTGCCAAAGAGCTTGAAGTAAGGGCGATTAGCCTAAACGCAAGCTGCGGCTTTGAGACATTTTGTATCGATCTAAACTGCCTAAAAGAGCACTTTGCCTTTGCGTGCGGCAAGCTAAAAGAACTTATAAGCGCTCCAAATTTAACAGAAGAAATTCTAAATAGGTGCAAAACCGTCACACTTGGTGAGATCGCAGCAAATGAAAACGACTTTGACTACTTAGCAAGGCAGGGGCTTTTTGAGCTTTTATACCCAAAAAGTGTCCTTGCTCTGCCAAGTATCGGCACGACAAAGAGCGTAAAAGCGATCATGCTTGAAGATGTGAGGAGATTTTTAAACGAGCATTTAGACCTTTCAAATTTGCTTTGCGTGCTTGGTGGCGACATCGACGAGAGGCAAACAAAAGAGCTTGCTAGTGTTTTAGAAATTTTAAAACCTGGTAAGGTGCGAAAGCTAGAGCGCTTTAGCCCAAGTGACAAGTGCGAAACCAGCGAGATAGTAAGGCAAAGCGAGCAGGCATATATCTACTTTGGTGCACCATTTAACGTAAAATCTGAAGAAAAATACAAGGCCGCAGTGGCGACATTTATTTTAGGTGAGGGCGGTTTTGGCTCAAGGCTCATGGAGGAGATCCGCGTGAAAAGAGGGCTTGCATATAGCGCCTACGCTAGAAATTTGCTAAATCTCTCTTACAGCCAGCTATACGGCTACATGCAGACAAAAAATGAGAAAAAAGATGAGGCTATCGCCGTTATAAAAGACGAAATTTTAAAATTTAGTAAAAAAGGCGTTAGCAAGGCCGAGCTTGAGCAGGCGAAGAAATTTTTACTTGGTTCGTTGCCACTTAGGCTAGAGACGCTATTTAAGCGCCTTGATATCGCACAAAGCGAGTTTTATGAGCATGGTGAGCTTGGGGGATTTTTAAAGGATCTTGATAAAATTTCAGCTATTTCGCTAAACGAGCTAAATAGCTTCATAAAAGCCCACGCAGAGATCAATCAGCTAAGTTTTTGCGTTTTAAAAAATGAAATTTGAAGCAAGCGATAGGACAAAACTTCTAAAAATAGGCGTGCTTAGCCTACTTGACCTTGCTCTTGTGCTACCAAAGGGCTTTGAGGATACGACGATCGCTAAGAGCCCAAGAGAAGGGCAGGTCTGCATAAAAGTAAAGATCACTTCGCTCGCCTCGCGCCCTGGTATGCTAACAGCGCTTGCCTTTTGTGAGCAGTGGCAAAGTAGCGTAAAGATCATCATTTTTAACGCAAAGTCTTGGCACTACGGTGCCTTTAAGGTTGGCAAAGAGATGGCGATATATGGCCTTTGCTCCTACGCCTTTGGCTCGTGGCAGATCGTAAATCCAAAAATCACCACAAAAATAGGCCAGATCGTGCCTAAATTTAAGACCGAGCTCAAAGATGATGAGGTCAAAAAGTTTGTTTTAAAATATATAAATTTACAAAATTTATTAGCCGAGGGCTTAAGCGAGCGAGAGGCTAAATTTCTAGCTGATCTGCAGCGGCTAGACGAGCAAAGTGTACAAATTTTATACCGTCTAAAAAACGACAATGAGGGCGCGCACATTTTAAAATTTGTAGAAATTTTTAACTACATAAAAAAGCTAAGCGCAAAAAAAACCTACTTTAAAAGCCCAAAAATCAAGCTTTTTGATATAAGCTCTTGGCTTAAGAGCCTACCATTTACGCCGACAAATGATCAGCTAAATGCGATAAATGATATCAGAGACGACCTTGCTGCCACGCAGGCAAAAAGGCGCGTCATAATGGGGGACGTGGGAAGCGGCAAGACGCTGGTGATCCTAGCAGCCGCGCTTAGCGTATATCCTCAAAGTGCCATTTTGATGGCGCCAACAAGCATATTAAGCGAGCAAATTTATAATGAAGCAAAGAGGCTACTACCATCTTTTGTGAATGTGATGTTGGTTCAAAGCGGAGAGAAAAAGATAGACTTTAGCGGGGCAAATTTGATCGTTGGCACGCATGCGCTGCTCTTTCACGAGCTACCAAATTCGCCGCTTGTGATGGTCGATGAGCAGCACCGCTTTGGCTCAAATCAGCGCAAAAAGATAGAAGAGCTCGCCTCAAACGAGGACGAGCGAGCAAATTTCGTGCAGTTTTCAGCTACGCCCATACCAAGGACGCTTAGCCTCATTCAGTCTGAGATCGTAAATTTTAGCTTTTTAAAGCAGATGCCGTTTAAGAAAAATATAATGAGCCAAATTTTAGGTGCTAGTGAGTTTGGCTATCTGCTCGCTCACATCAAAAAGCAGCTTGAAGGCGGCTTTCAAGCAGCCATCATCTATCCGCTAGTTGAGAGCAGCGAGAGCTCAAACTACCAAAGTCTAAGTGAGGCGCAGGGCTTTTGGCTAAAGAATTTCAAAAATGTCTTCGTCACACACGGCAAGGATAAGGAAAAAGAGGAAAATTTAAGGCGATTTAGAGAAGAGGGCGAAATTTTGCTCTCAACCACCGTTGTTGAAGTCGGCATCTCGCTGCCAAGGCTAAATACGATAGTGATCGTGGGCGCTGAGAGGCTGGGGCTTGCCACGCTTCATCAGCTGCGAGGCAGGGTGGGGCGAAACGGCGGCGATGGATACTGCTTTTTATTTACCAAGCTAAAAGAGGTGCCAGCTAGGCTAAAGGAATTTTGCGCGACAAATGATGGCTTTAAGGTGGCCGAGCTTGATCTTAAAAACCGACAAAGTGGCGACATACTAAACGGCTTTGTCCAGCATGGAGCGACATTTAACTTCTATGACTACGAGGATGATATCACACAGGATGCAAAGGCTAGAGTGGCGGCGCTTGCTAAAAATAACGCCTAGTTGATTCTAGTTTAACCTAAATTTTTGATTTGATTTTGTTATCTTTAAATTTTTAGTGGAGTAAATTTTAATAAAATTATTTTTCTACTCTACGTTCTTTGCATATATTCTCACATGGTATGCCGTCACGATCACGGTCAAAGCCACTGCGTCCACAGTTTCTTAGATAGTGATATGCTTCTTCACAACTCTTCATCTCTTTGCAGTAGCGTTTAGAGCAATCAAATTTATCAGCCGCATTTGCTATCAACGCAAAAAATAAAATCAAAACTAACTTTTTCATTTTTACTCCAAAGGCAGTATGCGTGAAATAACAAAAAAGTACAAAAGGTGCTTTCAAAAGAATTTATCCTTTTGAAAGCAGATAAATTTAAAGCGGATATGTTAGGCAACACTCTCTTTGCACTTTGTCGATGTAGCTGACATTTAGATCGAGTCCATAAAGTTTACTTAAATTTTCACTTTTAATAATCTCACTAACCGAGCCAAACTCAACATTTCCATCACCTTTTACAAGTGCGACATATCCGCCAAGAAGCACAGCAAAGTCAGGATTGTGAGTGGTTAGCACAACCGAGTAGCCAAGCTCTTTTAGCCACTTGACGGTGCGTAGGAATTTATACTGGTTGCCAAAGTCTAGAGCGCTCGTTGGCTCGTCAAATATAATCATCTTTGGCTGTGCAGCCATCGCACGAGCGATCATACACATCTGCTTTTGACCGCCACTCATCTGTGTAATAAAGCGCTCTTCAAGATACTCGATCTCAAGCTTTTTGGTGTAAATTTTAGCGATTTCTTCGTCCTCTTTGCTAGGTCTTGCAAAGATACCAAGATGTGCTGCACGCCCCATTGTTATAAACTCAAGCCCAGTGTAGTCGTACTCGGTAACCTCGCTTTGAGCGACGTAGGCCATTATCTTTGCTCGGTCTTTATTACTTAGACTCTCTACGTTTTTACCATCGAGAAAAATTTCTCCAGATACTGGTTTTAGTGAGCCGCTTATCAGTCCAAGGGTGGTTGATTTACCAGCTCCGTTTCGCCCAAGTATGGTTAAAATTTCCCCAGCGCCTATCTTTAAATTTACATTTTCTAGTTTACCAGCTCCATTTGGGTAACTAAAGTTTAAATTTTTAACTTCAAGCATCACGCAACCTTTTTATTTCGCCACAAGACCCAGACGAAAAATACCGTGCCGATAAAGCCGGTAAGTACGCCAAGAGGCACTTCGCTCACGCTTATGCTGCGTGCTAAGGTATCAACAAAAAGCAAAAATATCGCGCCCATAAATATACTTGCAGGCATGCTTTTTATGTTATTTGCGCCAACTAGCATACGCGCTAAGTGAGGCATGAGAAGTCCCACCCAAGCGACTATACCGCTTATGCAGACGCTGCATGCTGTAAGAAGCGTAGCGCATATGATGACGATAGCGCGTTCAAAAGCAACATTTACACCAAGTCTTGCTGCACTCTCGTCGCCAAGAGAGAGCAAATTTATGCGCCAGCTCATGGCGATTAGTAAAATAGCGCAGATGATCATAACTGGGGCTATGTACTTTAAATTTTCGCTATCAAGCTTTGCAAGGCTACCAAGTTGCCAATATACGATGTCAGGTAGCTTTGTTTCAGGATCAGCGACATATTTTAAAAAGCCGATTATTGAGCCCATTAGGCCGCTTACGATGATACCAGAAAGAACTAGCATAAGTGTGCTCGTGCGCCCCATCATCTTTGGTATGGCTAGCGTGATAGCAACGGCTGCTAGGCCAAAGCCAAATGCAAAAGCCTGCACCCAAAATAGCGATAAATCAAAGATGATCGCGGTGGCAGCTCCTACGCAGGCACCTGCTGAGACACCTAAAAGGTCTGGGCTTACTAGCTGGTTTTTAAAGACGCCTTGATAGGCAGCACCGCTCACGCTAAGAGCGGCACCGACTAAGATAGCTGCGATGATGCGAGGTATGCGCAAATTTTCTATCACATTTGTGATGTTGCTAGCTGCCCCCTCGCCAAAGCCAAAGCCGTGAGCTAGCACGCTAAAGACATCGCTAAAAGGTATATAAAACCTACCAACGCCAAGTGCGACAAATGCGCAAATAAGCGTCAGTATGGCTAAAAATATAGCAACTAATGAAAAATTTGCGTTTTTCATAATCTTACTTGCTGCTACCGTCTGGATTTAGAGCTTTTAAGATATAGCCATACTCTTTGTCACTAAGATCGTGATTTAAAAACTCTTTATAAAACTCTTTTGTTTTTACTTTCATATCGACATCTTTAAATAGATCTGGTTGGATAGTTTTTGCTGCCCATAAAATTTGAAGTACGTTTTCAGCGCCATATCTATCCCAGCTAAATACACCTTTTGGGTTGCCGTAAATTTTGCCGTTTTTAACAGCGTTTGAGCCAGAGAATGCAGGGTGCTCTTTTATCTTTTTGATCTGTGCGTCTGTGTCATTACCGCCAACGATGATGATATCAGGATTTGCATTGATGATCTCTTCAGCGCTAATTTCGATCATTGAACCCTCAGTATTGATAGCATTTACACCGCCACCTAGCTTGATCCAAGTGTTTTGGATGGTGTTTGTACCATCAACTTTTAGCAAATTTGCACCACCAAGCAAGTGAAGTACTTTTGGACGTTTAGCGTCAGGGATGCTTTTTGTTCTTGCTGTTACAAACTCAGAGTTATCGTGGATTTTATTAGCAAGTTTTTCAGCTTTTTTTCTAGCGTCATCAGTGCCTATAACTTCAGCCGTTGCGTAGATGCTTTTCTCCATATCCGGATAGTCTCTAAAGATCAAATTTACCGCGCTAAAGCCATTTTTGATAAGTTCATCTTGAAAATTTTTGTTATACACTATGATAACGTCAGGTGCAAGTTTAACAAGCTCTTCGATCTGAAGGTCTTTGCCATTTAGTGCAGCTGGTAAATTTTTAAGTTTTGGATAGACGTGCTCAAACCACTTGTTGTTTTTGATCAGATCAGTTGTGGCTACAACCTTATCCATACCGCCAAGTGCTAGGATGATCTCGTTGTTTGCATTCCACAGTGCTGCGATCTTCTCAACCTTCTCAGGCACGCTTACTTTTACGCCTTTCATATCTGTGATGCTTCTAGCAGACTCAGCTGCGTTTAGGCTAAGAGCCATAAATAGTGAAGCAACAAGGCTAAATTTGGTTACTTTATGCATAAAATTTGTTTGCATATTTTTTCCTTTATTTTTGAAGTATAAACATGTATGTTAATAATATTTATATTAATTCTATGTAAATTTTGCATATACATTATGAAGAATTTGCATATATTGTAAATTCTTATAAAACTAATGGGATAAATTCTCTCCTTTTATTGACATATGTCATTATTTGCTTTTTTAAAATGAGCTAAACTTCACCTCAAAATTTTTAAAAAAAGGAGAATCAATGCGTGAATACAAAAAGTATTGGCTAGCACTTGTTGCAGTACTAGTAATTTGCTTTAGTATTTTAGGCTACTATGGCGTTGAGGTTTATAGAAGCTCGCCACCAGTTGTAAATTTTACAGATGAGAATGGCAATGTCGTGATCGACAAAGAGAGCATCTATAAAGGTCAAGAGGCCTGGCAAAGCATAGGTGGTATGCAAGTTGGCTCTGTTTGGGGACACGGCGCATATCAAGCACCTGATTGGAGTGCGGACTGGCTTCACAAAGAGTTAGTTATATTTTTAGAGTTAAAAGCAGATGAAATTTATCACTCAAAATATGCTGACTTAAATGATGAGCAAAAGGCAAATCTAAAAGTTCTACTTAAAAAAGAGTACCGAGAAAATGGCGTAAAAGACGATAAGATCGTACTTAGCAGCGATAGATTAAAGGCTATGAAACAAGTAAGCCAAGAGTATTCATCACTTTTTGGAAATGACCCTAAGTTTAAATCTTTAAGAGAAGCTTATGCGATGAAAGAAAATACTCTTCCAAATGCTTCTGATAGAGATGATCTTAATAACTTTTTCTTCTGGTCAGCATGGGCAACTGCAGCAAATAGACCTAATAGCGATGCTACATACACAAACAACTGGCCACACGAGCCACTAATCGATAATGTACCAACAAGCGAAAATATCTTTTGGTCAATCGCAAGCGTTGTAATACTTATTGCTGGTATTGGATTTCTTGTTTGGTTTAGCTCTTTTTATGGCAAAAAAGATGATGAAAAGTTGGAAGCTATTAGCGAAGATCCACTTAGTAAATTAAGCCTAACTCCATCTCAAAAAGCTCTTAAAAAATATCTTTTTGTGACTTTGGCTCTTTTTGCATTCCAAATTTTAATAGGCGGTTTTACAGCTCACTATACAGTAGAAGGACAAGAATTTTACGGTATAAATTTATCAGCTTATATTCCTTATTCACTTGCTAGAACATGGCACATTCAGGCTAGTATCTTCTGGATTGCGACAGGATTTTTAGCAGGCGGTCTTTTCCTAGCGCCTATTATAAATGGCGGTAAAGATCCAAAATTCCAAAAGCTTGGCGTAGATTTATTATTTTACGCATTACTAATCCTTGTGGTTGGCAGTTTTGCTGGTGAGTATTTAGCGATCGCAAATATTATGCCTATAAATTTAAGCTTCTGGTTTGGACACCAAGGATACGAATATATCGAGCTTGGACGTGTTTGGCAAATTATTTTATTTGTTGGTCTTGTCATTTGGATGCTACTTTTACTTCGCGGATTTATCGGCGGATTTAAGAATAAAGGTGACAAAAATTTACTTGCTATCTTTGCAGCTTCAGCTGTTGCAGTTGGATTATTTTACGGAGCAGGATTATTTTACGGTCAAAGAAGTCCACTTCCAGTGATGGAATACTGGCGCTGGTGGGTTGTACACCTTTGGGTTGAAGGCTTTTTTGAAGTCTTTGCTACCGCTTCACTTGCTTTTGTGTTTGTTAGTCTTGGTCTTGTTTCAAAGAGATTTGCTACGTTTTCAACGCTTGCAAGTGCATCACTTTTCCTAGTAGGCGGAATTCCAGGAACTTTCCACCACTTATATTTTGCGGGTACTACAACACCTATAATGGCAGTTGGCGCTAGCTTCTCAGCACTTGAGGTAGTTCCTCTTGTATTGCTTGGCGCTGAAGCTTATGAGCACTATAGACTTCAGTTTGCTCAAACTTGGGCTAAGACATTAAAATGGCCACTTTACTGCTTTATAGCAGTTGCTTTCTGGAATATGCTAGGTGCTGGTGTATTTGGATTTTTAATCAATCCTCCAATTTCACTATTTTATATCCAAGGCCTAAATACGACTCCAGTTCACGGACATGCTGCACTATTTGGTGTTTATGGATTTTTGGCACTTGGATTTGTTTGGCTAGTAGCTACTTATCTATTCAAAGGTCAAGAATTTGATGAAAAACTTATGAAAGTAGGCTTTTGGGGCTTAAATATAGGCCTTATGCTAATGATCGTGCTTTCACTACTTCCAATAGGAATTTATCAAGCATTTGCAAGTCTAGAGCATGGTATGTGGTATGCAAGAAGCGCTGAGCTTTTACAACAATCACACTTGCAAAATTTAAGATGGGTAAGAATGATTGGCGATACGATTTTAATAATCGGTGGAATTAGCTTCCTTGCACAACTTCTAAAATTTATGCTTAATAAAAAAGCTTAAAACTAAAGGGGTATTTTGCCCCTTTATTAAGCTATCTTTTCATAAAATAACGCAAATTTAAAAGGAAAGAAATGATTACATTTTTTAAAAGAATTTGCGTTATTTTTATCGTACTCTTACACTCTTTTTTGGCTCTTGTAGTTGATTATTCATTTCCACACTATGCAAATGTGCAAATCACAGGTGGCGATGTCAAACGTATGGACAAAGATGGCATCATCGACGCTAAAAATCCGGCAGATGGTCCTACCAGAGATGTTTATTTTATCTACACTAAAGATTCTAATAATTCAAATAAGGTCATGGCCTATAGAAATGAAGATACTGCATGGGGATTTCCGTTTTATTTTAAATTTAACTCAGCTGATGTACAAGCCAAAGCTCAAGGCTTTGCAAATAGCGATAAAAACGTAACTGTAAAATATTATGGATATAGAATTTCTATGCTTCAAGAGTTTAGAAATGTCATCTCACTAAAAGAAAGTGGTACAGATACTAGTTGGCCGGTAGCTAGCTATGTATTTTACTTTATCTTGTTTATCTCGCTAATCATTTGGATAAGAAAGATAAATAAGGCCTTTAGACCAAAAACTAGTGAAAATTTAGAGAAATAGATAGTATTTGTTTTAGCTATTTGATATTTTAAAAATCAAAAAGAGAACTGTTTCTCTTTTATCTTTAAAAATTTCTAGTACTATCAAGCATTTTTAGCTCGTTTGCTCTGTTGCGCTATTTGTCGTATTTCCATACGCTTTTCCAGTCCATAAAATAAAATTCTACATCTTGATGTTTGCAATTATTTTTAAGAAAATCACACATTTTTTATGGCATGTAATTCTTTGCCTTGCCTGTGATCTAGTTTAGTTCGCCAAGATCTTCTAAAAAGAGGCTCGCACGAAAGCCCACCTTGTATATACGTCTATTTCACACAAGGATATCTATTCTATTTTTGAAAATTTAAAGCCATTTGCTGGCGTAGTAGTTTTTGCAACAAGGTTTCTTGGATCTCAGAAAGAAATTTTATAGTGAATTAGAATAAATTTTAGGGGCAAAGCTGCCCCTAATTTTAGTAAAGACCGAAAGTTCCGTCTGTTCTTTTGTAGATCACACGCATTTTGGCGTCAACGTCGTTAAATACGTAAAATTGTTTATCACTTGATTTTAGTTTCTCAAGTGCTTCTTCGACTTCAAGTGGTTTATAAATTTCAAGCTCCATAGGCACGATCTCCTCGACACCTTCGATCTTTTCTTCGCCTATTCTTGAGCGAAATTCTTTGTCGTCAGCCTTGCCTTTAACAGTAAATTTCTTATCATGCTCTCTTCTTAAAACTTTTGATGCTTTCTCGATGGCAAGATCGATCGCAGCGTAAAGATCTTTATCTTTTTGGCGAACGACTATCGTATCTTTATGGGCCATATTTAGAGAAAATTCTGCATTAAAACCTTTTTTGCCTTGTTTTTCATCGGCTGCTACAACACATCTTGCTGAGATGATGTCGAGATTGTATTTACCAAGCGTATCAAAAGCGTCTTGGATATAGTTTTTGATTGGCTCTGTTAGCTCAAATTGTTTTCCTACAATGCTTATGTTCATCGTAATCTCCTTTATAGAAAGTAAGATGATTATAACACGCTAAAACTAAAAACAAATTAAACTAAAATCTTTATAAAATTTTAAAGTTTCTGAAGAGTTCGTTTGTGAAAATTTATAGGATTTGGCGTTTTTTTATCTTTTGATGTTACAAAAACATCAAAGACCATGTTGCCAGTACTTGCGACTCCGTTTGTTCCTGGCATGATGGACGGTGGAGTGCATATACCGATATCTCCAAAGTAAGTTATTTTTACTTTAAAGTCGAACATATCGTTAAATTCTCCATTTACTTTATCTAGGCATTTATTTGAGAAATCGGTTCTAAAAATTTCAAACATCGCATACTCTGCGGCTGCTTGAGCAACGAGTTGTGCTTGCTCTCTTAGATAAATTTCACTGCTTTGTCTAGCTGATGTGCTAGCTATCGAAAGGGCAAGAGTACTGATAGAAGCTGCTACAACTAGAAAAAATATCGCCGCTATTAATGTAAATCCTTTTCTCATTAATAAACCGCCTTTGACTTGCAAATGGTTATTTCTGATTTTTCTGCTTTAAGGCAAAGTTTTAGCGCGATGACTCCATTTTTTTCTGTAAAGACAAATCTTGTTACATGTTTAGTTAGTGTTGCACTTTCGGCTTTGATATCCTTTGTAGATGTTGAGCTAAATTTTTTAAAGCTTTCATTTAGCCATGGCCTATAGTTGTAGTAAATTTTAAGGTCAAAAGAGCCGTTTTGTACATCCTCGGCACTTTGCTCAGCTGGCGCTATGGCAATGGCTGTGTAAGCTAGCTTATACTGTTCTGAAATTTTTTTATTTTTAAAATCACTTGAAATTTTAAGCGTATCGATTGATTGTATGCCAACTTTTGCGATATCTAAGTGCCTTTGGTCTAAATTTTCTTGATAGCCAAAGCTGCTACCAACTCTATAAAGTATGCTAGAAAATATCGCTATTAAACCACCATTTTCATTATCGGCGTTTATACACCTATAGCCGCTATTTACATCTTCTTCATCGCTATCATTTTCGCAGGTCAAGTCCATTACACCGTTCCTAAAAGCGTCATTAAATTTACTTCCAGGGCTTTTTAGTCCATTTGCAATAGAACTATTTGCAAGATCTACATATCCGCTATATATACCTTCTTCGAAGATGGGATCTCCGTTAGTATCATCTCCTTTATATTCGTTGATACCATCAAATAACTCGTAAGCAGCTGGGATAAATTCTAAAATTTCAAAGTCGCTACTTAAATTTACACCACTATCATTTAGAGCTAGGTAATCTCCATTTTTTTTTCTAGCGATAACGCTTTGTTTGATTCTGTGGCTAAGCAGCATTGAAATTTGCTCTAGAGCGATTTCGCTTTGTGTTTCTAGTTCGTTTATTACTTTGCTTTGAAAATAGTTTTGATATAAATTCATAAGCGTATTAAAGCTCATAAGTGAGATGACACCAAGCACGGTGATGACTATTATTAACTCAATTAATGTAAAAGCTTTTTTTGTTTTTTTCATTTCCATTCTTTTACACTTAAAGTGCTGCTTTCACCTATGTTAAAGGCATATCCATAAAGTACGCTTTTGCTCTCTTTTGTAGTTTTCATAGTCGTATCTAGCTTTATTTGTAAAACGTCGTTATCGTTTAAAGGAGTGCTAACTACAAATTTATCAGCTCCATTTGTTATGGTTGGAGTCGTCTCTGTATCTATGATAAAGTCGCGTTTAGTAGTGCTAGCAGTTGGTGAGATAGATTTTTGAGTATTGAAATTTTTGATAGATTTTACTTTAAAATTTACGCTTTTGATTGATTCTGGAAGCTTTGAATCACTAGGCCTTGTGGCACATGCAGATGAATTTTGCACCGGATATGCAAGTATCCTATGTCCTTCACCTTTTACACCGCTTTTTTCATAAAAATCTGGATTTGCCCCTTGGTCGCAGATAATAAGAGGAAAAATTATAGCCTCTTGAGTCGTTATAGATGATGGCATGGTATTTTTACCGGCTATTAAGACTTGATCACTAAATGGTGCTTTTAATATTAATGACATATAAGTTTTAGCATTCATTAGTCCTTCTTGCATTAAGGACTGCTCGCTTAAATTTGAAGTAGTTCTTACTGCTAGTGGCAAGCTTGCACTTACTATGGCTACTACAAGCACTGACAAGATAAGCTCTATCAATGAAAAGCCACCTCTTTTTACCACTCTATTCTCCTGTTTGTCTTATCGCTTATATCTAGGTTACTATCACTATTAGATTTTACTCCTATAAAACCTCCAACTGCACCGCTTGTCTTATCTTCTATATTATTGCTCTTTAGGACTTTACCAGCCCATTCGCCATTTGGTACTAGAAAATTTAGATTGAAATTATTTGTTTCAGGTTTCTCATCAAATTCACTATAAAGAAGCCAGCTAGGTGCTCTCATTTTAGCCACATCAGTAACCGCTGAAGGGTTTCTTATAAAAATTATTTGCTCGCCATTGCTTATGCTACTTACATCATTTCTTAAAACAGTACCGCTGTAAGTGTTTGTAAAGCTAAAGTCATGATAGTTAAGTACTCCTGCATTGTGTTTTGGATTGGTGGCCCAAAATGGTGCAGCTGGAAAGTCTTGCCACAGTTTGCCATTATCTTTCATATAGATATTTTTATTGCATCCATCGCAGTAGGCACCATAATAAATTTTGGCATAAAAACCGCTATAAAGCCCTTCATAAAATGGTGCATAAACCCTACCAAAGTAAAATTTTGCTGTTGTTTCTGTTGTTGGTTTTTCATATTTTTTTACTGTATCGGTACTATCTGACATGCCACTAAAACTAAAATCATTACTTGAAATAGTAAAAGGATTTTTGGCATGATTTACTTTTCTTTCAAAATTAAAATATACTTCACCTTTGCCTACGCCATTTACAAAAGTGTTTTTCTCTACATAAAATGTTGATTTTGTAGCACTTGGATCTATTGCTTTTCTAGTATTTGAGCCAGGAATTTCAAAAAATAAAATTTCTTCATTTGCTTTTGCTAATGTGCCGGCATTGCCATCGTTATCTGTAAAATTTAAAGGAACTCTGTCTAGCTTTATATCAAAGTTCATATTTTTTGCATAGCAATCTTCATTATAAAGTTTTGCAGGATCATCGTTAAACAGCCTAGCAGTTACTTCAAAGTCAAGCTTTGCTTTTTGTATGCCTTCATTATCAAGGTATGTTATATCGTTATCTTTTGTTATCTTTAGCTTGCTTATTTGTATATCTTTTGGTCTAAATAAATAATCTCTATTACCTTCTAGCTTTATATTGCATCCGATCCTTCCTTCTTGAGCAGTATCTTGTGATGGATCGTTGCTAATTGAGTTTTTTACACAATCATCAGCTCTTGATGGTGTATGTTGATCAGTTATTGTATAGTCTTTGTCTAATACATAAAAATATGTATCACCTATATCTGAGTAAGAAAAGCCAACAGGTCCACTTGATGTGTGACGGAAAATTTTACCCAATGCTTTATTTGGATCGTTAAAATCTACGCTTAGTTTGTTCTCGCTCTCTATAATGTTAGGATCGCAAGTCGCACTATATGCTGGTACAAGTTTTATCTCTCCATTTGAGCCACTTATATTATTTATATAACCATTTGCTAAGCCACTATCAAGAGGTTTCATAGCCGCAAGAGCAATGTTATTATAAGCTTTGCCGCCTATTAAAACATTGTTATTATTGATCGTATTCTTGTCAGTATCCCATAGCCTAAAGTGACTTGGTCTTATAGCAAAATCATCTAATTTTTCGCATTCAACCTTTGTAGTATTTGTCACTGGATCAAGATGAGAAATTCTAAATTTTACGCTTTTATAGGCTCTATCAATACTAATGCCTGATAACAAAATATCAGTTACGCCATTAAATGTTATATCTTGTTCATATAAATTTGTTGGAGCACTGCAAGACTCGACCAACTCTACTTTTACATCTACTGGAGCATCTGGTACTTTTTTGTTGCCATCTGTATCATAGTTAGTGATATAGACATTAAATGGCGTAGAAACGATTTTAGTTAGAAGTCTATTTTTAAATTTAGCTTTAAAAGTTGCCGAGCCATCGTCTTGTCTATTGCTTGCGACGAAATTATTTGGACTGGCACTAACGCCTAAAGTAATGTTGTAATTTTGATTGCTACATCTTCTTATATATGTGTCATAGGGCTGTAAATTTATATCAGCATTTGCAACTGTGGCTTTGTAACTATTTGGCTCAAATTTAGACTTAAGGGTAGTTTCATATATGGCATAAGCGTAGTTACCTTGATGAATTAGCATTTCTCCACCCTTATTTGCAGCCGCACCTTGTCCTAAATAAAAAGTTAAGTCATTTCCGCTTAGTTGCTGCAAGCCTGTGTTGTCGTTATAGTGTACCTGTCCTGACATAGTAAGCAGATCACTAGGCCCTTGTGATGCTTTATCTGCGTAAATGTAAGTTGAGTTTGGATTATAAATTTGACTCGGATCTATTGTAGCTTTTAGAGCAAAGTCTTGGGCAGCTTCATTAGTATTGTTTGTAGCTTCAACGAAAGTTTTTAAAATAGTATTTGCTGGCACTACGGTTGGTGTATTTTCTTGCACCTTTGTAAAAGTACTATCGCTAGGTTTTTTTGCATAAATATATTCCATATAGCAAACATCTGGTTTGTATATACGAGAAGAAAAGCCAACTAGAGCTAAATTTATACGGTCAGCGCTTACAACATTGGCACCGCCTGAGCTTTTAATTGTTGTAACTGTAAATTTTATATCCGCTTCTTTTTGAGCATATGACATTTTGTCCGATATATCAAATATATCTAAGTCTGCTTGAGAGTGAAATTTTTTACCTGGATTTATAAGTTGTCCAAATTTTGTCATAGTTGAATTAAACTGATCGCCTTGCGCGTTATATCCGCTGGTAATACTCTGATAGCTACCACCATTTTTTATCTTGATATCTTCACCTTTTGTTTCTGGCTTGCCACCAAATGAAAACATTGTAAGCGAAGCATCTATATTTCCTGCTTTTGGTGTGTAGATATTTTCAAATTTTACATCTATGGTTGAGCTCTTTACAGTACCAAATGGATCGCTTGACTTCATCCAGTCCGCCGCAAGTCTTTCTAGTCCATCAAATATACTAACAAGCTTTGGCTCTATATTGTTTGCTGCGGCAGTTTTATCATCAAAGTCATAAATGATGACCAAACTCCAAGCCGCAAATTGTGGTGCGATGGATTGTATCCAGTAACCATTTTGCCCTTGAACTGGTGAGAATAGTAGCGTGCCGTATGTTTTTTTTAGTTTTCTATTAGTAGAGTTGTTTACCTTATATATGCCATCATTTGGGTCTATAAATTCATCACTAAAGGGAATCGTAGTTGATCTGATATTGCCAGCATAAAATGTCCTATCTGACTCACTAGTACCAAGAGAGTCTCTAACTATATCTGTTACATCAGCGCTTGCTACATATTGGTAGTTTATTCCAGCCTTTACATAGTAGCTATTAGACTCGTTTTGATTATATGATTCAAGAGTCATTGATTTTGGTTTATACTCACTAAATGAGCCAAACCAAAAGACATCTTTTGGATCAGCATCTATTGTAATTACATTCTTGCCAGGAGCTTTAAAATCAATCCTGCTATATCCTTTTATGTAATTTAGAGCATTTGTATATAAATTTGTTTTAATGGCCCAGTTTTGATAAAGAGAGCCACCCCAGTAAAGTCTGGCATAGACCACATTTTTACCTTTTAAATTATTTTGTATAAAGGTATTTTTCTCACTAAAATCAAACGTGGAAGAGGATGAATTTTTACAATAAGGATACTTGCTAGGATTATAAATATATGTTTTTTGGCAAAGCGTGTAATTACTAGACGTAAAGCCACCATCATTTAAAAATATTCTATCGGCGGTAGATGATGTTTTTGTTACATTAGATGGATCTGGAACAAAATTATATCCAGTGTATTGCGGGATCATAATAGTAGCACCAATGGTAGCTATATCGCCATTTACTCTGGTATTTAGATTGCCATTTATTGATCTTTGTCTTAAGCCTTTAGAGTGATCATCCCACATGCCTATTAATGATCGTTGATTCCATGGAGAAAATTGCTCAACGTAAATATGATAGTGATCTTGTGCTAAGCCTGAAGAAAAGCTATTTGTGTCTATCGTCCAGGTTCTATTAGATTTTCTTATGCAATGTGGGATATTTTTAGAAGAGTTGTCTTGGTACTCTTCAGCGTCTATAAAGCAAGAATAATTTGCTCCACTACAACCAATAGATGCTGCTTCTGCTGTCGTACAAGCTCTGGGTGCACAAAAACCAAATGTGACAATAAAACAGAGTAAGTATGCTATTTTCACAACAAATCCTCTAAATAACAATAAAAAATCTCTCCTTAGATTTTTAAAAGCTTTTAGCTACTATTTTTGTATAAAATTTTCTATCATTTCAGCTTGCCCGTACTGAGGATATTTGGCAATGTCTAAAACGACTTGAGATAAGGTCATGTTGTCCATATTGCAAACGATAGGAGCTATAAAATTTACAGTTGATTTTTCAAGCGGGAGTGCAACAACGATAATGTTATAAATTCTGAGTTGAGAGCTTTCTTTAATCTCCATAAGATCTTCATAATAGCTTGGAATATCGAATTCGTAGCTTCTTAATGCAAAAGGATTTATCATTGTAAAAGATGTCTCATCATCTTTGCTTGCTAGCTTAACAAAAAATTTATCAAGTTCAATTAACTCCATCGTCTTAATATGCTCAAAGCCTAAAATAGGGCTTTTAACACTAAAAATCATACTAACTCCTATTTTGTAAAGTTGCCGTATTTTATCATAGTTTTAAAAAATTTATACAAAAATAATAGCAAAAAATGTAGAATACGAGGATTTAAACTTTTTAAGGAAAAGCATGAAAAGATTTTCTAAAATTCTAGCAGTTGTAGCTCTTTTGGGGCTTTTTAGTGGTTGTGCTGAAAAATATACCGAACTTTACAATCTAACTCCTGATGAGTGGTATGCTCAGGTTATCGCTGATATAAAAGATGGTGATCTTGAAGCGGCCGATAAACACTATGTTTCAATGGCAAGCGAACATGTGGCAAGCCCACTTTTAGAGCAAATTTTATTAATTCTTGCTCAAGCTCATGCAAATGATGAAGAGTATCTGATGGCAAATCACTATCTTGATGAATATATCAAAAGATACGGCGACAACGGCCCAAAAACAGAGTTTGCTCAGTATCTAAAGATAAAAGCAAATTTTGACTCATTTACTCAGCCAAACCGCAACCAAAAGCTTATGGAAGATAGCGTAACAGAGATCGAGAAATTTCTTTATATGTATCCAAATACTGAATATAAGCCACTTATTGAGACTATGCTTATTAAATTCAAACTCGCGCTTTACTTCCTAGATATGCAAATAGCTGATCTTTACAATAGGACTGGTCGTGATGTTTCGGCCAAAATTTACGAGCAAAAGCTAGAAGAGTCGCCGTTTAGAAACTCAGATCTTATCAAACCTGATGTAGCATGGTATAGAAAACTGTTTGAATAGGAGAAATTTTGCAAATAAACGAAAATAAAGGCTTCCCAACTGAGATCCCTATCATCGTTGAGGACGAGCTATTTTTATATCCATTTATGATAACACCGCTTTTTTTAAGCGACGAAGAAAATTTAAAAGCGCTTGAACTTGCCATACAAGGAGAAACGCCGATCCTTGTCGTGCCTACAAAGCCACAGCAAGACGGCGCTAGAGACTTTGACGGCATATATGACGCAGGCGTTATCGGCACGATAATGCGCCGTGTGCCACTGCCTGACGGACGCGTAAAAGTGCTATTTCAGGGCATCGACAAGGGTAGAATTTTAAAACAATCAGGCATAAATCCGCTCCGTGGTATCGTCGATATGCTCCACGTCAAGCGCCCATCACAGGTCAAAACTGACGCGCTAATCGTTGTTTTAAGAGAAAAAGTAAGAGAGCTTTCGCAGTTTAGCCACTTTTTCCCGCCTGATCTTTTAAAAACGATCGAAGAGAGTGCCGAAGCGATCAGAGTTTGCGACCTAGTCTCAAGCGCACTTCGTCTAAAAAAACAGATCGCTTATAGCTTTTTTGTCGAAGAAAATTTAGAGCAGCGCCTACTAAAGCTCATCGACTACGTTATCGAAGAGATCGAGGCAAACAAGCTTCAAAAAGAGATAAAAAATAAGGTCCATTCAAAGATCGACAAGACAAACAAAGAGTACTTTTTAAAAGAGCAGCTAAAGCAAATTCAAGCTGAGCTTGGAGCGGACACGAGCCGAGAAGAGGAGCTTGAAGAGTATAATAAAAAGCTTGATGCGAAGAAGAAATTTATGGCTGAGGACGCCTATAAAGAGATCAAAAAACAAATAGATAAGCTCTCTCGCATGCACCCAGACTCAGCCGACGCAAACACCTTGCAAAGCTACCTTGACTGGGTACTTGAAATTCCATTTGAAAATGTAGCTAAGAAAAAGTCATCTATCACCGAAGTGAGCAAGCACCTAAATGCCGATCACTACAGCTTAGAGAAGCCAAAAGAGCGCATAGAGGAGTATTTTGCATTGCGTGAGCTTTTGGAGCTTAGAGGAGTTGGTGAGAAGGTAAATAATGGCGCCATTTTATGCTTTGCAGGCCCTCCAGGCGTGGGCAAAACAAGCCTTGCAAACTCGATCGCAAAGGCGCTAAAGCGTGAGCTAGTCAGGATCGCACTTGGCGGACTTGAGGATGTAAACGAACTAAGAGGCCACCGCCGCACCTATATAGGCGCTATGCCGGGCCGCATCGTGCAAGGGCTCATAGAAGCCAAGCAGATGAATCCAGTAGTTGTGTTAGATGAGATCGACAAGGTTGGCAGAAGCTACAGAGGCGATCCGACCGCTGTTTTACTTGAAATTTTAGACCCAGAGCAAAATAATAAATTTAGAGATTACTACCTAAATTTCAACATCGATCTTAGCAAGATCATCTTCATCGCCACAGCAAATGACGTGAGTATGATACCAGCCGCACTTCGAGACAGAATGGAGTTTATCGAGCTTAGCTCATATACCCCACAAGAGAAATTTGAGATCGCTAAAAAATATCTTTTGCCTCAAGAGCTTAAAAAACACGGACTAAAACCAAGCGATGTAAGTATCAGCAAAGAAGCACTTGAGCTAATTATCAGTGACTACACAAGAGAGAGTGGTGTGCGAAATTTACGCCGCAGGATCGCTGACATACTAAGAAAAGTCGCCAAAAATATCCTCACCAAAAAGAATGAGGGCAAGATCAGCATCACGGCTAAAAATTTAAAAGAGTTTTTAGAGAAAAAGGTCTATGAGATCGAGCCAGCGGATAAAAAAGACCAGATCGGACTAGTAAATGGCCTCGCGTGGACGAGCGTTGGTGGTGACGTGCTAAGGATCGAAGCTATCAGGATCCAAGGCAAAGGCAATATGCAGATCACCGGTCAGCTAGGCGATGTGATGAAAGAGAGCGCTCATATCGCATTTAGCGTGGTAAAAGTACTGATCGATAACAAAAAACTAAAAGTGCCGATGGCTATCGTGCCAAAACTAGATGATGATAAGCGCAAGCTCGAAGCCAGCGACGTTTATAGACGCTACGACCTTCACTTGCACGTGCCAGAGGGTGCGGTGCCAAAAGATGGTCCAAGCGCTGGCATCACGATGGCAACTGCTATTGCATCGATACTAACCGACACGAAGGTCAAACACGACATCGCAATGACTGGTGAGATTACACTAACGGGTAGAGTTCTGCCGATCGGTGGTCTAAAAGAGAAGCTCATCGCCGCTCACAAAGCTGGCATCAAAACAGCTCTGATACCTCGCAAAAACTACGACCGCGATCTTGTCGACATCCCAGCTGAGGTAAAAGCTGATATTAAGATCATCGCTGTAGATACGATCGATGATGTTCTAAAAAACGCTCTTGTAACTAAAAAATAATCCAAATCCTAGCCCCATTTAGCCTTGCTTAGGGCTAGGAAATTTTCATAAATATATTACGAAGTAAAAATTTAGGCTAGCTTGTTTACTCTTGAATAAAAAATAAATTTTAAAACTTTGTAAGATATTTTCATAAAAATTTAGATCTTACAAAGCTCGCTGCTAAATTTAGAGCCGTGATGTGCTCTTAAAATTTGCTGTAAATTTTAGCTATTTATGCTTTGCTTCATGCTCTAAAAGCCAAATTTTAGTTGGCAGACCATCTCCGCCGGAGTATCCGCCAAGTCCGCTACTAGCTAGCACTCTGTGGCAAGGGACGATGATAGGCACTGGATTTTTAGCATTGGCTGATCCTGCTGCACGGCAAGCTTTTTTATTGCCAGCAGCAAGCGCAAGAGCCGAGTACGTAGTCGTTTGGCCGTATGGTATTTTTTGTAAATTTTCATAAATTTTAGCTCTAAATGATGTCGTTTTTATATCAAGCCTTACGCTAAATTTTTTAAGCTTGCCATTAAAATAAGCCTCTAGCTCATTCAAGCAAAGCTTTAAATTTTCATCTTTTACCGCTATTTTTTCAAATTTATCTACAAAATTTATCTCACAAATTCCATTTTCGCTAGCGATGATCTCCAAAATTCCGATAGGCGATTTTAGGTAAGCTTTTGACACATTTGCTCCTTGAAATTTGAAATTTTGGGCAAATTTTACTTTAGTTTGTTTTGCTTTTTGATAAAATGCAAGCAAAACTAGCGATTTTTAGACCAAAAATAACGAGCAAAAAACCACAAAGGAATTTTATGAGCTTTTTTACCGACTACAAAAAACACGTGAGCGAGCGAGAAAAAGAGGGCGTGCCACCGCTTGCGCTAAATGCCAAGCAAACAAGTGAAGTTTGCGAGCTAATAAAGTTTGCCAGCAAGTCTAGTGGCGATGAAAAGGCGCAAAGCGAGCTAAAATTTCTTATAAGTTTGCTTGAAACTCGCATCAATCCTGGCGTTGATGATGCTGCAAAGATAAAGGCAAACTTTCTTGGTGAAGTGATAGATGGACTTGCTGTTGGCGGTCTTGACGCTATGCGTGCCATTAAAATTTTAGGCAAGATGCTTGGCGGATACAATGTAGAAATTTTGGTGCGAGCTCTAAAAAATAGCGACGAAACTATCGCAAGCACTGCCGCAAATGAGCTAAAAAATATTATCCTGGTGCATGAATATTTTGACGAGATGGTAAAACTAAGTAGCAACAATAAATTTGCAAAAGAGGTGCTTGTTTCTTGGGCAAATGCAGAGTGGTTTACGCATAAAAAGCCAATTGAAGCCTGTATAAACGCTGTCGTTTTTAAGGTACCAGGTGAGACAAATACTGATGACCTAAGTCCAGCGAGCGAGGCATATACAAGGGCTGATATACCACTTCATGCAAAAGCAATGCTTGTAAAAAAGATGCCTGAGGCTCTAGAAATTTTAAAAGAACTTAAAGCTCGTGGTAAAAAAGTGGCGTATGTTGGCGACGTAGTTGGCACTGGCAGCAGCAGAAAGAGTGGTATAAACTCGATCCAGTGGCATTTGGGCGATGAGATAGAGGGTGTGCCAAACAAAAAAACGGGCGGCATCGTGATTGGCACGACCATAGCTCCGATATTTTTTAACACAGCAGAAGACAGCGGTGCGTTGCCGATAGTTGCAAATGTAAATGAGCTTGAGATGGGCGATGAGATAGAAATTTATCCATTTAAAGGCGAAATTTATAAGCTTATTGGCGGCGAGAAAAAACTCGTGGCAAATTTCAAACTAAACCCAAATACTCTAAGTGATGAGATAAGAGCAGGTGGTAGGATACCGCTTATGATAGGACGCCAAGTGACCAAAAAGGCTAGAGAAGCACTTGGGTTAGGCGAGGAGCAAATTTTTATAAAGCCAGACCAGCCAAAGGAGCAGAGCGGTGGCTATACGCTGGCTCAAAAGATGGTCGGCAAGGCTTGCGGCGTAGCTGGTGTTAGAGCTGTGGCTTATGTGGAGCCAGAAATTTTAACTGTTGGCTCGCAAGATACAACAGGGCCGATGACTAGAGATGAGATAAAAGAGCTTGCTAGCCTTAGTTTTGGGGCGGATTTTGTTCTGCAAAGCTTTTGCCACACGGCCGCTTATCCAAAGCCAAGTGATCTTGTGATGCATAAGAGCTTGCCAAAATTTATAAATTTACGTGGCGGCGTGAGTCTAAAGCCAGGTGATGGCGTCATCCACTCGTGGCTAAACCGCATGGTACTACCTGATACGGTGGGCACTGGCGGCGATAGTCACACGAGATTTCCTATTGGCATTAGTTTTCCAGCTGGAAGTGGTCTAGTAGCGTTTGCAGCGGTACTTGGAATGATGCCACTAAATATGCCAGAGTCGGTTTTGATCAAATTTAAAGGCGAGCTAAAAGAGGGCGTGACGCTTAGGGATCTTGTAAATGCGATACCGTATTTTGCCATTAAAAAAGGGCTTTTAAGCGTTGAGAAGAAAAATAAAAAGAACGTTTTTGCGGGTAAAATTTTAGAGATAGAAGGGCTTGAGAGTCTAAAAGTAGAGCAGGCGTTTGAACTAAGTGACGCTTCTGCTGAACGCTCGGCCGCAGCTTGCGTGGTAAATTTAAGCGAGGCTAGCGTTGTGGAGTATGTTCGCTCAAACATTGCGCTAATAGATGCAATGATAAAAGCTGGTTACGAAAGCCGTGAGACTCTGCTTAGACGAAAAGAAAAAATGCAAAAATGGCTTGAAAATCCAACTCTTTTAAGAGCCGATAAAGATGCAAAATACGCTGAAATTTTGGAGATCGATTTATCGCAGATAGATGAGCCGATTTTGGCGTGTCCAAATGACCCGGACGATGTGGCAACACTAAGTGAAATTTTAGCTGATAACAAAAGAGTGCATAAAATCGATGAAGTTTTTGTGGGAAGCTGTATGACAAATATCGGCCATTACAGGGCGCTTGCTAGAATTTTGGAGCATGAGAGCAAGCTTACAACTAGGCTTTGGATCGCGCCGCCGACAAAGATGGATAAAAGCACACTTGAAGATGAAGGCGTTTATGAAATTTTTAAAAGATTAAACGCAAGGACAGAGGTGCCAGGCTGCTCGCTTTGTATGGGTAATCAAGCAAGAGTAAATGACAATGCAGTGGTATTTTCTACTTCAACTAGAAATTTTGATAACAGAATGGGAATGGGCGCAAGGGTCTATCTAGGAAGTGCCGAACTAGCCGCCGTTTGTGCACTACTTGGACGTTTACCAAGCGTAGATGAATATAAAAAGATAGTAAAAGATAGTCTTAGCTTAAATAAAGATGAAATTTATAAATATCTAAATTTTAATGAAATAAGCGAGTTTAGTATATAAATTTGTTACAATATCGCGAAATTTTAAGGAGCGTTGATGAAAAAAGTAGTTTTTTTTCTCTTTTTTAGCGTTTGTTTTTTTATAAATTTACACGCTTTAGAATGCAGTGATCTTGCAAAAAAAGAGAGCTTTAAAACTACTCCAAACGATCTTGCTTATGCGAATGAGGGGCTATTTTACTGTGATGGTTCGCTTTTAAACTTAAAAGAGGTGAAAGAGCTTTTTGAGGCGAGTGTGGCTATTAGAAGTGAGTCTCAAAGCTGCGTTGGTGATAGAGTTTATAAAGAAAATTTAAACAAGCTTAGATGGCTTTTGCTAAAAGCGTCATTTGCTCCCGAGTTTTATCAAAAAGAGCTTGCAAAGCCAGAGGTTGCTGAGAGCGAAAAAGATGCTAGAATGGAGTATCTTAGATACTGGGCAAACGAGAGCTTATTTAATTTTTTAAAATATAAAAAATTTACAGAAGCTTACAAAAACGCTCAAACTCCGCTTGTGAAATTTTATGAAAGCCTTGGACTTGATACGCCAAGTGCCGCTTACTACGCAACTAGCGTGGTAAATGAGTTTTTGACTTTTGGTGTCGGTAAAAGTGTAAATAAAGCTAAAATTTTAACACCTGAGCAAAATATGATGGCACAAAGGATAAATTCCGATGAGCTAGCAAATTTACTCTACTCGAAAAATTTTAGTACCGCTGAGCTTACAAATTTGCTTAATATCGCACTTTTAAACGAAAAAAGTAGCGATATGATAAAAGAGATAATAAGACGTGGGGCCGATGTAAATTTGGGCGATGAGACACCGCTATTTTTTGCTTTAAAAAATATAGAAAATGTAAAAATTTTACTTGCAAATAAAGCCGACGTAAATCACAAAAATTTCTTTGGAAAAAGTGTGCTTTTTTATGCTGTGCAGTTTAATGATAAGCCACTTTGCGAGCTTTTGCTAAAAAATGGCGCCAATGCAAACGAGAGCTACATAGACGAAAATGCCAAGATGAATATGATAAATTTGGGTATGACGCAAATTGAAGATACATGCGGTCTAGAGCATACAAATAGAAGCGTTTTTATGCATGCAGCAGCTCATGCAACGCCAGAAATTTTAAAGCTTTTGATGGATAATGGTGCTGATATTAATGCCACTGATGACGCTGGATTTAATGCGCTTGACTATGCCATGAAAGAACAAAATGAAAAGACGATCAAATTTTTAGAAAATTTGGGTTTAAAGCCAAATTTCAATTAGGAAAAACCATGAAAAAGACAGCTTTTGTAACTGGTGCAACATCTGGATTTGGCGAGGCGATCGCCAGAAGACTCTCAAAAGAGGGCTACAAGATAGTCGCTCTTGCAAGGCGCGAAGATAGGCTAAAGAAGCTTGCAAGCGAGCTTGGCGATACGCATATCATTGTAGCTGACATACGCGATAAAGAAGCTGTTTTTAAGGCGGTAGAGAGCCTGCCTGATAAATTTAAGGACATCGAAGTGCTTGTAAATAACGCTGGTATGGCGCTTGGACTTGAAAAGACAATAGATGCGAAAGTAGAGGACTTTGAGGCGATGATAGACACCAATGTCAAGGGTCTTATCTACTCGACAAAGGCGGTTTTACCACTACTTTACAAACAGGAAAAGGGCTATATATTTAACCTGGGTTCTACTGCTGGCTCATGGCCATATCCTGGAAGTAACGTTTATGGTGCTACAAAGGCCTTTGTGAAGCAGTTTAGCCTAAATTTAAGAAACGATCTAGTTGGTACAAATATCAGGGTGACAAACATTGAGCCTGGACTTTGTAAGACTGAATTTAGTGAGGTTAGGTTTAGGGGAGATAAGGCGAAGGCAGATAGTCTTTATGAAAATACAAATTTCATCACATCTGAGGATATCGCGACTATTTTGGTAAATTGTCTAAATATGCCTGGAAGTGTCAATATAAACAGAGTCGAAGTCATGGCAAATACGCAGACTTGGGCTGGACTTGCGATAGAAAAATTTTAAGGAGTTCTTGTGAGACAAATTTTATTATTACTTTTTTTTAGCGTTGCGCTTTTTGGTGTCGATCCAGAAGTGGCAAAGAGAAACGCTGAAATTTATGGCGTATTTACGCTTATACCACCTGTTGTGGCAATAGCACTCGCTTTTATCACAAAAGACGTTATATTGTCGCTATTTATAGGTGTTTTTAGCGGAACGTTTCTCATAAATATCATCAATGAAAACATCTTTATGGGTATCGTAAAAGGCTTTACAGGTATCGTTTCAAGGGTCGTTGAATCAATGGCTGATAAGACTGACTCAGGAATTTTACTTCAAGTGCTTTGTATCGGTGGTGTGGTCGCACTCATCACAAAAATGGGTGGTACAAAGGCGGTTGCTCTTTGGCTTAGTAAAAAGGCAAAAAGCGGCATTTCAGCTCAAATTTCAACATGGCTCATGGGTATTTTTGTATTTTTCGATGACTACGCAAATGCCTTAATCGTTGGCCCTATCATGAGACCAATAAGTGATAAATTTAAAATAAGTCGCGAAAAGCTAGCTTTTATTATAGATGCTACTGCAGCACCGATCGCTGGTATTGCTATCATCTCGACATGGGTTGGGCTTGAGGTTTCACTCATCGAAAAGGGCTATGAGTTAGTTGGAGAGACTGGCGTTAATGCTTATTCTATATTTATCGAGACAATTCCATATAGATTTTATAACCTTTTTATACTATTTTTCATAGTTTGCACCGCCTTGATGCAGCGCGAATATGGCCCAATGCTATTAGCTGAAAGACGTGCTAGAAGAGGCGAGCTTCACTCAGGTAAAACTCAAATCCAAGATCTTGAAGATAAAACACTTGAGCCAAAAGAGGGCGTGAAATTAAGCGCTGCAAATGCTGTTGTACCACTTCTTGTGCTGGTCATTGGTGCATTTACTAGTTTTTACTTTAGTGGTCTTGCTGCACTTGAGGGCGATGCTCTTAAAAATGCACTTGCTAATCCACTTTCATTTTCTACTTTTAAAGATACTTTTGGCGCAGCAGACTCGGCTACATCGCTATTTCAAGCAGCACTACTTGCTAGTATCGTAGCTATAACAATGGGTGTTTGGCGTAAAATTTTTGACGTAAAAGAGGCTATCAGTACATGGGTAAAGGGCTGGAAGACTATGATAATTACGGTTGTGATTTTGCTTCTTGCGTGGAGTCTTAGTGCTGTTATCAAAGAGCTTGGCACATCAAGATATTTGGTTTATCTATTAAGCTCTTCAACACCTAAATTTATATTACCAGTTGCTGTTTTTATCCTTGGTTCGTTTATTAGCTTCTCAACTGGAACGAGCTATGGTACGATGGGAATTTTAATGCCTCTAGCTATCCCACTAGCTTACGCTGTCGGTAAAAACTACGGACTAGAGGGTGATGCGATGCATGCATATATGATCGTAAATATCTCAGGCGTGCTTACAGGCGCGATCTTTGGCGATCACTGCTCGCCGATCTCGGATACTACGATCCTCTCATCAATGGGCGCAGGATGTAACCATATCGATCACGTATCGACTCAAATGGTCTATGCACTTAGTGTTTGTGCGGTTTGTGTGCTAGTTGGTTACTTACCGGTTGCATTTGGTCTTAGTGTTTGGCTAGCACTTCCATGCGGATTTTTAGCGATTTGGGCATTAGTTAGATTTGTCGGTAAAAAGGTGGAAGCGTAAATTTGGACTGCAATTATCTAAAAGAGTGTGGCTCTTGCACTCTTTTTACCCCTTATGATGAGCAAATTTTATTTAAAACCGATCTTGTAAAACAAAATTTTTCAGAGTTTTATGATGGCAAATTTGATGTGTTTAGCTCCAATCCAAAACACTACCGCACGAGAGCTGAGTTTGGTATCTGGCACGAAGGTAGCAAGCTTAGCTATACCATGCATGCAAGTGAGAAGGGCAAGAGAATTTTTATAGATGAGTGCCCTAAGGTTTGCGAGCAAATTTCTACTCTCATGCCAAGGTTACTTGAAAATTTACAAAGTGATGAAAATTTACGCACAAAGCTTTTTGGAGTGGAATTTATCTCTTGTAAAAGCGGTACTTTAGTCACGTTGCTTTATCACAAAAAGCTTGATAGTGAGTTTGAAGCAGAGATTAAAAATTTAGCCAATAAGCTTAATATTACCATACTTGCTAGATCTCGCGGACAAAAGCTGCTAAGTGGCGAGCTAAATTTGATAGATGAGCTAAATATTGGAGGTCAAATTTATAAATTTAGCCTATCTGAAAATGCCTTTATCCAGCCAAATAGAGCCGTAAATGAAAAGATGATAGCTTGGGCAAAAGAGTGTGTGCAAGGCGGTGCTGACCTTCTTGAGCTCTACTGCGGACATGGAAATTTTACTATTCCGCTTTCGTTTAAATTTAACAATGTACTTGCCACTGAAATTTCAAAGAGCTCGATCGCAAATGCCCTTAAAAACTGCGAACTAAACAAAGCTAAAAATATCAAATTTTTACGAATGGATGCTGATGAGCTTATGAGCGCATTTGCTGGCGTTAGGGAATTTAATAGACTAAAGGATATAAATTTAAGCGATTTTAACTTCTCTCACGTCCTTGTCGATCCACCCCGTGCAGGACTAAGCGAAAGTGTCGTAAATTTCATCAAAAATTTTAAGAATATCATCTATATCTCGTGCAATCCAGAGACTCTAAAAGAAAATTTAAAAGAGCTTTGTAAAAGCCATAAAGTGATAAAATTTGCCATTTTTGATCAGTTTGCAAACACTCATCATATTGAATGTGGCGTGCTACTAAGGGCAAAAGAATAATTTAAAAAAGGAAAAATAAAAAAATGGTTTCACTAAATAAAATCATCCAAGCAAAGATCACGATCGGTCATTTTGTAAATAAAACTCCATTTGCTCTGAGTGCAAAACTTAGTAAAAATTTGGGAGCAAGCATCTATCTAAAAGAGGAAAATTTACAACGAACCGGCGCATATAAGATAAGAGGTGCATATAATAAAATAGCTAGCCTAAGTGATGAGGAGAGAAAACGTGGCGTTGTCGCTGCAAGTGCTGGCAATCACGCTCAAGGCGTAGCGATAAGTGCAAAAGAATTTGGCGTACACGCTTGTATCATCATGCCAGAATCAACCCCGCTTCTAAAGGTTGCTGGTACGAAAGACCTTGGTGCAGAGGTTATTTTAAAAGGTGATAATTTTGACGAAGCGTACGCTTTTGCGATTAATTACGCTAAAGATAAGGGTATGACCTTTGTTCATCCATTTAACGACGAGTACGTCATGGCGGGGCAGGGCACTGTTGGGCTTGAGATGCTTGATGAGATAAGCGATCTTGATATAGTCATCGTCCCAGTTGGCGGCGGTGGGCTAGCTAGCGGTGTGGCAAGCTGCATAAAGCAGGTCAATCCAAAGACAAAAGTAATCTGTGTCGGTGCAAAAGGCGCTCCAGCGATGTTTAATAGCTATGGTGCTAAAAAGAGCATAAACTCAAAATCAGTCCGCACCATAGCAGATGGCATCGCTGTGCGTGATGCGAGCGAGATCACGCTGGCAAATATTATTGAGTGTGTTGATGAGTTTGTGCAGGTCGATGATGAGGAGATCGCGACTGCGATTTTGTTTTTACTAGAGACGCAAAAGATCGTTGTAGAAGGAGCTGGCGCAGCTGGCGTGGCAGCACTTATGCATGATAAAATCAAATTTAAAAAAGGCGCAAAGATAGGCGTGGTGCTAAGTGGTGGAAATATCGATGTTCAGGTACTTTCTATCATCATCGAAAAGGGTCTTATCAAGTCTCACCGCAAGATGACCTTGCAAATCACACTTGTGGATAAGCCAGGAGCGCTCATGAGCCTAACAGATAGCTTAAAATCAGCAAATGCAAACATTGTAAAAATCGACTACGATCGCTTCTCAACAAGGCTTGATTATGGTGATGCAAGTATTACGATTACACTTGAGACAAAGGGTCTTGAGCATCAAGAAAAGATCAAAGAAGTGCTCGAAAAAAGTGGCTTTTCATTTTCTCAATTGTTTTAAAAATTTTTGCTATTTTGTGGATTTCAAGATAGCAAAAAACAAGCTAAAATTCCTTTTGCTTTACAAATTTAAGCTAAAATAGCAAGCTTTAAAGGAGAAAAAATGAGCGAATATGCAAATTTGATATTAGCTATCTTATTAGCTGTTTTGGCATTTGCATTTTATAGGTCAAATAAGGCGTTAAAAAAAGCAAAAGATGATAGTGAAAATCTCTCAGTCAGCACTGAAATTTCGCAGCTTAAAAGTATCGGCGAGCTTTCAGTTTTTCAAGTATATAGCAAAGAGATCGTCACAAAAACTGACCATGCGTTTGGAAATTTTGGCAAAGAGTATCTAAGATGGCTAATAAGTGAGAAGAAACTTTCGATGATATTTGAGTTTGAGATAAATTTTATCTACGATCTAACCAGTCCAAAACTCGAGATTATGCAGATCGCAAACTCTAGCTACAAGATCAAGATGCCTCCTTGCAATTATAAATTCTCAATCGCTGACATGAAATTTTACGATGAGAAAAACGGTAAATTTATACCATTTTTACTGCCTGACTCTCTAAATGGCTTTTTTGGTAGTACTTTTACAGAAGAAGACAAAAATAGACTAATCGAAGAGGCTAGAAACGAAGTCAAAAAGATGAGCGTTCGCCTTATCTCACAGCTTCAAAGTAAAATTCATAAATCAGCTCGCGATACGCTTGAAGCGATAGCTAAAAGCTTTGGGGCAAACAAAGTTGAGTTTATTTTTGACGATAATGATGAGCAGATCAGCTCACAACTAAATTTAGAAAATATTGCATAAAATTTTAAAAAGGAGAAAAAATGAGTGTAAATTCACAAGAAGTCACGCAGACACCAGGCAACAACACAGTCTTTCAAACATGGGTTTTAACAGCTGATAAAAAGGCTTGTAAAGAGGGGTTTGCCGAGCTTTGCGCCTTGGTTGTAAATTTAAATAAAACTGCCAAGATTAGATTTGGTGCTGGGGAAAATGTAAACTGCGTCCTTGGCGTGGGTCATGATGCTTGGAAAAAGCTTGAAATTTCAAAAGAATTGCCAAAAGAGCTTGTAAATTTTAAAGCTATAAAAGGCGATAAGCACGAGGCTGTTAGTACAAAGGGCGATATTCATATCCACATCCGCGCTTTAAATGCACCTGATTGCTTCGATATGGCTCAAGCAATAAAGGCTGTGCTTTTTAAATTTGCAGAGCTTACAGACGAGACGCAAGGCTTTAAGTATCATGATGGCAGGGCGATAATTGGCTTTGTTGATGGTACTGAAAACCCTGAGGGTGAGGATAGAGATTTCTTTGCTAAAGTTGGCGATGAGGACGCTAAATTTAAAGGCGGTAGCTACGTTTTTGTACAAAAATATTTCCACAATATGAAAGAGTGGAACGCTACAAGCGTAAGCGAGCAAGAAAAGGTAATAGGTCGCTCAAAAGAGCTTGACATCGAGATGAGCGAGGATGTAAAACCTACAAATTCACACTCAGCTGCTGCAAACGTAGGAGATGATAAAAAGGTCGTACGTGGCAATATGCCATTTACTGAAGGCAGCAAAACTGGCACTTATTTCATCGCTTATGCGAGTACATTTTCAACGGTTGAACTTATGCTTAAAAAGATGTTTATCGGCGAGCCAAAGGGCAACTCAGATAGGCTGCTTGACTTTAGTACGCCAGTAACTGGTGCCTTATATTTTGTGCCAACAGTTGATATGCTAAGCGATTATGAGGGCTAAAATTAAATGGGTGAGGCGACTTGCCCTTTTAAATTTTAAATAAAAATGCCAGAGTGGTTTATTTACGCAGCTCTTTCAGCTGTTTTTGCTGCACTTACAGCGATCTTTGCAAAGCTTGGTGTAAAGGACATCGACAGCGATTTTGCAACATTTATAAGAACGATCGTTGTCGTTTTTATGCTCGTTTTGCTTCTAAGCGTGGCTAAAAAATGGCAGCCAGTAAGCTCTCTAAGTCCAAAAAACTGGCTCTTTCTCATACTTAGTGGCATAGCTACTGGGCTATCTTGGCTCATGTATTTTAAAGCTATGCAGGCAGGCAATGTTTATCAAGTGGCTTTGGTTGATAAATTTAGCGTTGTGCTTGCTATTATTTTGGCTGTCATCTTTCTTGGCGAGAGGCTAAATTTAAAAGAAATTTTAGCCATCTGTCTTATCGTGTCTGGCGTATTTTTACTTATTTTTAAATAAAATTTTCTGCATTATTCTTAAATTATATTTTTAATTTTAATTTGTAATTAATTAAAAAGCTCCTAAAATTTGAACAATTTCATTTTGAAGGGAGAAATATGAAAGAAATCATTCTATCAACCATCGTGGCTTGTGCGGCATTTGGTGCTAGTGTAAACTACACAGATGTTGTAAAAGATGTTTACGGTGATGCTAGCTCAACAAAAAGTATAGGCAGACTGCTACCAACCAACGCAGTTGAAATTTTACAAACAAGCGGTGACAGAGCTCAGATCAAAGTAAAAGGCTATCAAAACCCAGCCGTTAGCAACGTAGTTTATTTTGCTGATGGCGCGAGGATCATCTCAGTAGCATTTGCAAAAACTGCACCTTTTGATATTAAAGTCACAAAAGAGGGCAAAAATGGCAAATGGAACGAGGTAGAAACAACAGTTTTTGTTCAAAAAGATGGTTTTAGCACTGACGTAAACGCGATGTTTGCAAAAGCTGACAAGATGTATAAGGAGAGTTGTGGTGTTTGCCATGCGTTGCCTCAAACCACACATTTCAACGCTAACCAATGGCCGTCACTTCTAAAATCAATGATCGGCAGAACCGCAATAGAGAAAAAAGACGAGTGGTTGGTTGTTGAATACCTTCAAAAACACTCATCTGACGTAAACCTAGGTAAATAAGCAAAACTTTTGTAGCGGCGAGTAAAAACAAATATTAAAGTTTAGCTTATTCAAAAGAAAACTTAAAAATGAAAGGGAGATAAGATGAACGAGAACAGACGAGAATTTCTAAAAAAAGGTGCTACAGCAATTGCAGCGACACCTTTGCTTTCAAGTGTAACAGCTTCAAATTTATTTGCTGATGGTGTAAAAAAGAGTGTTTTAAGAGATGGCGAGGTCATCACAGCCGCTCACTGGGGTATGCTAAAAGTGACAACCAAAAACGGCGTTGCAGTAAAGTCAGAGCCTATCCAAAAAACAAGTGAAATTTACAATCCGCTTCAGCACTATACACCAGATATGATCTACAAAAGTCGTATCAAGCGCCCAGCAGTAAGAAAGAGCTACCTTGAAAATCCAGATAGTCCAAAGCCAGAGCTTCGCGGCAAGGATGAGTGGGTTGAGGTGCCTTACGAAGAGGCGATCAAGCTAGTTGCAAGAGAGCTGAAAAAAACAAGAGCGCAAAAAGGCTTACAAAGTGTATTTGCAGGTAGCTATGGCTGGAAATCAAGCGGTAACGTGCATAACTCAAGAATTTTACTTCATAGATTTATGAACCTTAGTGGCGGCTTTGTTGGCTCACTAGGAGATTACTCAACAGGTGCTAGCCAAATTATCATGCCTCACGTCGTGGGTAGTATCGAGGTCTATGAGCAGCAAACCAGCTGGCCAGTCGTACTTGAGAACTCAAAAGTCGTAGTCATCTGGGGTGCAAACCCACTTGCGACACTTCGCATAGCTTGGACTAGCACCGACGAGCAGGGCTTTAAATACTTTGAAGAGCTCAAAAATAAAAAAGATATCAAAGTGATTATCATCGATCCTATCAAGAGTGACACAGCGCAATACTTTGATAACGCTCAGTGGATAGCTCCTGTGCCAAACACCGACACAGCGATGATGCTTGGTATGATGCACTACCTATATGAAAGCGGCAAGTATGATAAAAATTTCGTTGAAACCTACACAACAGGCTTTGATAAATTTCTCCCATATCTACTTGGTAAGACAGACAATACTCCTAAAAATTTAGAGTGGGCGAGCAAAATTTGTGGCATCGATAAAGATACTTTAAAAGAGCTAGCTGATACATTTATCGCAAACCGCACTATGATAATGAGCGGCTGGGGCATGCAGCGCGCTCACCACGGCGAGCAACCACACTGGGCGATGGTGACTTTGGCGGCGATGCTAGGACAGATCGGCCTTCCTGGTGGGGGATTTGGCCTTAGCTATCACT
Source organism: Campylobacter concisus (assembly GCF_902460415.1). GTDB lineage: Bacteria > Campylobacterota > Campylobacteria > Campylobacterales > Campylobacteraceae > Campylobacter_A > Campylobacter_A concisus_Y. Next base: position 431,926 of record NZ_CABPTY010000001.1, read on the forward strand.
ACTCAAACGGTGGCGCTCCGACTTGCAAGGGTGCAGTCATCGGCGGCATAAATAGCGCAAGTGTGGGTAAATTTAACGAAAAAGGTGAGTTTATCGGCACAGACACAGGCGAGTTTGATAAACGAGGTCGCTTCGTCGCAAAGGCAGCTGCAGCAGCAGGCACAGGCCAAAGTTGGCTACAAAAAGCAACCAACTATGCGTTCCCGGTCGCAAGGATTGCAGATGCGTTGCTACATCCTGGTAAAGTGATCGACCACGACGGCAAAAAGATCACCTATCCAGACATTGACTTTATCTACTGGGTCGGCGGCAACCCACTTGTACACCACCAAGATACAAATACAAATTTAAAAGCGTGGAGAAAGCCAAGAACGGTTGTCGTACATGAATCATACTGGACACCGACAGCAAAAATGGCTGATATAGTATTTCCAGTCACTACAGAGTATGAGAGAAACGATATCACCATGACCGGTGACTACTCAAATATGAACATCGTGCCAATGAAGCAAGTCGTTGAAAAATACCACGAAGCAAGAGACGATTATCAAATTTTCATCGATCTTTGTAAGGCTTATGCTAAGAATTTGGTAATTGCCTACACAGATAACGGCAAGGATGAGTTTGACTGGATCAAAGAGTACTATGACGCAGCCTACGCTCAGGTCAAGGCTGTGCCAGAGCTAACTACTGATATGAAGCCATTTGAAGAGTTTTGGAACGAGAATAAGCCAGTTACATTTGCCTCATCTCAAGATAGCGATAGCTGGGTGAGATTTGGCGAATTTAGAGAAGATCCTGTGCTAAATGCTCTTGGAACGCCTAGCGGTCTTATCGAAATTTACTCAGATACTATCGAGAAAATGGGCTATGACGACTGCAAGGCGCACCCAATGTGGTTTGAGCCGATTGAGTGGCTAGGCATGAAAGATAAGCCAGCTAAATTCCACATGATAAGCGCTCACCCAACTGACCGCTTGCATTCACAGCTAAGCCAAACTTCACTTCGTGACAACTATGCGATCGCAAACCGCGAGCCTATCTGGATCAACGAAAAAGACGCAAAAGAGCTTGGTGTACAAAGTGGTGATTTGGTGCGTGTGTTTAACGCACGTGGCGAGGTGCTAGCAGGTGCTCATGTCACTAAAAATATCAAAGAGGGCGTTGTAAAACTAGCTGAGGGCGCTTGGTATGACGGCTTTGATAGTGGAATTTGCAAAAACGGCTCTGCAAACGTGCTAACCATAGATATCCCAACAAGCAAGCTAGCAAATGGCAATATCAGCCACACAGCTCTTGTAAATATCGAGAAATATAAAGGCGACGAGGCGTTAAAGCTTACAGCTTTTGCTGAGCCAAAAATTTCTAAATAACATTAAAAGCAGGGGAACTTTCTCCTGCTTTTGAACTTAAAATTTAAAATAAATCTACTACTCACAAAAGCTTAAATTTATATTAAAGCCTATAGCTTTATAAATTTTTTATTTTGCAATTATATTTGTAAAACTTGACGTAAAGGATATCACCACTGTGTTATTTCGTCCTGTGTGTTTTAAAGCGATGCAAGTTGGTAAAGTCTATCAAGTGGCTTTGGTTGATAAATTTAG
>NZ_CABPTY010000001.1:433679-464231 GCF_902460415.1 Campylobacter concisus
TTAATCAATATTTTTTATAAAAATAACCAAAAGCATTTTTTGGTTGTTAAATTTTAAGTATTAAAGTCGTATGGCTTTATTTTTTGAAGCAGATATTTAAAAAACTAAAAGGAGAGAAAATGAATAATCTAGGTATTAAATCTAAGATTATGGCGATAGTTATCGTCAGTCTTATTGGCCTTGGTATCATGAGTGCGTACATGCTAAATGGTATCTTAAAAACTCGCTCAAAAGCAGAGTTTAGTGAGAAAATCGTGGATACAATAATAAATCAAAATAATTTTATCCATGAGATGCAAAAAGAACGCGGATTTAGCTCAGGTGTGTTAGCAGGAGGAGATAATAAAAATTTATTAGAGCAGCGTAAAAAAGTAGACGCTATGCTTGATAAGCTTGAAGAGAAAAATGAAATAGCTTCAGAGATAAATAGTATCCGCTCAAATGTAGATCAAAAAAGTGGCAATGATCTAATTAGCCGTATAACAAAAATTTTAAGAAAAGAGGTTATTGCTATAAATGGATATAGCGATAAGCTCGAGCCTAGCTTGGTAGATGATCTAAAGCGCATCATTATTGTTGGTGAGATAAAAGAGTCTTTTGGTATTTTGCGTGCTACTTTAAATGGGGTTTTTACTAAAAAGAGCATAAGCAAAGAGGACTACAATAAAGTAGTTGCACTAAATAGCGTTATAAATAAATTTATGCAGGATTTTGACGATTACAACCCAAAAGAATTTAGCGATGAATTTGACGCTATCGCTAGAAAAAAGGCAGATTTTATAGATGCGATGAATATTATTAAAAATGTAGTTGCTACCGAAGATGTATCTTATGACGCAGCGAGTTGGTTTTCAAAGATAAGCATTTCAATAGATGCATTGAGAGAGCTTGAACTTAAACTACTTGATAATATGCAAAAAGATGCAAGACGTATTAAGGGTGACGCAAATACCGAACTTATTATAAGTTCTATTGTGATTGCGATTTGTATTTTGCTTATGTTGCTAGTATCTACATTAATAGGTAAAAACCTGATCTCTGGCATAGATCAGACTAAAAATGGCTTAGTTAGATTTTTTGACTTCTTAAATTATAAATCTAATAAGGCTGAATTTTTGGATCGTAGTGGTAGCGACGAGATCGGACAGATGAGTGCACTGATAAATGAGAATATCAAACAAATCGAGGCAAATTTATCTGAGCAAAATAATTTCATTAAAGAAGCAAATACTTTTGTAAATCAAATTGGCAAAGGTAACTACGTAGCTCAGCTTAACGCAGATACTTCAAATCCTGCACTTAGCCAGCTAAAACAAACTTTCAAAGACTTACAAATCGCTCTTAAACATGCTATTGCGGAAAATGGCGATGATGTGTTGAATCTATTAGAAAGCTTTAAAAAACAAGACTTTACTAAAAGGCTTGAAGATGATGGCAAAATGGCGGTTGGTATAAACGCTCTTGGTGAAGAGATAGCCAAAATGTTAAGGGCAAATTTAGATCAAGCTCATGTGCTAGAAGAAAAGGCTGAGTCTTTAAGTCAGTCAATGAAAGAACTAACTCAAGGCGCAAATGTACAAGCAAGCTCACTTCAGGAGTCTGCTGCTGCAGTAGAGCAAATGTCAAGCTCAATGAATGCAATATCTCAAAAAACATCTGATGTTATTAGACAAAGTGACGAGATCAAAAATATCATAACTATTATTAGAGATATAGCTGATCAAACAAATTTACTAGCTCTTAATGCCGCAATAGAAGCAGCACGCGCAGGAGAGCATGGTAGAGGCTTTGCAGTTGTTGCAGATGAGGTTAGAAAACTAGCAGAGAGAACTCAAAAATCTCTAACAGAGATCGAAGCAAATACAAACGTACTAGCTCAATCAATCAATGAAATGAGTGAGTCTATAAAAGAGCAAAGTGAAGGAATTAATATGATAAATCAATCAGTTGCTCAAATAGACACACTTACAAAAGAAAATGTAGTAATTGTCAATAAAGCAAATGAAGTAACATCTGATGTTGACGACATGGCTAAGGCAATAGTAAACGAAGTTAGAAAAAGTAAATTTTAATCTTTGACTTACTCTTAGAGCTCCTATTATTCTATCCCTTAAGATAATTAAGGGATAGAACTTATTTATAAAAATTTATATGCTACTTTGCTATACGATTATTTATAGCATTTTTCTTTTATTACGGATTTAAACAATTTTTAATAGAGAAATACTGATAATTAAGCCACTAAATCACCTTAAAGGACACTATTATGAAAAAGATCTTTGCTCTTTTACTCACAGCTTTTGTTGCTCTTTGTGCAAATGAGCTAAAATTTGGCACAGCGGCAAACTATCCGCCATTTGAATATATCGATGAAAATAACAAAATAACAGGCTTTGATATCGAGCTAATTGATGAAATTTCAAAGCGTGCAGGTTTTTCATATAAGATCATAAATATGAGTTTTGACGGCCTTATCCCAGCGCTTAAAGCTGGCAAAATAAATGGCATTATAAGTGCGATGAGTGCGACTTCAGATAGATTAAAATCAATCGATTTTACAAAGCCATACTATCTAACTGAAAATCTTTATCTAAAGAAAAAAGATAATGATGCACTAAAAGCTAAAGAAGAGCTAGCTGGCAAAAGAGTTGGCGTGCAACAAGGCACCGTCCAAGAGCTAGCAGCAAATGCTATAAATGGTGTAAAAGTAGTGCCTTCAGAAGATACTGTGCCACTCATCATGGGATTAAAAGTTGGCAAATTTGACGCAGTCATCCTTGATAGCTCTATTGGATATGGCTTTATCAAGAAAAATCCAGAACTTGAAGCATTTTTCAAAGAAGTTGATGGTAGCGAAGGCTTTTCAATAGCATTTGATAAAAATAAAGAGAGTGCGTTAATAGAAAAAATAAATCAAATTTTAGATGATATGAAAAAAGACGGAAGCTACGAAGCTTTACTTAAAAAATACGATCTAAAATAATCTTCTAGCCTGCAATTTTGCAGGCTTATGCTAAATTCTGCTTTGTCTATCGATTAAAATTTAAAAGGAAAATAATGAGAAAAATTTTGTTGCTTTTTTGTCTAGTAATGGGTCTTTTTGCGCTTCAAAACGATAAAGATATGTTAAATGGAGAGCTAAAAAATGGGCTAAAATACTATATCAAAGAGAATAAATTTCCACAAAAAACAGCTATTTTTTATCTTGTTATAAATTCTGGTTCAACTGATGAAAAAGATGGCGAGCAAGGTCTTGCTCACTTTTTGGAGCACATGGCATTTAATGGCAGCCGCGACTTTAGCAAAAATGAGCTCATTAAACAGCTTGAGAGCCTTGGTGTGAAATTTGGAGCCGATCTAAACGCGCAGACGAGCTACGATCAGACGAGCTATGTCTTAACGATTAATGTAAATGAGAAAAATTTACAAGATACGTTTAAGGTCTTTTCGAATTGGATAGATGGCGTTAAAATCGATCCTAAGGAGCTTGATAAAGAGCGTGGCGTCATAATGGAAGAGGAGCGTCAGAGAAATACGCCAGGATATAGGCTTTATTTGGCTCAAACAAAGGATATTTTTGAGGGCAGTATCTATCTAAAAAGAGTACCAATAGGCGACATGAACATCATCAAAAGCGTAGATGCTAAGCACATGCAAGAATTTTACGAGAGGCTTTATCAGCCAAGATTTATGAGCTTTATTGCTGTTGGCGACTTTGATAAAAATGAGATAAAAAGCTTAATTGAAAAAAGCTTTAGCCAAGCAAAAAATACAAATTCTTACATTCATCCAGAAAAAAATATCAGCTTTAAAAGTGGTTTAAATATTTTTAACTACGACTCAAATGAAACTGGGATGGAGCTAGTTAGACTTAGCTATTTTGATAAATTTAGTCCGGTTTTAAATGAGGCTGATGCAAAGAGAAATCTAGAAGACGCACTTATCGCAAGCCTGATAAATATGCTTTATGAGCAAAAAAATGCAAATAATTCATCAAATTTAAGCACTGATTTTATAGCTCAAACACTTCAAGCAAAGCAGAAAATTTATAGTTTTGAAACAAATGTACTTGGAGGTGATTTTAACGCAAGCCTTAAAGATATGCTTGGCGTTATAAAAGGCATTAAAGAGTTTGGCTTTAATAAAGATGATTTTGAAGATGTAAAAAAGGCGTTTGTGGCAAATGTAGATGCAAAATTTAAACGCTCAAAGACTAAAAAATCAAGTGCTTACGCAGGACAAATTTTAAATATGATAGAAAATGGTGGCTTTGTGTTAAGCGATGAAGACGACAAAGAGCTCAGTTTAAAGCTATTAAACGAGATTACGCTAGCTGACGTGAATGCTAGATTTAGGCAAATTTTGGCCATTTCTGATGAGCGTGTAAGAATTTTTAGCAAAGATGGTTATAAGCTTAGCAAAGATGAGTTTTTAAAGCTTTTTGCCAAGGCACCTGCTTATAACACAAGCCTATCTGCTAATAACAACGATAAGAGCCTAGGCAATGAAAATTTAGAGCCAAAAGAGATAAGCTCAAGAAGCTTTGATGAAAAAAATGGAATTTATACCTACAAAATGCAAAATGGCTCGCAAGTTATCTTTAAGCCACTAGCTACTAAAAAAGATAGCGTTTTGTTTGCAGCCGTCAGCAAAGGAGGCACATCAAATTTGGCTGATCCAAAGCTTGGTAGCTTTGCAGTAGCGCTCACAAATGAAAGCGGCGTTGGCAAATTTAATAACTATGAGCTCTCAAAGACACTAAATGGAAAGATCGTAAGCTATGAAAAGAATATCGAGGGTCTTACACAAGGATTTTATGGCTCATCAAGCACAAGCGATCTTAGCTCGCTGCTAGCTATTATAAATTTAGAATTTAACGCTCCAAGAGCCGACTCACACGTGCTTGAGAGGATAAAGCAAAGAGCAAAAGATGAACTAGCTAAAGAGCAAAATTTACCTGAATATAAATTTAGCACCGAATTTAGCAAGTTTTTTTATGAAAACAATAAACGTGTCGCGCCGCTTGAGATGGCTCAGATCGATGCGCTAAAACTAAATGAGCTAAAAGAGATCATCAAAAATAAATTTACAAATGTAGCCTCATATACTTTTGTAATCATCGGCGACACCGACGAAGAGAGGCTTTTTCCGCTTGTTAAAAAGTATATCGCCACTCTGCCAAAGCTTGGCGAGGCTGAAGAGTTTAAAGACGATGGCGTGCGAAGTATCAATGGTCAGCACACCTTTAAAAGGGAGTATCAAAGCACAAAAAGAAGCGATGTTGGCATAAATATCATAAATTCTGACGCTAAATATAGCTTTGAAGGAGCGATTAAACTAAGGGCATTAAGTGAAATTTTAAAAACGGCGCTTCGAGAAAAGATCAGAGAAGATAAGGGCCAAACATACGGCTTTAGCCTAAATGCCAAGCTCTCACGCTATCCTTTTGAGCATTTAGATATGCTAATTAGCTTTACTTGCGATCCTGCAAACACGGACAAGATCATCGCTGAGATAAAGGAGATAATAGCTAGTATCAAGCGTAGTGGCGCGATTTTGCCAAAGCATTTGGAGGATTTTAAAGCACAGAGTGAAATTTCTATAAAAAAAGATTATGAAAAGCCTGAGTTTTGGCAAAAGCTCATCATCTCAAATAAAATTTTTAACACGCCACTTTATACGGCTGATGAGTACATAAGTGCGGTAAAAGCCATCACAAATGAGGACATCAAAGAGGCAGCTAAGCTATATCTTGATGATAAAAATATGGTGATAAGCATAAATAATCCGAAGTAAAATTTTGAGGGCAGCTGGCTTTTTAAAATTTAAGACTAAGTAGAAATTTGAGAGGTCAAGCTAGCTTTTTAAATTTAAACATAAGCAGAAATTTAGAGAGCTAATAGCCTCCAGAAATTTAATCCTGAGTATAAAATTTACGAACTAAGCCAGCCTTAAAATTTAAACCCTAAGCCAAAGCTAAGCCAGTATATCCTTTGGCTTTAGCTTGTTTAGCTTTTGCACCAGATCATCAAAGTTTGCACCATTTTCGACCTCGCGCCTGATAAATTCCTCAAAAAACTCACGTTTTATATCTTTGTTGGTATAAGTCACGCTTTTTTTGGTAACTTGCATAGGCTTAAATTTCTCTTCTCCCATCTCTTCATCGCCATTTTCTCTAACTGGCGTAATAGCGATATTTTGAAGCACATCAGCGATGCTCTCGCCTTTTTGATAACTTGTTTTTAGAAATTTTAAAAACTCATCTTTACTATTTTTATCAGCGTAGCTCACACGATGCAACATAGGCTGACCTAAGAATTCTATACGTTTTTTATCCGAGCTTTGTTCGTAATGTAAAGCCCCGTCTTTAAAAGAAATTTTTACATTTGCATGCTCGCCAAGTATCCTTTCGGCGGTAAATTCCAGCCATTTATCTTTAAACTCATCGATACTTAGATCAGAGTCTAGCAAATTTGTAGCCTCGCGGCTTAGATAAAGAGCACCAAAAGCATTATTGATTATTTTGTTGTTGATGCTCATTTTGTGATTTTTGATGAATTCATCTACGCTAAAGCCATTTTTCTCGCTAGTGATGATGTAGTTTGGTCGCCAAAGCTTCGTGCTATCAATGAAATTTTTAAGACTAGAGATTTCATCTTTGCTCGTCCCGCTATCAAGGCCATTTATCTTGCCCCAGATAGAAATTTTATCATTTGATGAGTAGCCAGAGAGCGGTAGATGCTTGATGTCCGCAGTTTCAGCGGGAATTTCTACTTTGTTTAAATTCGTGTTTGTGGCTTGGCGCTTACTAAAAGCGTCTTGATAGCTAAAGCTTTGGTTAAATCCATTTAGTGCGTTTATCATGTCAAATCCTTTAACACTATATCGGCAAATGGATTTAAATTTTAAGTGGATTATTTTTTATTGCGGTATTTTTCAAAAATGGCGATCATTTGGTATGAGTTTTGGGCGATTTTAAATTTATTTGGATTTTTGCCAAGTAGCTCTTCTCTTAAAGAGTCGATAAATTCCCTATCTTTTTTGCAAGCTTCAAAGCTTACTCGCCCCCTAAGTACGGCCATAAATATAATATCAGCAGTCGCATTTATCATCTCAAGCATTTTTTCTTCGCTCATTTTTTGTGTATTTTGCCCTTTTTAAAGCAAATATTATTCCTTTACGCTCACAAAATTTACTATTTTTACCTCTTGGCTCTCTTTGCAAGCCTCCAGCGCGGCTGCGTTTTTCACCATATGAGCGCTTTTCATATGCTCTTTTTGGCTCGCAAGATCTTCCCAAATCTCCATAAAGCAGTACTCGCTTTTACCGCCCACAACCATGCCACACTCGTAGCTTATGCAGCCTTTATCTTTTCTTGAAGCTGGCACGATCTCTTTTAAAATTTCTTCAAATTTCGCTTCACATCCAGCTTTTAACTTTACATTTACATAAAATCCAATCATCTGCCCATCCTTTAAAAATTTTTGGCTAAAATAGCGCAATTTAGACGCAAGTTTGCGTATTACATTACAAGGCCTTTAAACGATGAAATGATACAAAACCCTAAATTTATAATTTCTAAAACCAACCAAAAACAATAAATTTAACCAAAATCGGAGAGAAAATGAAAAGACGAGACTTTTTAAGATTAAGTGCATTAGGCGCGGTTAGCCTTCAAGCAAACGAGCTTGGAAGCGCAGAGCAAGCGTTATTTGACAAGAAAAGTGGACTAAGCGCAAATAAATTTGGCGCATTTTATGTAAAAACTATCGCAGGGCGCGTGGTTGAGACCGTGCCATTTGAGGGCGATGCTTATCCAAACGAGCTAAATAACGCAGTCATTGACTACGTCCAAAATGAAAGCAGAGTAAAATATCCATTTGTTAGAAAGAGCTTTTTAGCCAATCCAAACAACCCAAAACCAGAGCTTCGCGGCAAAGAGGAATTCGTGCGTGTGAGCTGGGACGAGGCTATAAAGCTAAGTGCAAAAGTTTTAAAAGAAAATTTTGATAAATACGGCGCTGAAGCGATCTATGGACAGGTTTATCAGTGGGGTAGCCTTGGCAAAGTAGGGCATAGCCAAAAGACCGCAAAAAGGCTACTTAACGTGCTTGGTGGCTACGTAAATGAGCTAGGTGGCTACTCATACGGCGCAGCGACTGTCATCATGCCTCACGTCACTGGCTTCGTCGATCCTGCGCTAGCGCCAATAAAGTGGGAGGCTATCTTAAAAAACGCCAAAACGATCGTATTTTGGGGCACAAACCCAGTCGTTTCAAACAAGATCGCCATTGGCGTGCCGCTTCATAACTCATATAAATACTATGACGAGATCAGAAAAAAAGGCGAGAGTGGCGAGATGAAAATTTATAGCGTCGATGTTTATCACAACGATAGCGCAAAATACTTTGACTCAAAATACCTTGAAGTCGTGCCTTGCACCGATACGGCGATGATGATAGGTATGTGTAATTACCTTTATGAAAAAGGGCTTTACAACAAAGAATTTATAGAAAAATACACAGTTGGCTTTGATAAATTTAAAGAGTATATGCTTGGTAAAACTGACGGAGTCAATAAAAACCTAGCTTGGGCAAGCAAAATTTGTGGCGTTAGCGAGCAGGATCTTGCTAAATTTAGCGAAGATCTAGCTAAAAATGACTCAGTGATAATTAGTGGCTACGCCATTCAAAGACAAGATCACGGTGAGATGGCGTACTGGGCGCTTGTGACGCTAAATGCGATGCTTGGTCACATCGGTAAAGAGGGTTGCGGCTTTGTCACAAATGACGGCATGCACAAAAATGCTGATGAGAGCTTTATAGCGCCTAAACTAGCGGCGTTTGAGACGAAGGTACCTCAAAAATTTATTGATAGCGGGCTGGTGCCAAAGACAAAGGGCTACGAAATGCCAAACTCAAGGCTAATAGATGCACTTCTTAAGCCAGGCAAAGAGATAACAAGAAATGGCAAGAGCTATAAACTGCCAAAGATCAGAGTGATGTTTAACGCAAATGGCTCGACTTTCACAAGGCATCCTGACGCAAATAGAGCGATAAAAGCTATGCGAAACGTTAATGCTATCATCACTTGCGAGCCGTTTTGGACAAGTACAGCTAAATTTAGCGACATCGTCTTGCCAGCTGCTCTTGAATACGAGCGAACAGACATCGAGATGGCAAACTCTACAAGCGAGTATCTATTTGCACTAAAACCGCTTGTTAAGCCATTTGGCGAGAGTAAGAGCGACTTCGAGATCGCAAGGCTGATCGCTAAAGAGTGGGGCAGGGAAGAGGCATTTAGCGAGGGTAAAAGCGAGCTAGAGTGGGTCAAGACAATATATGAAGATGCCGTTAAAAAGGCTGCCGAGCTTGGGTATGAGAGCATGCCTAGCTTTGAGGAATTTTGGGAGAAGGGATACTTTAGATTTGACAAGATCGATGAGAAAAAACGCTACTTTACAAACTACAAGAAATTCCGCGACGATTCAGTGGCAAATCCGCTAAAAACGCCATCTGGCAAGATAGAAATTTACTCTGAGACTGTCGCTGGCTTTGGCTATGATGACTGCCCACCGCATGCAGCTTGGCTTGAGCCATTTGAGTGGCTTGGCGCAAAAAATAAAAAATATCCTATCGCAATTAGCGGCGCACACTCTAAATTTAGGCTTCACTCACAGCTAAACAACTCCGTGCTTCGCAACTTTAACGAGATCGCAGAGCGCGAGCCAGTGCTTATAAATCCAAAAACAGCCGAGGCTAGAGGAATAAAGATGGGCGACGTGGTGCGTGTGTTTAATGATAGAGGCGAAATTTTGTGCGGTGCCTTTGTGACCGAGGATGTGCCACAAAATGTCGTAATAGTAAGCGAAGGTGCTTGGTACGACCCTGAAAAGCCAGGCGAGAAGAGCCTTTGCTTGCACGGAAACTTAAACGTGCTCACAAAAGACGTGCCATCAAGCAAGATGAGCCAGAGCAACACCGCTCACACAAGCCTTGTGAATGTAGAGAAATTTAAAGGAGTGCCAAAGCGCGTGACGGCATTTGACGCACCAAAGATCGGTATAATGCACGCATAAAATAAAAGCTATCCTTAAATGGATAGCTCTAAGCTTTAAAAATTTTATTTATCTTAATAACAATGAGTTTTCACAAAGCTCTTCAATCTTTGAAATTTGCTCTTTAACTCTTTCTTTTAAGCCATCAAGCATTGCTATTTTTAAAGTATAAATTTCATTAAAATCGCTCTTTATATCAAGCAAAATTTTATTTAAAAACGAGCTGTTCGAGCACATTAAAGCTTCAAACTCATAAAGACTAAATGCATCGAGCATACGCTCATAGACGTCTTTTGCACTTGGAATATAAAGTGGCGTATTCATCTGTAGGTGCGACTCTAGCGTCTTTTCTATCTTTTGTTTTATAAAATAAACCGCGAGTTTGAGTGCGTTTTCATAGTTTGAGGCTAGCTTTATATCAAGCTTTTCAAAAAACAAAGAGACCTTTTGTATAGCCTTAAATTTAGCCGTTTCATACTCTCTTAAAAAATTTTCATATGTCCGTCCGGCATAGGTGTTTATGGATTTTGTTTCATAAGCCAAGACTTGATCATCAAAGCTAGCGTAATTTTCATAGCGAGATTTATATATTAAAAATTTATCCTCTAAATTTTTATAAAGCTCATTAAATGCTGAGGTTATCGCATTTTCTAGCTCTTTTGAATCTTTTTTGTAGCGTTTAAAAAATTTATTAAAAACTACATCTTCGTAGATAAGTTTTGAAAAGACTTCGTCGCTATCAAGACTTATTACCTCAAAATTTTCACGCTTATAAATTTCTTTATTTAAAAGCGTCTTTGAAGCGTTAAATTTTGTCTTTGAAAATGGTTTAAGTAGCTTAAACACCTCATCAGCAGCAAGTTTTATAGCTTCACTCATTTGACTATATCTTAAAGCGATCTTTGGTTTAAACTCCTCTTTTATTGCCTCCAGCCTCTCATCTAATGAGCCACTAAATTCATCTAAAATAAACTGCGCATTATCATAAATTTCTAGATGTTTTTCTTGCTCGTTAGTTAGGAGTTTTACGATCTTTTTTGCCCTTGCTTTTATGAAATTTTCTTTAAAGCTCTTGTCTAAAAAGCATTCTTTAATAGCCTTTAAAGCTTCGTTAAAATTTGAAGCTTCAAGTAGGCTATTATTATTTGTAATGCCAAGAAGAGCTTGCTTTGACGAGATAGCGATGATATCCTCAAAAAGCTCGCCATAAGTTTGCCCAGCGTGTTTTAGCAAATTTTCAAGCTCGTCCTCGCTTAGCTTGTCTTTTTGGTTGATTAGGCAGATCGCTTTTAGATCATTGGCTTTTAAAATTTCTTTGATACTTTCAAGCTCGCTTGCCTTTGCGGCGTTATTTGCAAGGCTTAGCCATATAGCACCGCTAACCTTTTTTAGTGTATTTTTTGTCTCTTTTGTGTCAGCATCTCTTAGCGAGTTTAGGCCAGGAGTGTCGATGAAATTTATCTCTTTTAAAATTTCACTTGGCGCATAAAGCGTCATGCTAGAAACTTGCTCGCCTAGCTTATTTAGCTCGGTTAGATCGCTACTTGCTAGCAGGCTTTCGCTACCGTTTATAAATTTCACGCTTAGAAGTGGTATCTTTGCAAATTTTAGCCTCACAGCCTTTGCGGTGACTGGAGTTAGTCCTGATGGCAAGATATCTTGACCAAGAAGTGCGTTTAAAAACGTTGATTTCCCACTTGAAAATTGACCGATAACAGCTATTAGTGGTGGCTCATTTAGAGTATCTATTAGTAAATTTAAGCTCTCTTTTATCTGCTCGCTTATATGCAAACTAGGATCGTTTAGATCATTTACAAGCCTAGCTAGCTCGCCCTTAAAATCATTTGTAAAAACCTTAAAATATCTCGCTTTGTAGGCATTTATAAACTCATTAAACATTTTTAATATCCTCTAAAAGTGAGTAAATTTCATCTTGCAAGGAAGTCTTTTGATTAAGCTTTGAAATTGAGTTTTGATTTTGTAAATTTAGCTCATTAAGTTTTTCATTGAGCACTAAAAGTCTTTTATTTAAAGCCTCTTTTTGGCTCATCTCATAAGCCTTTACTCGCTCTTTTAGCAGCTTTTTTTCGTGTTCTGCTAGCATCTCACAAAACTGCGATATGCTTTTATTGTTAAGTAAATTTTGTCTTAAACTCAAAAGTGCCTCATCTGGCTCACTTTTGCTTAAAATTTTAGCTTCAAGCTCATCTAAAAGCGCGCTAAAATCAAGCTCTACGCCCATTTGCTTTAAAAAGTCATTTATACTAAAAATTTTATTTTCACTCACCTTAAAGCCATCAAAACTTAAAGCGATATTTTGCTCGCATGACTTTGTCTGCACTAAAGTTTCATTTCTAGCCTCTCTCATAAGTGCCGCAACTCCGTCACAAAGTGTAGTTTTTGTTATTTGTGTAAGACGCTTTAGATTTAAATTTTCTCTTTTACTTTTGCAGTAAGCGATCTCGCTTTTAAGCTTTTCATTTAGATTTTGAAGTAGTGCTTCAAGCCCCATTTTATAGATATCTTTTGCATTTTTATCATCGAGTTTTTTTAGCTCGCTTTCTAAAAGCCTTTCAAGTTTTGTGAAATTTTCATTAAGAGAATTTTTGATATTTGCTTGCTCGTTTTGCAAAGCTTCTAGCTCTAAACCAAATGCCTTAAGCTCCAAAATTTCAGCCTTTGTGGCTTCGAGTTTTATTTTTAAAATATTTTGCAATTCTTTTCGATATGAGCTTAAAATTAGAGCTGATTTTTTAGAATCTTTGCCAAAAAGTACATCGTAAAGATACTCTTTAAACTCCGGCACGCCACTATTTAAAGCGCCATCAAGATAAGCTTTCGCGCTAAGGGCAAAATAATCTATCTTTATATCATTTATCTGCTCGCCGATCGCTTTTTTAGTGTAGTTTAGCGTCTCATTTAGCTCTTTAGCACTTAGCTCATCAGCGTGAGTTAGCACAACAGCAAGCCTTACGATGTGCGAGTTTTCAAGGCATTTTTTTAAAAATAGAGCGTCTTTTTGCGTGGCACTTTGTGAGGCGTTCATGAGGTGGGCTAAAAGGTCGCACTTCTTCATAAAATTTGTAGTGATCTGCTCCCTTAAAACCACCGCATCATCGATGCCTGGCGTGTCTATGATGCAGACGTTGTCCTTTAAAAGCTCTAAATCGTCATAAAGCTCGACGCTTTTTACAAGATTTGCTGTTTTTGAGCTTGAAGAGGTGTAGTTTTTTATCTCGTCTATGCCGATATCTACGCTTTTGCTTGGTAAATTTTCACTTGGTATGCCAAGTGCTAAAAGCTCATCTAAGGTGTAAAAATTTACCCTTGCAAAGCTATCTTTGGAGTATTTTAAAATGGTTAAATTTATCGTTTCTGGCACGTTTGAAGCGCCAAGAACGGGTTTGTTTAAAAGGGCGTTTAAAAGGGTTGATTTGCCAGAGTTTATGACACCACTTGCAGCTATGTTAAAGAGCGTTTCGTTTGATCTTTTTTTGGCTGCCATAAGCGCCTCTAAAAATGTTTTATCACTATCAAGCAAGCTTGCTTTTTCGTTTATCTCATTTAAAAAGTCTAGGTTTTTATGGAAGTGATCTTTTGGCTTGGTATGAGAAATTTTAGCCTCATTAGCGCCTTTGTTTTTGCTTATGATCTTTTCTAAAAAGGCAAATTTCTCATCATCTATGATCTTTTCATCACGTAATTTTTCTAGGTATTTTACTATCTCTTCGCTTGAAATTTTAGCCTCATTTAGTGCTTTAAGAGTCGCAAGCTGCGCACTTTGTATGCTAAATATATCTAGCTCGATTTTAAGCTTTTTTAGCACCGCTCTAAACTCATCAAGCGCCATAAACTGATCTAAATTTTTCTCGTCGCATACTAAAAGAAGAGCTAGCAGATCTGGGTAAAATGGCACGCTAGCAGCAGCATTTGTATAAATTTTATTCGCACGCCAAGCCTGTTTTAAAAACTCATCCATAAAGACTCTTTTTATTGATATTTTGGGATTTTATTAAATTTTTACTTATGAAGCTATCAAAAATTTAAGCACAAAAACTTTATGTTTTTTCTAATTAAATTTTAAATTTCAAACTTCTTAAAACTAACCCTTGGATTTATAGTTAGCTTATCATGCGAAATAAACTCTTGTTTTAAGTATTTCTCACGTCCAGCTCTTGCTATCATCAGCGCGTTATCAGAGCAAAACGCAAGTGGAGCTAGCAAAAGCTCGCACTCATTTTTTTGACAAAGCGTTTCAAGCCTTTTGCGTAAATTTAAATTTGCACTTGCTCCGCCAACCACGCCAAATCGCTTGAAATTTCTTAGCTTGAAAACCTTTTCAAGCTTATTTAAAATGTGCTCGCAGGCCGTATTTTCAAAGGCGTAGCAAATATCTGCGATATCTTTTTGTGTGATAGTTTCAAGCTTTGAAATTTCAACTCTTACTTGGTTTTTAAGCCCTGAAAAGCTGTATTCAAGGCGTTTATCATGAAGAAGTGGGACGGTAAATTTAAACCTATCTTTATCCTCGCACAAAAGTGCGTTTTGCTGCACCACAGCACCTCCTGGGTAGCCAAGATCAAGCATCTTTGCCACCTTGTCAAAGCTCTCGCCAAAGCTATCATCGCTTGTGCTTGCAAGCTCTAAAATCTCGCCATTTTCGCTAATCTCAAGAATCATCGTATGTCCGCCACTAACTAGCAAAACGCCAAGTGGGAAGGTGGCTTCGCGGTCTAAAAATAGCGAGTAGATGTGGCCAACTAGGTGATTTACGGCGATTAGTGGGATATTTAGGGCGACGCTTAGCGCTTTTGCCATGCTCACACCTCCTATCAGGCTCACACTTAGCCCCGGCTCGTTCGTCACAGCGATAGCGTTTATATCTTTTAAATTTGGCAAGATGTCATTTAAAAGTGCTGGCAGCGCCTTCGTGTGAAGCCTTGCTGCAAGCTCTGGGACCACGCCACCAAAGATAGCGTGCTCCTCTTCTTGCGAGATCTTTTTATAATAAATTTGCTCCAGCGTCTCTTCATCTATGAGCGCAACAGAGCTGTCATCGCAGCTACTTTCTATGCCAAGTATCATCTAAACTCCGCTAGTATCATGCCAGCAAATTTCTCTTTACCATTTTCGCTTTTGTAAAACTCAACTCGGTAGATTTTGCCATCCTTATCTATGCTATAGCTTTTGTTTAGGCTGTTTTTATCAATATCTTGCTCGCTCTCATCAACGCTTTTAGTGCCATATCCTATGACATTTACGCGCACGTTTTTGAGAGCTTTTACTTTAAAGCTCTTTTTAACGCTAAATTTGTCGCCACTTTTTAGCACAAGCTCGTTGCCATCGCTCAAGAGAGAAATTTTATCAAGCGGCTTTGCAAACTCGAAGTATTGCGGTTTTAGCCTTGTGACAGAGCGGTTGCCATACTGCACTTTGTAAGTCTCTTTTTCTTTTATGACGGCGATTAGTGGATTTGGCGAGTGGTAGCTTAGCTCGCCCCTTTTAAATGGCACGAAGCTTATCACTGGTTTTAAATTTTTAAGGCTAAGAGAGTAGCTGTCAAATAGCTCAAGCCTGATCTCTTTTTCGATCGCTTTTTTCACGCTTTTGACATCGAGCTCAAATGGCCTAGTAAAGCTAATGCCAGCCTTTTTCATATACTCTTCGATCGCTATAAGGTGATAATATGTCCTTTGCTCGGCGTTTAAATTTTTGCTAGCTTCGTTTGCAAAGGCGGACTTGTTTTGCGTGATCGCGTAGTAGGTGAGGCTTTTTAGCATCTCTTTATCGCCCATAGCAGTGTGGGTATTTTTGACGTGATAGTGATGTTTTGGATCTATTAGATGCTTGTTTAACACGTCTTTTACGCTTGAAGCAATACTTTCAAGCTCTGGATATTTTGAGCCAGGAAGCGTGCTTTGATCTATGATGCAAGTATTGCCCCATTTATCTGGATTTTCGTCTTTATTTATAAATTTATCTCTGTAATATCCGCTTCCATCGTGTAAATTTAAGATGAGCGTGACGTTTTTATCAGTTATGACGTCTTTTATCTTCATCACTGAGTTGTAATCAGGATCGTTTTTATCTACATGGGCAAATTTTCTATTCATATCGCCTTTTGTGCCACGACTTCGCTCGATTATGCTTGGGAAATTTAAATTTGGCACGACCCAAAGCGAACCTTTCGTGATGTTATAGTCAGTAGCCACGATAGAGGCTGCCAAAAAGCCACCTGGCTCATCGCCTTGAATACCGCCGATTAACAACATCGTATTTTCGCTTGGCTCACCTTTTTTGATAAGTGCATAGTCCAGTGCGCTTGCATTTGCAAGGCTTGCAGCCGCAAGAGCTGCTAAAAAAAGTCTAAATTTACGCATTAATATCCTTCGTAATGCTTTGTTTTTGGTAAAAGCAAATTTAAAACTATACCAGTAACCGCGCCAAGTCCGATACCTGAAAATTTAACCGCTCCAAGGTCAAGCACCATGCCGCCGATGGCAAAGATGAAGATGAGGGCTACGATTATCATATTTCTAGGATCGGCAAGATCGACTCTGTTTTTTATAAGTGTCTCCATGCCAACGCTTGCGATGATACCAAAAAGTAGCAGCATGATGCCGCCGATGACTGGAGCTGGGATGGTCGAGAGCACCGCGCCAAGCTTGCCAACGAAGGCTAGCACGATAGCAGTGATCGCTGCAAAGGTCATGATCGCTGGATTATACGCTTTTGTAAGGCTAACTGCACCTGTGACCTCTGAGTAGGTAGTGTTTGGCGGACCACCAAAGGCAGCAGCTAGCGAGGTGGCCAGACCGTCGCCTAAAAGGGTGTTTTTAAGCCCTGGATTTTTCAAAAAATCCTCTTTTGTGACGTTTGAGATAGCGAGCATATCGCCGATGTGCTCGATCGCTGGGGCGATGGCGATAGGTATCATATAGATGATCGCTTCGAGTTCAAATTTTGGTGCGCTAAAGCTTGGCACTCTAAACCAAGGGGCGTTTGCGATGGCGCTAAAATCAACCATGCCAAAGCAGTAAGCCACGATGTAGCCAGCGATGATGCCAAGCAGGATCGGTATGAGCCTAAACATCCCCCGTCCTAGCATCATAACAACGATAGTAGCGATAAGCGATGTGGCTGCTACTATCATCGCTACGTTTTGGGTGTAAGCCTCAGTAGCTGAAGTCGCCATCTTAACGGCATTTGGAGCTAGTATCAGACCTATGGTCATGATAACTGGGCCAACTACAACTGGAGGCAAAATTTTATGCAAAATTTTCTCGCCGCCAAAGCGAACCACAAGACTTAGCGCGACATAGAAAAATCCAGCAAATATAACGCCGCCCATCGTCACTGGTATGCCCCATTTTTCGATGCCGTACTGAAGCGGAGCGATGAAAGCAAACGAGCTTGCTAGAAAGATCGGCGGGACGTTTTTTCTAGTTATTAGCTGAAAAAGTAGCGTGCCAAGACCTGCCGTAAAGAGCGCTACATTTGCATCAAGCCCAGTAAGGATAGGCACGAGCACGAGCGCGCCAAAGGCGACAAATAAAAACTGCACACCGACCAAGCTTTGCCTAAGATCAAATTTATACCCCTCATACCTTTGCATTTAGCATCCTTTTTGCGTATTCTCGAACCTCTTTATCAACTTCATAAATTTCATCTATACTTGAAATTTTCAGATCTTTAAATTTTTTAGCTGAGCCTAAAATAAGCCTTGAGATATCTAAAAATGAGCACTTTTTCTCTAAAAAACTAAATACTCCAACCTCGTTTGCAGCGTTTATGACGACACCTAGATCAGGGTTTGCTAGTACTTTATCTTTTAGCGAAAAAATGGGATATTTTTTAAGGCTGATTTTATGAAATTTTATATTTTTTAGATCAAGTAAATTTGCGTGTGAAACGATATTTTCACTGATATTTTCAAACATAGCATGAGCGATAGCTAGCTTCATATCAGGTCGCGAGAGGTGCATCGTGCTTGAGCCATCTATAAATTCAACTACGGCGTGTATCGCAGAAGTTGGCTCTATCACAGCCTCGATCTCCTTGATGCCATAAAGCCAGTAAGCTTCCATCACCTCAAAAAGCTTATTTGCCATCGTCGCACTATCAATAGTGATCTTTGCGCCCATATCCCAGTTTGGATGCTTAAGTGCATCGCTTGGTGAGGCGTCTTTTAGAAATTTGATCGGCTTTTTATAAAATGCGCCGCCACTTGCTGTGATGATGAGTCTTTTTGGTGCAGTTTTGTTTTCAAGTAGAAATTTAAGCCCAAAATGCTCGCTGTCTATTGGTAAAATTTCTCTAGTTTTTAGAAATTTGCCGCCAACAACAAGGCTCTCTTTGTTTGCAAGCGCAAGTCTTTTTCCAAGAGCTTGTGTCTTTAAACTAGGAGCAAGGCCGGCAAAGCCAACAAGGGCGTTTATTACCTTTTTTGAGCTTGAAATTTCTAGCATTTGTAGTAGCCCAGCCTCGCCAAAAAATATATTTTTAGCTTCTATGTTTTTTACATTTTTAGCTAGCTTTTCATCGCCTACGCAGACAAATTTTGGCTTAAATTTTAAGATTTGCTCATTTAGTAAATCTATATTTTTAGCGCAGCTTAATGCCTCAACCTCTACGCCAAATTTTTCGCAAAGATTAAGGGCGTTTTTGCCGATTGAACCAGTTGAGCCAAGTATTACCACGAGAGCGACCAAAGTAGGGCGACTACGCCAAATAAATAGCCATCTATCCTATCAAGCATGCCACCGTGTCCTGGGAAGAGCGAACCACTATCTTTGACGCCGCAAAGTCTTTTTAGGTAACTTTCAAACAAATCTCCCCAAACCGCAAACACACAGACTAAAAAGCTTGAGAATAAAATTTGGAAAAATCCTTCAGTTACAAAATTTCCAACAATGCAGCCAATCACAGTACCTATCGCCACACCGCCTACTGCACCTTCAATTGTTTTGTTTGGTGAGCTTGGGCTAAATGGATGTTTGCCAAACATTTTACCAACAAAAAATGCACCACTATCGCTTGCAACTACGCTTAAAATAAGCCATACAAGATAGCCTACGCCATACTCTGAGTAAAGCATCCACATCATAAAGATCGGCGTGGTCGGATAGACAAAAGGTGCGACTAGCTTTAAATTTTCACTTTTTATGTGAGCTAAGATCGAAGCAACTAGCATGATAGCAAGGATCGCTATGAAAATTGGATTTGTAAAATATGTAAGCACGTAAAAAGCAAGTGCGGCAAAAACTAGCTGTTTGTGATCGATATTATAAAGCTTGAGCGACTCATTAAATGCAAAATAAAGCACTACGCCGAGCAAGATAAAATTTAAAATATAATTATCAATAAAAAAAACTACCAAAATAGCAACAAACATCAAAACGCCAGTGATTATGCGAGATTGCATATCCTCTCCTTAAAATCGTTATTTCGCTGTAATTATAACACTTAAATTTTAGACGGCGTTTATAAGAGTAAAATTTGATCTAAAAAGCATTTTAAGCTGGTAAATTTGGACTATTTTGGCGTTGATAAAGATTTAAATTTATTTTTTAAGCACACAAATAAAGTAAGACTGAAATGATCTCAAGCAAGTAGCACTTTATGGCTTAAAATTTTTAAAAATTATTTTCATCAAAAAAGTCGGTATCGATCTTGCAAATTTCATATATCTGGCCTATTTGAACGCCGACTTTGTATTTTATCATTAGCTCTGCAAGCTTGTCGCCATCTATCAAAACCACACTAAAATTTTGATTGTCTTTGGCGAAATTTTCAGCTTCTTTGGTAAATTTTGTTGTAGTGATAAAGACGCCTTTTTTGGTATTTTTATTTGAGATAGCGCCGATAAACTGCTGAATTTCTGGCCTACGGATATTACTGCCGTCTTTGTATCTTTTTGCTTGGATATAAATTTTAGAAAGCCCAAGTTCATCTTCGTCTATGATGCCATCTATCCCGCCGTCTGGGCCTTTATTTGTGAGATTTCCGGCTCCATAATTCATCTTTTCAAGTAGCTTTGTTACAAGGTATTCAAAAAATCTTGGCTCTTTTTCTAAAATGCTAGATAAAATTTCACTTTTTAGCTCTTCTTTTATTTTGCAAAGCGCTTCATCTATATTGTCATCTGGCGTATTTTCCGTGGCTTCTTTTTTCTCTTGCCTTATCTCTTGTTTGTAAATTTCATCGTACCAAGTGAGAAATTTGCTCTTTTTATCCTTGATACTTACTAGCTCTTTGCCAAAATTTGTTATGGCAAATAGGCTTCTGCTAACTTTTTGAAGCGGTACTTTTTCTGGCTTTGATTTTACTTGAGCTGTTGTGGCTAGATAGGATAAAGCCCAGTCGGTACGATTTATATAAGTTGGAGTTCCTCTTTTTATTTTTTTGCAAAAGATCTTCGTCTTTTAGCTTAAAATGCTCAATTATAAATTTAGAAATTTCAGCTCTATTTGCCTCTTTCTTTTGTGCGACAAAATCCAAAATAGGCAGCATCATATCTTTATAGCTTGGTAACATTTTATATCCTTAAATGAAGCAAATTTTTGAAATTATATAAATTTTTTGGCTTAAAAGCTATAATCAAAACATGAGATGTCTTGGCCTAACAAATTTTCTTTTAGAAAATATTAGCTTATTTGTAAATACCTTTGCTACGATATTTGCACTAATTTTTTGTTTTGTTTCTAGTGTTGGAATCGTCTTTATATTTATCGTATTTCCACTTGGTTATATAATGGGCGCACTCTTATCAATCCCTTTTTTGATATTTTTATTTTTCTTATTTGTATCTATTGATATCTTTTTATGCCTTTTGGCATCTATTTGCAGTCTTTTTTAATAAATTTAGAAGTAAATTTGGGGCTTTTACAGCCCCTTTGCTACTTTATAGCAGCCATTTTTCTACGCATATAAGCTATGCGGCTTTGAAGTGGTAAGTGCTTAGGGCAGTTGTCTTCACAGCCTAGCAAAGTCATACAGCCAAATACGCCGTCATCATCGCCTATAAGCTCATAAAAGTCCTCGTCGGTTCGTTTATCGAGCGCATCGATTTTAAATCTAGCTACGCGGTTAAGTCCAACCGCACCGATGAAATCAGGCCTCATGATAGCCGTACCGCATGCAGCCACGCAGATACCGCACTCGATGCAGCGGTCAAGCTCAAATACCTCTTGAGCCACTTCAGGCTCAACCTTTTCCTCAAGTTTAGAGATATCTGTCTCGTGGTCTGTATGTATCCAGCTCTCCACACGCCTACTCATCGCATTCATCCAGTTGCCCGTATCTACGCTTAAGTCTTTTAGTAACTTAAATACTGGCAAAGGCATAAGCTCAATTACTCCGCTTTCAAAATCCTTAGTAAGAGTTCTACAAGCTAATCTTGGCTTGCCATTTACAAGCATGCCACAACTTCCACAAATTCCAGCACGACAAACAAAGTCAAAGCTAAGATCTGGGTCAAATTTCTCGCGAATCATATTTAACGCGATAAATAACGTCATGCCGTCGGTTTCCTCTAGCTCGTAGGTCGCGAAATGCGGCTTTGAAATTTTGCTTAACGGATTATATTTAAATGCTTTTATGGTTATTTTTCTACTCATATCCTATTCCTGCTCTTTCGTTTGGTGCTTTATATTTTGGTTGAAGATCATAGTGCATTAAAACCTCTTGAATTTCTTGCCTGCTCTTACCTTCAGCTTGCATTTTCTCACGAATTTCATCAACCTCTTTTTGGCGGATCGCACTATCTGGATGCTCAATAATATTACCTTTCGCACCATAGCCTCTAAATGCTGGTGGCATTTCCATTTTCATAATATCAAGTGGCTCATATACGATAGTCGGTAGCGTATCGCCCTCTTTCCAGCTAGTTAGAGTTCTGTTTAGCCAGTTTAGGTCGTCGCGTTTCGGATAGTCCTCGCGGCAGTGCGCTCCGCGGCTCTCGGTGCGATCAAGCGCGCCTTTTGCGATACAAAGGGCTAGTTTTAGCATCTTTGGTACGCGGTAGGCTTCCTCAAGCTCAGGGTTGCCAAATAGCGCCTTGTTTGTGACTTTGACATCTAAAGATTGTTTATAAAGCTCTTCTAGCTCTTTTACCGCTACGGCTAGACCTTCGCCGGTTCTAAAGATCGCCACGTGCTCCCACATGATGTCTTTCATCTTGTTTTTGATCTCAAATACGTTAAATTTGCCCTCTTTTTCGACTAGACTTTTTAGATAGTCTTCCTCTTTTTTAACGAATTTTTCGATATCTGCGGTATTTATATCTATCTCGTGGCTGCCGCAGTAGTCGGCAAAATAGTCCCCAACGATCATGCCTGCGACGACCGTTTCAGAAACGGAGTTGCCGCCTAGGCGGTTAAATCCGTGCATATCCCAGCAAGCAGCCTCACCGGCGCTAAATAGACCCGCTAGCGTCGGACTCTCGCCAGTTGGCTTTGTCTTGATGCCACCCATAGAGTAGTGCTGCATAGGCAGGATCGGCGCCCAGCCTTTACCGCGTTGGCGACCGTTCTCGTCGGTATATACTTCGGTGTCGGCAGGATCGATGCCGTTAAAGATCTCGCAAATTTCTTGAACGTCGCGTAAGTTTTTCTCGATATGCTCGCGTCCTAGGATCGAGATATCTAGCCAAACGTGATATCCGTATGGGCTAGGTACGCCTTTACCTGCGCGGATATGCTCCATGATGCGACGACTTACGACGTCGCGGCTAGCTAGTTCTTTTTTCTCAGGCTCGTAGTCGGGCATAAAGCGATATCCGTCTACGTCGCGTAAAATTCCGCCGTCGCCTCGGCAACCTTCCGTTAGCAAGATACCGCTTGGGACGATCGGAGTCGGGTGAAACTGCACCGCTTCCATATTTCCTAGCTGAGCAACGCCAGTTTCAAGTGCGATGGCCGCGCCGATACCTTCGCAAACTACGGCGTTTGTAGTATGTTTATAAACCCTACCGTAGCCGCCCGTAGCGATTAGCGTACCTTTTGCGACGTAAGCCGTGATCTCGCCGTTAACTAGATCGCGAACTATCGCGCCGTAACAGCGGTTGTTTGCGTGGATTAGCGCGATAGCTTCTTTTCTATCGTGGATTTCGACGTTATGTTTTAGAGCTTCGTTTGCTACGGCAAAAAGCATAGTGTGACCAGTGGCGTCGGCTGTAAAGCATGTCCTCCATTTTTTAGTTCCGCCAAAGTCGCGAGAGTGGATGAGTCCGTGAACCTCTTCTTTTTCTACGATAGTTGTTTTTTGAGCGTTGATGATAGCGCTTCTCTCACCTTTTGTTATACGAGTCCAAGGCACGCCCCAAGCCGCTAGCTCGCGAATCGCCTTAGGCGCGGTTTGACAAAACATACGTGCTACTTGCTGATCGCAGCCCCAGTCGCTACCTTTTACCGTGTCGGCAAAGTGTACATCCTCGTTGTCGCCTTCGCTCATTTTTGAATTTCCCAAAGAGGCTTGCATACCGCCTTGTGCAGCCGCAGAGTGCGAGCGCTTAACGGGAATTAGGCTTAAAACGACGGTGCTTAAGCCCTTTTCTCCAGCAGCCACAGCAGCTCTAAGACCAGCTAGACCACCACCAATTACCAATGCATCATAATATTTTACATTCATCTTCTAGCTCCTTTTTAATGGCTGATCCACACAAAATCGGCGATTAGCGCAATTATAGCAAGTATGCCATAAACGGCAAATACAATTGTTTTTGCCTTATTTCTTTTGGCAAACATTTCGTGCTTATTTGCACCATCAATGCTTATCCATTTGACATACAAGCGGTACATACCAATACTAGCGTGAACGACCATAAAAACAAGTAGCGCGAAGTAGAAAATTTCTAGTTGATGAAATGCAGCCGCTGATTTGTCGGCAGTAATATGTCCACCAAAGACTATATCCACTAGGTGTGCGCTGGCTGCGAAAAATAGAGCAAAACCGGTTAAAAACTGAAACCACCAAAGCGTAGTATCAAGGTGCTTCATGCGGTCTTTGTGGCCTCTAAACATTAGATATTGTCTGTAGTTTGCTGGAAATTTTCTCATAGCTAAAAATGCATGAGCGATAAAAATGGCAAATATTACCGCAGCTATGACGTTAGTGATCCACCATGTAGTCTCGCCGAATAAAAATTTAGCCTCCGCAAACCCTACAACAGCGTTAAATGCGTCTTTGCCAAGTAGTATAGTAGAAGTAAAAACCATATGGCACAATATAAAACAGGCCAAAATAAACCCTGTAATACTTTGCCATCTATCCCAAGCGGCTGGAGTGCGACTTTTTTTGTCGTCCGACCGTTTTCCCAAAAAACCTTCTATAAGCCCGGTCATGAGCCCTCCTAAGAAATTTGAAATAAATTATCATTTCTTAATACTAATTTAAATATTAGTATTAATTGATAAAGCTAATGCTATCAGATTTTTACTTTAATATTTTTTAAACACTTATATTAGAGCTTTGAAAATTTTTTATAAAGCATGGCATAAATAAAAATTCCAAAACCACACATGATAAGTGATAATATTTGACCCATTGAAAGATTAAAAATAATAAATCCAAGCCCTGAATCAGGCTCTCTAAAAAATTCACAAATAAATCTTGCAAAAGTGTATAAAATAGCATAAAGCGCAATCAGCTCGCCATTAAATTTCTTAAATTTCCTATATAAAAATAAAATAACAAAAATAACTAAACCTTCTAAGAATGCCTCATAAAGTTGGCTAGGATGCCTTGGTTGCCCAAAAACATTTATCGCCCAAGGTACATCCGTAACTCGTCCAAAAAGCTCTTGATTTAAGAAATTTCCGACCCTGCCAAATGTGTAGCCAAAAGGTATACAAATGGCACAAAGATCAAGTAGTTGCCATAAATTTTGTTTATACCTTTTGCAAAATAGATATGTCGCAAGCAAAAAGCCAACTACTGCTCCGTGGTAACTCATGCCACGAATTCCTATAAATTCGCCGTTATGAAATGGATTAAAAATTTGCCAAGGTTGTGTCAAGTAGTAGCTTACTTCGCCTGAATAGACTAAAATCCAGCCAAGCCTAGCGCCTAAAATAACGCCTATTTCAACCCAGAAAAAGTAATTATCCAAGAGCTGATTTGAGATTGGGATTTTATCTTTTTTGACGAGATATTTTGCCATGACAAGCGCCAAAACAAGGGCTAAAATATACATAAGCCCATACCAGTGCACGCTAAAGCCAAAGATACTAAAGGCGACTGGGTTAAAGTGGTTATAAATGTCGTTCCAAATTTCCATTTTTACTTTCTTTTTAAAATTTTTGCGATTTTACAATGATTTAGCTTTGATGAGCGAATAAGCTCTTGCTACTAAGCGCAAGGGCTAAAAATTTAAACTTGCTTGCTTCAAATTCTTTGCAAAATTTAAATAGCTCGGCAAACTCAGCCTCGTTTAAATTTATGCTCCAGATCGCTCCAATGTCATTAAATTCTCTTTCAAACTCACTTAAATTTTTAGTGGCAAAATAGTGCTCAAAGCGGCTCATCAGCGAAAACGGCGTAAAAAATTTGATCTCATCTTTTATCTCAAATTTCATCATGCCACCATCTTTTATCGCCTCGTTTATCGCTTCATTCACAGCCCCTGAGTAGGCTCTGACAAGCCCTCCAGTGCCAAGCTTTATCCCGCCAAAGTAGCGAACTATCAAGACCCCAACGTTTATTAGCTCAGCGCCACGCAGGGCATTTAGGCTGGGCTGGCCGCTAGTGCCCTTTGGCTCGCCATCATCGCTTTGATTTTCAACGATTTGTCCGTATTTGTTTAGCTCCCTTGTCGCCCAAACTACGTGAACAGCCTTAAAATGCTCCTCTTTTAGGTGTTCGTGCAAGCTTTTAAACGAGCTTATCGGGCATAAAAATGCTAAGAAATTTGACTTTTTTATATCAAGCTGGGCTTTAAATATCCTATCAATCGTCTGCAAATTTGCTCTTTTTTTAAAATTTTAAAAATCTTATCAATTTGCTAATTAAAGCCTTGTAAATTCAGACAAATTTATATTATTAAGGAAAAGATAGTAGAATTTTGCAATTTTTCACGAAGGACTAAAATGATACAAACTTGCCTATTTCCAGCGGCTGGATATGGAACGAGGTTTTTACCAGCTACAAAATCGCTCCCAAAAGAGATGTTGCCGATCCTTACAAAACCGCTCATTCACTACGGCGTTGATGAGGCGCTTGAGGCTGGCATGGATAATATGGCCTTTGTCACAGGACGCGGAAAAAGGGCGCTTGAGGACTACTTTGACATCAGCTACGAGCTAGAAAAAGAGATCGCAGGCAGCTCAAAAGAGTCACTACTTAGCGAAGTTAGAAATTTGATGAGCTCATGCACATTTTCATTTACTAGGCAAAATGCCATGAAAGGGCTTGGACACGCCATTTATACGGGCAAGACGCTAGTTCGAGATGAAGCTTTTGGGGTCATTTTGGCAGATGATCTATGCATAAATGAAAACGGCGAGGGCGTGCTTTCGCAAATGGTTAAAATTTATGAAAAGTATCGCTGCAGCGTCGTAGCTGTGATGGAGGTGCCAAAAGAGCAGACCAAGTCTTACGGCGTCGTAAGCGGTAGGTTTATAGAAGATGATCTCATAATGGTCGATGATATGGTTGAAAAGCCTGATCCTGCCGAGGCTCCGACAAATTTAGCGATAATTGGCCGCTACATCCTAACGCCAGATATTTTTAACATCTTAGAGCGAACAAAACCAGGCAAAAATGGCGAAATCCAGATCACAGACGCACTAAAAACGCAGGCGAAAGATGGCATGGTGCTGGCTTATAAATTTAAGGGCAAGAGATTTGACTGCGGTAGCATCGATGGGTTTGTCGAGGCTACAAATTTCTTTTACGAGCGCAGTAAATGATAGAAACTTCATTTAAATTTAACTTTGCAAGTAGCGATGTCATCGACTCCTACGCCAAACGCATAAACGACGAGTACGAAAGTGGCGAGATAGGCTACTACCACCTGCCAGTGCTTGGGCAAAATTTACTTGGCGAGATCGAGGAGTATGAAAAGGGCCTTGCTCATATCAAAAATGTAGTACTTGTTGGCATCGGCGGCAGCAGCCTTGGCGTAAAGGCGCTAAAATCGATGCTTGAAGGCACAAAGGGGATAAAAAGAGAGCTTTTATTTTTAGATAACGTCGATCCTTGCAGCTACAAAAGCACGCTTAGTGGGCTAAAATTTGACGAAACGCTTTTTATAATAAGCTCAAAATCAGGCAACACGATCGAGACGATCACTATTTTTAAGTGCTTGCTTGATGACTTTAAGCCTAAAAACTTAGGCAAAAATTTCCTCATCATCACTGATCCTGGGACAAATTTAGAAAATTTTGCCAAAGAAAATGACATTAAATTTTTTAACATCCCAAAAAACGTTGGCGGTAGGTTTAGCGTGCTAAGTGCGATAGGTCTTGTGCCTCTTGGTATCTGTGGCTACGATATAAAGGCACTTCTAGATGGCGCGCTTGCTTGCAAGAAGCAATACATCGAGCAAAAGGATAGTTCAATAGTCGCTAAAGCTTACCACTACGCCACTAGCAGAAATGCGAGCATAAATGTCATTTTTAGCTATTGCGATAGATTTTTTGAATTTAACGACTGGTACGTGCAGCTGTGGGCGGAGAGCCTTGGTAAAAAAAGAGGCTATAAAAGGGTCGGCCTTACGCCAGTTGGACTTGTCGGCAGCCGCGATCAACACAGCTTTTTGCAGCTTATCATGGACGGCGTAAAAGATAAGAGTGTGACATTTATAAAGATAAAAGATCACGCAAGCGACAAGACTATTCCAAACTTTAGTCTAAAAGGGCTTGAAGAGTGCGATTTTGTAGCAGGTCTAAGCCTAAATGAGCTTATAAATTTGCAGTGCGACGCGACTGCTATGGCGCTGGTGCAAGAGGGCATAAGTGTCGATACGATCACACTTGAGAGGCTTGATGAGTTTCACGCTGGCTGGCTCATTTTTTACTATGAGCTGCTAACCTCAGCCACTGGCATCATGCTAGGCATCAACACCTACGATCAGCCAGGTGTTGAGATAGGAAAACGTATCTTAAAAACTATGCTTTTAAAGTAGAAAATGAAGAAATTTCTACTTTTGGCTCTTTTTGCCACACAAATTTTTGCCTTTTCGGCGAGTAAATTTGTAAATGATGCTAGGTCGCAGATCGGTGTGACGCTAAGTTACGATCCAAGTTACGAAAGACTTGCCTATCCTATGGGCGGCGTGGATATCAAAAAGGGCGTTTGCACCGACGTTGTGGTAAGGGCGCTACGTCATCAAGAGATGGATCTGCAAAGACTCATTTTTGAAGATATGAGTATAAATTTCGTAAGCTATCCTAAAAAATGGGGACTTAAAAAGGCTGATAAAAATATCGATCACAGGCGTGTTTTAAACATCGCTACCTATCTAAAAAGAAAAGGTTTCGAGGTGAGTGATGATAAATTTCTGCCAGGGGATATCGTCACATGGATGTTACCAAGAAATCTACCTCACATCGGCGTGATCTCAGATAAATTTGAAGGCCAAACGCCGCTTGTCATCCACAATATCGGCTCTGGCGTGCAAGAAGAAAATATACTTTATAACTACAAGATCACGGGACATTTTAGACTAAAGTAGCAAATGGCTTTTTAATCAAATTTTAGGCAAAATCGCAAAAAATAAATTCAAGGAAAAATAATGTTAGAAGTTAGGGGACTTACTCAAAGATTTGCAAGCAGTTTGCTATTTGAGGATGTAAATTTAAAGCTAAATCGTCACAACAGATACGGACTAATCGGCGCAAATGGCGCTGGCAAATCGACATTTTTAAAAATCTTAAGCGGAGCTATCGAGCCAACTAGCGGCGAGATCATCATAGAAAATGGACTAAAAGTTGGTGTGCTTGGGCAAGATCAGTTTGCATTTGAAAATTTCACTCTAAAAGATGCGGTGCTTTATGGCAACAAACGCTTATACGACGCTGTTAAAGAGAAAGAAAAGCTCTATATGAGCGAGGAATTTACAGATGAGATAAACGAGCGCTTAAGTGAGCTTGAGATGATAAGTGCCGAGGAGGACCCAAGCTACGAGTACGAGACTAGGATAGAAAAAATTTTAAGCTCGCTTGGGTTAAATGAATTTGATAAACTAATGAGCGAGGTCGAAAACTCAGATAAAGTTAAGGTTTTGCTAGCTCAAGTGCTATTTCCAAAGCCTGATATCTTGTTCTTAGACGAGCCAACAAACAACCTTGATATAGACGCGATCGCATGGCTAGAAAACGAGCTAAACCGCCACGAGGGCACACTTGTGGTTATCAGCCACGATAGGCACTTTTTAAATAGAGTTTGCACAAACATTTTGGATGTGGATTTTAAGAAAATTCGCGAGTTTTCAGGCAACTATGACGACTGGTATATGGCTGCAAATTTGATCGCAAAGCAGCATGAGATGGAGCGTGACAAGAAGCTAAAAGAGAAAGAGGAGCTGGAGAAATTTATTGCGAGATTTTCAGCAAATGCGAGCAAGGCAAAGCAAGCGACCTCTCGTGCAAAACAGCTTGAAAAGCTTGACATAGCAGAGATCGCTGTCTCAAGCAGGCGTGATCCTAGCATTCTATTTCGTGCAAACCGCGAGATAGGCAATGAGCTAATTGAGCTTAAAAACGTAAGTAAGAAATTTGATGATAAAGTGATATTTGAGAACTTTAACTTTAAACTCGAAAAGGGCGACAAGCTAGCTATCATCGGCCACAACGGCGTTGGCAAAAGCACACTTTGTAAGATCATAATGGGCGAGATAAAGCCTGACGCGGGCGAGGTGCATATAGGTGCGACCATCGAGCTAGGATATTTTGCACAAGATACTGTAAACAAGATAGATGGCGAGCTAAAGCTTTATGAATACCTACAAGATGCCAAAAATAAAGACATCGACGAGATCAGAAAGTGTCTTGGTAGGATGCTCTTTAGCGGCGCTGAACAAGAAAAGGCAGTTGGCGCGCTAAGTGGTGGCGAAAAACACCGAGTAAGGCTAGCTCAGCTCATGCTTCATAGACCAAATTTACTTGTTATGGACGAGCCAAATAACCACCTCGATCTTGAGGCTATCATCGCACTTGGCGAGGCGTTTTATAACTTTAACGGCTCAGTCATCTGCGTGAGCCACGATAGGGAGCTAATTGATGCCTTTGCAAATAGAATTTTACATCTAAAAGGCAATGGCGAAGTGGTTGATTTTAAAGGTACTTACGAAGAATATAGAGCAAATTTAGGGCTTGAGAGCTAAAATTTGTTATTTCTTGCTCCTGATTGTAGGGGCAAGATTAAAATTTATATTTACTACAAAATCTTACAAATATTAATCTAACCATATAAATTAAAAATAGCTTATAAAAATTATTAAGGTCCAATAAAAAGACTTTATAAGTAAAAAAGAAAAATTATTAAGAATTTTCTAA
>NZ_CABPTY010000001.1:471033-589006 GCF_902460415.1 Campylobacter concisus
AATTAAAATTTAAAAATAGTTTATATTTTTATCTAAAAACTCAAAAATTTATCCAAAATTTATACTTAAAATTATAATATTCAATCTCAAAATTATGCTATAAAATTAAAATAGTAATTTTAATAACCAAATTAGGAGGAAATATGAGATTTAAAAGCTTATTTAAACTCTCTCTTGTAGCAAGCGTAGCGGTTTGTGCAAACGGGGCAGACGAGAGCGTATTAAGCGGAGTTGAGGTAACAAGTAGCAGTGGCGGATATGGCGTTGATGACATCAAAATTTCAACTAGAAATGCTGGCCTAGTAAAAGACGTGATGAGAGATATTCCTGGTGTTTACGTAGGTGGCACAAACGGCATGAACCAAAAAATTTATATGAGGGGCGTAAGTGATCGTGGTCTAAATATCACGATAGATGGCGCGAAGCAAAACGGAAATACATTTCACCACAACGCTGACTTGCTGATCGATCCAGATCTTATAAAAGCCGTTGATGTCGAGGTTGGCTCAAGATCAGTGGTAAACGGCTCGGGTGCGCTTGGCGGTTCAGTCGCCTTTAAAACGGTCGATGCAAAGGACTTGCTTAATGATGGTGAGATTATAGGCGCAAAGATAAAGACAGGATACGCCTCAAATAACAGCGAATTTTCTCAAGGCCTTATGCTCTTTACTGCACCAGTTGAAGGGCTTGATTTTATAGCCACTATTAATCACAAGGGCTACGACTACGGCAAAAGCGGCAACAAAAGAAAGATAGGCGGCGATGGCAACGATCTTAGCTATCTTTTAAAGCTTGGTTATAGCTTCCTTGATGCACATAGAATTTCTATCTCAAGAGAACATAATGAATTTAAAGGCATGTATCCAATGAGAGCCGAGTTTGGCAGCTGGTATACTGGTCAATTTCCTGTTGATAACCGAAAATATGAACGTGATACTACAACGCTAAAATACGAGTATAAACCAAGTGATCTTCTAAATTTAGATGTAACGGTATACAATACCGAGCATAAAAAAGATGACCCGGTCTTAAAAATTTTAGGCGTAAAAACAAACGGCATAAATGCAAAGGCTAAAAGTGTAGTCGAGAGCGGCGCTTTAACGCAGACTTTTAGATATGGCGCTGAGTTTTATCAAAGTAAAAATTTCAACAAACCAGACAATCACTACCCAGAAAAGGTAAATAACTACTCGATCTACGCAGAAGATGCGCTAAATTTTAGCTCGCTAACTGTTACTCCAGGCATCAGATATACGCACCATGAGCTAAAAAGCTACGACGGCAGAGCTGGAAATGTAAAGAGCTACACATATAAATTTAACGAATTTACGCCAGCACTTGCACTTGATTATGAGATCATTAAAGGATTACACGCATTTGCAAGCTATGCAAGGGTCTTTAGAGGACCTGATGTCATGGAGTCGATGATGGCAAGTGGAAGTAGCAGGGGCAGGGCACTAAACTGGAAGGCAAATAAGGATCTAAAAGCGACAACTGGCAATAGCTACGAAACTGGCCTTAAATATCATGGTGATATAAGTGAAGCTAGCTCATATAGCTTATCTGCAAAATATTTCATGACAAAATATAAAAATTTAATAGTTGATAACAATGCAGCAGGTGGAGGTGTAAATCAAACTTTAGTTAGGATAAACGCTGGTGGCGCTGATATAAGCGGTGTCGAGCTACTTGCAAGGCTAAATTTAGATGCACTAAGCCTAGCTGCTAGCTACACTCATCAAAATGTAAAATATAAAGATAGAGTTGTAAAACCAAATGGTAGCTACTACACCTCAAACATCATCGGCTACCGAGATCAGGGCGATAAATACACATTTAACGCAGAGTATGCATTTTCAAGGATCGATACGCTAATAGGCTACAACCTAATCTACTTTGCTTCAAAAAATACCGTCTCAGCTGGCGACGATAAAAATGCCAAGATACCAAGCTATGCAGTTAGCGATATCTACGCTACCTATGCGCCAAGCAGCGGCAAATTTAGAGGGCTAGAGATAAATGCTGGAATTTACAACCTCTTTAATAAAACTTATGCTTCGCAGTCTCAAAGAATGGCTGATTATACAGGCAATCCAGACTATGTAGACTGGGAGCCAGGTAGAAATTTCAAAGTAAACGTATCTTATAAATTTTAACTTCAAGGCAAGGTGAAAGCCTTGCCAAATTTCTCTTTTATATAAAAATTCTAGCTTTTTTCACTATGCTGTTTGTTTTAAAATTAATATAGTATCATTTTGGCGACTAAACTTTTTTGGGAGAAAAAATGAGGCAGAAGCACTTTGAAGTGGTAATTGTCGGAGCAGGCATTAGTGGGACGGCGCTCTTTTATGAGTTGGCTGCATTTAGTGATATAAAAAAAGTCGCACTTTTAGAAAAATATGACGGCGTAGCTACTCTAAATTCAAACGGCAAAGGCAACTCACAAACCATTCATTGTGGCGATATCGAGACAAACTACACGCTAGAAAAAGCAAAAAAAGTCTCTCGTGTGGCAAATATGCCAGTAAAATATGCTCTAAAATACAATCTTGATGGCAAATATATGTTTGCTCATCAAAAGATGGCACTAGCTATCGGAGATACTGAAGTAGAGCGCATGAAAGAGCGATATGAGAGTTTTAAAGAGCTTTTTCCTTGCCTTGAAATTTATGACAAAGAGAAGTTAAAACAAATCGAACCAAACGTCGTTTTTGACGCAAATGGCAATGAGAGGCCAGAAAACATCATCGCCATAGGCACGCAAAATGGGCAGTTTACGACGATGGACTTTGGTGGCTTAGCAAACTCACTTGTGCAAAATGCGCTAAATTTAGGCGGAGATGGCTATGAGATCAGCCTAAACTCAGAAGTAACTGATATAAAAAAGGCGGGTGATACATTTCACATAAAGATAAATGATGGCGAGGTGATCACCGCAAACTACGTTGTAGTAGATGCTGGAGGACATTCGCTATTTTTGGCTCACAAAATGGGTTATGGGCTTCATCTTAGCACATTGCCTGTTGCTGGAAGCTTTTATTTCGCAAAAAAACGCCTACTAAACGGCAAAGTCTATATGGTGCAAAACGATAAGCTACCATTTGCCGCGCTTCACGGCGATCCGGATATCCTAGCTAATGGCAACACTCGCTTTGGACCAACAGCCCTAGTCATACCAAAACTAGAGAGATACCACGGCTGTTCAAGCTTTTTTGACTTTTGTAAATGCCTAAAATTTGATAAAAACGTCTTTGAAGTCTTTACAAATCTCTTAAAAGATAGCGACATCAGATCTTATATTTTAAGAAATTTCTTATTTGAAGTGCCATTTATCAATAAAAAAGAATTTGTAAAAGACGCTAGAAAGATCGTGCCAAGCCTAAGTGAAAACGATCTGAGCTATGCTGTAAATTTTGGTGGCGTAAGACCACAAGTTATCGACCGCAATAAAAAGTGCCTTGAGCTTGGCGAAGGCAAGATAAGCACAGGCGAGGGTATAAGTTTTAATATGACTCCAAGCCCTGGAGCTACAAGTTGCTTTGAAATAGCAAGAACTGATATGATCGAAGCCTGTAAATTTTTAGGTAAAAAATTTAACGAAGAGAAATTTAATGCCGAGTTTTTTGGGTAAAAATGGGAGTATTTGATATTTTTAAAAAAGGTGCGGATATGCCAAAAACAGCACAACAAAGAAAAGATGAGAGCATAAAAATTTTAAAAAAAGAGGGCGTGGCTGTGCTTGAGAGTCTGCCACTAAGGTATGACAATAGTGAAGTTACGCCAAGAAGCATTGACGAGATCATTGCTCGTGCGGTTTGCTCATTTACGGCCATTATGTGTGCTTGCACTATCCGCGACAATGGCCACCTAAGTGAAGATGAGATAGCTTGGGCTAAAGACTTTTTGGGCGATTTTTATGATGACCTAAGTGTAAAAGAAAAAGAGGTCGTAGAGGGCAGAGCCGATATAAATTTGGCCGTAAATATGGGCTGGAAGTATGAGTCGCTTTGGATCTTACTTTGGGCGCTTGGCATAGCTAAAGATATCGGTAAGATGGATAAAATTTGCGACTGTGATTTTGTGATGGATGTCTTTAGAGAGGGTGGGCTCAAAAAGCGCTCAAAACTGCGCAGTTTGGATGAAATTTTAAGCAAACTTGACCTAGTTTATCGCTATCACTGGGCGTGTGTGGACGCAAGGATAAATGGTAAAAAGGTTGCTGGACTTGACGAAGAGGTCGTTATGGAAAGACGTGCGGGGCTTGAGTGGTTATGCTGCAAAGGTTGGGAAAATGACGACTTAAGAGCTGAATTTAACGCTTGGGACTACCCTGATCTAAATACGTAAATTTACATTTTTGCACTAAAATAAGCCAAAAATGAAAGGAAAAATATGAAAATTTTAGTAACTGGAACAGCTGGATTTATAGGATTTCACCTTGCAAATGCCCTTGTGGCACGTGGCGATGAGGTCGTCGGATATGACGTGATAAATGACTATTACGACGTAAATTTAAAGCTCGCGCGCCTAAAAACGGCAGGCTTTGACACGAGCGAGATAGACTATGGCAAGCTTATCGTCTCAAAAACGCATCCGAATTTAAAATTTATAAAAGCAGATCTCGCCGACGAAAAGACAATGAAAGAGCTTTTTAGCAAAGAAAAATTTGACGTAGTGGTAAATTTAGCTGCACAAGCTGGCGTTCGCTACTCACTCATAAACCCAAAAGCCTACATCGACAGCAACATCACAGGCTTTATGAATATCCTCGAATGCTGCCGCCACAATGAGATCAAAAATTTAGTCTATGCAAGCTCTAGCTCGGTTTATGGCCTAAATGAAAACATGCCATTTTCTACGCACGAGGCGGTAAATCACCCTATAAGCCTCTACGCAGCGACCAAAAAGAGCAACGAGATGATGGCGCACACTTATAGCCATCTATTTAATGTGCCAACGACTGGACTTCGCTTTTTTACGGTGTATGGACCATGGGGACGTCCTGATATGGCGCTATTTTTGTTTGTTGATGCTGCGCTTAAAGATAAAACTATCGACGTCTTTAACTACGGCAAGATGAAGCGCGATTTTACCTACGTGGACGACATCGTAAAGGGTATCATCAAGTGCATCGACAACCCTGCTAAGCCAAATCCAGCTTGGGACGCAAAGCACCCAGACCCTGCCACTTCAAAAGCGCCGTTTAAGGTCTATAATATCGGCAATAATAGCCCAGTTGAGCTCATGGACTACATCAAGGCTGTTGAGATAAAGATCGGCCGTGAGATCAAGAAAAATTTTCTCCCACTTCAAGCAGGTGACGTGCCAGCAACATTTGCTGATGTGAGCGACTTGGTGGCTGACTTTGACTACAAGCCAAATACAAAAGTAAATGACGGCGTAGCTAAATTTGTTGAGTGGTACTGTGAGTTTTACGGAGTTAAAATTTAAGGAAAGCAGATGAGGCGATGTGAATGGGCAAAAGGCGAGCTTGATATAGCCTACCACGATAATGAGTGGGGCAAAGTCATAAAAGATGATAGAAAATTTTTTGAGATGATAGTTTTAGAGGGCTTTCAGGCGGGACTTTCGTGGCATGGAGTGCTTCAAAAAAGAGAGGCTATGAGAGCGGCCTTTGACGGCTTTGATCCAGAGAAGATCAAGCTTTACGGTGAGGACGAAATAGCGAAATTTATGCAAAACGAGAGGTTGATCCGCAACAGATTAAAACTAAAATCGCTCTCGCAAAACGCCCTTGCATTTTTATCCGTAACGCAAGAATTTGGCAGCTTTTATGACTATTTGTGGGGATATTTGCTAAGAAAATTTGACCCAAAATTTGACGGCAAACAGATCATAAATCACTATCAAGACATAAAACAAGTGCCAGCTACTACGCCTATGTCAGACTTTGTGGCAAAGGAGCTAAAAAAGCGAGGGTTTAAATTTTTAGGCTCTGTTAGCACCTATGCCTTTTTGCAAAGCGTGGGCGTGGTGGATGATCATATGGACTATTGTTTTTGTAAGTGCAAGGCTTGATTAAAATAATTTTTGCACTTTTGGTGCTTTTAAATTTTGCATTTTCTCTTGAACTATTACGCCTTAGCGAATTTAAAGATCAAAACGTCAGTGGCTGGCTAGCTAGCGAGAAGCTTGATGGCGTGCGTGCCTACTGGGACGGAGAGAATTTGCTCTCAAGGCAGGGCAAAAAGCTAAATGCACCGCTAAGTTTTACTAAAAATTTCCCTAAATTTGCACTTGATGGCGAGCTTTATGCAAAGGAGCTTAAATTTGAAGAAATCCAAGCAAGCGTGATGGATAAGCTGCCAGATGAAAAGGCGTGGAACAGGCTAAAATTTCACGTTTTTGACGTGCCAGAGGCAAGTGGTGGCTTGCCTCGTAGGCTTGAAGTCTTGGCTAAATTTCTAAAAAATGAGCCAAATCAAAATTTGATCATCATAAAGCAGATAAAAATGCGCAATAACGCTCAATTTTTAAAATTTGCTGAAAATATCATCGCAAAAGGCGGCGAAGGAGCTGTGGTGCGTGAGCCAAATGCGCCATACGAGCGAAAACGAAGTAAAAATGCGCTCAAATTTAAGAAATTTAAAGACGCCGAGTGTGAGGTGATCTCAATAAATAAAGGCAGCGGCAAATACGCAAATCTTGCTGGCTCGCTTACTTGCAAGGCACTTGGCGGCAAAGATGTTAAAGAAAAAGCTAGCGAGCCAAAAGAGGGCACTATCTTTAAAATAGGCTCAGGACTAAGCGATAAAAACCGTCAAGAGCCCCCAAAGATAGGCTCTATCATCACATATAAATTTCAAAATTTAACCTCTTATGGCAAGCCAAGATTTCCCATATTTTTAAGGGTTAGAGAAGATTAATAAAAATTTTTATGCACCTTTAAAAAAATCAGCAATATCACAATTAAATAGTTTTGAGAGCTTAAAAAGATGAAGCATATTAAAGCGCTTATTATCTGTAAAATTTTCCATGTTTGCATAAAAACCATTTGAAGCTTGCCCTATACTAAGAGCGGTTTCAAGCTGGCTAAAGCCTTTTTCTTGTCTTATTCTTTTTACATTATTTGCCACATTTTTTAGAAATTCTTCCTCTTCTTCTTTTGAAACAATTTGTGGCAAATTTAGCATTTTTATTTCCTATAGAAAAGTTTCCTATAAGTTTAATTGCATTAAAATACTTTTACAATTATCTGTAAATAATATCTCTATAGAGATTATTAGAAATTAATTAAATAAAGGATAAGCATGATATCTGAAGTTTTTAAGGACAAAACAAATATTTAGGACATAAGAATGCCAGTAGTACTAGAGATTTTTGGGGGATATCTAGATGAATTTTATAACCTTTCACTTAGTAAGAAAGAAGTTTCGATATTTGCAGCAGCCATACTTATGAAAGGAGATAGAAAACAATTTAAAACAACAATTGATGTATATAATTTTTTCAAGAGATGGCGTGTAAATATGGAAATTGTTGATGATAATGATTTTTTTACTGATGCCATTACTTCGTTTTTTGGTAAAGACAATCTAGGTTTGGCAATTAATAGAACTTTTTCAACTGCATACATAATGTATAAAATCTTTACTTCGCCAGAAATTCCCAAGTCATTTGATATTGATAATGTTTATGGTCATATGATATATAATAAATATATTTTAGGTGATTCTGGCGTACCTGCTTATCTAGCACATAATGCATCAACGCTTTTTACGTGTGTAAATCAGCTTACAACTTTTGCTACAGTTTATCATTTGAGTATAATGGATGGTAAGGACAAAACTATTATAAAAACATGGTTACAAGATGAATTTATTACAACTTTTAGTTTTGTTTTTAATCAACATGAGGCTTTTTATGAGGCTATTCGCAAATAAAGTGCACAAATAATATTTATCTCGTTTGTAGGCATTTTGATTAGAAGATATTACATATGACATTTATTTAAAAATTCTACAAGCAAGCCTTGCTTTACTTTTGCTTTACTCTATTTTTGATAAAATTACACACTTTTAATGAAAGGCTTAAACTTGAAGATTTTAGTAACAGGTGGAGCTGGATATATCGGCAGCCACGTAGTAAAAGCACTTTTAAAGCAAGGCAAAGATGAGATAACCATCATCGACAATCTCTGCAAGGGCTCACAAAAAGCACTTGAGGCACTTCAAAAGATAGGAAATTTTAAATTTATAAATGCAAATTTAGAGGATGATTTGAGCGAAATTTTTGCAAATGGTAAATTTGATGCGATCATTCATTTTGCAGCGTTTATCGAGGTCTTTGAGAGTATGAGCGAACCGCTAAAATACTATCTAAACAACACCGCAAACGTCGCAGGGGTGCTAAGATACGCAAAAACTTACAATGTAAATAAATTTATATTTAGCTCAACTGCTGCAGTTTATGGCGAGCCAGACGTGGCAGAAGTTAGCGAAACAACGCCTACAAACCCGATAAATCCATACGGCAGAAGCAAGCTCATGAGCGAGCAGATCATCAAAGACTATGCCGCTTCAAATGAAAATTTTAAAT
Organism: Campylobacter concisus; assembly: GCF_902460415.1. Taxonomy (GTDB): domain Bacteria; phylum Campylobacterota; class Campylobacteria; order Campylobacterales; family Campylobacteraceae; genus Campylobacter_A; species Campylobacter_A concisus_Y. The sequence continues at coordinate 479,593 of NZ_CABPTY010000001.1, forward strand.
TTGCGATTTTGCGCTATTTTAACGTCGCAGGCGCAGACGAGGAGGGGCTTATCGGTCAAAACTATCCAAATGCCACGCACCTTATCAAAGTAGCCGTGCAAACAGCACTTGGCAAGCGTGAGAGCATGGGTATCTTTGGCGATGATTATGCGACAAAAGATGGCACATGCGTAAGAGACTACATCCACGTTAGCGACCTAGCAGACGCCCACATCAGCGCACTTGATTACATCAGCCAAAATGGTAGCGAAACTTTTAATGTGGGATATGGCAGGGGGTTTAGCGTAAAAGAGGTCATCGAGACCGCAAAAAAAGTAAGCGGAGTAAATTTTAAAGTGCTAAATGCGCCAAGAAGGGACGGCGACCCAGCTATCCTCATCTCAAACGCAAGTAAACTGCGCTCACTAACTAGCTGGAAGCCAAAAAGAGACGATCTAGCGCTCATCATAAAAACCGCCCTTGAGTGGGAAAAGAGAATTTAAGGGAAAACATGAAAATAGCTGTAATTGGAACTGGATATGTTGGGCTAGTAAGTGGTGCATGTTTTGCCAAAATGGGCAACAGCGTGATCTGCGTCGATGTTGATAGCAAAAAGATCGAGGCGCTAAAAAACGGCGTCGTGCCTATATATGAGCCAGGGCTTGCTGATATCGTGAGCGACTGCTACAAAAATGGCTCACTTAAATTTAGCACGCAGATAACTGAGGCGCTAGAGCATGCAGATGTGCTATTTATAGCAGTTGGCACGCCTATGGGCGCTGATGGGCAGGCGGATTTAAAATACGTCTTATCAGTTGCAAAATCTATCGGAGAAAATTTAAGCAAACCACTAATAGTTGTTGATAAATCAACCGTTCCAGTGGGCACTGGAGCTAAGGTGCATGAGGTGATCGAGGCTGAGCTTAAAAATAGAAATGCAAAGGTTAAATTTGAAGTCGTCTCAAACCCAGAGTTTTTAAAAGAGGGTGCGGCGGTTGAGGACTTTTTAAAGCCAGACCGCGTAGTTATCGGGGCTAGTAGCGAGTGGGGCTTTAGCGTGATGAGAGAGCTTTATGAGCCATTTATGAAAAATCACGACAGGCTTATCTGTATGGACGTAAAGTCAGCCGAGATGACAAAATATGCTGCAAATTCGATGCTAGCAACCAAAATAAGCTTTATAAACGAGATAGCAAATATCTGCGAACGTGTGGGAGCAGACGTAAATTTAGTAAGAAAAGGGATCGGTAGCGACTCAAGGATCGGATATAGCTTCATCTATCCAGGCTGCGGATATGGCGGCAGCTGCTTTCCAAAAGACGTCGAGGCACTCATCTACACAGCTAGACAAAATGGCTTTGAGCCAGAGCTTTTAAATGCGGTTGAGTCAAGGAATAAGGCTCAAAAAAGAGTGCTGTTTGATAAAATTTATAACTTCTTTGGCGGCGATCTAAATGGCAAGACGATTGCGCTTTGGGGGCTTGCGTTTAAGCCAAACACAGACGATATGCGCGAGGCTAGCTCGCTAACTTTGATAAAACTTTTAGACGAAGCTGGCGCAAAAGTGGTGGCGTATGATCCAAAATCAAGCGAAGAAGCTAAAAAATATATGCCAAATTTAGATATAAAATACGCTAAAAACAAATATGACGCGCTTGATAATGCCGATGCTATGGTGCTTGTAACCGAGTGGAGCGAGTTTAGATCGCCTGATTTTATGGAGATTAAAGAGAGGCTAAAAAATGCCGTCATATTTGACGGACGAAATCAATATAACGCTAAAGCTTTAGCCGAGCATGGATTTAAGTATTTTCAAATAGGAGTAAAGGTATGAGAAAATTTTTACTTTTTATCGTGGCTTTCGCGCTTCCTTTTGCACTTTTGGCAGGCGAAAACGCACCAAAAACCGAGGAAAATATTTTTGAGCTACCTATCTCAAAGATGCCGCCTGATTATTTTAAATACGAAGTCGCATTTTTTAAAGAGATAGAAATCGACTGCAACTTCGCCTTTTTGCTCGGCGGAAAGCTTGAACAAAAAGAGGACGCGCGCGGGATTTATTACGAATTTAGCGGCGGTGACGAGCTAGAGCAAACGATGTGGCTTTGCAAGGACGGAGAGAAAAAGAGGCGGGTTTATTATGAATTTACTAAAATTTTACCAGGCGTTAGCCCTATTAGAATCATAACTCCAAAAGGTGTAAGTGCGGAAATAAGAATGTATGAACGCGTAAAAAAGATAGAAGCAAAAAAGAAAGGAAAAAGTAAATGAAAATAGCAGTAGTAGGACTTGGATATGTTGGACTTCCACTAGCAGCAGCTTTTAGCGAAAAGTACGAAGTAGTAGGCTTTGATGTAAATGCAAAACGTATAGAAGAGCTTAAAAGTGGCTATGATAGAACGCTTGAACTTAGTAGCGAACAGATGAAAAAAGCGATCGATAATGGCATGAAATTTAGCCTAAATTTAGATGACATCAGAAGTTGCAACTTCTTTATAGTAACCGTCCCAACTCCGATAGATAAGAACAAGCGCCCTGATCTAACTCCAGTCGTAAAAGCAACCGAGAGCGTGGCAAAAGTGCTTAAAAAAGGCGACATCGTTGTCTATGAAAGCACCGTTTATCCAGGCGTTACAGAAGAAATTTGCGTGCCACTTCTTGAAAAAAGTGGGCTTAAATTTAACAAAGACTTCTTCTGCGGCTACTCACCAGAGCGCATAAACCCGGGTGATAAAGAACACACAGTGACAAAGATCAAAAAAATCACAAGTGGCTCAACCCCAGAGATCGCTGATAAGGTCGATGAAATTTATCGCTCAATCATCACAGCTGGCACTCATAAGGCCTCAAGTATCAAAGTAGCCGAGGCTGCAAAGGTCATTGAAAACACACAGCGTGATATAAACATCGCCTTTATAAACGAGCTTGCTATGCTTTTTGAAAAGCTTCATATCAACACTATTGACGTACTTGAAGCTGCTGGTACGAAGTGGAATTTCTTAAATTTCCGCCCAGGTCTAGTTGGTGGTCACTGCATCGGCGTGGATCCATACTATCTAACTCATAAGGCTCAAGAGGTAGGTTACCATCCAGAGATGATCCTAGCAGGCCGCCGCATCAATGATGATATGGGTAGATACGCAGCTGATCAAGTGATAAAACTAATGATAAGAAAAGGCGTGCTTATCAACAAAGCGCGCGTGCTTGTTCTTGGTATGACATTTAAAGAAAACTGCCCAGATATAAGAAATTCTCGCGTTATAGACGTGGTTGATGAGCTAAAAGACTTTGGCTGCAAGGTCGATGTAACTGATCCTTGGGCTGATAGTGCTGAGGTAAAACACGAGTACGGCTTTGATCTAGTAAAAGAGTATAACCTAGATGACTACGACTGCATCGTGATTGCCGTAGCTCACAATGAGTTTAAAAAGCTAAATTTAAAAGGCCATTTAGTTTACGATATAAAAAATATCTACCCAGAGGCTGACGCTAGGCTGTAAGGAATTTAGTGCACAAAGTAAGCGTAAATTGTAAAATTTTACTTATATTTCTAGCTGCTTATCTGTTTGGATTTGCGGCTAGGATGCTCTGGGTATTGTGGGCAAAGGATATGCCAGAGTTTTACTTTAATGGCGAATTTATGCTTACGACAAATGACGCATACTACTACGCAGAAGGTGCTAGAGATATGCTGGTTGGCTTTCATCAGCAAAATGACTTTAGCCCCTTTAATCACCCAATCTCAACAATAGTTTTTTATATTTGCAAAATTTTTCCTTTTAAGATCGAAAGCGTAATGTTTTACATGAGCATCTTTTTAGCTCCTCTTATCGCACTTCCAGTTATTTTGATATCAAATGAGCTTAAGGCGCTAAAAGCTGGGGCTGTGGCAGCGTTTATGAGTGTTATCTTGCCAAGCTATCTTTCAAGGACATCGCCTGGATATTTTGATAGCGATATGTTAAATGTCACATTTGCGCTTTTTATCATCTATTTTTTGATCAGGCTTTTAAACACAAATGAACAAAAATTTATCGTTTTGCCTGGAGTCTTTGTATCGCTTTATCTTTGGTGGTATCAAAGCTCATATGCACTTATTTTAAGTATTTTCTTTATGTTTTTGCTATATACGCTAGTTTTTATGCGAGATAGATTGCAAAATTATCAAGCGATATTTTTTATGTTTATAACCATCGTAAGCTCAAATGTTTTTACTAAAGATCCACTAATAGCAAATAAAATTTTGGTTTTTAATTTAGCAGTTATTGCTTTATTTTTCTCTCTTTTTTGCAAATATAAAAATTTACTCTCAGCTAGAAAATTAGCTATTTTTCTTACTTTAATGCTAGCTATTTTTATCTATTTTGGTGGTTTTGATTTCGTTACTTCAAAGATGGGTATTTATGTTTTTAAAGGCAATGAAATTCTTAGCGATAAATTTCACTTTATAAATGAATATAATTTCATCAGTGAAGTAAAAAGTGCTAGCCATTTGTATTTTATCTATTTCATGTCGGGAAATATTCTTATACTACTGGCGGCTATTATTGGATACTTGCTACTTTGCTTTAAATTTCGTTTATTTTTACTTACTTTGCCAATGCTTGGACTTGGACTCCTTTCTTTCTTTGGTGGGGTTAGATTTGTTATGTACGTAACACCACTTGTTGCACTTGGTTTTGGGTATTTTTTGCATTTTTTTTTAAATTTATTTGATCTTAGAAATTCTATTAAAAATTTATCATTTTTAGTTTTTGCCGTAGCCGCTCTTGCTATAAATTTAGATTTTGCTTATTCATATAAGCCAAACACTGTAGTTAGCCATGATGAAGCAGTAGCGCTTGATGGGCTCAAAAAGGTAGCAAAGCGCGATGATTATGTATTTTCATGGTGGGATTACGGGTATGCTATAAGGTATTTTGCTGATGTTATGACTTTAAACGATCCTGGTAGACAAGGTGGCGAAAATAATTATTTTGTTAGCCTTGCTTTGAGAAAAGATGAGACATTTTCGGCTAGACTTGCAAGAGTGGCAGTTGCGTATAATGACATCTCGCTTGAGCAAAATATAAGGCCAATAGATAAAATTTTAAAATACTACAACACAAGCGATATAAATACTTTTTTAAGTCAGCTTGAAAGTAAAAATTTTAATCCACCTGTGGCAAAGAAGGCGGTTTATTACTATCTTGTGCCAAATATGATTGACATCGCGCCAAATATCTTTAGATATAGCTATATCGATATTACAACTGGTAAAAGGCAAAAAGAGGATTTTTATCATGTTAGCGCATTAAATGGCGTTAGCGAAGCTGGTATTGACCTTGGAGATGGCTATACTTTGCCTACAAATGAGCAAAAATTTATCATACATAACGGTGAGAAAATAGCTATAAAATCATTTTATAAGGTAAAAGGTGCCGGAAGAGATTTGCGAATAGATGAAAAAATCATAGATGAAAACGCTAAAATTTATGTGGTTTTTTTAGAAGACTATGCACGGATATTGTTGCTTGATGAAAATGCTTTTAACTCATCTTTTGTGCAGCTTTTTATATTTGAGCGAGCTGATGAGCGATACTTTGAGCCATTTGTCATCTCAAGTGGCGTAAAAATTTATAGGTTGAAAATCTAATGCTAATCAATCTAATAAGCTCGATCGTCGTTTTTGTCGTATCAATGGGCATAAATTTCTTTCTTACGCCATTTATCTTAAAAAGTCTTGGCAATGAGGCTTTTGGCTTTGTAGGCCTTAGTAACGCCATCGTAAGCTACGCAGCAGTCGTGAGCGTGGCGATCAACTCGGTCAGCGGGCGCTTTGTCGCTCATGCGTGGCACAAAAAAGATCTAAGCCTTGCAAACACCTACTACTCATCAGTGCTTGTTGTAAATATCTTCTTTTGTGCCGTTGTCGTAGTGCTTAGCTCTGTTTTCATACTAAATTTGCAAAGCTTTTTAAACGTCCCTGAAAATTTACTCTTTGACGTGAGAATGACCCTTGTTTTTTACTTTATAAATTTCTGCGTTGGGCTATTTAACGGCGTTTTGACGGTTTGCGCTTTTGTGACAAACAAGCTCTATCTACTATCCATCAGAAATGCCATTTCAAGCGCGATCCTAGCAGCCCTCATCGTGGCGCTCTTTTTCTTTTTTAAACCATTTATCTTATACATCGCCATCTCAGCGCTAGTTGCTAGCCTTTTTGTCTTTTTTAGCACCATTTTTATGTCAGCTCGCATCACGCCGGAGCTAAAATTTAGCCTTAGTAAATTTGACTTTTCTAAGATAAAAGAACTTTTAAACTCTGGCATTTGGAATAGCTTTAATGCGCTAAATCGCATACTTTTAACAGGCATGGATCTTTTTATCTGCAACATTTTCGTAAATGCAAATGCCACCGGCCTTCTTTCAGTCGCCAAGGCCGCTCCTATAATACTTGAGAGCTTTGTAGCGCAGCTTAGCGGTATCTTTGCACCAAAATTTGTCGAGCTTTACTCTAAAAATTTGATCACGGACCTAATAAAAGAGGCTAAATTTTCGATGAAGGTGATCGCCTTTGTGATGAGCGCTCCAGCTGCATTTTTCGTCGTTTTTGGACTTGATTTTTATACGCTTTGGCTACCTTTTAAAAGTGCAGATGAGGTTAAATTTATCTACAACGTTTCGATGATCACGCTTGTGCCGATCGTATTTATAAGCTTTGTTTTTTCGCTTTTTAACCTTGATAGTGCTACAAACAAGCTTCGCCGCCCGGCCATTGCCAACACTATCCTTGGCGTTAGTACGATCATAGCGCAGATCGCGCTACTTAAATTTAGCGACTACGGCGTTTATGGCATCGTCATCGTCGCAGCCATTTTTTATAGTATAAGAATTCTTGGCTTTGACCTTATAAATGCTGCTTTAAATTTAGAGGTGAAACTCACTATGTTTTATGGGGTTTATTTTAAAAATTTAGCCGTTTTTGCGCTCTGCTTGCTTGCGATGTTTGCCTGCAAGGACTTTGTGAGCTTAGATAACTGGCTAAAATTTGCTATCTTTGCTGCGATCTACGCCGGCGCAGCTTATGTTTTGGGATTTTTTTTGTTTTTTAATGCTTGCGAGCGAGGCATAGTCTGGCGTAAAATTTTAAAAAAATTTAAAAGGTCTTAAATGAATGAAATTTATCTGATCTCTTTGGCAAAAGACACCAAAAGGCGCGAGCTTTTGCAGCAGAAATTTAGCTCTTATGATAGCTTTAAACTAATAGACGCAATAGACGGCAGGGAGCTAAACGCAAGGGAGTACTATAAGATCATTTCGCCATCATTTAAAGCTTACGGCAAAGTTTTAAGCCCAGCAGAGGTTGGCTGTTCGCTCTCGCACGTAAAAGCTTACGAGGCATTTTTAGCAAGTGATGCAAAATTTGCACTCATCTTTGAAGATGATGTGATAGGGGGTGATAATGCCATAAAAGAGGCCTTTTTAGCAGCTAGCAAGATGCCTGAAAACAGCGTGCTAATATGTGGCATGCAAGATGGGCTGGAGGGCAGGTTTAGCGCCTTTGGCAAAAAGGTGGATAATAGCTTAAGTAAACCACTTTGGCAGGTTTCAAAGCACTCATTTTCAAGCATTTATAGAGCAGGGGCTTATGTGCTAACTAAAAAAAGTGCTAAAAATTTGCTTGAAATTCATAAATGTGCGCTTTGCACGACTGATGTTTGGGACTATTTGCTTGGTGTTAATGATATGCAGATGTATTTTTGCGATCTCTTTTCGCATCCAACTGATCTAAGTGGCTCAAACATCGAAGGAGAACGCCTTGAGAGGGGATACAGGGCAAATTTAAAGGCCTACATCAAAACATTTAAATTTATATTTTTCTCAAGACTTGAGAAGCTTCAAGGCTATGAGAGAATTTTTAAAAGGGGCTAAATGAGCGAGCCATTAATCAGCATCGTAACTGCAACCTACAAGCGCCCTGAGCTTTTAAAAAAGGCTTTAAAAAGCGCTCTATCTCAAAGCTATGAAAATTTAGAGATCATTGTTACAGATGACGGCGACGATAATAGTGCGAGTGAAATTTGCAAGAGTTTTAACGACGCAAGGATCAAATTTGTAAAAAACACAACCCATAAAAAGAGTCCAAATGGCAATAAAAATAACGGCTTTGATAATGCAACAGGCGAGTTTATCTGCTTGCTTGACGATGACGATGAGCTTTTACCAGAGGCGATTGCTGAGTGTTATGAAATTTTAAAAAGTGGCGAGTATTCGTGCGTTTTTGCTGATGCGATCTGTGAAAAAGATGGCGTGATGACTGAGGTGATGGCTGGCAGAAGCCCATATAAGCAAAGCGGAGCGATGAGTAAGGTTGATTATCACTGTGGACGGATAAATGGCGAGTATTTTAAACTTTTTTCGCGTGAATTTATAGATGATTTTAGGTTCGATGAGAGCAGTTTTGGCGGTGAAAATGAGCTTTATATCCGCTTTTTTGAAAAAAATGTCTTCTATCTTAAAAAGCCACTTTACATCTACCGCATCGCAAGAAGCGACAGTGCGACTCTAAATGCCAGCAAGCACGCTCTAAATGTCGCAAACGCCTACATCAAAACGGCAAAAATGCACTATGATATCGCTATAAAAAATGAGCCAAAATTTCTAGCTATCCAGTATAAAAACGCTGCTTACTACGCCAAAATAGCAGGTGAATATGGCTTGATGCTAAGCTGTATTTTTAAAAGCCTTAGCATTAAATTTAGCAAAGAGGCGTTTATTTTCTTACTACTTAGCCCACTTCCAAGTGGCATTTTACCGGCACTTTCAAAGCTACGTGTAAAGATCAAGCAAAGGTTTGGCGTATGAGGATATTATTTGTCACATCAACGCTTAGAAGTGGCGGTGCGGAGCGAGTTTGCGCGGTAATTGCATCAAGATTTAGCATGGATCATGATGTAAGCCTTGTTAAATTTGACAAAGATGAGCCATTTTACGAGCTAGCAAGTGGCGTAAAGCTTATAAATTTAGGCGTTGGGGCTGATGAGCTTGGGGTTTTTGGAAATTTAAAAAAGAGAGTTTTAAAGGTGCTTGCCTTAAGAGCGCTCATAAGAGAAGGCAAATTTGACGCTGTGATATCTTTTTTAGATGCCGTAAATACATTGGTACTCTTTAGCTCTGCAGGACTTAAAACGCCTATTATAATAAGCGAGCACACAAACTATCTTGCGCCAAAAAGAGCTATTTTTAAGGTGCTAAGACGCCTTAGCTACCCATTTGCAAATGCACTTAGCGTCTTAAGCGACGAAGATCTTGGCTACTACTCTAAATTTTGCAAAAATGTGATGAAAATTTATAACCCACTCTTTGAAAAGGCCTGCGACGAGAGCCTTATCAAAGAAAATTTGATCATATTTGTTGGCAGGCTAAATAAGATAAAAAACTGCGAAATGTTTGTAAGAGTGGCTGCAAATTTAAAGCAAAGTGGCTATAAATTTGCCGTTGCTGGAGATGGTGGTGAGAGGGCAAATTTAGAAAATTTATCTAAAAATTTAGGCGCTAATGTCGAATTCTTAGGAAATGTAAGCGACATCGCCTCGCTTTATAAAAGAGCAAAAGTGCTGCTCTCTTGCTCAAACCATGAGGGTCTTGGAAATACTTTGATAGAGGCAATAAACTATGACTGCGTGAGAGTTGCGACAAAGACAAGCGGAGCAAAAGAGCTTATAGAAGATGGCTTTGATGGCTTGCTTTGTGAGATAAATGATGCTGGGCAGATGAGTGAAAAGCTCGCAAATTTGCTGCAAGATGAGGCAAAGATGGGCGAATTTGCCAAAAACGCAAGAGCTAGACTTGATGAGTTTGGCGTGGAGCAAATTTATAAAAAATGGCTGGAGCTTTTAAAACTTGGAGGTGTGAAGTGAAAATTCTCTTTGTCATAGCTGCGCTTAGAAATGGCGGAGCCGAGCGCGTGTTAAACGTGCTTGCAAATGAGCTTAGCAGGGACAATGAGATCACTATCTCCGTGCTTGAAGAGGATCTTGGGCTTTATAAATTTAGTGAAAAAATAAACATCATAAATCTTAACCTCACTGGCTCAGGAGTCGCTTTAAAATTTAAGAAAATTTTTGCCCTTAGAGCGCTTTTTAAAGAACAAAAAGCTGATCTAATAATGAGCTTTATCGACTGGACAAATGTCGCTTGTGTGCTGGCAAATGCTGGACTAAAGAGCAAGTTAATAGCAACCGAGCATCATGAGCATAGCTACCTAAAAAGCAAAATCGCAAGCGCTATGCGTGACTTTTCGTATAAATTTGTAGATGGCTTAAGCGTGCTAAGTAAAAGCGACTACGACTACTATAAATTTGCTAAAAATCGCGAGATCATCCACAATCCACTTTTTATCGACGTGCCTGAAAATCGCGAGAAGCAAAACGTAATCTTAAGCGTGGCAAGGCTGGAGGCGGTAAAGGGCTATGACATCTACTTTGAAGCACTTAGTAAGGTGGATAAGAGCTTGCTTAATGGCTGGGAGATAAAAATCGCAGGCAGTGGCAGGCAGGAAGCACAGCTAAAGCAAATGGCCTCAAATTTAGGGCTTAACGTAAAATTTCTAGGCCACATGAGCGATGTTAGTAAGCTTTACAGTGAGGCAAAAATTTTTGTTCTAAGCTCAAGGAGCGAGGGTCTTTCAAACGTGCTAATCGAGTCAGGTGCCCTTAATTGCGCTAGGATAAGTAGCGATACTGTGGGCGCAAGAGAGCTTATAAATGACGGCTTGGACGGACTTATCTTTAAAAATGAGGATAGTGATGATCTAAAAAACAAGCTTGAAATGCTTTTAAAAGATGAAAATTTAAGAGAGAGAGTAGCAAAAAATGCTAGTGAAAATGCAAATTTATTTAGCATAGAAAATATCAGCAAGCAGTGGCATGAATTTATAAAAAAGGTGGCTAGAAAGTGAAGAGATTATCCGTTTTTTTATACTCGATGGGGCCTGGTGGGGCTGAGCGAAACGTCTCAAATTTGCTGCCATTTTTAGTTAAGAGATATGAAGTTCACCTGGTACTCATGAGCAATGTCATCGCTTACGAGATACCAAGTGAGGTAAAAATTCACTTCATCGAAAACAGCGATCCTTATGAGAAAGTATTTAAAAAGCGAGTAAGGCTCTTTTTGGCGATGCCAATGCTTGCCTTTAAGTATAAAAAGCTTTGTCAAAACTTAGGCATAGACACGCAGTTTGTGCTGATGAACCGCCCTTGTTATATTGCTGGGCTTGCTAGAATTTTGGGCTTTAAAAAAAGGCTAGTTATCAGCGAGCGAAGCTGTCCGTCGATCCTATACAAAGACGATCTAAGCGGCAGGGTTAATAAATTTTTACTCACTCATCTTTATAAAAAAGCAGATCTCATTCTTGCAAATGCAGCTGGCAACAAAGAGGATCTAGTGCGAAATTTTGGCATGAGCGAGGACGAAACAAAGGTGCTTTATAACGCCCTTGATCTAAAAACTATAAATTTGCTAAAAGATGAGCCGCTAGAGGGTGACTTTAAGCCATTTTTTATAAACATCGGACGCCTTGATAGTGGTAAAAATCAAGCCATGCTAATAAAAATAATCGCATCTATCAACGACCCTCGTGCAACGCTTGGCATTTTAGGGAAAGGGCCTTTAAAGGATGAGCTGCAAAATTTGATAGACAAGCTTGGCGTTGCTGGGCGAGTAAAGCTTCTTGGCACTGATAAAAATCCTTTTAGGCACATAAAAAACGCCTCTTGTTTGCTTTGCGCTTCGCGTTTTGAAGGTTTTTCAAATGTGCTTTTAGAAGCGCTAGCGTGCGAAAAAACTATTATCTCAACCGAGCATAAGAGTGGCGCAAAAGAGCTTTTGGGCGAGAGTGAGTTTGGTATTTTGGTGCCAGTTGATGACGAAAATGCGATGAAAGAGGCGATGATAAAGGTGCTTAATGTGCCTGAAATAAGGCAAAATTTTGAAAATGTTGCGTATAATCGGGCTAAATTTTTTGATAGTGAAAATATAGCCAATGAGCTTATAAAATTTTTGGAAAACCCTAATGAATAGAAATCTATTTTTTAAAAATTACTCTTTATATTTGATGATATTTGTCGCAGTCCTTTTTAGTGTGATTTGTAGGCTCTACTGGGTCTTTTGGGCGAGCGAGTATCCGGTATTTTTCTGGAACAACGAGCTGATGATCAGTACAAACGACGGCTACGCATTTGCCGAGGGTGCAAGGGATATGCTAGCTGGCTTTCACCAAGAAAATGACCTTAGCTACTACGGCTATCCGCTCTCGACGCTTACTTACTGGATCGTGAAATTTCTAGGCGTCAAGCTTGAAACGGCGATGATTTATATGAGTGTATTTTTCTCATCGCTTGTCGCTGTGCCAGTTATCTTAATCGCAAATGAGTATAAGCTAAAATTTGCTGGCTTCATCGCTGCACTTCTTGCGGTGGTCGCAAATAGCTACTACAACCGCACTATGGCAGGATACTACGATACTGACATGCTCATCATCCCACTTAGCGTCTTTGTCGTATGGGGGCTTGTTAGAGTGCTTGAGAAAAAGGACGCAAAGAGCTTAATAATCGCGCCTTTAAGCGTGCTTATCTATATGTGGTGGTATGCGAGTGCCTTTTCGCTTATTAGCATTTTAACTGGGCTATTTTTACTTTACACGCTCATTTTTGATAGGAAAAATCCACTTTTTTACCTTGAAATTTCGCTGCTTTTACTTGCTATCTCAAACCTTGATCTGATATTTAAATTTATCGCTATCATCGCTATTTATACGCTTTGTCTTTTTAAAAAAGAGATGATAAATTTAAAATTTGCTCTTGCTGTTTTGGTTGTTGTTTTTGCTGTTTTTGTCATCCGTGGCGGACTAAATCCGATTATTTTTCAGCTTAAATTTTACGTCTTTAGAGATGCGCCTGAAGTTGGCGGCATGAGCTTTCACTTTTTTAATGTCAATCAAACCATCCAAGAGTCAAGCATCGTTGATTTTACGCTATTTTGCGAGAGGATCAGCGCAAATATCATCACATTTTTAATATCGCTTGCAGGTGTCGCTCTTTTTTGCTTTAAATACCGCTCGTTTGCCGTCTCGCTTGGCATGCTGGCACTTGGCTTTTTGGCATTTAAAAGTGGCCTTAGATTTACTATTTATGCTGTGCCTATCATGGCACTTGGCTTTGGCTATTTAGTGGAGTTTATACTTTCAAATTTAAAGCTAAAAGGAGCGGTGCTAAATCTTGCGAGAGCCTTTATAACCGTACTTGCCCTCACTCCAGCGCTTATTCATATCTATGGTTACAAAGCTGAGCCAGTTTTTGTGCACAAAGAGGTTGAAATTTTAAATAAGCTAAAAAGTATCGCAGATCGCGAGGATTACGTGGTTGCGTGGTGGGACTATGGATATCCGATTAGATATTACAGCGATGTTAAGGCGCTCATTGACGGTGGAAAGCACCTCGGACGTGAAAATTTTGCTGTGAGTTTTGCGCTTGGAAGCGACGAGATGAGCTCGGCAAATATGGCAAGGCTTGATGTAGAATACACTGAGAGAAATTTTAAAGAGCGATTTAATGGCAATTTGGCTCAAATTTTAAAAGAGAGAAATGCAAGCATCGATCAGTTTTTTAGCGATATAAAAGAGGCAAATTTTAGCTTGCCAGCAAAGACAAGGGATATTTATTACTATCTTCCAGATAGGATGCTTGGTATTTTTCCGACCATTTTGCAATTTAGCAAGATCGATCTAAAAAGCGGTAAAAATTTAAATAACGGACTTTTTATCGTCACAAGAGCGATCTCTCAAAATGAAAATGGCATTAGACTAAATGGTGGATTTACGCTCACAAGTGATGTCACAAATTTAATCTATGATGGCAATATCTTGCCTCTTAAATCTTTCATAGAGACTGATTATAACGAGGCTGGCAAGCTAAATGTCAAAGAGTATAAAAACAACGAAAACTCAAATATTTCTGTCATTTTTATGAGAGATTATGGTAGGTTTATCATCCTTGATGAAAGTATTTTAAATAGCGCATACATCCAGCTTTTTGTGCTTGAAAGGTACGATCCTAAGGTTTTTGAGCCAGTCATACTTGATGGGGCGGCAAAAGTTTATAGGCTAAAGAGGTAGAGATGGCAAGGATAGGATTTTTAAGCCACGCTGATATGAGCATACACTTTTTTAGACGCCCTATAATGCAGGCTTTAAAAGATATGGGGCATGAGGTTTTTGCTATCGCTCCAAAAGGAAATTTTACTGATGAGCTTGCTAAAAGCTTTCACGCTGTTACATACGAGCTTGACAAGGCCAGTCTAAATCCGCTAACCATCATAAATAACTCAAAAAAACTATCTCAAATTTTAGGCGAGCTAAATTTAGACCTGCTTCAAACTGGCGCTCACAAGTCAAATGTATTTGGCACATTTGCCGCTAAAAACGCTGGTATAAAGCATGTGATAAATTTAGTTGAAGGCCTTGGTAGCTTTTATATCGATGATGATATTAAGACGAAGGCTGTGCGTTTTGTCATGGAGAGTCTTTATAAATTTTCATTCGCAAAGGCCGATGCTTGCGTGTTTGTAAACGACTCGGATGCTGATTATATGATCTCTCGTAATTTGATAGATAAAAGTAAAGTTTACCGCATAAAAAGTGTCGGCGTGGATACTGCTAAATTTGATCCAGCTATCACGCAGGCAGCGGACTTGGGTGAAAAAAAAGTCATTTTAATGATCGCAAGAGCCATGTGGCACAAGGGCGTTCGTGAATTTTACGAGGCAGCTGAAATTTTAAATGGCTACAAAAACTGCGAATTTGTCTTTGTGGGCGAGGGCTTTGCTGGCAATAAATCAACCGCAGATGAGAGCTTTTTAAAAGGTGGCAAGGTGCGATATCTTGGCGCTAGAAACGACATACCACAGCTTTTAAAGGCTTCTTACTTGCTAGCACTCCCTAGCTATAAAGAGGGCTTTCCAAGAACGGTTTTAGAGGCGATGAGTATGGCTAAAGCAGTTGTTGCAAGTGATGTGACAGGCTGCAATGAAGCTGTAAAAGAGGGCTACAACGGACTTTTATGCAAGGTAAAAGACGCAAGTGATCTTGCTGGAAAGATAAAAATTTTGCTTGATGACGAGGCGCTTTGTGCTAGACTTGGGCAAAATGGCAGAAGCTGGGCTGTTAGCGAGTTTGACGAGAAGCAAATCGCGAAAAGATATATAGAAATTTATAGGAAATTTATAGATGTATAGAAATTTTTTAAAAAGGGTGATTGACATTTTGGGGGCTTTGTTTTTGCTTATTTTAACATCGCCTATCATCATAGCAACGGCGATTTTTATCTATTTTAAGGTTAGCCGTGACGTAATTTTTACACAAGCAAGACCAGGTCTTAATGAGAAAATTTTTAAAATTTATAAATTTAAGACGATGAGCGACGAGCGTGACGCAAATGGCGAGCTCTTGCCAGATGAACAGCGTCTTGGTAAATTTGGCAAGCTGATCCGCTCACTTAGCCTCGATGAGCTGCCACAGCTATTTAACGTGCTAAAGGGTGATATGAGCTTCATTGGGCCAAGGCCGCTTTTGGTCGAGTATCTACCCATTTACAACGAAATGCAAAAGCACCGCCACGACGTGCGCCCTGGTATCACAGGCCTAGCACAGGTAAATGGTAGAAACGCCATAAGCTGGGAGAAAAAATTTGAGTACGACGTCTATTACGCTAAGAATTTAAGCTTTATGCTTGACGTAAAGATTGCCTTACAGACTATCGAAAAGGTGCTAAAACGAAGTGGCGTAAGCAAAGAGGGGCAGGCAACGACGGAGAAATTTAATGGCAAAAACTAAGAAAATTTACATCTACGGAGCGAGTGGTCATGGCCTTGTAGTCGCTGATATCGCTAGAAATAATGGCTATGACGAGATAGTTTTTTTGGATGATGCTAGTGAGTTTAAATTTAGCCCAGAGCTTGAAAAAGCTGATATCATAATAGCCATTGGCGAAAACAAAACAAGGCAAAAAATCAGCCAAAGGGTAGAGTCCGCTGGCTTTGAGATAGTAACTTTGATCCATAAAAGCGCAGTTGTGAGCCAGAGTGCCGTGATAGAAAAAGGTGTGGTCGTCATGCCAAATGCCGTGATAAACGCAAAAGCTTGCATAAAAGAAGGCGCTATCATAAACTCTGGCGCGGTGATAGAGCATGAGTGTGTGATAGGTAAATTTGCTCACATCAGCCCAAACACAGCCCTTGCTGGAAATGTGAGCGTGGGAGAATTTACGCATGTTGGCATTGGCTCAAGTGTCATTCAAGGTATAAGCATCGGTGGCAACTGCATCATCGGCGCTGGAAGTGTGGTCGTAAGAGATATAAAAGATGGTGTGAAGGTTTACGGAGTGCCAGCGTGCGAGCGTGGCAAGATATAAAATTTAAAAATAAGTGCTAAAATCGCTAAAAAATCACGAAAGGTATGAACATGGATAGGGTTTTTTTATCTCCGCCAAACATGAGTGGAAAAGAGCAGGAATATATAAAAAAAGTTTTTGAAAGCAACTATATAGCGCCACTTGGTGAGTATGTAAATAAATTTGAAGAAAGTATAAAAAACTACACTGGCGCTAAAGATGCGCTAGCGCTATCTGCAGGAACTGCGGCGCTTCACCTAGCACTTCGCGTCCTTGGCGTAAAAGAGGGCGACTTTGTGCTGGCTTCTAGTTTTACTTTTATGGCTTCAGTCTCGCCTATACTTTACGAAAAAGCAACTCCGGTCTTTATAGATAGCGACGAGAGCTGGAATTTAAGCCCAGAGCTACTAAAAAAAGCGATATCAAATTTACCTAAAAAGCCAAAGGCATTAGTCGTCACACATCTTTACGGCCAAGCTTCAAAGATGAAAGAAATTTGCGAAATTTGCCAAAACGAGGGTATCGCTTTGGTCGAGGATGCAGCTGAAGCGCTTGGTGGATTTTACGGCGGCAAGGCGCTTGGCACATTTGGCGTGATGGGTGCATATAGTTTTAATGGCAACAAGATCATCACCACTTCAGGTGGCGGCGTGTTGGTTGGAGATAGTGAATTTGTGGAAAAAGCTAGGTTTTACAGCACTCAAGCAAGAGAGCCGCTACTTCACTACGAGCACAAAGACTATGGCTACAACTACCGTTTAAGCAACGTTCTAGGCGCTATTGGCGTGGCACAGATGGAAGTTTTAGAAAAAAGAGTTGAGCAAAAGAGAAAAGTATTTGAAATTTATGAAAAAGAGCTTGGTGACGTTTTAGAATTTATGCCAGAGCTAGCAGATTCTCGTGGCAACAGATGGCTCACAACTGGCGTTTTTGCTAAAAAAGATGCGCATTTAAAGGTTATAAAAGCACTAGCTGATCAAAATATCGAGAGCCGTCCACTTTGGAAGCCTATGCACATGCAGCCAGTATTTAAGGGCGCGCTAAGCTTTATCGATGGTTGCAGTGAAGATCTATTTTCAAGAGGAATTTGTTTGCCAAGCGGTAGCGATATGAGCGAGGAAACGCAAGCAAAAGTGGTCAAACTAGTCAAGGAAAACGCTTAAATGTTTCATGCGACAAAGTTAAAAAGGCTTATATTTTTCCTTATTGGCGATGTTTTTATATTTACGTTTTCGATATATGCGGCTTATCTTTTGAGATTTAACGCAAACATCCCAGACATCTACGTTCAGGGCCTTTTTGTAACGGCTGGATTTTTGATTATTTTTAAGCTATTTTTTCTATGGATGTTTAAAATTTACAAGGTGCCGTGGAGATTTTTTGGACTAAATGAGGCTAGAAAAATTTTCTTAGCTCACGTTTGCTCAGCGGTTTTGTTTACGATCATATTTTTCATAATACAAGACTTCTTTAATCCATACCCAAGAAGTGTTATTTTCATCGATCTTCTAATTTCATGCCTACTTATTGGACTTTTGAGAATTTCAAAGCGCATGGTGCTTGACTTTTCAAACAAACCTCACAAAGGTGAGCCTTGTGTTGTTATAGGTGCTACCTCAAAAGCACTTCACGTTTTGCGTGGCTTAAAGCAAGGGTATCTTGACTATTACGCAGTTGGCGTGGTAGATGGCAGGAGTGATCTTGTGGGCACTTATTGTGATGGTTTCTTAGTGCAAGATAAAAAAGAGATACCAAATTTGATAAAAGACTACGATGTAAAGACCGCTATTATCGCACTTGCACTTGATCAAGATGGGCTTCAAGCTTTAGTTGATGAACTAACTGGATATGGCATAAGAGATATGAAGCTATTTTCGCTTATCGAAAACGAGCCGATCAAGGATATCTCTATCGAAGACTTGCTCGCTAGGAAGCCAAAAGACCTAAATCCTGAAGCCATCTCAAATTTTTTAAAAGACAAAAAAGTGCTTGTTACTGGAGCTGGTGGTAGCATAGGAAGTGAAATTTGTAAGCAGTGCTTAAAATTTGGAGTAAGCGAGCTTATTATGGTTGAGCACAGTGAGTTTAACCTTTATAAAATAGGCGAAGATACAAAAGATAAAAGGACTATCAGTAAGCTTGTAAATATCACAAATTTAAAGGATTTTGAAGAAGTTTTTGCTGACTTTGAACCTGAGATTGTTATCCACGCAGCAGCATATAAACATGTGCCGCTTTGTGAGTTAAACCCTCGCTCGGCTGTCGAAAATAATATCCTTGGCACAAAAAATGCTGTCGATCTTTCAAAAAAATATGGCGTTAAAAAATTTGTCATGATCTCATCAGACAAGGCCGTACGCCCAACAAATATAATGGGCACAACTAAGCGTGTTTGTGAGCTTTATGCTTTAAATTCAAATGAAGCTGGCGTGTGTGAGATAGTTTGCGTGCGCTTTGGAAATGTCCTTGGCTCAAGTGGTTCTGTTATACCGAAATTTAAAGCACAAATTGCCGCAAATAAGCCACTAAGTGTTACTCACCCAGAGATCACAAGGTACTTTATGCTTACGTCTGAAGCATGCCAGCTAGTCCTTCAAGCAGCCTCTATCGCAAAAGGTGGAGAGCTTTTCGTACTTGATATGGGCGAGCCTGTTAAGATAGTTGATCTTGCTAAAAAGATGCTTCTTCTTTCAAATAAAGAGCATTTGGGTATAGAATTTGTAGGTCTTAGACCAGGTGAGAAGCTTTATGAAGAGCTACTTATTAACAAAGATGATGTGCAAACCAAGTATGAGTCGATCTTTGTAACGCATTCAGAGCCTTATGATCTGACCCTTTTAAATTCAAAGATAAATGGGCTTTTGCAGCTTGAAGATGACGAGGTGGCACCTGCTCTTAAGGTGATCGTGCCAGAGTTTAATCATGCATTAAATTTAAAAGGCTAATTTTGGTTATAAAAGATATTAAGAGATTTAGTGACACGAGATACAAGGCAAGGGCGTATATCTGCTATCTATTTAGTAGAAATTTACCAAACAGACTGCCCGGAGTTTGTTTAGAGAATATAAAAGCTGGTTTTGACAAGATCAGCCACGAGATAGAAAATTTTGACGCATTGTATATCTTAGACGAAAATGGCGTGCAGATCGAAGACTCGATCAGTCTAAATGAAGAATACAAAATCCCAAAGGGCGAAAACCGCGCAAACAAGGCATACTATTACACTGCAGTGCGTGAGAAAAGGTGTGTTTTAAGCGATCCATATCCATCAAGTCTAAATGGAGGTTTGTGCGTCACAGCAAGCGTACCTATCTATAATGAAAAAAATGAGCTTAAATTCATCGCTTGCATCGATATAAGCCTAGAAAATATCCTAAATATGGTCGATAGCGGCTTTGTCGAGGAGCATTTTGGTAGATTTTTAAAGACAGTCTATGCGCTCTTTTGTGCATCACTTTTTATGATTTGTGCATTTTTATTTTGGCACGGGGTAAAGAGCTTTATCTCAAAAAGTATCGAGCATATAAATGTCGAAGAAATTTTTGAATCAACCATCATTTTAACGCTAGCTCTTGCCATTTTTGATCTTGTTAAGACGATATTTGAAGAAGAGGTTTTAGGTAAAAATCAAGAAGAAAATAGCGTTATTTATAAGACGATGGTGAGATTTATCGGCTCAATTATCATTGCACTTGCCATTGAGGCGCTTATGCTGGTCTTTAAATTTGCTATCACTGCACCTGAAAATATCATAAACGCTATCTATCTAATAGGCGGCGTGGCGATGCTAATGGCGGCACTTAGCTTTTATCTTTTCAGCGTAAAAAGACAAGAGAACAGATGATCGCTATTATTGATTATGGTGCGGGCAATATCAAAAGCGTGATAAATGCTTTTAAATTTCTTGGACATGAGTGCGTTTTAGTAAGTGAGCCTGATAGTTTAAAAGAGTACTCTCACATCGTTTTGCCAGGCGTTGGAGCTTTTGGTGAGGCGATGACAAAGCTAAAAAATAATGGCATGGATGAAGCCGTAAAAGAAGCTGTAAAAAGCGGCAAAGCTTTTATTGGTATTTGTCTTGGCATGCAGCTTTTATTTGAGCGAAGTTTTGAGTTTGGCGAGCATGAGGGACTTTCTCTTTTGCCTGGCGAGGTTGTAAAATTTAATGAAACTAATTTCGATAAGCCATTAAAAATACCCCATATTGGTTGGAACGCTTTGGAATTTAAGCAAAATAGTCCATTAAATTTAGGACTAAAAAAGCTTGAGTATTTATATTTTGTACATAGCTATCATGTGGTTTGTGATGATAAATTTGCACTGGCAAAGACGACTTATGGATATGAATTTACAAGTGCGGTTTGGCATGAAAATATCTTTGGCTTTCAGCCTCATCCAGAAAAAAGTCATGAAGCTGGACTTAAAATTTTAGAGAATTTTGCGAGGTTATGATGGAAATTTTTCCAGCGATTGATTTAAAAGAGGGACAAGCAGTTAGACTTAGCAAAGGTCTTATGCAAAGTGCAAAAATTTATAGCAACGAGCCAAGTGAACTTGCTAAGAGATTTGAAGATTATGGCGCAAAATGGCTTCATGTGGTTGATTTAGACGGTGCATTTGCTGGAGAGACGATAAATTTTAAAACAATTGAAAAGATTACAAAGGCTACAAATTTAAGCGTCCAAGTGGGTGGCGGCATAAGAGATGAAGAGCGAATAAAACGCTATTTAGATCTTGGAGTTAGCAGAGTGATCCTTGGCTCAGTTGCTCTTAGAGATCCAGAATTTACAGCAAAAATGGCTGAAATTTATAGAGTTGTAGTCGGCATTGACGCAAAAGATGGCTACGTGGCCGTACAAGGTTGGGGTGAGATCTCAAATATAAAAGCAGTCGATCTTGCAAGAAAATTTGCAGATGTTGGTGTGGAAGCTGTGATTTGCACCGATATTAACAAGGATGGAATGCTTGGCGGAGTTAATGTTGAGTTTAGCTTGCAAATAGCTAGAAATAGCAAGCTTGAGACGATAGCAAGTGGTGGCGTGAGTGATATAAATGATATTTTGATGCTAAAAGCCACAAATGAGATTAGTGGCGTAATAGTTGGGAAAGCCTACTATGAGGGGTTGCTTGACCTAAAAGAGGTCTTTAAACTACTTAAGCAAGTGGTGGCGTGAGTGATATAAATGATATTTTGATGCTAAAAGCCACAAATGAGATTAGTGGCGTAATAGTTGGGAAAGCCTACTATGAGGGGTTGCTTGACCTAAAAGAGGTCTTTAAACTACTTAGATAGCGTTAAAGCTTTTATAAATTTAAATTAGCTAGAATAGGGCAATTTTTACTAAAAGGATATTATGTGAAGATTTTGGTTGTAGATGACAGTTCAACAATGAGAAGAATCATAAAAAATACTTTACAAAGGTTAGGACATCAAGAAATTCTTGAGGCTGAGCACGGTCTTGAGGCTTGGAATATCTTAACTCAAAATGAAGGTATCGAAGTTCTTATCACTGACTGGAATATGCCTGAGATGAATGGTCTTGAGCTTGTTAAAAAGGTAAGAGCAGAGCAGAAGTATGTTGATATGCCTATCATAATGGTAACAACAGAAGGCGGAAAAGCCGAAGTTATAACAGCTTTAAAAGCAGGTGTTAATAACTACATCGTTAAACCTTTTACGCCACAAGTTTTAAAAGAGAAGCTTGAAGACGTCCTTGGTTAATGAAAGATAAATTTTACGAATTAAGTATAAAAACATCAAATTTTTATGATGAAATTTTAGAGCTAGTTTTCTCTTTTGGAGTTACCTGTGTTGAAGAGCTAGATCACGAGATCATCATCAGGGAAGAGTATGATCTAAAAGATATAGCTTGGGGTATTGAAGAGTATGCAAAAGGGCTCTCTAGTGTTCGTAAAATTTCAAATGATTTAAAAATTTCTCTTAATTTAAAAGAAAATAAAGACTGGCTAGGTGAATATAAAAAGGCAGTTAAGCCTATTTTGGTTGATAAAATTTATGTTAGACCTAGCTGGGAAGAGCCACTTAATGGCGTAACAAATATCATAATCGACCCAGCTCTAGCTTTTGGTTCAGGGCATCATGAAAGTACAAATTCTTGCTTGCAACTTTTACAAAAATATGCAAAAAGTGGCAATACTACTTTAGACGTGGGCTGCGGAAGTGGAATTTTAAGTATTGCCCTGGCAAAGCTTGGCTGTAAGGTCGATGCTTGTGATACAGACGAGCAAGCCACGCAAAGCTCAATTAGCAACGCCGAGTTAAATGAGGTTAAATTTAATAAAATTTGGACAGGCTCCATCGCAAATTTAGAGCAAAAATATGACATTGTCGTAGCAAATATCATTGCTGATGTCATTTTTATGCTCTCAAATAACTTAAAAAAATCGCTTAAAAAAGGCGGCTACTTGGTATTGTCAGGAATTTTAAACAAATACGAAGATAGGATTAAAGATACATTTAAGGATTTGGAGCTAATTGAGATAAAACAAAGTAACGATTGGAGTAGCTTTGTTTATAAGGAAATAGATGAATAACCAAAATAATAACCAAAATAATGGCAACAATAACGGTTTTTTTAATAAAAATCCTATTTTTATTTTTGCCATTTTTGCAATAGTTATAGTTTTAGCTTTTAGAAGCTTTAGTGGAGACGGACTAGGTGGCTCTTTTGGGCTAAATAGCAATGCTCAGAGTAAAATGGTAGCTTATTCTGAGTTTAAAGATATGTTAAAAAATAAGCAGCTAAATGAGGTTGCTATCTCAGAAACTACCATAAAAGGCATAGGTAGTGACAAAACTATCTATCTTGCAAAACGTATAAATGATCCAACGCTCATTGGCATACTTGAGCAAAACGGCATAACTTATAGCGTTTATAGCGAAAATAACTGGTTTGGTGATCTTATATTTTCATGGATCATCCCGGTATTTATATTTTTTGCTATTTGGATGTTTATTGCTAGTCGTATGCAAAAGAATATCGGCGGCGGCATACTTGGCATAGGAAGTGCAAAAAAACTTATAAATTCTGAAAAACCAAAAGTTAAGTTTGACGATGTTGCAGGTGTCGAAGAGGCAAAAGAAGAGGTTCAAGAGATAGTTGATTATCTAAAAAGTCCTGATAAATATCTAAGACTTGGGGCAAAAATTCCAAAAGGAATTTTGCTAGTTGGCCCTCCAGGCACAGGTAAAACACTTCTTGCAAGAGCAGTTGCAGGCGAGGCTAGTGTGCCATTTTTCTCTATGTCAGCATCAAGCTTTATAGAGATGTTTGTCGGTGTTGGTGCAAGTAGAGTTAGAGATCTTTTTGAAAATGCTAAAAAAGAGGCTCCAGCGATCGTTTTTATAGATGAGATCGATGCGATCGGTAAAAGTAGAAATTCTGGTCCGATGGGCGGCAATGACGAGAGGGAGCAAACGCTAAATCAGCTTCTTTCTGAGATGGACGGCTTTGATGCGGATAAGTCGCCAGTCATTGTTATAGCTGCTACAAATAGACCTGAAGTTTTGGATGCTGCGCTTTTAAGGCCAGGTAGATTTGATAGGCAAGTGCTTGTTGATAAGCCTGATTTTAAAGGACGTTGCGATATTTTAAAAGTCCATATGAAAGATGTAAAGATTGGTAAAGATGTAAATATCGAAGATATCGCAAGGCTTACTACTGGTTTAGCAGGTGCCGATCTTGAAAATATTATAAATGAGGCAGCACTTCTTGCAGGACGTAAGTCAAAGACCTTTGTCGAGCAGGCTGATCTTGTGGAGGCCGTTGAGAGATCGATCGCTGGACTTGAGAAAAAGTCTCGCCGCGTAAATCCAAAAGAAAAAAGGATCGTCACTTATCATGAGTGCGGTCATGCCTTGATAGCTGAACTAACAAAAGGTGCAAAAAGGGTAACAAAAGTCTCAGTCGTGCCACGTGGTCTTGCAGCGCTTGGGTATACTCTAAACACGCCTGAAGAGAATAAATTTATGATGCAAAAGCATGAGCTGATAGCAGAAGTGGATGTGCTTTTGGCTGGTAGAGCTGCTGAAGAGGTGTTTATTAAAGAAATTTCAACCGGAGCTAGCAACGACCTAGAGCGTGCGACTGATATCATAAAAGCCATGGTTAGTATGTATGGTATGAGTGATGTTGCTGGTCTTATGGTGCTTGAAAAACAACGTGCTACGTTTTTAAATGGTGGTCAAAGTATCAAAGACTATAGTGATAAGATGGCTGAAAAGGTTGATGAGTTTGTAAAAACGCTTCTTCATGAAAGATACACTGCTGTGCTTGGTTTGCTCGAAATTTACAAAGGTGCTATTGAAAATATGGTATCAGCACTTTATGAAGAAGAAACAATCGAAGGAAAAAGAGTTAGAGAGATCATTAAAAACTATGAGATCGAAAATAGTCTAGAGAGCAGACTCGTAGAGATAGAAGAAGACGAAAAGAGTAAAAAAGAGGAATAAAAATGAGTGGCTATATCGCGAAAGCAGGATATAAATTTATATTATTTTTTCTAATTTTATTTGTTTTATCTTTGCTGTTTGGGATCTTGCCACTACTTTTTGCTATTTTACTTTTTTTGGGACTTTATTTTTTTAGAGATCCTGAGAGAGAGCCATTTTCTGATGATAAATTGGCTTTACTATCGCCGATTGATGGCAAGATAAAAGAGA
Organism: Campylobacter concisus; assembly: GCF_902460415.1. Taxonomy (GTDB): domain Bacteria; phylum Campylobacterota; class Campylobacteria; order Campylobacterales; family Campylobacteraceae; genus Campylobacter_A; species Campylobacter_A concisus_Y. Next base: position 504,682 of record NZ_CABPTY010000001.1, read on the forward strand.
TCAGTGCTTCAAATTTTGATAATAATGAAGTAGCTAAGATCGTTATAAAAAAATCTTTTTTTGATGTTGGTACATTAAGGGCTGTAAGTGATGTAAAAGTAGCTGAAATACGCAAAAGACATGGCTTATTTTTGTGTCAAGCTATGAAAATTTCAGAATTTTTAAATGAAAGAGCTATTATTCGCTTTGAAAAAGAGAATATAAAATTTGTTATGAAAATTATAGCTGGAGCTTTAAGTCGAAGTTTAGAAATTTCAAATGTTACTAGCCTAAAAGCATCTAGAAAATTTGGTTTTTTAGGAAGTGGTGAGGTGATTTTATACTTGCCAAGAGATACTAAGATATGTGTAAGTGTCGGAGAAAGCGTAAAGGCTGCTTCACTTTTGGGATATTTTGAAGAGGGAAAAAGAGATGAATAACATACAAAAGATGCAACTAATGTATATCTTGCCAAATTTATTTACAGCAGCTAGTGCTTTTTTAGGTGTTATTAGCATTATTTCATCTATTCAAGGTAACTATTTTAAAGCCATTATTTATATAATCTTATCGCTTATTTTAGATGGACTTGATGGGCGTGTGGCTAGACTTACAAAGACAACTAGCAAATTTGGCGTAGAGTTTGATAGCCTTGCAGATCTTGTTGCTTTCGGCGTAGCACCAGCGATTTTATTTTATTTGACTATTGGTAAAAATTTTGGCAGATTTGGGGCACTTATAGCTGCTATGTTTGTGGTTTTTGGAGCTATTAGGCTTGCTCGTTTTAATGTCACTACTGGCACATATGAGCCAAATGTTTTTATCGGGCTTCCTATACCATCAGCAGCTATTGTGAGCGTACTTTGGGTTGGTATTTATATCGACTATACTTTTTTAGAAGGATTTGAGTGGTGCTTGATGCTACTTGAAGCTACTTTGGCAGCTTTAATGGTTAGCAACATTCGCTATCCAAGCTTTAAAAAAATAAATTTAAAACAAACCCACGTGATAAGAATTTTAGTAGCTCTTGTAGTTGCATTTTCGATGCTTTATCTATATCCATTTGAAAGTGCGACTTTGGTTATGAGCGTCTATATGCTTTATGGCATAGTAAGAGCCACTATAATGTTTAGTAAAAATTCCAAAAAAAAGGAGAGCGAATGAGCGAAAATGGCGTCATAAAATCACGTAAATTTTTACCAAAAATCGAAATCAAAAACTCTCTACTGCTGCTACTTAGGTAGCAAATTTCTCTTTACTTAACTCATCAAATTTAAAATTTAAATATAAAAAAATAAAAAAGGACAAAAAATGGATAAGAATAAAATTATAATCTTTGATACGACTTTAAGAGATGGCGAGCAAAGCCCTGGTGCATCGATGAATACAGCCGAAAAACTACAGATCGCACTTCAGCTTGAAAGGCTTGGTGTGGATGTTATGGAGGCGGGATTTGCAGCAGCAAGCCCAGGAGATTTTGACGCGGTAAATCAGATAGCAAAGCAAGCCTCAAATATCACGGTTTGCTCTCTTGCACGCGCAGTTGAGCGTGATATTAAGGCAGCTGGCGAGGCATTGGCTCCAGCTAAAAATAAGAGAATTCATACATTTATAGCGACAAGTCCAATTCATATGGAGTACAAGCTAAAAATGAGCCCAGATGAAGTAATAAAACGTGCAGTCGAGTCTATAAAATGCGCAAAAACCTTTTGCGATGATGTGGAGTTTAGCTGCGAGGATGCATGCAGAAGCGAGATGAGCTTTTTAAAAGAAATTTGTGATGCTGCCATAAATGCGGGTGCAAAAACCTTAAATATCCCTGATACGGTTGGTTATTTATATCCTGAAGAGATAACTGCTCGCATTAGTGAAATAGTAAAATTTGTAGGCGATAGAGCGATAATATCTGTGCATAATCACAATGACTTAGGTATGGCTACGGCAAACTCGTTAGCGGCTATAAAAGCTGGTGCAAGGCAGGTCGAAGGTACGATCAATGGCATAGGTGAGCGTGCCGGAAATGCTGCGCTTGAAGAGATCGTGATGGCTATCAAAACTCGCCAAGACGTCTTTGCTCCACTTTATACAGACATCATCTCAAAAGAAATTTATCCAACTTCAAGACTGATTGCTAGTATTATAGGCATTGAGCCTCAACCAAACAAAGCTATCGTTGGTAGAAACGCCTTTGCTCATGAGAGTGGCATACATCAAGACGGTGTGCTAAAACATAAAGAGACCTATGAGATAATTAGCGCTGAGAGTATAGGCCTTGAGAAAAATTCTCTTGTTTTAGGTAAGCATAGCGGTCGCCACGCATTTAAAGATAAGCTTGCTAGCCTTGGATTTGACCTTGATAGCGATGCTCTTAATAAGGCTTTTGAAAAATTTAAAGAGCTAGCTGATAAGAAAAAAGAGATATTTGATGATGATATTAGGGCTCTTGTGGCTGAAGAGATTACAAAAATTCCACAAGCTTATGAGATCACGGCTCTTCTTCAAAGTAGCGGCGGAAGCCTTGCAAGTGCTTCAATTAGCATAAAACACAATGATGAGATCATCAGTGACTCAGCTCTAGGAAATGGTACTGCTGATGCGATATTTAAGGTAGTTGATCGTATTAGTGGTATTAGTGGCACGCTAAAAGACTATAAAGTGGCATCCGTTTCTCAAGGCAAGGATGCACTTGCAAAGGTTGATGTAAAGGTCGAGTTTGAGGGCAAAACGGCTGTAATAGGCCATGGACTTGACATAGATACTATGATGGCAAGTGCAAAAGCCTATGTTGGCGCACTAAATAGCTACCTTCGCATACATAAAAACTAAAATTTTAGCCAGCTGTTAAATTTGCAGCTGGCTATTTTAAATTTAATCCAAAAAATATATAAATTTTTAAAATTCAAAGCCTTTATTTAAAAAATAGAATTTTTACTATCTTTGCAAATTTTAAAATCTTACTCACTCGCCTTAGCAACTTACTAATTTTAGGACTCATAAACATTCGCCACTAAATTTAGAAGCGTGATATGCTCGCTTGTAAATTTTAAAATTTGATAGGGTTTAGACCGCATGCAGTGCGAAGTACTAGCACATGCCCCTTGAATGTGCGAGGGGGTGGATTAAAAAAGGGGCAGGAGGGGGATAAGGGGATGGACTTCGTGTCTGCCACGCAGTTGCGAGCCTGAGAAGTAAAATTTAAGTCCCCTTGCCTCTCTTTTGAATAAAAAATTGCAAATTTAATCAAGCCATCTTTGCAAATTTTAAACTTTCATTCGCTCGCAAGAATTGATTACTAAAATTTGGCTTTGCTTACCGCTTATCTCAAATTTTAGAGCCGAAATTACTCGCTCATAAATTTTAAAATTTGCTAGATTCTCATCTTGGATTGTTAAATTCGTGTTTTGTAGAGCTGGCTATTAAATTTATATCCAAAAATGCCAGCTCTAATTTGAAATTTTGCTTGGAGAGTAAATTTTTGACTTACTACTCAACTATCTTTTTAACAGCTAGTGAAGCTAAATTTAGCCCAAAGCAAGCAGTCACGCCCATGAAGCTTCCAAGTGGCTTGCAAAGTGGCTCTTCTGTTGAAAAAACCACGTCAAATTTACCGCTAAAACCTGATTTTTTGAGCTCATATCTATATTTTCTAGCTAGCGGATCGACCGAGGTTTTCCAAACGCTAGCCACCTTTATCTTAGTTGGATCGATCCTTTTTGCCCCACCCATCGAGGCTATAAATCTACTAGGATCTACCGCATTTGCAAGGGCGATCTTGGCAGTGATATCATCGATCGCATCGATCATCACATCAAATTTGCTAAAGTCAAAACCAGCAATAAATTCTGGCGTGATCAGTGCTTGAATAGGCGTGATGCAAGGATAAATTTTGGCAAACTCCTCTACCTTTACGCCGCCAACGTTTTCGCTGTAAATTTGGCGGTTTTGATTTGTCACGTCAAAGATGTCTTTATCGATTAAAGTGATGTGCCCAACCCCGCTTCTAGCAAGCGCATCCACGCACATTCCGCCTACACCACCAGCTCCACAAACTAGCACTTTTGCGCTTTGAAGCCTGCTAAAACCATCCTCGCCAAAGAGCCATCTTATCCTTGTAAATCTATCATTTTGCATCAAATTTCTCCTTTAGGCTCTCCAAGCTCTCATATGAAGTCATATTTAGTTTTATGGGCGTTATTGTCGCAAAGCCCTCATTTACCTTACTGATGTCACTTGGCTCGCCACCCTCGTAGTCAAGTGCTGCGTTTCCAAGCCAGTAGTACTCGATCCCTCTTGGGTTGCGATTAAGCGTAGCATGCGTGGCATAGGTGCGTTTGCCAGCTGGTACGACGGTGTAGCCTTTGAAATTTTTGCTTGTTACGGCTGGGATGTTTACATTTAAAAATTCCCTCGTATTTAGCAAAATTTCACCCTCTAGCACCTTCGGTACGATAAATTTCACGACCTCTTTTGCTAGATTAAAGCCAAGTTCATTTAATGAGTTGTTTGCATAAAACTGCGAAAAAGCGATACTTCTAATGCCTTGCAAAACCCCCTCCATGGCAGCTCCGCATGTACCAGAATAGGTGATGTCTTCGCCTAAATTTGCCCCGTGATTTATACCACTTATCACTAGATCTGGCTTTTTATTATAAAGTGCGTGAAGTGCGAGATAGACGCAGTCACTTGGTGTGGCGTCATCGAGTTTAAAAAAGTTATCATCAAGTTTTATAAATCTAAGTGGCCTTGTAAGTGTCAAAGAGTGAGCGCAGGCTGATTTTTCAGAGCTTGGAGCTACGATCGTGACATTTACGCCATCTAGCTCGCTTAAAGCCTCTTTTAAAGCAAGCAAGCCAGTCGCTTCAAATCCATCGTCATTTGTTATCAAAATTTCTTTCAAATTTTATCCTTTAAAGGCTTGGATTTTATCACAGCTTTCTTAAAATTTTAAAGAATTTTTGCGTATAATGCCCCTAAAAAAGACCTGATGAAAGTGTGTAAATGAAAATTTTAGTCTCCGCTCTTGAACCATCGGCAAATTTGCATTTAAAAGAAATTTTGAAAAATTTCGAGGGCGAATTTGAGCTAATGGGAATTTTTAGCGAAGAATTTGGCACGCCATATATGAAAAGCAGCGAGTTTTCTGCGATGGGCTTTGTCGAGGTTTTGCCGCTCATTTTAAAAGCAAAAAAGGCGATGAAAGTGATGAGTCAGATGGCAAAAGAGGCCGACGCAGTGCTACTAATAGACAGCCCAGCCTTTAACTTGCCGCTTGCAAAGGCGATAAAAGAAGCTGGTGTAAAAGCAGCCGTGACATACTACATCTTGCCTCAAGTTTGGGCGTGGAAGCCAAAGCGTGTGAGTGCGGTTGAGAGATATTGTGACAATCTTGCTTCGATCCTACCATTTGATGCGAAATTTTATAGCCGCTCGACCTACGTGGGCCATCCTTTGATGGATGAGATAAAGCTTAAGAAAACTAGCCTAAGTAGCAGTGGCAAAGTGGCGTTTTTACCGGGATCAAGAAGGTCAGAGATTTCAAGGCTGATACCAGTTTATAGAGAACTTGCTAAAAAGATAGAAGCAAAAAGGCTACTTGTCGTGCCACCATTTTTGCTTGATAAAGTGAGTGAGATTTATGGCGATGTGAGCGATTTTGAGGTCGTCTCAAATACGCCTGAAGCTTTGTGTGAGAGTGATTTTGCCTTTGTTTGCTCTGGCACTGCTACGCTTGAAGCAGCGCTCATTGGTACGCCATTTGTGCTAGCTTACAAGGCAAAAGCGATAGACGTTTTCATCGCTAGGAAATTTGTAAAGATCAAGCATGCAGGACTTGCAAATATAATGTTTGACTTCATGGGCAAAGAGCCACTTCACGAGGAATTTATCCAAGAGTTTGCAACGGCTGAAAATTTACTAAGAGTTTATGAGAGCTGTGATAGGCAGAAATTTTTAAAAGGCTGTGACGAATTGAGAGAGTATTTGTCGCATGGCAGCAGTAAAAATGTAGTAAAAATTTTAAAGAATATGGAGTAAAAAATGAGTGAACCAATGACAATGCACGGATATGAGAAGATAGAAGCTGAACTAAAAGATCTAAGGCTGGTGCAACGCCCTCAAATCGTAACTGAGATCGACATCGCAAGAAGCCACGGCGATCTAAAAGAAAATGCCGAGTATCACGCTGCAAAAGAAAAGCAAGCTTTCATAGATGCTAGGATAGCAGAGCTAGGCTCGCTTCTTGCAAATGCCGAAGTGATCGATCCAAGTAGCTACGAGCACGATAGAGTTAGGTTTGGCTCGAGTGTGACGATAATGGACGAGGAAACCGAAATAGAGCATACATATACGATAGTTGGCATTAGTGAAAGCGACATTGACAAAGGCTATATCTCGATAAACTCACCTCTTGCAAAGCAGCTTTTGGGCAAGGCCGAGGGCGATGAAGTGGTGCTAAATTTACCAAAAGGTAGAAGCGACGTTGAGATTGTAAAAATTTGCTATAAGCCTATAAAATTTGACTAAAAAGATGATGCAAAGAGCTAGAAACTGCTTTTTGGCTCTGCTAATTTTTAATTAAGGCAAAATTTGAACGAATATCTATATGCCCCTATTATAAAAGAAGGCGCGATCTTTATAGCTGATGCGCATGAAAATGTAAACCGAAATGGCTTTTTAAAATTTTTAAGAGCTGTTGATAGCGGGGAGATCAAAGAGCCGCCACAAATTTTTTTATTAGGCGATATGTTTGATTTTTTAACGGGCGAGGGCGAATACACAAGAGAATTTTACGCTGAGCACTTAAGCCTTATAAATAAAATTTCACAAAAGGTAGAAATTTTTTACTTCGAGGGCAACCACGACTTTAGACTTTCAAATTTATTTAATAAAACAAGAGAAATTTGGGATGGGCGTGAGATGCTGCGTTATAAAAGAGTTAGGGTTTATGATATTTACGATCAGCCAGCAAATTTTAAGACGATCAATGAAGAGCGCGTCCAGATCGCACATGGTGATATATTTTTACCTTTTATAGATAAATACGCACTTAGATTTTTGCGAGTAAAATGGTTTTTAAAATTTATGAATGCTTTGGATAAATTTTTAAATTTTAAAATATCAAAAGCGATACTAGCTAGGCTTACTAAGAAAAATTTAGACTACAAAATTCCTAATTTTAAGGAGCTAATGAGCAAGCATTTGCAAGGATATGAGGCTGGTATTGTGATAGAAGGACACTATCATCAAGGCGAGCAATTTAATATTTATGATAAGTTTTATATAAATTTACCTTGTTTTGCATGTGAGCAAAGTTATTTTGTTGTAGAATACGCCCAGCAAAAATTAAATTTGCTCAAAATGAGTTTGAAAGGACATTGATGTTTGGAGATAACGTACTAAAAACGGACTCAAACGAGATGGAACTTGTTGATTTTCGTATCTTTAAAAAGACCGAAAACAAAGTATATGAAGGAATATACGGAGTCAATGTCGCAAAGGTGCGGGAGATCATTAAGATGCCAAATCTTACAGAGCTTCCTGGCGTTCCCGAGTATATCGAGGGAATTTTTGATTTAAGGGGCGTGGTGATCCCTGTTATAAATTTGGCAAGATGGATGAATATTATCGAGCCAACTGAAGGCGTAGTTATAAAGCCACGTGTTATTATTGCTGAGTTTAGTGGTATTTTGATCGGTTTTATCGTCCATGAGGCAAAAAGGATCAGGCGTATAAGCTGGAAAGATATCGAGCCTGCAAATTTTGCTTCAGGTTCTGGCGCTTTAGACAAAGGTAAAATAACAGGCGTAACAAGAATAGAAAATGATGAAGTTTTGCTTATTCTTGATCTTGAAAGCATAGTAGAAGAGCTTGGAATTTACTCACCAAAGATCGAATTTGATGTAACAGACGATCAAAAATTAAAAGGTGCTGCTTTAGTTTTAGATGATAGCTCAACTGCTAGAAAACTAGTAAAAGATGCACTTGAGAAGATGGGACTTAGCGTAGTTGAGGCTAAAAACGGCGTTGAGGGCTTGGAGAGAATGGAAGAGCTTTATCAAAGATATGGAGATAACTTATCAAGAGAGCTTAGAGTTATCTTAAGTGATATCGAAATGCCACAGATGGATGGCTACCGCTTTGCTTCAACTCTTAAAAATGATGAAAGATTTAAAGAAGTTCCAATAGTATTTAACTCCTCATTGAGTAATGATTTTAGTGAAATCAAGAGCAAAGAAGCTGGTGGTGCGGCGTATCTTACAAAATTTGATGCAAGCATATTTTATCAAGAAGTGCTAAAAGTTATTGAAGCACATTCTAAATCTGCAAAATGAGGTGAAACATGGATGATATGAAAGAAATAATGGAAGACTTTTTAATAGAGGCTTTCGAACTTATTGAGCAGATAGATCACGACCTTGTTGAGCTTGAGTCAAACCCTGAAGATTTGGAATTATTAAATAGAATTTTCCGTGTTGCTCATACAGTAAAAGGTAGCTCAAGCTTTTTAAATTTTGATGTTTTAACAGAGCTTACTCACCATATGGAGGATGTTTTAAATAAAGCTAGAAAAGGCGAGCTAAAGATCACTCCAGATATTATGGACGTAGTTCTTGAGTCAGTTGATATGATGAAAGGCTTGTTAAGCAGCATTAGAGATCATGGAAACGATACAGCTGCTGGCATTGATATTAAAAATATTTGCGCAAGACTTACTCAAATTTCTGAAGGTGAAGCTCCAGCAGCAGCTCCTGAAGCTTCTGCCACGCCAGTAGTTGAGCCAACGCCAGAGCCAGCAAAAGAGCCAGAGCCAGCTGCACCTGCCGAAGAAGCGCCAGAGATAAGTGATGCTGAGCTTTCAAAGCTAAGTGATTCAGAAGTTGAAGCTGAGATAGAAAGGCTCTTAAAGGTTAGAAAGGCTGAGGATCAAGCAAGGCGTGCTTCAAAAGGTATAGCTCCAAAATCTCCTAGCGAGATAGCCCCAGCTGCAAGTAACACTTCAGCTCCAGCTGCAAAAGCAGAGAGTAAGGAAAAAGACGGAGATAAAAAGGTTCCAGCAGCAAGCAGCGGTGCAGTAGCGCAGGAACAAACTATACGTGTTGAGGTAAAAAGACTTGACCACTTAATGAACCTAATAGGCGAGCTTGTTCTTGGTAAAAACCGCTTATTAAAAATTTATGATGACGTGGAAGAGAGATATGAGGGTGAGAAATTCCTTGAAGAGCTAAATCAAGTAGTTTCAAGTCTAAGCTTAGTGACGACTGATATTCAGCTTGCTGTTATGAAGACAAGAATGCTACCAATAGCAAAAGTCTTTAATAAATTCCCACGTATGATACGCGATCTTAGCCGCGATCTTGGTAAGCAAATCGATCTTGAAATTTCAGGTGAAGAGACAGAGCTTGATAAGTCAATTGTAGAAGAGATCGGCGATCCACTAGTTCACATCATCAGAAATTCATGCGATCACGGCATCGAGGATCCTGAGACAAGAAAGGCAGCAGGTAAGCCAGAAAAAGGCCTTGTTCAACTAAAAGCTTACAATGAAGGCAACCACATCGTTGTTGAGATAGTTGATGATGGTAAAGGCTTAGATGCTGATATGCTTAAATCTAAATCGATAGAAAAAGGCATCATCACTGAGCGTGAAGCTGATGCGATGAGTGAAAAAGAGGCATTTGGTCTTATCTTTAGACCAGGATTTTCAACTGCGGCAAAAGTTACAAACGTATCTGGTCGCGGCGTTGGCATGGACGTTGTTAAGACTAATATCGAAAAACTAAACGGTATCATTGATATTGAAAGTGAGGTTGGAAAAGGCACAGTTATGAAGCTTAAAATTCCACTCACGCTTGCGATTATTCAGTCACTACTTGTTGGAACACAAGAAGAATTTTATGCTATTCCACTTGCTAGTGTTCTTGAAACTGTTCGTGTACCGATTGATGATATTTACACGATCGATGGCAAAAATGTACTAAGGCTAAGAGATGAAGTCTTGTCTCTTGTTAGGCTTTCTGACGTATTTGGTGTTGAAAAGGCATTTGATGGCGGAGATCAAACTTATGTCGTAATAATCGGTGTTGCTGAAGCAAAACTAGGCATTATCGTCGATACTTTGGTTGGGCAAGAAGAGATTGTTATTAAATCAATGGGCGATTATCTACAAAATATCCCAGGTATTGCCGGTGCGACTATTAGAGGTGATGGCCGTGTGACATTGATTATTGACGTTGGTGCTATGATGGAGATGGCAAAAGATATCAAGGTAGACATTAGAGCCGAAATAGAAGATAGTACAAAAGCAAAGGAAAAACCAAGTGATTATAAAGTCTTGATAGTTGATGACTCAAAAATGGATAGAACTATCATGCAAAAAGCGCTTGAACCAACTGGGGTAACGATAATAGAGGCCACAAATGGTGTTGAGGCATTAAATATCGTAAAATCCGGAGAACACTCCTTTGATGCGATCTTGATAGATATTGAGATGCCAAGAATGGATGGATATACACTGGCTGGCGAAATTAGAAAATACTCTAAGTATAGAAATTTACCACTTATTGCTGTTACATCAAGGACGTCAAAAACAGATAGATTGCGTGGCGTAGAAGTTGGAATGACTGAGTATATTACAAAACCATATTCAGCCGAGTACTTAGAAAATGTCGTTAGAAAGAATATAAAATTAGCTTAGGGGTAAGGGATGAACAATAAACTAAATCAAGTTTTAAGTAAACAAAAACAGCAAATGAATGGTCCTGAGTTAAAAAATAATGAGGATATAGTTCAGCTAGTAGGATTTGTTGTCGGTGAGGAAGAGTACGCAATACCTATTTTAAACATCCAAGAGATAATCAAACCTATTGAATATACACGTGTTCCTAGTGTGCCTGATTACGTTCTTGGCGTGTTTAACCTACGTGGAAATGTTATTCCGCTTATTGATTTGCGTAAGCGTTTTTCACTAAATGTCACAAAACAAAGCCCAAGCACAAGATATATCGTTATGAAAGATGCGGATAATATCGCTGGCTTTGTGATAGACCGCTTGACTGAGGCCATCAGAATAGACCGTAACAGGATCGATCCGCCACCAGAGACTTTAGTAAAAGATAAAGGCATGATTTATGGTATCGGAAAGCGCGACCAAAATATCCTTACGATCTTGAAGGTCGAAAGCCTTTTAAAACGTGATTTTTAGGGTATAGCTTGATAAAACTTTGTGTTTTTGATTTTGACTCTACAATAATGGACGGCGAGACGATAGATATTCTCGCCGCCGCTAATAATGCTAGTGAAGAAGTAGCTAATATAACTAAGCGTTCAATGAACGGTGAGCTTGATTTTTTTGAAAGTCTTACGAAAAGAGTAAAATTTTTAAAAGGATTGCCACTTTTAAAAGTAAATGAAATTTGCAGAAATTTACCCATAATGCCAGGAGCTGGCGAGCTAATAGAGGCTTTAAAGCAAAAAGGTATCAAAGTTGTGGTTTTTAGCGGTGGATTTCATAATGCAACCGATGTAATGCAAAAAAAGCTTAATTTTGATGCAAATTTTGCAAATATCTTGCATCATAAAGATGGAATTTTAAGTGGTGAAGTTGGCGGAGAGATGATGTTTAGTAGTTCAAAGGGAGATATGATTGACTGCTTGTGTGGACTATTAAATTTAGGCAAGGACGAGATAATGTGTGTTGGGGACGGGGCCAATGACATATCGATGTTTAGAAAGTGCGGCCTTAGCATTGCATTTTGTGCAAAAGATATCTTAAAAAAAGAAGCGACACATTGTGTTGATGTTAAAGATTTGCGTGAAATTTTAAAATTTATAAGGTAGAAACTAATGTATGACAACGAAGCTAAATTCTCTCTTTGGTGTGATTTTATAGAGAGAAATTTTTTACAAAGCGAATTTAACTCTTTATCGGAAAATAATATTATAAACGGTGCTACAAGCAACCCAGCTATTTTTAAAACAGCGTTTGCTTCACCTGCTTATAAAAAGATCATAGAAACTAGCAATAAACGCCACCCAAAAGATCTTTATGAAATTTTAGCTACTCAAGATATAAAAATCGCCGCATGTAAAATGTTAATAAATTATGCAAACGGCGATGATGGCTTTGTAAGCATTGAGGTTGATCCAAATTTAAGCGACGATACAGCTGCAACGATAGAAGAAGGTATCAGGCTTCATAATCTAATATCAATGCCAAATGTTATGATAAAAATTCCAGCTACAAAAGATGGTTATGAGGCAATGAGCGCGCTTATGGCAAGAGGAATTAGCGTAAATGCAACGCTTATATTTTCGCCAGATCAGGCTAAAAACTGCCTTGAAGCATTTAAAGAAGGCAGTAAGGCTTATGCAAGTCGCTTTATGGATACTACTATGCCAAAAGGTGTGATAAGTGTTTTTGTAAGTAGATTTGATAGAAAGCTTGATGAGGTTATGGCTGCAAAGAGCTTGCCAACGGGACAAATTGGCATAATGAATGCTGCGAATATATACCACCTGATTGAAGATTTTGGACTAGAAAATGTAAGAACACTTTTTGCAAGCACAGGCGTAAAAGGCGGTAGTTTAAGAGGGGATTATTACGTTAGAGAGCTAATGTATAAAAATTCTATAAATACAGCACCAATAGAGACGATAAAAGAATTTATAAAAGAAAAAGCAGAGGCAAAAAATGTACCTAGTAAAGAAAATATCTCAAGCTTTTTTCAGATTATAAAAAATAATGAGATAGATATAAATGTCGTTTATAAAGATTTATTAAGCGATGGCTTAAAGCAGTTTGTGTCAGCATTTGATGATATTATGAAATCACTTTAAACAAAGAACCCAGGCTAATACATAAACAGAAAAAGTGATCATTCTTAAACAAGCTTTATGTGAAATTTATAAAGCATTGGATAAAATCAGCACCTATTTTTTATGAAAGGAAAACGATGTTAGAAGGAATCGTTAGAGAGAGTATCGGTAAGAAGTCTGCGAAGGCTTTGAGAAGAGATGGTTATCTAATCGCCAACATTTATGGCAAGGGATTAGAGAATATTGCAGCTGCTTTTAAAGTAAATGACTTTATTAAAGAAGCACGCAAAAAAGAGAGCCTTGCTTTTGATGTAAAAGTAGGCGGAAAAGTTTATAATGTCGTTATTGTTGATTACCAAAGAGATGTTGTTACAAGTGATCTTAAACACGTAGATCTAAAAGTAGCACTTCCAGGCGTTTTATCAAAATATATGATCCCAGTTAAGCCAGTTGGAACACCTATTGGTCTTAAAAATAAGGGCGTTTTGATCCAATCAAAAAGACGTCTTTGCGTAAAATGCACAGCTGAAAATTTACCAAATTCATTTGACGTTGATGTAAGCAAACTTGACATTGATGATACGATTTTGGTTCGTGATATCACAGCTCCTAAGGGCGTTACTATTGTAGACGCTGACCGTGTTGCGGTACTTGGAGTTATTAAAGCTAAATAAAAAAGGGCTTTTGTGACACTAATAGCGGGGCTAGGAAATCCTGGCTCCAAATATGAAAACACTAGACATAATATAGGCTTTATGCTTATAGATCTCCTAAAAGACTCAAATTACAAAGATGTTAGCTCAGCCAAATTCCAAGGCGAAGTTTTTAAATTTAATGACATTATCTTGCTAAAACCAACAACCTTTATGAACCTCTCAGGACAAAGTGTAAAAGCGGTCAAAGATTTTTATAAACCAGATAGAATAATCGTAATACACGATGACCTTGATCTTAGTTTTGGTGCAGTTAAATTTAAAAAAGGCGGCAGTAGCGGCGGCCATAACGGCATAAAATCGATCGATGGACTAATAGGCAATGACTACGAAAGGGTGCGTGTTGGCATTGGGCACCTTGGTGATGCTAAAAATTTTGTTCTTGGAGAGTTTAGTGATGAGGAGAAAAAGGCTTTAGATGAAATTTTAGCCTACACAAAAAATACAGTTTGCGAGCTACTAAAGAGTGACATCAATGAAATTTCGCAAAAATTTACGATAAAAAAAGGTCTTATCAAATGAAACTATACGCCAGATACGTTGGCTGGGTCTATATAAAATCTTTTCTTATCGTATTTTTAGCACTTGAACTATTTTATGTTGGTATCGATCTACTTACAAATTTAAAAGATCTGCCGCCATCTGCAAACCTTCAGCTCCTTTATGTTGGGCTTACATCGCTTAGCGCTATTGGCTACGTTTTGCCACTTTCGCTTATTTTTGCACTCATTATTTTGCATGTAAATATGGTCAGGTCAAACGAGCTAATCAGCTTTTATGCGCTTGGTATTAGTAAAAATAGTCTAATTTTTCCACCATTTTTTATTGCACTTTTTGTAACTATTTTTTATGTTGGCTTAAATTTTACTCCATTTGCCTATGCGCACGACTATCAAAAAAGTATCGCTAAAAATACGGCTTTTTCGAAAAACACAAATGATTCGTTTTTAAAATTTGAAGGCAAATTTATCTACATAAAGGAGCTAAATTCTGTTAATCAAATAGCAAATGATGTTAGAATTTTTGAGATAAATGGCACAAATTTACTCTCAACTACATTTGCAAATCATGCTAATTTTAAAGACAATGAGTGGATTTTAAAAGATGTTAATCAAACTATTTTGCCGCAAATTTTAGAGCTTGGTGGGGCTGGTTTTAATAAAATACAAAGCGAGAACTTAGATGCACTAAAAGGCTTTAAGCCAAAGAGTATTGAAAGCGCTGTTAGCGTTGAAAACTCAAAATTTAATATCCCAGATGCGATAAATTTTATAAAGACATTTAAAAATGAAGGCATCGGCCTTGATAGCGCAAAAACAGCTTTTTACAACCTTGCTATCGCTCCATTTTTTGCACCATTTTTATTGCTCATTTTTTACTATCATTTGCCTGTAACTGGTAGATTTTTTAATCTTGCACTTTCGACTTTTATCTTTGTTGTGATAACTCTTGTCGTTTGGGGATTGCTCTTTATTCTTGCAAAATTTGCACAAACTTCTGTGATCTTGCCAGAGATTGGCATAGTTTTGCCAGTTATTTTACTTTTTGCATACGCCATTTATCTCATAAAATCGCATCGTTAAGCCAAATTTTGGCAAGCTTTTTGTAAAATCAAGTCATTTTAATAAAGGCTATTTTATGGATTTTAAAGAGCTTGCAAGTAGATACAAAACCCCACTTTACATTTATGATTTTAACCACATAAAAAACCGTTACGAAGCACTAAAAAATGCTTTTTTTGCTAGAAAATCTCTCATTTGCTATGCGGTGAAAGCAAACTCAAATTTAAGTGTTTTGAAATTTCTAGCTGATCTTGGAGCTGGATTTGATTGTGTTAGCATTGGCGAAGTAAAAAGAGCGCTTTTAGCAGGTGCAAAGAGATATCAGATCATTTTTAGTGGCGTTGGCAAAAGCGATGAAGAGTTAAAAGAGGCTTTGAAAAATGAAATTTTGCTCATAAATGTCGAGAGTTTTGCCGAACTTTTAAGGCTTGAAGAGATCGCAAAAGAGCTAAACTTAAAGGCAAGGATCAGCATTAGGGTAAATCCAGGTGTCGATGCAAAAACTCACCCATATATCTCGACAGGACTAAATGAAAATAAATTTGGCGTTGATGCTGAAACAGCCAAAAGAATGTACATCCACGCTAAAAACTCGGACTTTCTTGAGCCAACTGGCATACATTTTCACATCGGCTCACAGCTAACTTCACTTAGCCCGATAATCGATGCTGCAAATATCGTTAGTGAGCTTTTAAGAGAGCTAAGAGCACTTGAGATTGATATCAAATTCTTTGACGTTGGTGGTGGACTTGGCATCATTTATAACGATGAAAAAGAGATAAATTTATATGACTACGCACAAGGAATTTTAGGCGCGCTAAAGGGTCAAGATGTGACTATCGTATGTGAGCCAGGGCGCTTTATCGTAGGTAATGCTGGCTATTTTGTGGCAAGCGTTTTATATGAAAAATTTAACGGCAAAAAGAGATTTGTCATCACTGATGGTGCGATGAATGATCTTATTAGACCAAGCCTTTATGGTGCTCATCATGAAATTTTTGTTTATGGCAAAGATAAAAATTTAGGCCCATGCGACGTGGTTGGTCCAGTTTGTGAAAGTGGCGACTTTTTGGCAAAAGATATAGAGTTGCCAGAGTGCGATAGTGGCGATATCATCGTGGTAAAAGGTGCTGGGGCTTATGGATTTAGCATGAGTTCAAACTACAACACAAGAAACAGAGCCGCTGAAGTTTGCGTGCTTGATGGCAAAGATAGACTTATAAGAAGACGTGAGAGCTTTGAAGATGTCGTGGCACTTGAGAGAGAATTTTTGGAGAGCGCTGATGCAAGAGCTAAATGAGCTTAGAAAAGAGATCGATGCGATCGATGATCTCATCTTAAATAAACTAAATGAAAGGATGATTTTAGTTGAGCAAATCGGCAAGCTAAAACAAACTAGCGGAACGCCTATATATCGTCCTGAGCGTGAGCGAGCTATCATAAACCGCTTAACTAGCCTTAGTAAAGATAAGGCTTTAAATAAAGCTGCGATCGAGGCCATCTATCTTGAAATTTTTGCTGTTAGTAGAAATTTAGAAATGCCTCAAAAAATCGTCTATCTAGGGCCTGAAGGCACTTACACGCATCAGGCGGCTCAGAGTAGATTTGGGGCAATGAGTTCATATTTGCCACTTGCGACCATCGAGGCGGTTTTTACAAAGCTAGCTCAAAAAGAGGCAAAATACGGTGTTGTGCCTATTGAAAATAATACCGAAGGCGCTGTTGGCGCTACGCTTGATTGTTTGAGTAAATTCAGTGATATAAAAATAGTTGCTGAGCTTTATGTGGATATCCATCACAGCTTTGTTAGCATAAATGAAAATTTAAAAGAGATAAAACGAATTTATTCACATCCGCAGGGATATAATCAATGCCGTAAATTTCTAGAAGATCATATGCTAAATGAAATTGAATTTGTTCCAGCAAAATCAACCGCAGCAGCTGCATACATGGCATCAATGGATAGAAATTCAGCTGCCATTTGCTCAAAGATTGCAGCAAAAATTTATAACGTGCCAATCGTCTATGAGACGATTGAAGATAATATGGCAAATAGAACGAGATTTTTGATTTTAAGCGATTTTAAAAACGCAAGAGTTGAAAACTCAAAAACTTCGATCCTAGCAAAGACTGATCACAGCCCAGGACGCCTTGCTGATCTACTTTCTATATTTAAAAATGAAAATATCAATATCACAAAACTTGAGTCACGCCCTATCAAGCAACGCGAGTTTAAATCAATGTTTTATCTTGATTTTGAAGGGCATATCGACGATGAGAAGGTGCAAAATGCCTTTGAGTTAGCAAAAGAGAGCGGTGCTGAGATAAGCTGGTTGGGGAGTTATTTAAACGGAGAAGAGTAATGAAGTTTAATGATTTTTTAGATGATTTAGTTAATTACGAGGCTGGAAAGCCGATCGAGCTTGTAGTTAGAGAGTTTGGCATCGAGGCAAAAGATGTGATAAAGCTAGCTAGTAACGAAAACCCTTTTGGTACGAGCAAACGCGTAGAGGAGGCACTAAAAGAGGTCGCTAAAAAAGCACATCTCTATCCAGACGATAGCTACTTTGAGCTAAAAGAAGGACTGGCTAAGAAATTTGGCGTAACTAGCAAAAATTTAATCATCGGCTCTGGAAGCGACCAGATCATAGAATACGCACTTCACGCAAAGGCGAATAAGCAAAGTGGTGTTTTGATGGCTGGCGTGACATTTGCGATGTATGAAATTTATGCAAAACAAACCGGAGCTAAAATTTACCGCACAAAGAGCGTAGAGCATGATCTAAAAGAGTTTTTAGAAATTTATAATGCACATAAAGATGAAATTTCAGTAATCTTTCTTTGCTTGCCAAACAATCCTTTGGGTGAGTGTTTGGATGCAGATGAGGTCTTTAAATTTATAAAAAGCATTGATGAAAACACGCTTGTGGTGCTTGATTGTGCTTACAACGAATTTGCTAAATTTAAAGATAGCAAAAAAGAGATAAAGCCAAGCGAGGTGGTGAAATTTAAAAATGCCATCTATCTTGGCACTTTCTCAAAGGCCTATGCGCTTGGTGGTATGCGCGTGGGATACGGCGTGGCAAATGAAGAGATCATAGGCGCTCTTTCAAAACTAAGAGCTCCGTTTAACATCACAACTCCAAGCTTAAGAGCAGCGATAGTAGCACTTGGAGATGATGAGTTTGTGCAGCAAACCATGCAAAATAACTTCGAGCAAATGAAGAGATATGAAGAATTTGCAAAGCAAAATGGCATAGAATTTATCCCAAGCTATACGAATTTCATAACTTTTAAATTTAACGAGCCAAAATCAAGCCAGATATGCGAAAAGATGCTAAAAAAGGGTATAATTTTGCGAGATCTAAAAAGCTACGCCTTAAATGCGGTGAGAATCACCATCGGCCTTAGCTGGCAAAATGATAGAGTTTTTGAAGAATTAAAGCAAATTTTAAAGTAGGAATATGGATTTTAAAGCATTACTTCATCAAATAAGTCAAATTTATCAAAAGCTTTCATTAAAGCAAAAAATAGTTGCAGCTAGCTCGATCGTCTTGGTCGTGGCATTTTTGGTATTTTTAACACTTTATAAAAGCAAAAATGAAAATTTTGCAGGCTACAGCGTCCTTTTTGAAAATATTAGCCCAAATGATTCTGCCTTAATACTTGATCAGCTAAACAAAGATGGCATTAAATATAAATTAGCAAACGAAGGCACTATCCTTGTGCCAACGAGCGATGTCTATAAAGAGCGCATAGCTGTTGCAACGCTTGGAATACCAAAAGAGAGTAAAATCGGCTTTGAAATTTTTGACAAGCAAGAATTTGGAGCGACTGATGCCGAGCAGAGAGTAAAATTTCAAAGAGCGCTTGAGGGCGAACTAGCTAGAACGATCGAGAGTCTCTCTTCTATCCAAAAAGCAACCGTAAGAATAGCCATACCAAAAGAGAGCGTCTTTACTGAAAGACAAGCACTGCCGACCGCTTCTATTGTCGTTGAGCTAAAACCAGGCGTTAGTTTAAATGCGAAGCAAATTTTTGGTATTAAAAACCTTGTCGCTGCCTCTGTTACAAACTTGAGCACAGAAAATGTAAAAATCGTAAATCAAGACGGAGTCGCACTTGGCGATGAAGACGGCGAGTTTGATAGTGATGCCATAGCTCAGCAGATCCGCTATAAGCGCGAGTTTGAAAATAATTACGAGCAAAAGATCGTAAATGTGCTAGCTCCTATCGTAGGCGGGGCGGATAAGGTCGTAGCAAAGGTAAATATCGACTTTGACTTTGATAAAAAAGATACAAAAAGTGAAGTTTATGACCCAAATAACGTCGTTAGAAGTGAAAGTAATATCGAAGAAAAGCGCCAAGGCTCAGCACCAAATGAAGTAGGTGGCGTCCCAGGTGCAGTTAGCAACATAGGCCCTGTTCAAGGGCTAGATGACAGCACTTTAAAAGAGCAGTACAACAAAAGCTCGCAGCAGACAAACTACGAAATTTCAAAGAAAGTAACAAATGTCAAAGGGCAGTTTGCTAGCATAAATAGAGTGAGTGCAGCTGTTGTTATAGACGGACTTTATCAGAGTAAAAAAGATAGCGACGGCAAGCCAACTGGCGAGCTTGAATTTGCCCCGCTTACCAAAGAGCAAAGAGAGTCAATCACAAATTTAATCAAACAATCAATCGGCTACAACCAAAATAGAGGCGATGAAGTAAGCTTAGATAACTTTGAGTTTAAAACTGGCAAAGATATAAGCACTAGCGAGAAGATGGATGGCTTTGTGAATAACTATGTAGTGCCATTTATGCCGCTGTTAAAATATATTTTTGCAGCATTGTTGCTTTATATTTTCTATAAAAAAGTAATTGTGCCATTTATGCAAAAGATGCTTGAAGAGACAAAAGAAGAAGAGGAACAAGTTCAAGATGGTCTTGAGGATATTGAGGTAGATGCTGAAGATACACTTGAGAAATTTAAAGCTGCTCGCAAAAAGGTAGAAGAGCAACTAGGGCTTAGTGGCGAGTTTAATGAAGATGAACTAAAATACGATGTTTTACTTGAGAAAATGAGAGCGGTCATCACAGAAAGAAATGAAGAGATAGCAATGCTACTTCAAGATATGGTAAAAAATGACAGCGACTTTAATATGCGTAAGGAAATTTGATGTCAATAAAGCTAAATGACAAGCAAAAAATGATTTATGATGATCTATCGATGCCTGAAAAGATTGCTATTTTGCTGATTCAGCTTGGCGAAGAGGCAACTGCTCTTATATTTTCTCACATGGATGTTGATGTCATCACTGAAATTTCAGGCTATATCGCAACCGCAAAAAACATAGACAAACAAGTCGCAAGTGCCGTGCTAGAAGAATTTTACGCGCTAATGCAGTCAAATCAATATATGAGAAGTGGCGGTTTAGAGTATGCAAAAGAAATTTTGTACCGCACATTTGGTCCAGAGGCAGCTCAGAAAATTTTAGACAAGCTTGCAAAAAGCATGGAAAACTCAAAAAGCTTTGGCTATCTTGATAAGATAAAACCACAACAGCTTGCAGACTTTATCATAAAAGAGCATCCTCAAACCATCGCGCTAATACTAGCTCACATGGACTCAACAAGTGCTGCTGAAACGCTTAGCTTTTTCTCAGATGAGCTAAGAAGTGAAGTTGTCATTAGAATGGCAAATCTTGGTGATATTAGCCCATCGGTCATTAAACGTGTTTCAACCGTACTTGAGGGTAAGCTTGAAAGTCTTACATCATATAAAGTCGAAGTTGGCGGCCCAAGAGCTGTAGCAGAAGTGCTTAATAGACTTGGGCAAAAAGCCAGCAAAAGCACGATTGAACGCATCGAACAAAGCGATGATAAACTTGCAACAACGATTAAAGAGCTTATGTTTACATTTGAAGATATTATTAACCTTAATGCAACTGCGATTAGAGAAATTCTTAAAAATGTCGATAAAAAAGACCTTATGGTTGCATTTAAAGGCTCAAGCGATGGCATAAAGGATAAATTTTTATCAAATATGTCTCAGCGTGCAGCAGAAGCCTTTAAAGAGGAGATGCAATATCTTGGTGCGGTGCGTGTAAAAGATGTTGAAGAGGCCCAAAGGCGCATAGTGGAGATAGTGCAAACTCTAGCTGATCAAGGTGTATTCCAAGTCGGCGAAGCAGATGAGATGATAGAATGAAAAGCAGCATAGAATGAAAAGCAGCGTAATAACTAGTGAGACTTCTCCAGCTCACTTTATAGAAAATTATAGATTTAAGGTTCTTGGAGTTGGAGAGCGAGCCGCAGATAGTGCTCCTGTATTGATAGAAGAAAATAATCTTAGTGAAGAGCTAAGCGAGCAAAATTTTGCACAAAAAGGTGAAAATTTCATTCCTCAAGCTAGCCATCAAACGCAAACAAACTCACAAAACCACTTTGCTTCTCAGGCTCAAAGTCCACAAATACAGCAAGCAGGCGAGTCGAGCTTTGTTGAAGAACTGCTTAAAAAAACAGATGAGCTAAGTAGCAATATCATCAAACTTCAAATGCAAATAGAAAATCAAGAGAGCGAATTTGCTAAGCGCCTTGAGGCTGAAATTTCTCGTGCAAAAGAAGATGGCAAAAATGAGGGTATTGTCCAAGCAAATGCAGCAAATGAAGCAAGAATAAATGAGCTTGAGGCTAGATTTAGCGCTTCGGCTGCAAAGCTAGATGAACAGTACGTTAAATTTGATGAGTTTTTAAAGAAAATCGAAGAAGAGCTTGGACAAACTGCTATAAAAATCGCAAAAGAAGTAATCGATAAAGAAATTTCAACCTCTTCAAATCAGATCGCTCATCATCTAGCAAGCTCGCTTATAAAAGAGCTAAGTAATGTTAAAAATATAGAGATTCGCGTAAATCCCGAAGATAGCGAATATATAAAAGAGCAATTTAGCAAGAATGAACACGTCAAAATAAGCGCTGATGATGCTATAAGCAAAGGCGGTGTGGTTATTATAAGCGATGGTGGCAATATCGATGCGACTATGCAAACAAGGCTAGAAAAACTAAAAATGCTGGTAAATAATGAATAAAGACGTTAAAAGTTTAGATGTTGATGAACTAAACGCACTTTGTCATGACATCAGGGATAAAATTTTAGCCACTGTTAGCAAAAATGGCGGTCATCTTAGCTCAAATATCGGTGCAGTTGAGATCATTGTAGCGATGCATAAAATTTTTGATATGACAAAAGATCCATTTATCTTCGATGTAAGCCACCAAAGCTATGCACACAAGCTACTTACTGGACGCTGGGAGAGCTTTGATACGCTTAGAAAATTTAACGGCATCAGTGGCTATACAAAGCCAAGCGAAAGTAAATTTGACTACTTTGTAGCAGGGCATAGCTCGACATCCATATCTTTAGTAGTTGGTGCTGCAAAGGCGATAAAACTTAAAAACGAAGATCGTATCCCAGTAGCTGTCATAGGCGATGGCTCGTTAAGTGGCGGTATGGCGTACGAAGCGCTAAATGAGCTAGGCGATAGAAAATATCCTTGCGTCATCATCCTAAACGACAACGAAATGAGCATAAGTAAGCCAATAGGCGCACTTAGCAAGTATCTAAGCCAGATGATGGCAGGGCAGTTTTATCAAAAATTTAAAGGCAGGGTTGAGCGCTTTTTAAGCTATATGCCAGACTCTGCAGCCTACATGGCTAGACGCATGGAGGAGGGTATCAGGCTCATCACTCCTGGCATGTTTTTTGAAGAGCTTGGACTTGAGTACATAGGCCCAGTCGATGGACACGACCTCGCAGCGCTTCTTAGCACATTTGAAACTGCCAAAAACATGAAAAAACCAGTCATCGTGCACGTGCAGACGCTAAAGGGCAAAGGGTATGAATTTGCCGAGGGTTACTATGAAAATTGGCACGGAGTTGGACCGTTTGATCTAAAAAGTGGAGAATTTATAAAAAGACAGTCAAACAAGTCAGCCACGGCGATCTTTAGCGAGCAGCTTTTAAAGATGGCAAGAGAGCATAGCGACATCGTTGGCGTAACGGCTGCGATGCCAACAGGCACTGGCATGGACGCACTTATACATGAGTTTCCAGACCGCTTTTGGGACGTGGCGATAGCCGAGCAGCACGCAGTCACCTCGATGTCAGCCATGGCAAAAGAGGGCTTTAAGCCATTTGTCGCGATATACTCGACCTTTATGCAAAGAGCCTATGATCAGGTCATTCACGACGCTTCTATATTAAATTTAAACATTACATTTGCGATGGATAGGGCAGGCATCGTGGGCGAGGATGGCGAAACACATCAGGGCGCTTTTGATATCAGCTTTTTAAACGCTGTGCCAAACATGGTTCTTTTTGCCCCAAGGTGCGAAGAGAGCATGAAAAATGTTATGGAATTTGCCTACTCTTACAAGGGTGTTAGCGCATTTAGATATCCGCGTGGGGCATTTATCTTAAGAGATGAGTTTGAAGCTCAGCCACTTGAGTTTGGCAAGGGTGAAATTTTAGCTGATGCAAAGAGTGATATCGCGTTTTTAGGCTATGGCAATGGCGTTGGCAGAGCAAATTTGGTCAGAAATTTACTAACTGGCAAGCTTGATGTGATATTGGTTGATCTTGTCTTTGCAAAGCCGCTTGATAGTGAGCTTTTACTGGATCTTGCAAAACGCACTAAAAAATGGTACATCTTTAGTGATAGTGCCAAAAAAGGCGGTATCGGCGAGATAGTAAGTGCATTTTTACAAGAAAATAAAATTTCAAATATAAGCGTCATCAGCTTCGAGTATGAAGATAAATTTATCCCACATGGTTCAACCGCTGAGGTTGAAAAACATCTTGGTATAAGTGCCGAGCAGATTACCAAAAATTTACTAGAAAATAATTAATATCATTTAATAAAGTAACGTTTAATATTATTTTTGCTAGCATAAGCCAAAATAAAAACAAGGAAAAGCACTATGCAATACGTATCATTATTAAAGCAATCTGGGCTAAAAGTCACGCCACAACGACTTAGCGTTTTAAGAATTCTTGATCGCCACACGCATCCAACTATTGATGAGCTTTATGATGAGATTTTAAAAGAGAGTCCATCGGTTTCTCTAGCAACGGTTTATAAAAATTTAAATACTTTAAAAGACGAAGGTCTCGTAGTTGAAGTAAATATCGTCAATCAAAAGGCTAGATACGACATCTACGAATATCCACATATCCATGTTGTCTGTGAAAGCTGTGGAAGCGTCGAGGACGTGAGCTACGATGATGCTGAGCTTGGCAAATACCAAGAGGTACTAGAAAAGAAGATTGGAAATATAATAGAACGTCTAAATATCGTAGCTAGCGTAAAAAGCTGTAAACACTGTAAATAAAATTTATGTTGCTATTTAGCAACATAAATTCCATCTTTTTTCTTATAAAAATACTTTTAAAATAAGCCTAAATTTAGCATCTTTCTCATTGTTTTAAGCACTAACTTGCTAAAATGAACAAAAAATTTTGGAGAAAAATGTGAGTTTGGAGATAGAGCGTAAATTTTTACTCAAAAATTCTCAAATTCTAGATTTTTTAAAAGAAGCTGGAGTAGTCTTTAAGCATCTTGAAATTTCTCAGTTTTATACCAAGATAACGCAAAATGAAGAGATCCGCTTTCGAAGTGAAGAGGATAAATTTATAAAAACTGTAAAGATCGGTAAAGATCTAATCAGAGAAGAAAATGAAGAATTTTGCGAAAAAGTGGAGTTTAAAAAGGCTCTTAAAAACCGCATCGGTAGCGTCATCTTAAAAGATAGATATATTTTTAAACTAAATAACAATCCTTGCAATATCGATATTTTTAAAAATAAACTAAACGGACTTTGTACATTTGAGATCGAATTTAGCGATGAAAATGAAGCCGTCTTTTTCAAGCTGCCACCGTTTTTAGAAAATTTTTGCCTAAGTGACGTAACTTGTGATAAAAGATATAAAAACAAATTTCTTGCCATCCATGCTAATGAAAATGAACAAATTGACTACAAAAGAGCCTATAAGATCATAAAAGAAAAAGAAATTCTGCCAAATTTTGCTGCAAATCTAAAAAGCGGAGAGGCGCTAAGAGTCCTTTTTGTTAGTATTTTTAAAGTAATAAAAAGGCTAAAAAGCCAGTATTTGATAGACAAAGATGAAGAAGTTTTGCATGAACTTCGCGTAAATTTAAGAAAGGTTAGATCGTTACTTAAAATTTTTAGTGGCGTTTTTGATGAGAAAGTGACACTTTTTTTTGGCGAGAATTTTAAAATGCTTGCAAACTCGACAAACAAAAAGCGAGATTTGGATGTATTTTTAAGCTTTTTAAACGAGCAAAAACATGCAAATGAGTCTATCTATTTTGTGCAAAAGGCTCTAGATTTAGAGTATGAAAATGTAAAAAGCTACCTTGGCGATGAAGAAAACTACGCATTTTTAAAAGAGTGGGAGATATTTTTAAATGAGGGTGAATTTTATAAGTCAAAACTCTTTGATGTAAGCCTTTCGCGCCTTGGTTCGTTTAAGCTTAGAACGCTTTTGGTTTTAGCTCAAAAAAGGCTAAAAAGCCTTAATCAAGACTGCCCAAATGAGAGCTTTCATGATCTTAGGATAGAGCTTAAAAAGATGAGATATACATACGAGTTTTTATGTGAAATTTTCTATTTTGAAGGGCTTAAAAAGTATGAAGAGAAGCTAAAGCAGATGCAAGAAATTTTTGGCAATCTTCAAGACTATGACGTCTGGCTCGGCATCCTTAAAAGACTTCCAGAAATGCCAGATAAAGAGAGGCTCGAGAGTAAAATTTACAAGCAAATTTATAAAAGTAGAGAAGAGATACTAAAAAAGCGTCTTAAATTTATAAAAGCAACTCGCAAAATTTCAAGAAATTTAAAAATTTACTACATATAAAAGGGCAAATTTATGCAAAAACAAGAAAAAATCGTTGATATGTTTAACCAGATCGCTCCGACTTATGACGTCGCAAACAGAGTGCTAAGTCTTGGCGTGGATGTGAGTTGGAGAAAATTTGCCTGCAGATATATGCTAGAAATTTTTAAAAATAAAAGCATAAATATCGTAGATGTAGCTTGCGGTACTGGCGATATGATGGGGCTTTGGAGTGAAATTTCAAAAGAATTTGGCGTTGAGGTGAAAAGCCTTACTGGCATCGATCCCTCAAGTGGTATGCTAAAAGAGGCTAGGGCGAAATTTCCAAATTTTAAATTTATAGAGGCCTATGCTGACAAAACTACTCTTGCAAGCGGTGAGGCTCAAATTTTAAGCATAAGCTATGGCATCAGAAATGTGGTCGAGCGAAAGGCAGCACTTAGAGAGTTTAACAGAGTGCTTGCTCTAAATGGCTACGTAGTCGTACTTGAATTTACAAAACGCCAGAAAAAAGGCCTTATAACCTCGCTAAGAGATTTTTACTTAAGTAAAATTTTGCCAAAGATTGGCGGCTTTATCTCAAAAAACAAAGAGGCATATGAGTATCTGCCAAGCTCGATCGAAAATTTCTTGGACGCAAAGAGTTTTTGTGATGAGCTAGTTGATGCTGGCTTTGAGATAGAGCTTTGCAAGGGCTTTAGCATGGACATCTCGACACTATTTATCGCTAAAAAGGTAAGAGAAATCAATGCTTAGTGTTTCTGAGCTAAACGAAAAAGCAAAGGCACTGCTTGAAGCCACACTTGACTATGTCGAGGTAAGTGGCGAAATTTCGCGCCTTACTAAGCACGCCTCCGGGCACTGGTACTTCACGCTAAAGGATGAGAAGTCAAGCATCTCGGCTGTGATGTATCGCATGAATAACCAAAAGGTGAAATTCTTACCAAAAGATGGGCTAAAAGTAAAAATTTATGGCAAAGTGACCATTTATTCTCCAAGTGGGTCGTATCAGCTAGTGGCTAGT
The DNA here is from genome assembly GCF_902460415.1 of Campylobacter concisus. GTDB lineage: Bacteria > Campylobacterota > Campylobacteria > Campylobacterales > Campylobacteraceae > Campylobacter_A > Campylobacter_A concisus_Y. Next base: position 531,670 of record NZ_CABPTY010000001.1, read on the forward strand.
GCGATGCTGCCTGATGGTGAGGGCGAGCTTGAGCTTGCGTTTAGGCAGCTTAAAGAAAAGCTCGAAAACGAGGGACTTTTTGATACAGCCGCAAAAAAAGAGATACCAAATTTACCAAAAAGGATTGCGCTTGTGACTAGTGCCACTTCTGCAGCACTTCAGGATATGCTAAAGGTCGTGACGAGTCGTTGGAAATTAAGCGAAATTTATATATTTGACGCGCTAACTCAGGGTGAAAATGCTCCAAGCTCGCTTATAAAAGCTTTAAAAAGAGCCGATAGATACGGCGTTGATGTGATCGTTTTGGCTCGCGGAGGTGGTAGTAAAGAGGATCTTTGGTGCTTTAACGACGAGGGCTTAGCGCGTGAAATTTATGCTACCAAAACACCAGTCATAAGCGCTATCGGACACGAGATCGACTACGTTATAAGCGACTTTGTAGCAGACCGCAGATCGCTTACGCCAAGTGCAGCTATGCTTGATCTTTTGCCTGATGAAGAGGCGTTTTTTCAGTATCTTGACAGGCTCAGCGACGATCTTGATAGCGCTTTAAATTTAAAGATCACAAAGAAGCAAAATTTATTAAATTTACTACTTTCTAAATTTTCATCAAACGCTCTAAAGGCTAGGATCGAGCTAAAATTTAGCGAGGTAGCAAACAAGCAAAACGCCCTAACAAACGCCGTGCAAAGAAAGATCTTGCTTCTTGGCTCGGCTCTTAGCTCGCTCGAGAAAGCTTATGAGATGAGGGAGCTCTTTTTTGAGAGCACAAAAGGGCTTATTGAGGTTAGAAAAGATGGCAAGAGAGCCGATCTTAGGGATTTAAAAATAGACGATGAGATAGAGCTTATCTCGCAAAATACACATAAAAAAGCAATTATCAAGGAGTAAAAATGAGTAGAAAAATCAACTTTAGCGCAGGCCCAAGCGCGATACCACTAGACGTTTTAGAGCATGCAAAGGCCGAATTTACCGACTATAGAGGCGAGGGCTACTCGATCATGGAGATCAGCCACAGAAGCAAGACCTTTGAGGAGATCCACTTTGGCGCGATGGAGAAGATAAGAAAGCTTTACGGCATCGGCGATGAGTATGAAATTTTATTTTTGCAAGGCGGCGCACACTTGCAATTTAGCATGATACCGATGAATTTATATCAAGGTGGTAGGGCCGAGTACGCAAACACTGGCGTTTGGACAAACAAAGCAATCAAAGAGGCAAAAGTGCTTGGCGTAAATGTAGATGTCGTAGCAAGTAGCGAAGATGAAAATTTCTCTTACATCCCAGAGGTGAAATTTAGCGACGATGCCGACTACGCCTACATCTGCTCAAACAACACTATCTACGGCACACAGTATAAAACTATGCCAAAGACCAAATCGCCCCTTGTTGTCGATGCTTCGAGCGATTTTTTCGCTAGACCGCTTGATTTTAGCAGTATCGGTTTGCTTTATGGCGGCGCTCAGAAAAATGCAGGCCCAAGCGGCGTGACTATCGTCATTTTAAGAAAAGACCTAGTTGATCGCGTGAGCAGCCAAAATGTCCCTATGTTTTTGCGCTACAAAACGCACGTAGAGGCAAACTCACTTTACAACACACCGCCAACTTTTGGAATTTATCTTTTAAATTTAACCATGCAGCACCTACTAGATCTTGGCGGACTTGCCGAGGTTGAGAAGATAAATGCCAAAAAAGCAAGCACGCTTTATAGCATCATAGATAGCTCAAATGGCTTTTACGTGGGTCACGCTAAAAAATCAAGCAGATCAGATATGAACGTGAGCTTTACGATACCAAAAGATCATGCGCTTGAGCCAGTTTTTGTCGAAGAAGCGCTAAAAGAGGGCATGCTAGGACTAAAAGGTCACAGACATCTTGGCGGCATAAGAGCCTCTATCTACAACGCCGTTAGCCAAAGCGACGTTGAGAAACTTGGCGAGTTTATGAGAGAATTTGCAAGAAAACATAGTTGATGAATAAAACAAAGAAAGCTTATGATGAAATTCCTTATTTCTCAGCTGCATTTAGCGACTGCTCGCCAGTTAGGATAGAAGCGGTTGCTAAATTTCTGGGGCTTAAGGCAGCTGGCTTAAAAGAGGCTAGGGTGCTGGAGCTTGGCTCATCGTATGGCGGCAATATCTTGCCATTTGCCATTTCGCACAAAAGCGCAAAAGTCGTTGGTATCGACATCTCAAGCCATCAAGTGACTGAAGGTAATAAGGTGGCAAAGCAGATAGGTTTAGAAAATTTTACTTTGTTTGAGCGAAATTTTTTGCATATGAACGAAAGCGATATAAAAGAGCTTGGGAAATTTGACTATATTATCGCTCATGGCGTTTATAGCTGGGTGAGTCCAAATGTAAGAGATGCGCTGCTTGCCACGATTAAGGCACTACTAAGCGAGGATGGCATCGCTTATGTCTCCTATAACACCTACCCAGGCTGGAAGAGCCTTGATATTTTAAGAGATTTTATGCTTTTTGTAAGCTCAGGCAACGACAGCAAAGAAGCACTTGCTCGCGTAAAAAGCGAGTTAAATTTCTTACAGGATTATTTGAAATTTAGCCTGCAAAGTCAAAGCGATGTCGTATACAAAGATAGTATGAAGCTTCTTTTAACGCAGTTAAATTTTTTACAAAGCATCATCGCAAAGGGCAATGATTATTATATATTGCATGATTTTTTAGAGGCTAGCAATGAGCCAACTTACTTTCATAAATTTGCTAAACATATCGATAAGCATGGACTTTGCTACGTCATAGACACTTCGCTAAATGATATCTTTGCAAGCTCAACTGGAATTTACCGCTTTGACGCACATATCGAGCAAAATTACAACTCTCGCATCAAAAAAGAGCAACTAAACGATTTTTTATTTAATAGATCATTTAGAAAAAGCCTCATCGCTCACAAGGAGAGGCTTGGCGGTGCTGAGGACTTTGATGCGGTACTTGGAGAGAGCGAGCTCGATAGAATTTATTTTTCATATTTTAGCGAGCAGCCAAGGACAAAAACGCAAGAAATTTTAAGCAAAAGCTATCCACAAAGCTTAAATTTAAGTGAAGTAAAGGCGGCACTTGGCGAGAATGCAAATGAAGCTTTTGTGGGACTGCTTGAAATTTTAAACGATCAAAATACTAAAATTTCTTCCTCAAAACTCAAAGCACTCACATATGAGCCTAGTAAAACCAAACTAAAGCCTAGAGCTGCTGCGTATCTTAAGTATTTTTTAAATACTAGCTCACCAGTTATCTCTTTGGCAAATGAGCTAAATGGCAAGCTAAGCTTAAGCCATGAAGAGATCAAGGCCGCTTTAAAATTTGATGGCAAAGCTAGTTTAGAAGATATCGCAAAGAGCGTAAATTTTAGTAAAGACGAGCTAGATAAGCTTGCTTTTAAATTAAGTGAAGCCTACTTTTTTGAAGAAATTTAAGACTAGCTAGCCTAGCCTTAAATTTTTGATTTAGCCAAATATCATATCTTTTAAGATCAGAATTATCATTGCTATGTAAAAGAGTAAAAACCACTTTTTAAGTGCTTTTTTATCCATAGCTTGTGTCTTTTTGGTGCCAAAGTATGCGCCTATTAGCGAGCCAAGCCCTAGGAATGTACCCTCCAAATAAGAGATGTGGCCGTTTAAAGATAGTGAGATAAAGCCTGAAATGGCTGCGAACATCACAAAAAACACTCCCATTGAAACGGCTTTTTTCATATCATAGCGCAAAAAGCCAACTAAAATAGGAGCTATAAAAACCCCACCGCCTATGCCTATACTAATGGCAAGTGCACCTATACAAAAACCAACTAGAAATAGTAAAAATACGGAGTTGTTCGCATTTGTACCGTCGCTATTTGGTGTGAAGTATAGTTTTATGAGTGAAAAGATAAAAGTTGCAAGCAAGAGTAGTTCGAGTAAGAGCTCGGGCGTGTGAGATACGATTATGCCACTAAAGCTAGCTCCGACCAACCCTCCAAGACCTAAAAATACGCCACGATTTAGCTTTAAAAGTCCAGCTTTGTAGTTTAGATACGAGCCAAACGTCGCGCTAAAGATCATCTGCATGACGCTTATGCCAATAGCTGTTTTCACGTCATATCCAAAGGCGACCATTATAGGAACAACGACTGTGCCGCCACCGATGCCAAAAAAGCCAGCGATGTATCCAACGCCGATACCGATTATAAAAAGTTCAACAAAAAGCATAAATTTCCTTTTATGAGTGCCAAATTTTAGCCAAGCGGTGTTAAAAAAATAGTAAAAAGGTGAAATTTGGGCATAAATTTAGAAATTTGATAAAAATTTTAAAAACTAAAAGCGAACTTTTTTTATAATCATCAAAAATTTAAAGGAAAAAAATGCTCTTAGAACAACCACTGTTTTATTATGAAGTGATTAGAGAAAAATTTAAAAATAGCTACTTGGCCGAAGATAAGACGCAAACGATTATAGGCATTGATTGTGATTATATCGATGAAAAGGATATGGATTTTTATGGGCTTAGAAGTTATTTTGATACAAATCGTAATAAATCTTTAGCTCCATTTACAGGTCTATTTGGTGTTTTTGCTTATGATGGTGTGAGATATTTTGAATATATCGGAGAAGAGAAAGCTAAAAAGTATGAATTTCCAAAATTTATCTATGCCGATGCGAAGGCCTATCTATACTTTGACAAGATGAGTAAAATTTATACATTTTATGGAGATAAGAATAAATATTATGAGTTTTTGCTTGATGCAAAAGTTGAATGCAAAAGCAAAGAGCAGAGTAAATTTAGTATAAAAACTGATCTTGGTAAAGAAAAGAAACACTTTGAGGATATGGTTGAATTAGCAAAAGAGTATATAAGAAGCGGCGATGTCTTTCAGGTGGTGCTTGGTGAGTTGCTTGAAATTTCAACGAATATGAGTAGTTTGGAATTTTATAAAAAGCTCTCACTTACAAATCCAAGCCCATATATGTTTCATTTTCCTACACCTTATGGCGATGTGGTTGGTTCTTCGCCAGAGCTTGTTTTTGAGATGAAAAGTGAGCAAATTTTTGTAGCTCCGATCGCAGGCACAAGGCCTAGAGGAATTGATGCAAATGCAGATGTAGCACTTGAAAATGAGCTTTTAAGTGACGAAAAGGAGCTGGCTGAACATAAAATGCTAATCGATCTTGCCAGAAACGACATCGGCAGGGTTTCAGAACCAAAAAGTGTATTTGTAAAAAATGCAATGCATATCCAAAAGTATGAAAAAGTAATTCATATCGTAAGTGATGTCTATGGCAAGTGCGCCAAAGGGCTTGATCTTTTTGACGTCTTAGCTAGTATTTTCCCAGCTGGCACACTAAGCGGAGCCCCAAAAATAAGAGCTATGCAGATAATCAATGAGCTTGAAATTTCTGAGCGAAATATCTATGGCGGTGGCATTGGATTTTTACATTTTAATGGTGATGCTCAGGTTGCTATTCTTATTCGCTCAGCCATCTTTGTGTCAGAAGAAAATGGCTTTAGTGATGTATTTGTGGGGGCTGGAGCTGGTATAGTTTATGACTCAAAGAGCGAAAGAGAATACGCTGAAATTTGCCATAAGCGAGCAAGCGTGCTAAATGTATTTAAAAATAACGCAAAAGAGTTTTAGGCGTTAAACTTAATAAATTCATAAGAGCTTTTAGCGTAGCTAGTGCCCATAGAATCGATTTGTTCCCTTACGGTAGCTGAAAGCTCTGCTTTTGTGATATTTTTAGCTAGCACTTTTACAAAAGGAAATTCACTTCTTTCTTGTGCGCCAAATATCAGCACTCTTGTATCAACCTTTTTGCTTTGCCTTATCTTATCAACAACTCTTGTTAGCTCTTCGTAGTTGAAGTCTTTTACATTTTCATCTATAAGAACGATGCCATAAGTTTTGGTTTTTATCTTTGTTAATAGCTCATCAAAGCTATTTGTGGTTTCAAGTGTGTTGTAAAATTCTCCTAAAGCTGAGCTAAATATTTTATTTTCCATTGGCGATTTCTTAAATAAAATAATATTTTCACTTTTTGCTAGATAGCTTTCGTCTATTGCAATCTCGCCAAAATTTGGCAAAAATTTTCTAAAAATTTGAGCCAGTTCGTCGCTATTTATTGGCGTTTTTATATAGGCATTGAAGTATTCTTTGACGCTCTCTCCATCTATATTTGAAGTATTTGAAAGCATTAGTATAATTGGAATTTTCGCATTTTGTATGGCTGCTTTTATAAGATCAATATTTTTTTGAAGGCTATTTTTTTCAGCTTCGAAAAATTTCGAGCCAACAAATATAAGGTCAAAATCGCCTTGCTTTATGGCTTGTTTTAGATCTTTTTTATTACAAACTCCCACAACTTCGCAGTTAAATTTACTAAAACCACTTGCTGTTATATCTATGTAAATTTCGTTAGTATCGCAGATTAAAATTTTTGGTTTATCGTTTAAATTTTTATTCATAATATCAGCTTCGCCTAAGCAAAGTAGCCTTGTGATGCTTAATGGAGTTAGCGGATCTTTTAAAATGAGCGGATTTTTAATATCTTGACCTTGCTTATTGGTGTTTCTTAAAAATATAGCATCATAATTTTTTGTAATAGATGGACTAGTGCTTGTTAGCATATCCACTTTGAGCCCAAGATCTTTTGTAGTCTGCTCAAAAGCTTCGTTGTAAGCGACATTTACATCTTGCAAGAATGCTAATTTGTGATTGCATTTTATATCAAAGTCTTTATAGTTTGATGTTGTTTTAAAAATGACTACAAATTTAAACTCATTTCCGATACTTGGAAACGAGTTAATCTCCAGCTTGCTTTCTAAATTTTTTAAATAAATTTGAGCGATTTTTAGATAAAACTCGCTCTCATCATTATTTAAGCTATTCTCATCATCTAAAAATATATCTGAAATTTGCTTTTCACTCATGGCAGCTGAGCTATTTTTTATGCTAAAGCTTACAGAACAAAGTCCGCTTCTATCAAACTCTTTTTGAACTTTTTTGATAGCGATGATAATATTTTGATGTCTTATAGACATTGATAAAGATGCCAAAAAGATAGAGTTAAATGCGGTTTTTAATGAATTTAGATTTCCTTCTAGTTCATTTGTAAGGCTTGGATCAAGGTAGCTTATAAAATTTATCTTTTTGCTTTGCGAATAGACGATATTTGCTTGCAAAATTTCTTCAAAGCTTTTTTGAGGATCAAATATCTCGGTTTTATTGCATTCGCTATATTTTTTAACATTTGAGATATTTTTAGCATTGTTATAAAGCGAAGTCATGATATTTGCATTTTTTTCTATCGTGTCTATAAATACTTGCTTTTTGCTATTATTTGTTTCTATTTTTAAAGCCGCAGTCGATGTAAAAATTTCTTTATTAATGGACTCTAGTTTCTTGCTCACTGATAAAATATATCTATCTTTTATCTGAAAAAAGCTGCTATCTTTTATATAGGTTTCTTTTAGATCTTCAAAAGCTTTTATGAGCTTTGATATCGCATTATCTGCACTTGTCTCTTTTGATAATAGGATATAACTCGATATGTATTTTGACTTATCGATAAGCACTTTTAAAAATTTCAATCTAGCAGAAATACTAAGCAAAGATAAAATGAGCAAGCCACAAAGCAAAAACTCAAAAAAGGTCTTTATGCCAAAGCTTATTTTCTCGCTCTTAGTAAGTTCTAGTAGCTCATTTTTTATGTTTATGGCACTATCTAATAAAAGTATAAATTTATCATCTTCATACTGTTTTATTAGGATTATATCTTCGATATTTAGCTTCTCAGAAAATGCGATCTTGGCTTTAACTTCTCTTATTTTTTTAGCTTGATAGTTGGCTTCAAACTGGTTAAAGTCTTTATAAATATTCTCTTTTAGCTCACTTTTTGGAAGCATATCAAGATTTGGTGTGTTGTCTCTTACGGAATATATATTTTCTCTTACATCATTGTTTATTGAAAATAAAGGGCCATTTATAAAGATATTTTTTACGTAGTATTTGGTGTTGTTTGCTAAAGAGAGTTGATTGTAAATTTTACTTAAAGTTGCGGCATAAGCTTTTATTATAAGCGGAAAGTCTCGGTCTAAATCTTGTTTAAAATCGCTATCTATTTCTCCATTTATATTTTGGAAAAATTCGTAAAATAGTTCATCAAATTTATCATTTTTGTTTAGATTTGCTAGCAATTCTTTTAATTTATTTACATTTCGTATCTCGATGCGATCGTCTTTTCTTATAGAATTTATAAATTTTTGTGTATTTTTTAAGGTGCTATCCCGCAACTTTTTTATATCTTCTTGGCTTTTGCCTATTAGTGTATCGTGCTCTTGTATTACAGATTTTATAGTTTGAAATACTAAGGATTGTTTATATAGTTTTTCATTTAGATCTTTTAGATCTGTAAATTTTTTATAGCTTTCATTTCCGCTATATGCGCAAAAGATCGCTGAAATTATTATTGGCGCTAACAATATATAAAATTTATTATTTTTCATGGATATTCTTTTTGCTATGTTTTTTGACGATATTTTCTATCTCAATTAGTCTTTTGGTAAAAAGAGACATCTCTTTCATTTTTCCATTTTGATTGTTATTTAAAAAAGCGTTAAGCTCATTTGCAAGGTTATTAAGCTTTAAATTTAATGCAGCTTCTCTTATCTCATTTACATATTTTTTGAGCATTATCTCGTCTTTTGCGATTATGGCTGATTGGATTTGGATAAGAATTTCTCTTGCGTTATGCAAAAAGATATTTAAGTAGGACGCAAAATCTTTTTTATTTAAATTTAGTATTTTAAGCGATGTTTCAAACCAGGAATCATCGATAAGTGATTGTGTCTGTGTGTCAAAAAGATACCATGCGTTTAGTTTAAAAACAGGCAGTCTTAATGTAGGTTTTACTTTTACTGCTGCTATTAGGTTTTGGTTGTTTATTATGTCTTGCTTCTCTAAAAGTACGATAAAAAATTTTTCGCCATTTTTTAAAATAGCATTTTGCAATCTCGCTTCTAGTAAGATCGCACCACTATCTTTTCTTTTTAAATTTACTCTAGCACCATTATCTTTCGTATTTTGTAAAAATTCCAAGAAGCTGTAGTTTGTACTTTCCTGGCTTGTTATGACTAGCTCGCTTATATCTTTGTATTGCAACAAAAAGTCATCCAAACTATCAAAACCCAATAGCTCAAGTGAATCTTGCGTTATCGCAGATATTTTTAAATTTTCATCATATATTATCACTTCAAATTTCCTTCTTTGAGCACTGCAAGCTTTTCTGCTACGCTTTTATTTGTTATTTTTGCCACTTCGTCTAAATTCGCTTCGCTGATTTTATCAAAACTTCCGTAAAAGCTGATTAATTTCGCGATACTTCCTTCAGATACGCCAGCTTGCTTTAGAATTGATCTTTGCATATCGTTTTTCTGTCTTGTTTTTCTGTGAAAGCTGATGACGAATCTATGGCTTTCATCACGCATTTTTTGAAAAAACTGCAGCTTTTTATCGCTCGTACTTAGGCTAAAGCTACCATTTTTTGTGTAAATTTTATCCTTTGCCTCGCTTTTTGCGCGGTGAGCTTTAGCATCGATTTTTTCTTTTGAGATAGCGATTACATCTACGTTTGCACCGCTACTTGCTAAAATTTCACAGGCTAAGTTTAAAAGCACTTCGCCTCCGTCAATAACCCAAAGATCAGGTGGGCTAAGCTTGTCAAATCTAAGTGCTCTGGCTGTCAAACTCTCTTTCATCTGATCGTAGTCGTTTTTAGAGCTTAGGTGCATATGGCGGTAGTTTTGCTTTGCCCACTCGCCATGCTCATAGCGCACCATCGCTCCGACACTTGCCTCGCCAAAAAGGTGTGAGTTGTCGTAAGCCTCGACCACGTAAGGCGTGTGAGCTAGGTCAAAGTACTCTTTTATCTCGTTTAGTAGCTCGTTATCGTGCGTTTTTAGATATTTTTCGATGCTAACTTCAGCGTTTTTTGTAGCGATCTCACAAATTTTACGCTTATCGCCAATTTTAGGGCAAGTGATGCTAAATTTACGCCCAAATCTCTCGTTTAAAATTTCCTCCACCAGCTCGCTATCTTCAAAACTCTCATGCACATAAATTTTGGTGCTAATTATAGGCTGACCAGCTATGAAGCTTTTTAAAATAGCCTGCTTATAAGCTTCGTTTATCTCGTCTTTTTGGGCGTTTTTGGCCTGCGTGATGTCAGTTTTTACGCCAGTTATCTTGCCACTTTGCACGCTAAATCTCACCGCACAGATCATATCGTGCACGCAAGCGACCGAGTAGGCCTCAAAGTCCTCAAGTTTAGCAAGATCAACTTCAACCTTTGTTTGCATATTTTTAAGTGTTTGTATCTTATCTCTAGTTGCGGCTGCTTGCTCGTAGTCTTCGGCCTTGGCGTAGTTTAGCATGAGCTCTTCAAGGCGAGTTATAAGTAAATTTGGATTTTGTAAGGCCATGATAGTCTCACTTACGATCTTAGCGTAGTTCTCTTTTGAAATTTTGCCTTCACACGGGGCATAGCAGCGTTTTAGCTGATAAAAAAGGCAGGCTTTTTTGCCTTTAATGCAGGATTTTTTCTGAACAAGATTAAAATTTAGATAAAGTGCCTCAAGTAGCTCGCTAGCTCCACTAAAATATGGCCCAAAATAGCGGATATTAGAGCCTTTTACCACTTTTCTAGTGATCTCAAATCTTGGAAAATCATCATTTAAATTTATAAAAATATAAGGGTAGGTCTTGTCGTCACGAAGCAAGATGTTGTATTTTGGCTTAAGCTGCTTGATGAAAGAATTTTCAAGTATGAGCGCGTCTGCTTCGCTTGGAGTGACGATGTATTCAAGATGCACAGCCTCGCTTATCATCTTAGAAATTCTTGGGCTTAGTTTTTCAGCCGGAGCTAGGCTTGGGGTAAATTTAAAGTAGCTTTTGACCCTATTTTTTAAAATTTTGGCCTTGCCAACGTATAAGAGTCTATTTTGCGCGTCAAAATACTGATATACGCCAGGCTCGTTTGGAAGCGTTCTTATCTCGTCTATTAGCATCTTGCCTGCTCATTTTTCTTGAGCAAAATTTCTCTTAGCTCTTCAAATTTTTGGTGTATTTGCTCGTCTTTTGCTAAATTTTTAAACTCACCCTTGCTTGCTGGTATTATGAAATTTGACCTTTGCGTAGGTTGTGGTGTGAAAAATTTTAAAAACTTGCTCACGACAAATCTTATATTTTCTTCTTTCTTATTTTTTGTATAGTTGATTTCGTTAATAGGTTTTGGAGTAAGAATGCTGTTAAAAACGCTATTTTTATTAAATTTGCAAAAGGTTTTTAATAACCTTTTTATATCATTTATACTACTATCACGCCTAAGCTCCAAAAGCCCAGTGGGATGAGTAAGAACAAAGGTCAAAACACCTTCTCTAACGTAGCAAAAAGCTATATAAAATCGTTTTGCTTTCCCCATAAGCTCTAAAAGCTGTTGGCACTCATTTGCCATGCTTAATTTTTCTTTATACAAAGGATTTTCGTGAATAGTATTTATCAAAAATTTAGCGTTTTTCATGGGCTTATCTTATCATTTTTTATTTTAATTTTTACTCTTTTTGCATTTAGCGGTTGTGGTTACAAAGATGATCCATTTTATGGAAATGCCCCCGTAAAAGAAAAGAAAACTGACAAGATAAACAAAATCTAGTAAAATTTTCGTATTTAAATAAAAATGTAATATAAGCTTAATAATTTTAACTAACCTAATTTTTAGGCTCATTTAAGTAATATACCAAGATTTTTTATTCTACAAGGAGAGTATAATGAGGTTTTTTGGACTTCTAGGCTTGTTTTTCGCGATGGCTTTTGGTGCTGATGGAGAAACCGCAGCTATTGACTTAACTACTACATGGGCAGGAATTTTATCGCTTATCATTTTTGTTGTTGGATATTTTTTCATAGCAGCAGAAGAAAATTTCCATATCGACAAAGCAAAACCTGCTATTTTTATCGGTACATTTATGTTCCTGCTTATCGGTGTTTATATGCTTATAAATGGCATGGATGTGCATTCGCTTGAACATGAGGTAAATCACCTGATTTTAGAGATCGCTCAGATCGTATTTTTCTTGATGGTGGCGATGACTTTTATCGAAGCACTTATCGAAAGAGACGTATTTAATGCACTTAAATATAATCTAGTATCAAAAGGCTATACTTATAGAAAGCTATTTTGGCTAACTGGTATTTTGGCATTTTTCATAAGCCCAGTAGCTGATAACCTGACAACAGCGCTTATACTTTCAACCGTTCTTCTAACGATAGATAGAAATAATACAAATTTCCTAGTAGCTGGCGCAATAAACATCGTCGTAGCAGCAAACGCAGGTGGAGCATGGAGTCCATTTGGCGATATCACTACGCTTATGGCTTGGGCTGCTGGGAAAGCACCATTTGTCGACTTTTTCGCACTTTTTCCAGCATCTATCGCAGGTTGGTTTGTAACGGCATTTTTACTTTCTCGCGTGGTGCCAAGTACTGCACCACATTTTGATGTGGCAAACGAGCCAAAAGTGGTTATGAAAAAAGGCGGTAAAGCGGTTATTTTTATAGGTGCATTTACTATCTTTTGTGCAGTTATGATGCATCAGCTTTTCCACTTGCCAGCGATGTGGGGAATGATGTTTGGTTTCTCACTACTTAGTCTTTATACTTACTATTTCAAAAAAGCTCATAAAAATGAAGAGCCAATGCATGTATTTCACTATATGTCAAAGATCGAAAACAACACACTATTTTTCTTCTTCGGAATTTTAGCTGCAGTTGGCGCTCTTCATTTTGCTGGATTTTTAAATTACGCTGTATCACTTTATGATAAATTTGGCTCAACTGCTGTAAATATCGGCGTTGGTTTCCTTTCAGCGATCGTTGATAACGTTCCAGTTATGTCAGCTGTTTTAAAAGCAAATCCAGCAATGGGAGCTGATGCAGGTGAGGCAATGAGTCAGTGGCTACTAGTGACACTAACTGCTGGTATCGGCGGTTCGATGATCAGCTTTGGTTCAGCAGCTGGTGTTGGAGTAATGGGTAAATTAAAAGGAATTTATACCTTTGGTGCACATATGAAATACGCTTGGATGGTGGTTCTAGGATATATCGTATCGATCATTGTTTGGTATGTGCAGTTTGAAATTTTTCATATCTATTTTTAAAAGGTTATAAATGAACAATACGATTATAGTTTTGGATTTTGGTTCGCAATACACTCAGCTAATAGCCAGAAGGCTAAGAGAAGAGGGCGTCTACACTGAAATTTTGCCATTTAATGCAAAGCTTAGTGAGATAAAGGCGAAAGAGCCAAAAGGTATCATTTTAAGTGGCGGTCCAGCTAGCGTTTATGCTAAAGATGCTTATTTTTGCGATAACGGCGTCTTTGAGTTAAATATCCCTATACTTGGCGTTTGCTACGGCATGCAGCTACTTGCTCACACACATGGGGCTGAGGTTTTAGCGGCTGATCAAAAAGAGTATGGTAAGGCTGAGCTTAGCGTTATTAAAGAGCATGAGCTATTTAAAGATACACCTTCAAAACAAATCGTATGGATGAGTCATAGTGACTATGTAAAGGACTTGCCAGAGGGCTTTGAGGTGATCGCTGTTAGTGAGAATTCGCCTTATTGTGCTTTTGGTGATGATAAACGAAAATTTTATGCGATCCAGTTTCATGCAGAGGTGCAGCACAGCGAATACGGCACGCAAATTCTAAAGAATTTCGCTAAATATATCTGCGGCTGCGAGAGTACATGGAATATGGGAAGCTTCGCTAAAAATAAGATAGAAGAGATAAGAAAAATAGTAGGCACCCACAAGGTACTTTGTGCAGTTAGCGGTGGTGTGGACAGCTCCGTGACTGCGGCGCTTTTAGCAGCTGCTGTGCCTGAAAATTTGATCCTTGTCTTTGTTGATAACGGACTTCTTAGAACAAACGAAAAAGAGCAAGTCGAAGCTACATTTAGAACAAAGCTTGGTGTTGAGCTAGTTAGCATAGACGCGAGTGAGACCTTCCTTGGCCGCTTAGCTGGTATAGTAGATCCTGAGAAAAAACGCAAGATCATAGGTGAAACCTTTATAGAAATTTTTGAGCAAGAGGCTAAGAAGCATGGTGATGTGAAATTTCTAGCTCAAGGCACTCTTTATACTGATATCATCGAAAGCTCAGTAGTTGGCTCAAGTAAGACGATAAAGAGCCACCACAATGTTGGGGGTTTGCCTGATTGGATGACATTTGAGCTAATAGAGCCGCTAAGAGAAATTTTTAAAGACGAGGTTAGAAAGCTAGGTCTTGAGCTTGGACTAAGCCGTGATTTAGTATTCCGCCATCCTTTCCCAGGACCGGGCCTTGCTATTCGCATCATGGGTGAAGTAAATAAACCAAGCCTAGAACTACTTCGCAAAGCCGATGTGATCTTGCGTGATGAGCTAAAAAGTACTGGCTGGTATAACAAAACTTGGCAGGCGTTCTGCGTGCTTTTAAATGTAAATTCTGTTGGCGTTATGGGTGATAACCGCACTTATGAAAACGCTGTTTGCGTGCGTGTGGTTGATGCGAGCGATGGTATGACTGCTAGCTTTTCAAGGCTCCCTTATGATCTACTTGAAAATGTAAGCCGCCGCATTATAAACGAGGTGAATGGCATAAACCGCGTAGTTTACGATATCTCAAGCAAGCCACCTGCAACTATCGAGTGGGAATAGTGCATATTAAGCAATCTATAGTTTTATAGGTTGCTTCTTGCTGGTTTAGTGGTAGTTATGGTTATGAAAGAAAATAGTAAAATTTTATCCATAATAGCCTATTACTTGTCTGAATATGACTCACGAGCAATTAATGATTTGGGGTTTAAGAGTGCAACTCAGGCTTTTGAAGAAATTTCTTTACTTTTTGGTAGAAATAAAAATTATATAAAATTAAGAAGAGATGAATTTGATGCTTTGCCTGATAGTTCAAGTCACCGTAGGGGTTGGAAAAATAGACCACCTGCCAAAGAAGTTATTAATATCGCAGAGTATTTAAAGGGATTTTCATATACTGAATTAACTCAACTTGTAAAATCTTTTTTAAAATATGAAACAAATTTAGAAACAGTCGTTGTAGAACAATGTGATGTTTTATGCGATTCTGAAACCG
This sequence comes from Campylobacter concisus, assembly GCF_902460415.1. Lineage (GTDB taxonomy): Bacteria > Campylobacterota > Campylobacteria > Campylobacterales > Campylobacteraceae > Campylobacter_A > Campylobacter_A concisus_Y. The sequence continues at coordinate 546,848 of NZ_CABPTY010000001.1, forward strand.
ATGTAGAAAATATTATAAATTTTAAAGATAATGCTTCTGTAATTAAGCTAAAAGAAGGACTGACGGCTGTAAGGTTTTATAATTGGAATATAATAACCAGCCTAAAACTTTTATATAAAGGTAAATGCCAGATTTGCAATAAGGTACCATCTGATTTAATTGACATTTCCGAAGCTCATCATATAGAATATTTCTCTATAACACAAAATAATGATGCAAATAATATAATAATTCTATGCCCAAATCATCACAGATTAATACACAGATTGAATCCAAAATTTGATTATGAAACTTTAAGTTTTTTGTTTCCAAATGGAGCAGTAGAGAGTGTTGCAATAGATTTTCACTTGGGTCATTTGAAGTGAGGATTTAATTTTGACAAAAATAGATAATCCTTATCAATAAATCATCCAAAAATTTTCACTACAATGACGTGTAAATTTACGAAAGGAAGAAAAATGAGTAAAATTTACAATCTAAACACTGACACGAAAGTTGTTTCTAAAAGCGTCGTTAGCAAGAGAATTTTTGATTGCGAGAATGCTCATGTCGATGTATTTGCTTTTGATACGGGTGAGGAACTAGATCATGAGATGCTGTTTTGCGACAGCCTTGCATGGGTTGTAGAGGGCGGTGCTAGCCTATACTATGGCGAAAAGCAGATGCATATAGGCAATGAGCAAGCTTGCCTGATAGAGAAAAAAGTGTGGCGCAAGCTAGTTTTTAACGAACCAACGAAATATATTTCAATTGATTTTAAGGAGGATTTAATGATAGATCATTTACCTAAGGCAGCTATTTTTAGCTTAGTTGATGCAGTCGAATACGAAAAAGGCAAAATCGTGAGCAAAACGCTTGTAAAGAACGAAAACGGCTCAATGTCATTACTTAGTTTTGATACAGACCAAGAGCTCTCAACTCACGCAGCTCCAGGCGATGCACTGCTTATCGCACTTGATGGCGAGATGAAGCTAACTATTGGTGATGAACATTTTGATATCAAAAAAGGTGATACCATCGTGCTTCCAGGCAAAATACCACACGGACTAAAGATAAAAGATAAATTTAAAATGCTCTTAATCGTAACCAAAGACAAAATGTAATACTAAGCCCTATTTTTAGGGCTTCTTCTTTATAATAACAATAGTAAATTTATACTTAATAAAGCAAAAAGTAAAACCATAATATAATCGCTCCAAAAAAAGAAAAACTATGAAAAAAGAAAATTCCAAACTATTTTTGTTGCTATTTTTAGGTGCTCTCTCTGCCTTTGGACCATTTGTTACAGACCTTTATTTGCCAGCACTTCCGGCTATTACTGAGTGGTTTAAAACAAGCGTTACAGCTACACAATTAACGATCACGACATCGATGGCAGGCTTAGCCATAGGTCAGCTCATAGTTGGCCCAATAAGTGATAAATTTGGCCGAAAACTACCCCTTACCATCTCGCTCATCGTCTATACTATAAGCACTATTTTTATATTTTTTGCACAAAATATCCAGTTTTTTATCTTTATGCGAATTATTCAAGGGCTTGCAAGTGCCGGCAGCTTAGTCATCTCAAGAGCCGTTGTGAGCGACCTTTATAAGGGTCACGAGATGACTAAATTTTTTAGTCTTATGATGGTTGTAAATGGTCTAGCCCCGATACTTTCACCAATTGGCGGTAGTTTGCTGCTTAAATTTACCGACTGGCGCGGCATCTTTATGGCGCTAACCATCATTGGTATTTTGCTTTTTATCGCAAATTTTTATTTCAAAGAGAGCTTGAGTCAGTCAAATCGCTTAAAAATGCCTTTGCTAGTGACTTATAGTGTTTTTGGCAAAATTTTAAGAAAGAAAAAATTTATGCTTTTCGTAAGCATTCAGACATTTGCGATGGGTGCAATGTTTGCCTATATAGCGTCATCTTCGTTTATTTTTCAAGAATTTTATTCTCTAAGTCCAGTAAGCTATAGCTTTTGCTTTGCTTCAAATGGTTTAGGGCTTGTTATAGGAGCAAGGCTTGCTAGTCTTTTAAATGAGAGAAAAGCACTCAAAACTGGGCTTTTTGGCACTTTGTTTGCTAGCATTTTTATTGCTTTCATGCTTTGTTTTAAATTTGAAGTGATCGGCGTCATCATCGCATTTTTCTTATTGCTTCTTTTTACAGGATTTGTCTTGCCAACTGCTTCATCGCTAGCTATGAACGAAGGCAGAGAATATGCTGGCTCAGCCTCAGCGATACTTGGATTTTGCCCATTTTTCTTAGGCGGCGTAGTCTCTCCGTTAGTTGGGCTTGGTGATATATTTTATTCGACTTCTATTGTTATTTTAGCCTGCACATTACTTGCTTTGATGTCTTTTTTAAGGTTAAAAAGAGTTGCGTAAAATTTATCTTATTTCAAATACAAAAACGACTGATGAGAGCGTTATAAATTTAAGTGTTAGCAAGATCGAGTTTTTGAAATTTGAACTAAATTTAAGTGACTATGACGTACTGGTAGCCACTTCTAAAAATGCTTTTAATGCATTAAAATTTAATGGCATTTCGCCTATAAATTTACCAGTCTTTGCCATCGCAAATAGTTGTGCGGCAGCCGCAAGAGAGTTTGGATTTAGTGAAATTTATACCGGAAAGAACGCTCACGGAGATGACTTTGCAAGAGAAATTTTGCCACTTTTAAAAGGTAAAAAGGTTCTTTATCTAAAGGGTAAAGATAGTGCTTCAAATTTCTTAGAAATTTTACAAGATGGCGGAGTAAATATAAAGGCGATCATCACCTATGAAAATGTCTTAAATCATTGCAAAATGGAGCTAAAACCACCAAAAAATAGTATCTTGATCTTCGCTTCACCGCTAAATGTCAAAAATTTTCTTAGTAATTTTGGCTGGGATGAGAGCTATCAAGCAATAAGCATTGGAAAGGTCACTGCAAAAGAGCTAAAATTTACCGAGCCAATAGTGAGCCAAAGTCAAGATATAAACGCCTGTATCGCGCTTGCCAAAACATTACTTTAAGCAAAGAATTTATATAATTTTATTGCCTGAGTGAAGCGAGTCAGCATTTTACGGGGTCCAACACTTTTTTGTTAGCGAAAAGGTATGGGTGCCTTGTGATGTGGCTTCGTTTGAGTCTGAAAAGGCGAGAAGTTGCAACCGTTTGGTATCCATCTATTTGCAAGATTGGCTTTGTTTATGGGCCACTCTTCTATGCGACGCCCACTTGGGTTTTTAAATTTACGGAGATGAAATGAATATTCTCATAATAGGAAGTGGTGGTCGCGAATACGCCATTGCTCTAAAACTAAAAAGCGAAAAAAATATAAATTTATATTTTGCGCCTGGAAATGGTGCTACTTCACGCCTTGGCGAGAATTTGAAGATAAAAGACTTTTATGAGCTTGCAAAATTTGCTAAACAAAATGATATTGCTCTAACTATCGTGGGCCCTGAAGCGCCGCTTAGTGAAGGCGTAGTGGATATCTTTAAAAAAGAGGGTTTGCTCATCTTTGGACCAAGCAAAGCAGCTGCTAGACTTGAAGCTAGCAAGGCCTATATGAAGGATTTTCTAGCTAGAAATAATATAAAAACTGCAAGATATTTAAACACAGATGATAAAGAAAAAGCATTTAAATTTATTGATACCTTAAGCGCGCCGATGGTCGTAAAGGCCGATGGTCTTTGTGCCGGAAAAGGCGTTATAATCGCAAATTCTAAAGAGGAGGCCAAAGAGGCAGTTAGTGACATGCTAAGCGGAGCTAGCTTTGGCGAGGCTGGTAAATTTGTTGTCGTTGAAGAGTTTTTGGACGGCTTTGAGCTGAGCTTTTTTGCTATTTGTGACGGCGAAAATTTTGTAAGCTTGCCAGTTGCGCAAGATCACAAACGCTTACTTGATAACGACGAAGGTCCAAATACTGGCGGCATGGGTGCTTATGCTCCAAGTCCGCTTGCTTCAAAAGAGCTGATAAAAAGGGTCGAAGAAGAGGTTGTAAAGCCAACTCTAAAAGGGATGAAAAACGAGGGCAGTCCGTTTTGTGGAGTGCTTTTTGTGGGACTGATGATCGTTAAAAATGAGCCTTATGTGCTTGAGTTTAACGTAAGATTTGGCGATCCTGAGTGCGAGGTATTGATGCCATTAATTGATGGAAATCTAAGCGAAATTTTACTAAATGCTGCAAAGGGCGAGCTAAAGCCTATTAGCTTAAAAGATGAATTTGCAGTTGGTGTTGTGATGGCTAGTAAGGACTATCCGTATAAAAGTAGCCCAAAAGCTAAAATTTCAGTTTTAAATGATGTAAAAGATACTCACATCGCTTATGCTGGTGTTAGTGAGCAAGATGGAGAAATTTATGCAGATGGTGGCAGAGTATTAGTCTGCGTGGCCACTGCGAAGAGCATAAAAGAGGCACGTGATAGAGCTTATGAGCTTTGCGAAAATGTAAAATTTGACGGAGCACATTATAGAAAAGATATTGCCTGGCAGGCATTAAAATGAGTATGCAGATAGTTGAAAAACTTGAAAAAGAAGAAATTTCGCTAGCGCCATTTTCAAAAAGAGTGCTAGCTTACTCAATTGATGAATGTATTGTTTCTTTTTTGTTTTTGATCATTTACTGGGATGCCTTTTTGTCGGTTATGAGCTATGATGAAGCCAGAAATTTGACCTTAAATTTCTTTTGGCAAATAGTCTCACTAAAGATTATTTATCATGCATTTTTTGTTTGGTATTATGGTGCGAGTCTTGGGCAAATGCTAACAAAGACGATGTGTATTAATGTAGAAATTTTAGATAGACCAAATTTTATTTCAAGCCTAGTAAGGGCGATTTTTAGGTTAGTTAGTGAAGCTTGTTTTTATCTTGGTTTTGCATGGGCATTTGCAAATCCAGCTAGGCAGACTTGGCAAGACAAAATAGCAAAAACAGTGGTGATAAATGCGTAAAATTTTATTTTTAGTTCCGGTTTGTATTTTAAATCTAAGTGCAGCAGTGCAAGATGTGCAGCTATTAGCTGATGATGTGAAGCAAGATAAAGGCATTGTCACGGCCAATAAAAATGTTGTTGTGTATTCACAAGATTACCTTGTGACAGCTGATTGTGCTGTGTATGATCAAAATGATTCGGTTATCGAGCTATTTGGTAACGTCAACATGATGAAGGGCAAGAGTGAAGTCTCTCGCTCAAACTATGCAAAGCTAAATTTAAAAAATAATGACACTGCTTTTGAGTCGCTTTTTATGATGAATAAAGACATGGAAGTATGGATGAGAAGCAATGAAAGTAGCTCTGATAGTGAGTACTATAGAGTTAAAAAAGCGATGGTTTCAAGCTGTAATGTCCAAGATCCTGACTGGAGTATCACTTCAAGCTCAGCTATGCTAAATAAACAAAGCAAATTTTTACATCTTTTTAACCCAGTCTTTCGTATAGCTAATGTGCCAGTTTTTTATTTGCCATATTTTGGTTTTTCAACAGATACCACAAGAAGAACAGGTCTTTTGCCGCCTGAGCTTGGATACGGAAAATCTGAAGGTTTTTATTACAAGCAGCCGATTTATTTTGCACCTTATAATGAGTGGGACTTCGAGCTTGATCCGCAGATAAGAACAAACAGAGGTGCTGGAATTTATGGTGCGTTTAGATTTACTGAGTCGCCTGATTCAAGGGGCGAAATCAGCTTTGGCTCATTTACTGATAAAAACAGCTACCAAGCCAAGCAAAAAGGAGAGACTTCAAATAAAGCTGAACTAAAAAATAAAACACATAAAGGCATTGGACTAAAATACGAAAGAGATAAGCTTATAAGATACCTTAGCGAAGCGGATTTGCAAGAGGGAATTTGGATAGACGCAACGAAGCTAAATGATATAGATTATTTAAATTTAAAAGGCAGGGATGATGATTATGATTCGCTTGTAACTTCTAAATTTAACTATTTCATCGCAAATGACGATCATTATTTTGGTGCTTATGCAAAATACTACATAGACACTGAAAAAATTGGCTCAAAAAATGAGAACAAAGACACTCTTCAAGAGCTTCCATCGCTTCAGTATCATAAATTTACAGATGATATTGTCTTGCCAAATATCTTATATTCACTCGATCTTCAGTCACATAGATACGATAGAAAGATAGGCGTTAGAGCGACTCAGTATGAATTTACGCTTCCAGCTTCAGTGCATGTGCCACTGCTTGATGATAGTTTAACTTTTTCATTTTACGAGTATCTATACGCATCAAGAATAAATTACGAGAATAAGATAAATTCATTTGATGATAAAAGAGAAGATAAACACGCAAATTTTGTAAATAACTACCATAAATTTGCCCTTCACACAGACCTTGCAAAGGTGTATGAGAGCTTTTATCATACTTTAAATTTTGGTGCTGAGTACTTGTTGCCAGGATATAGAAAAGGAAATTTAGACGACGAGTTTATCTATGACAAAGATCTAAATGAGTATGAAAATTTCTTAGCCCAAGATCAGAGCAAAGAGGAAGTTTCTGGCTATTTGACGCAGTATTTCTTTAACGGCAGTGGCAGAAAGGTCGTCAAACATAGCATCTCACAAGGATATTACACAAAAGATGATGAGTATTCAAATTTAAAAAATGCCATCTATTTATATCCATTTGAGAATTTTAGCCTTTATAATAAGCTTGAGTACTCACACAAAGATAGAGAGCTTAAAAAGGTTCAAAATGGATTTTACTATACGCACGATCTATTTTGGATAAATATGCTCCATACGATGAAAAAGAGCGATAGCTTTGCTAAAAATAGCGCAACAAAAGATAGCTACTTTACAAGCAGTGCTGGCGTAAAGCTCCCTCATCAGTATAGTCTTATTGGTGGCTGGCAATATGATATTGAGCGAAGTTACACAAAAAGCTGGAGAGTTGGCGTGCTTCATCAAAGAAAATGCTGGAATTACGGGATAATTTATCAACAAGATGTCGAGCCAACAACAACAATAAACGGCTCAGCATCAACTAGAAAAAATGGTATCTATTTCACGATAAATTTCTATCCAATGGGCGGTTTGCACTATGACTTTTCGCAAAGCAGCACAAAATCGAGTGCCAACTAAATGATAACGGCTAAATTTAAGGATCAACTAGAAGCAGCTAGCAAGCTAATTGAAATTTTGCCAAAAAAAGAGCTCATAGATAAAAAGACGATAGTTGTTTGCATGTCGCTTGAGTCAGTTATACTCACAGATGCAGTTTGTAGAAGTTTAAATTTAAGCTACGAGATGCTCTTTAGCGAGCCAATACCTGCACCAAATAATAGCGAATGTGATGTTGCAATAGTTAGTGAGACAGAAGATATAGTATTAAATGATAAACTTATAAAAGCTTTTAATATAAGCTATGACTACATTTACGGTGAAGCACATAGAAAATATGAAGAGAAAATTTTAAAAAACGTTTATAAATACCGAAAAGGAAATTTGATAGGAGAGCTAAAAGATAAAAATATTTTACTAATCGATGAGGGGTGCGAGACTGGTATGACGGCACTCATTTGCATAAAGACGTTGCTTGATGTGAAGGTAAAATCCATCTCATACGCAACGCCAGTGATTGCTACTGATGTCTTTACAAATTTAAATGATATGGTTGATGAAATTTACACGATAAACAAGATCGTTGATTTTATCGATGTGGATTCGTATTACGAGAAAAAGATCGAAGCTACGAGTGAGCGTATCATGTCAATATTAGAAGAGAGCCCTTATTATTTGCCGTTACAAAAACAACAAGGAGATAAAAATAATGCAATATAGTATAGAAGTCAATAATCAGGTTGAAATTTTTGACCTTAATAAAGTAGCAAAACAAGCTAGCGGAGCGGTACTTTTAAGGGTGAAAAATACTGTCGTTTTAGCAACTGTTGCAAGAGAGGACACGCAAGTTGAGGAGGATTTTTTACCTCTAACGGTGCAGTATATAGAAAAAGCCTACGCCGCTGGTAAAATTCCTGGCGGTTACGTTAAGCGCGAGACAAAGCCAGGCGACTTTGAAACGCTAACAGCTCGTATCATCGATAGATCTCTTAGACCACTCTTTCCAAAAGGTTACGCATATCCAACTCAAATCGTTGTAATGGTGCTTTCAGCTGATCCTGAAGTTGATTTGCAGGTTGTAAGTCTAAATGCAGCCTCAGTTGCACTCTATCTTAGTGACATCCCAGTAAATCGCCCAGTTTGTGGTGTTAGAGTTGGCTATATAGATGAAAAATTTGTGATCAATCCAAGCAACTCTGAGCTAAAACAAAGCGCTATTGATCTATATGTAGCTGGCACAAAAGATGAGCTTTTGATGATCGAGATGAGAAGCTTACCTCAGCAAACTACGCAGCTTATCCCGATGGTCGCGATTGAGCCGATGATAGATCCGAGCTTAAGTGATAGCATGGCTCAAAAACAGCTAATGAATGAATTTAGCGAAGATATGATGGTTGAGGCGATTGATTTTGCTGGTAAGGCGATACTAAGGGCTAGCAGTGCTTACGAAGAAGCTTTCAAAGAGCATAAGAAAGAGGACGCTGTGCTTGAGCTAAAACCTGAGATAGAAAATGAAAATATCGCTATTTATATCGATAAATTTTATAAAGCCGAAGTCAAAAATGCGATCAATCAAATGGCAAAAAGCGAGCGCGCTAGCGAACTTAGCAAGATCGCAAAACAAATTTCAAGCGACGAGGTCGCTCAAAAAGAGGGCTGGGATGAGGCTGTCATCACAAATGTCCTTGGCAAATATAAAAAGAAAATCGTTAGAGAGCAGATAATAAATGAGGGCGTAAGGGCCGATGGACGTGATCTTGAAGAGGTTAGGCCTATTAGTATCGAAACAAATGTGCTTCCAAATGCACATGGCTCATGCCTCTTTACAAGAGGACAGACACAAGCCCTAGTTGTCACTACTCTTGGCACTGATAGTGATGCTCAAATGTATGACATCCTAACTGAAAAAGTACCTTTTGTAGAGAAATTTATGTTTAACTACAACTTTCCAGGCTTTAGCGTAGGCGAGGCAAGCCCACTAAAAGCTCCTGGTAGACGCGAGCTTGGACATGGAAATTTAGCCAAACGTGCCCTTGCGCCAAGTATTGATCTAGCTTCTCCATACACAATAAGAGTCGTTTCAGAAATTTTAGAGAGCAACGGTTCAAGCTCAATGGCTAGCGTTTGCGGTGGCTCGCTCGCACTTAGAGCAGCTGGCGTAAATACTTTAAAACTTGTCGCAGGTGTCGCTATGGGATTAATATTTGAAGGCGATAAGCATGCAGTGCTAACAGATATCATGGGACTTGAAGATCATGACGGCGACATGGACTTTAAAGTAGCAGGTACAAGTGATGGCATCACAGCGCTTCAGATGGATATTAAGCTTGGTGGCATTAGCTTAGAAGTGCTAAAAGAGGCACTTTATCAAGCAAAACGTGGTAGAGAGCATATCTTATCTTTGATGGCAGAAGCGGATAAAAATATAGAAATAAATGAAGATGTGCTTCCAAAGCTTGAATTATTTAGTGTTGATCCAAGCAAGATCGTAGACATCATCGGACAAGCTGGCAAGACTATAAAAGAGATCATTGAGAAATTTGAAGTCTCAATCGATCTTGATAGAGAAAAAGGTGAAGTTAAAATCGCAGGTGGAGCAAAAAAAAATGTCGATGCCGCAAAGGACTACATCATCTCTATCACTTCAAAAGACAATGGACGTTCATTTGGCAAAAAGCCATTCAAACACGACAAAGAGCGTTCAAAACCAAATTTTAATATCGGTGATGAGTTTTTGGGAACTGTAAAGAGTGTGGTTGATTTTGGTGTGTTTATCGAGCTAAAAGATGGCATTGATGGCTTGCTTCATATCTCAAAGATAAAAAGCCCATTAAACGTAGGTGATCAGGTCAAAGTATGTGTGAGCGAGCAAAAAGGAAATAAAATTTCGCTCTCTTTGGTTGAATAAATTTTAAAGGACAGATGATGAAATACAAAAAGTTGCTTTTTCCAATAGGAGCTGGAGACGATATCGAGCCAAGAATTTATGGTGCCCTAAAGGTTGCTCAGTGGTTTAACACACATATGGAAATTATGACTTGCCAGCTTGACCCAAGTGTAGTTTATAATATGAAAATGACGCTTCGTGGAGGAGTGCTTTTTGAGGAATTTCTAAAATCAGCTAAATCTGAACTAGCTGTCGAGCATGAAGAGAATGAGAAAATTTTTAATAAAATTTGTGCTGAGCTTGGCATAAAAGTAACTAGTGAAATCATTGAAGATGTTTGCACTGCAAATTTTACTATTCATAGTGGCAAAAGAAGCGCAATAGTGGAGCAAGAGAGTAAATTTTGCGACCTAGTTGTGGCTGCTGTGCCACTTGATGGAAAGATCACTGGTACATTTGAGTCAGCTGTTCTAAAAAGCGGTAAAAATGCGATTGTAATCCCTAGAAAAATGCGTGAGTTTAAAGCCGATAATATCCTTGTAAGCTGGACAGGCACTACTCAAAGCTCAAGGGCATTAACAGGCTCGATTGATCTTTTAAAAAAGGCAAAAAAGGTTCAGTGCATTACCTCAAAAGCAAGCCTTGGAGATAATGCTGAACTAAATCTTAAAAAGCTTGAAGAGTACTTCAAAATTCATGGCATATCAGCCACTTTTGAAGTAATCGCTACTACGATGATACCTGGTGAAGCACTTTTGAAAGCAGCTATTGATAGAAATGCTGATCTAATCGTTGCTAGCAGATATGGTGAAAATGGTCTTATGGAAATGGTGCTTGGCGGAACATCAAGATTTTTCTTAGAACACACAAATATCCCAGTTTATCTATAATGGATTGCGGCTTAGTCCGCGATCTAATTCTTTTTCACTTTATAGATTTTAAAATTCCATTCACTCGCAAGAATTGACTACTAAATTTTGGCTTCATTGACCACTTAGCTCAAATTTTAGAGCCGAAATTACTCGTTTAAAATTTACAAGACCTTAATAGCACAGTGCGCCAGATGACAGCGCGCTTCGTTCTTAGCCACAAACTACAAATTCTATAAATTTTTAAAGCTCCCATTAAGTTTTCATCAAGCACCTTATTAGCCAAAATTTTGTAAAATCCACTCATTAAAAAAGGATAAAAAATGAGTGAAAATTCTAGCTTTACGCACCTGCATTTACACACCGAATACTCCCTTCTTGATGGAGCGAACAAGATAAAAGAGCTAGCTCACGTGCTTCATGATAGAGGCGACACAGCAGCGGCGATTACTGATCACGGCAATATGTTTGGAGCGATAGATTTTTACAAGGCGATGAAAAAAGAGGGTATAAAACCGCTAATTGGCATCGAAGCTTACGTGCATAATGGCGAGCAGCTTGATGATAAGAGCACCAAGCAGCGCTTTCACCTTATACTAATCGCCAAAAACGAGACTGGCTATAAAAATTTAATGTATCTTAGCTCTATGAGTTACATCGAGGGCTTTTACTACTATCCTCGTATCAATAAAAAAATTTTAAAAGAGCACAGCGAGGGCTTGGTTTGTAGCTCTGCTTGCTTGCAGGGCGAGGTGAGTTGGCATCTAAATTTAAGCGATCGTAACGTCAAATTTGGTGCAAAGGGCTATGAGAGAGCAAAAGAGGTCGCACTTGAATATAAAGAAATTTTTGGAGATGACTTTTATCTTGAGATCATGCGTCACGGCATCGGCGATCAAAAACGCATTGATGATGATATTTTACGCATCGCCAAAGAGACTGGCATAAAGGTTATCGCTACAAACGATACTCACTACACTTTTAAAGAGCGAGCTGACGCACATGAGGTTTTTATGTGTATCGCGATGAACAAAACTTTAGATGATCCAAACCGACTTCGCCACAGCGTTCATGAGTTTTTTGTAAAAAGCAAAGAGCAGATGAGTGAGCTATTTTTAGATATCCCCGAAGTGATAGAAAATACCCAAGAGATCGTAAATAAGTGCAACCTTGAGATCAAGCTTGGCAACCCAACTCCGCCAAATTTTAAATTTACTCTTGAATATGCCAAAGAGAGAAATTTAACACTTCCAGAGCCAGAAAATAGATATAGCTTTAAAAATGATGCTGTGTTTTTTGAATATGAATGTAGAAAAGGTCTTGATGAGAGGCTAAAATTTGTCCCTGAAAATTTACATGACGAATACAAAAAGCGCCTTGAGATAGAGATTGGCATAATTAATAAAATGAATTTCCCAGGCTATATGATGATCGTTTGGGACTTCATAAATGAGGCTAAAAGTAGAGGCGTGCCAGTTGGTCCAGGACGTGGTTCTGCGGCTGGTAGCTTGGTCGCTTACTCGCTAAAGATCACTGACCTTGATCCTATCCCATACAACCTACTTTTTGAGAGGTTTCTAAACCCAGAACGTGTTAGCATGCCAGATATCGACGTGGACTTTTGTCAAAGTAGGCGTGGTGAGATAATTGACTATGTTACGCAAAAATATGGAAAATTTAACGTTGCTGGCGTTATTACATTTGGTAAATTGCTCGCAAAAGGTGTTATTAGAGATGTTGCTAGGGTTTGTGATATGCCTTACGCCGAAGCCGATGCGATGGCAAAGCTAATACCTGATGAACTTGGTATTACGCTAAAAGATGCTTATGAAAAAGAGCCAAAGATAGCTGAGTTAATAAGTCAAAATTCAAAGGCAGCTAAAATTTGGAAATTTGCACTTGACCTTGAGGGACTAAACAGAAACGCTGGCCAGCACGCAGCAGGTGTTGTTATTTCAAATGAGGAGCTGTGGAACAAAACTCCGCTATTTCGTCAGCCAAACAGCCCAGAAGATCGCTATGTTACGCAGTATAGTCTTAAATATCTTGAGGATGTGGATTTAATTAAATTTGACTTTCTTGGACTAAAAACACTAACGGTTATCGATAATGCCATAAAGCTAGTAAAACAACGAACTGGCAAGGATATCATTTGGGAGCAGATCGATAAAAACGATTCTAATGTTTATAAAATGATACAAAGCGGCCAAGCGATAGGAATTTTCCAAATCGAGGGCGAAGGCATGAGAAAGCTAGGAACTAGCTTGCGTCCAGACTGCTTCGAGGATATCGTCGCGATGCTAGCGCTCTACCGCCCAGGACCGATGGAGAGTGGTATGCTCGATGACTTTGTCAAAAGAAAACATGGCGAGGCCGAGATAACCTACTCATTTAAAGAGCTTGAGCCAATCCTTGCGCCAACATACGGTGTCATCGTCTATCAAGAGCAAGTTATGCAAATCGTTCAAGCCATAGGCGGCTTTAGCCTTGGTGGAGCGGACCTTGTACGCCGTGCGATGGGTAAAAAGATCAAAGAGGAGATGGACAGGCTAAAGGGAGAGTTTGTAAAAGGCGCTGAGGCAAAAGGGCTAAATGGACAAAAAGCAGACGATCTTTTTGAGCTAATTGTAAAATTTGCAGGATATGGCTTTAATAAATCTCACTCCGCAGCTTATGCCTATGTCACATTTCAGACGGCTTATCTTAAGGCCTATTATCCGGCTGAATTTATGGCAGCACTTCTTACAAGCGAAGAGAGTAACGTCGATAAGATCGTTCGCTATATCGATGAGATAAAGCGTATAAATATAGATACTTTGCCGCCATCTATAAATAAATCAACTAAAGAATTTAGCGTCGTTAAAAATGGCGATCATGACGGCATTATCTTTGGGCTTGGTGCGATTAAAGGTGTTGGCGGAGCAGCTATTGAAAACATTATCACTGAGCGTGAAGCAAATGGCGAATTTAAGAGTATGGATGACTTTGTCTCAAGGATCGATCCATTTAAAGTAAATAAAAAGGTCTTTGAAAGCCTTATAAAAGCTGGATGTTTTGATGAGTTTGGCTTTAGTCGTAAGATGCTTATGCAAAATGTAGAAAATATCATAGAAGCTTGCAAAAGTGCTGCTCAGATCCGTAAAAATGCAGTTGAGAGCTTATTTGGCGAAGATGAGAGCATGAATGATGTGAGGATAAATTTTGTCATGATAAATGACGAATTTGACATCAAACAAATTTTAAAATTTGAGCAAGAGAGCGTTGGTATCTACCTTTCTGGTCATCCACTTGATGATTATAAAGATGAGATTAATAAGATAAAATACACTCTAAGTTCAGAATTTGAGAGCTTGCCTCAAAGCGCTGAAATTTTAGTTGTTGGCAAGATCGAAGACTTTAGCACAAGGATAACCAAAAGTGGCAAGAAAATGGGCACTATAAACGTCCTTGATTTTCACGGAAATATCGAGATCGCAGTCTTTGAAAGAGAGCTTGGCAACATCGAAGATATAGTAAAAGATGAAGCAAAACGTGACTTGCCTTATGCTTTTAGGATAAATATCACAAAAGATGATCAATTTGTAAGGACAAATTTAAACGAGGTTTATAGCCTAGAAGATGCGCAAAATTTAGACTTTAAGACAAGAAAGCTAAAACAAAACTCTAAATTTTCTAAAAATGAAGAAGCTAGTGTGCCTCAAAAAGCAAGAGAATATGCCGAGCTAGAGGTGCTTTTATGCCTTAGTGAGCTTAGCAAAGATAAGATCACTAACCTTTATAATCTTGGCTATAACGAACATATAAAAAGTGGCACAAACAATGATAAGCGTCTTGTTATTAAGATAAAAAATGAAAATACGGCTCAAATTTTTGTCTATAAGACAAAATTTGTTGTAAATGACAGCTTTAAAGAAAAAGCACTTCAAGCAATAGCTTGCTAATGCCTGGAGAAGCGATGTTTTTAGATAAGCTTGGTGTAGATAAAAGTAACTGGAGCGAGCTTTTTAGTGCATGTGTTGGTAAAGCAACATTACTTCAAAAACGTGCATTTAAACTACTTGTTGAAGGTGGCAACTGGCAGGTTGATTTTGATAGCGGTAAAATTTACTTTGATGAGCGTGAGTTTGATATGCAGTTTATCGGCTCTGAGAGCTTCTCATCAAATACGTGGCTTTGGGGATATGAAAATATAAATGGCTTTGATGAGCGGTTGCTCGAGCTTGCAAATAAAGCACGTAAGTTTGGCGAAAAATTTGGACTTAGCACATTTAGCACGCCACGATTTGAACTAAATGAAAATTTTAATGGTCACACGATTAGTATGATCCTTTGCACCGCTTTTGATGAGCAAAATTATTATAGGATAGAGTACGAGGGCGGAGCTGCGTATGTGGCTTTTAGATCAGATGTGGTCTTTGAAGAGCCAGTGCTAGCAAACGAGCTTTTGAGCGTAGTAAATGAGTGTTTAAGCACTTATGAACTAGATCACAAAATCCTTGTCAAAGGACTTTTGCTAAGCTGTGATATGAAATTTAGCGAAAGTCCTAATGAGATCGTAGCGAATAAAAACGAGCCTAGCTTTAAATTTGACGAGCTAAATAGGCTCATAAATATTTCAACTAAGCTTTAAAATTTAATACTCTTTACCACATCAGCACCAAGTGCTAGCTTCATATGAAGAGAAAACATCTCGTGGTAAAAGTCGCCATTGTGTCCTGGTATGTCATATGTTTGCGTAAGATCAAATGGCACGATGACTCTTGCTTTTTTATTGTATTCATTGGCTCGTAGTTTAAGATAACTAACACACTGATAAACGCACATATCAGTGCAATCTCCGGTGACTATAAATGTGTCTAGCTCCGGATGCTCTTCTAAAAATTTCTCAAATTCTTTATTAAACGCAATGCTTAAAGAGTTTTTATAAAATGCTTTGATCTCTTTAAAAAAGCTTAGACTTTCTATCTCTTTTATGGTTTTTATCTCATTTGTATCAAGCACTGCGTGAGGTAAAAAGGTTTCAAATTCTTTTGAATCACTGGTGTGCCTATCTTCTATAAGGATAAAATTTCTAAAGCCAAAATCTTTCCACGCTCTATCAAAAAGTGTTGCGATCCCTTTTGATAAGTCAGCTACTCTTTGACTAGAGAGTGCGCCGCTACCAGCAAAAGCTTCTATCATATCGATACAGATAAATGCAACGTTTTTTGCTCCATCATTTGAAATTTCTCTCAGATCAAGTGTCTGAAGAGAATTTTTAAATGTCTCAAGTTCGTTTTGTATGTTCATTCTTACTCCTTTATTGGTAAATTTATGCAAAATGTTTTTGGATTTAGTGTGATCTCGATGCTGCCTTTGTGAGCCTGCACTATCTGTAAACAAAGGTGCAAACCAAGGCCATTGCCTTTTAGCTTGCTACTTTTAAATGGCTCAAAAACTATGGCTTTATCTTTGATAGGCTCGCCACTATCGTAAACGATAAATTTATGCTCACTTGGTGTTTTTTCGTAGCTTAAAATGATCTCTCCTTCGTCGTCTTCGCTCTCTTCGATGGCATCAATGGCGTTAAATAAAATGTTTTGAAATACGATCGCCAGCAGATCAAGATCGCCCATATATTTTCCATCTGGAAATTCTAGGCTAAATTTAATATCCTTTGAATAGTCGTAAAAATTTATAGCCTCTTCGCACTCTTTTTTAAGCTGCGAAAAGTCAAAAATTTGCGCATTTATATTAAGCCCCTTTGTAAAAAGCAGTGTAGCTTTTATTATGCGTTCGACTCGCCATGTAGCTTTTTGTATTTGATTTACGATAGGCTGTATGCGCTCATCAGCTCTTTTAAGCAGTGTCGAAGCTAAAAGCGAGATAGAGCCTACCGGATTTCTGATCTCGTGGGCTAGGTGAGCTGCTACTTGACCCATCGAGGCAAGACGCTCGGTGCGTTTTTCTGCTGTTATATTTGTTGCAGAGATTATTAGTTTATTGTCTTTAGAGCTTGTTTTAAAAAGATAAATTTGCCCATCTATATTTATCTCGCCCTCTTTTTTTGGTATCTCTTTAAAAATTTTACCAAGTCTTACTGCTTCTGAGTTTTGTAAAAAAATCTCATCATTTTCATCTAACACCCATATGGCATTTGGCAGAATTTCCACAATATCTTTAATGAAATTTTGCAAGTTTGCGTAAGATGATGTTAAATTTTTATATTCATTTTCTATCAGATAAGTCTGCTCTATCAGGCTTTTTAAGCCAGCTTGGATATCGTGTTCGTTCATTTTAAAAGTTCCTCAAAATCGCTAATTTCATAAAGCCTTAGTCTTTCATCCTTTAGATTTCTTAGCTCGCTACTAAATCCACTCTTTGAAAAAAGAGCAATAATATCTGGCTTGATATTTAGTTTTTCACATTTTTTTAATAGTAAATTTAGCACGTTTTTACAAACCTTTCTCTCTTTGTATTTTGCCTCACCGACTATGATCTTGCCACCTATATTTAATAGCATATCAAGCTCTATATTTTTGCTCCAAAAGCTACTTAAAAATATGCCATTAATCAGAAATTTTTTTGCCATAAGCTCACCGCATAAAATTTCAAATCCAAGGCTTGCATATTCGTCAAATTCATTTTTTATAATGGCTAAAATTTCATCATTTTTACCAGCTTTTAGCAAGCTTAAATTTGGCTCTATAAATCTAAACCAAAACCTTGAAAAATGGCTATTAAAATGTATTTTATCCTCTACTTTATAGCCCCTTTCTTCTTTTTTTAGCATTTGGTTTTTTGATCTTTTTGGCAGTACTTCTCTACTTTTCTCAAGCAGTAAAAAATTCTTTTCAAAAAGCTTTGCATAGACTTTGCCAGCTAGGCTTTGAGGTAAAATTTTATGTACGCTAAATTTTTTTCTATCACTTCGTGCGAGTTTTATGAGGGCAGATTTTATAGCATCGTTTGTATCGGATTCGAAGTAAAATTTTGGCATCAAGGCTAAGAAGTTGTTTAAAATTTCAGCCTCAATCGCTTCAAAAACATCATAATATGAGTGCTTTAAATCAAACTCATCAAAGACGAGATGAAATTTAATAAGTTCATTTATATCAAGGTGTTTCATTCGCTCAAATGTTGATTTTAAAGCTTTTATATTGGCTCCTTTATTTGGGCATTGTAGTATATTTTAGCTAAAGTAATCTATAATGCTACGCAAAAAAACAAGGGTTGTGATTTGGTAAATTTAGAGCACATTAGAGAAAATATAATTTTAAAAAATGGTATTTATTATTTTGATTTTACAGCTTCAGGGCTAGCTTATAAACCTATCGAAGATGAGACAGCAAAAATACTTCAAACATATGCAAATACGCACTCTATCAGCTCATCAAACGCCTATAAAACCGCTCAAACTTATGAAGATTCAAGACGTGAATTAAAAAGCTTGCTAGGACTTGATGAGAGCTTTTATCTTTTTACTTGTGGCAATGGAGCTACCGGTGCGATAAAGAAATTTCAAGAAATTTTAGGAATTTATGCATCGCCAGCGCTCAAAAAAAGATATGCCCTAAAGCCAGATGAAAATTCTCCGCTTGTGGTGCTTGGACCTTATGAGCACCATTCAAATGAGATAAGCTTTAGGCAAGCACTTTGTGAGGTTGAGCGTATCAGGCTTGATAAAAATGGAGGGATCGACTTTAATCATTTGGAGCAAATTTTAAGGATAAATGTCGGTCGTGAGATCATCGCAACTTTTAGTGTGGCTTCAAATGTGACTGGGGTTTTGAGCGACTACCGCAAAATTTACACTCTTATAAAATCTTATGGTGGCATTGTAGCATTTGATGCTGCAAGTTTTAGCGCTTATGGAAATATTGATTGTGACTATTTTGATGCTCTTTTTTTATCTCCTCATAAATTGCTCGGTGGAGTTGGAAGTTGTGGGCTTCTTGCTATAAAAAAGATACTTGCAAACTCAGATGAGCCGACATTTGCTGGTGGTGGAACGGTAAGTTATGTTAGCAAAAACTATGCTATTTTTGTAAAAGATAGTGAACAGCTAGAAGAGGCTGGCACTCCGCCTATTTTAGGTCTTATAAGGGCAAATTTAGCTTATAGGCTGAGAAATGAGATAGGATTTGGGACGATATATGAAAACGAGAGCGAGCTTGGAGAGTATTTTGAGAAAAGACTAGCAGAAATTCCTGAGCTTACTTGCTATCATCCAAATAATGCAAAGCGTTTGCCGATATTTTCTTTTAATGTGGCTGGTGTTTCGCCTTATGAGTTAGCTAAAGTTTTAAGCAAAGAATATGGCATTCAAACTCGTGCAGGATGCTCTTGTGCTGGGCCATATGGACATGATTTGCTTCATTTAAAGGAAGACGCACTCTTTACCCACAAGCCAGGCTGGGTCAGGGCTGGACTCCACTATACGCATACACTAGAAGATGTGAATTATCTAGTGGACGCATTAAAAAATAGCATTAAAAAGTATTCAAATAGTTGGAAAGTCGATGATCCTTTTAGTGTTGATAAAATTTCAGGTTGTATGGGAGATAGATGAAAAATATATTAATAATTGCAGGAAGTGATAGTGTTGGTGGTGCTGGCGTGCAGGCTGATATTAAGACATGCGAGGCGTTTTCTTGCTACGCAGCGACGGCTATCACGGCTCTTACGGCACAAAATACAAATGGTGTTAGCAATATCTTTGCTACAAATGTTACAAATCTAAATGAACAAATCAAAATGGTAGACGAAGAGCTAAACATAGATGCTATCAAGGTTGGAATGCTTTTTAATAAAGAGCTTATATCTTGCGTTGGTTTTTGGCTTGAAAAATTTCATAAGCAAGGCATCAAAATAGTAATAGATCCAGTTTGCGTAGCAAAATCAGGCTCAAAGCTTCTCGAAGATGACGCGATAGCAAGCTTAAAAGAGCTTTTTAAATTTGCAGACATTATCACGCCAAATATCGATGAAGCCAAAGTTTTGCAGCTTGATAGTAAAAATTTACCTTGCGATATGATCTTAAAGCGAAGCATGGTTGCAGAAATTTGCGAAGATACTCTTTTTAAAAAAAATGGCGACGTGCTTAAATTTAAAGAGCCACTAATAAAACCAGAGATCATGCATGGCGCTGGATGTAGCTTTGCAAGTGCGCTGGCCTGCTTGCTAGCAAATGGATACACCAAAGAAGAGGCCATAAAACTAGCCAAAAGATACATTTTAAATGCTATTAAAAATGCAATTACGACAAAATTTGGCAAACGTCTACTAAATCATAAAGTTGGCATAAGTGATTGAAATTTACGCGATTAGCGACGATGTGTTGATGCCTGAAAATTTAGCCTTGCAATACACTAAAGAAATTTTAGAGTGTGGGGTGAAATTTTTTCAATTTCGCTCTAAAAAAATACCCAAAGATGAGAGGCTGGCCGGTGAAATTTTCAACCTATGCGAAAAATTTGGAGCCAGATTTATCGTAAATGATGATATTTTATTTGCTGCTCATATAGGGGCAAAGTCCGTGCATTTGGGAAAAGATGATGCGAGCATAAAAGAGGCGTTTGAAATTTTAGGAGATGATGCTTACGTGGGAGTTAGCTGCTATGATAGCTTGGAGCTTGCCATTAGGGCAAAACAAAATGGTGCTAGCTATGTGGCTTTTGGAGCGATGTTTAAAAGCCCAACAAAACCAAATGCACCGCTTTGCAAGGCTCAAACTATATCAGAAGCAAAAGAAATGGGAATGAATGTGTGTGTCATAGGAGGCATAAATGCTAGCAACATTGCAAGTGTCGCTAAAGTAAAGCCAGACATAGTCGCCTTAATATCCGCTATCTATAAAGATGGCACGATAAAGAAAAATATAGAAAATTTACAAAGAAATTTATTGCTTTAAAAGATGCTTGTTTTGCAAGATTTTTTATGAAAATTTAATTATAATCCCTGTTTTAAATAAAAGGAAAACATTGCTAAATATCGATGAAGTAAGAAAAAATATCATTTTAAAAGAAGGCCTTTACTATTTTGACTACACGGCTTCAGGTCTTGCTTACAAGCCCATTGAAGATGAAATTTTAAAATTTTTAAAGACCTACGCAAATACTCACTCAGATAGTAGTTCAAGCGCGGTACTTACGCAAAAATACTATGAAAACGCAAGGGCTGAGTTAAAAAGCTTATTGGGCCTTGACGATAGTTTTTATCTTATCGCGACTGGTCAAGGAGCAACGGCTGCGATAAAGAAATTTCAGGAGATAGTGGGAATTTATATCTCACCAGCTACAAGAGCCTTGATCGGTGAAGCAAATTTAAGAAATTTAAACTTGCCACTGGCGATCATTGGCCCTTATGAGCATCACTCTGTTGAAGTTAGCTTAAGAGAAGGGCTTTGTGATATAAAACGTATAGAGCTTGATGAAAATAATGAGATAGACTATGTGATGCTTGAGAATACATTAAAGCAACATGCAAAAAGAAAGATAATAGCTAGCTTTAGCGCTGCTTCAAACGTCACTGGCGTTAAAACCGATTATAAAAAAATTTACTCGCTGATTAAAAAATATAATGGCATTTTGGCACTTGATGTGGCCACTCTTAGTGCTTATGAAAATGTTGATTGCAGATATTTTGACGCACTGTTTCTCTCGCCTCACAAGCTGCTTGGTGGAGTTGGGAGTTGTGGACTTTTGGCTATCAAAAAAGAGCTTTGTAAAAATTTGCCTACATTTGCAGCAGGAGGTACAGTCAAGTACGTAAGCAGGACATCGCATATTTTTACTAGTGAAGTTGAAAATTTAGAAGAGGGTGGCACGCCACCGATAATGCAGCTAATACGTGCAAATTTAGCCTACAAACTAAGAAATAAAATCGGACTTAATAATATAAAAGCGGCTGAATGTGAGCTAGGCGAGATGTTTTGCAAAGAGCTAGAAAAGATAGATGAGGTGATAAATTATTGCCCTGAAAATTTAGACAGATTACCTATTTTTGCATTTAATGTAAAAGACATTTCGCCTTATGATTTTGCTGCTAGTTTAAGTAGCGAATTTGGCATACAAACGCGTGCAGGCTGTGATTGCGCTGGGCCATATGGACATGATTTGCTTAATTTAAAAGATAATACCATTTTTGAAGCAAAGCCTGGCTGGGTACGTGTTAGCATTCACTACACACATACAAAAGAGGATATAAAATATCTTATAAATGCCATAAAATCTTGCATCAAAAAGCACAAAGAAGGATAGAGCAAAAACTATATGCTTGATATTTGTGGAGAAAATTTTTAGAAGCGAATTTTTATAAAACTATAAGTTCTATCAAATCTAAAAGTTAGCAAATTTTGCAAAATTCCAAAAAGCACCATAAATGTAACAAAGCTGCTTCCGCCGTAACTAAAAAATGGCAGTGGTACGCCCACAACTGGTGCAAAACCGATCGTCATCGAGACATTTACACCCACATAAACGAAAATAAGTGCAGCAATCCCCGTGGTGGTAACTTGTGTAAAATAGTCATTTTTTAGGCCGTAATTTAAACTTAAAAGATGTGTTATAAGTGCTCCATAAAGTCCAAGCAAAAACAATCCACCATAAAAGCCAAAACGCTCGATATTGTAGGCAAAGATGAAATCACTAGTGGCGATTGGCAAAAATTTAAAGTGCGTCTGCGTCGCTTCGTCCTTTGGCTTGCCCTTCAGTCCGCCACTACCTATGGCGATGATGCTTTGTTTGACGTGATAGCTTGGCTCTTCAGCTATGAAATCGTGAATTCTCTTTTTTTGATAGTCATGTAAATTTTCATACAAAACAGGTGCCAAAAAGCCTATCGCAAGGATGATAGTGATCCAAATTTTCTTATTTACGCCGATCACAAAAAGGATGGTGTAGCCAACTATTAAAAGTATGAGTGCGGTGCCAAGATCAGGCTCTTTCATGATTAGCACAAATGGCAAAAGTATGTAAAAACTAAGTCTTAAAAAATCTTTTACTCCGTATCCATTAGCCTCTGGAGGACGCTGTTTAATGAGATAGGCTAGCATCAGCAAAAAGGCTGGCTTCATGAGCTCCGAGGGCTGAAGTGTGAAGTGAACAAAGGGAATTTCTAGCCAGCGCCTAGCTCCTAGTTTGCTAACGCCAAAGAGATCGACACTTAAAAGCAGCACGATGCAGACCCAGTAAAACATCGGAATAATCCAGTCAATACGCCTAATAGGCAGTAAAAACGCTACACAAAATGATGCAAAACCTATGCCAAAATACACAAGCTGTTTGTTTGCTAAAATGTCGTTTGCTTCGGAAACTAGGATGTAAGAGATGGCTATGATTGGGATTATTAAAAACGGCTGAATAAAATCAAAATGTGTTAAAATACGCCGATCTAGTTTTATCAAGAAGCAAACCTTAATTTTTGGGCTAGATTATATCACAAACAAGGCTTTGATTTTGGTTAAATTTAATGTTTTAAATAGCTCAAGACTCGACGTTGCAGTGGCCAAAGAGCTTCAAATTTCACGTAATCAAGCTTTAAATTTGATAAAAGACTCTCTCGTAAGCGTAAATTTAAAACCAGTTTCAAAACCTAGCTTTGTTCTAAGCGAAAATGATGAAGTTTGCGTAAATTTTGCCCCAAAAAAAGAGGTGCAAAATGAGTACGAAGTAAATTTTGATATCCCGATCATCTACGAGGACGACGATCTCATAGTGCTAAACAAGCCCCCGCAAATCGTCGTTCATCAAGCTCCAAGTGTCAAAGAGGCGACACTTGTTGAGTGGCTAAACAAAAAGGGCTTTATGCTTTCAAATTTAAACGGCGACGTAAGAGCTGGCATCGTCCACCGCCTAGATAAAGGTACTAGCGGCGCTATCGTCGTCGCTAAAAACAACTTCGCCCATGCAAAACTAAGCGAGCAGCTAAGCGATAAGAGCATGGGGAGAATTTATCTAGCGCTTATTGATCTTCCCCTAAAAGAGGATGTCATCATCGACAAGCCAATCGGCAGAAATCCAAACAACCGCCTAAAAAAAGCGATCGTTGCGGACGCTAAATTTGCAAAAAGCGCCTTTGTAAATTTGCTAAGTGAAAATGGCATAAATTTAATAGCAGCAAAACTTTTTACAGGCAGGACTCATCAGATAAGAGTGCACCTATCTAGCATAAACCGCCATATTTTAGGCGATGATTTATACGGATTTAAGAGCCAAGGCGATAAAATAAGCAGGGTTATGCTTCACGCTTATATGCTTTATTTTATCCATCCAAGAACTGGCAAAAGGGTGGAATTTATCGCAAAAACGTATGATGACTTTAACCAAATAATTTACAAAAAAATTCCCAAGGAGATTTTTGATGAAAAAATTTGCCCTACGCATATTGACACCATTTTTAGCAGCTTTCTTAGCGGGATGCGGCTCTAGCGTACCGACTCAGCAAAGTATGTCACTGCCTACGATTACAAGTTTAAAAACTATTTCAGATATGACAGAAGTTGGCTTCGAGTGGAATCCAGTGACCGATGAGAGCGTCGTTGGCTACTATCTTTACCGCTCAAATCCAAATGATGCAAACTCAAAAATGCAACTAGTTGCAAACATAAAAGACCGCTTTGCTACGCACTATGTGGATCGTGATCTAGCTCCAGAGACAACTTACTCATACCAAATGAGAACCTACTCAAGTAATGCCATCTCTCAACCAGGCACGATCGCAACAGCAACCACAAAGCCGCTACTTGACTCAGTACCGTTTTCGCAAGCTATTACAGGGCTTCCAGGACGTGTAAAAGTGATCTGGAGACCACATCCTGATAGCACCGTGGCAAGCTATATCATTCAAAGAAGTGATGCAGGAGCTAATAAATTTAGCCAAATCGCAGAGGTAAATGGCAGACTAAATGCTGAATATATCGATACTGAAGTAAAACCTGGTAAGTCTTATGAATATAGAATTTTAGTTAAAACTTCTTCAGGCGTTGTTTCAAAACCAAGCCAAAACATAAGTGCAACGACAAAGGAGTTACCCTAAATCAGTAACAAACCTTCAGGCAACAAAAAATGCGCCAAAGAAGATAATTTTAACTTGGGATTACGTGCCAGCTGAGGATTTTGCTTATTTTAAGGTTTATAGGACAGTGAGCAAAATTTTGCCTTACACATACCTAGCAAAAACGACTAGCAACACTTATGAGGATCTCATAAACACAAATGCGGCAACAAGGTATTACAGGGTCACAGCAGTCGATAAAGACGGCCTTGAGAGCTTAAAACAAGAAGAGCCAATCGTGGGGATAACACTTGGTGCGCCAAAGACTCCAAATATTAGCGCTAGCTACGATGGTAGCGGAGTAAATGTAAATTGGAGTGCAGTTGATAGAGCTAGTTCGTACACTGTTTATAGAAGTGGCGCAAGTGAGAAAATTTTTAGTGGCATAGATGGTACTGGACTTAGAGATGATAGCGTGCAAAAAGGAGCTAGCTACTCTTACAGCGTCGTAGCTATCGATGAGTACGGCATCGCCTCTGATAAGTCATCAAAAGCAGAAGTTAGCATAAAATAATGCCAAATTTCATCGCTTCGTCTTTAAAAGAGCTCTCGTTTCCATTTGGTAATGACAAGATCAAATTTCTTTGGCAGGCAAATGGGCGAAACGAGAGGCTCATCTACACAAAAAATGAAGAAGAGAGCTTTTTCCTAGTTGTAAAGCCTGGTAAAAATGGCATCGTCGTAAAGGGAGAAAAGCTTACAAAGCCAGCTAAAGTTGGTCTTTTGCAAGAGGCGCTTGAGCTTTTTAAAGAGCAAAATTGCAATGATGTAATCAGTCAAGCATTCGCTGTAAAAAAGACAAATTTGACTAAAAAAGTGAGCGAAATTTTAAGCCTTGAAGAATTTGTGCCAGCATTTTGCGAGCTAAAAGATAAATTTGATCAAATTTTTATAGAGATCGGCTTTGGTTCTGGTAGACACTTGCTTTATCAAGCTAAAAATAATCCAAATACCCTAGTTATCGGAATAGAAGTCTATAAGCCAAGCATCGAGCAAGTAGCAAAGCTAGCTAGGGCAAATGGTCTAGAAAATGTGCGTCTAATAAACACCGACGCCAGGCTCTTGCTCTCACTTATTGGCTCAAATTTAGTTGATAGAGTCTTTTTACACTTTCCAGTGCCATGGGATAAAGCAGAGCATAGACGTGTGGTCTCGTCGGCGTTTGCGCTTGAGTGCGAGAGGATACTAAAAGTAGGCGGTAAATTTGAGTTAAGGACTGATAGCAAGGAGTATTGCGACTTTAGTTTGAGTAAATTTTTAGAGCCTACAAACTCAAAAATAGAAGCTTTCAAAAATAGAAATTTAGAGGTAACTAGCAAGTATGAAGACCGCTGGAGACGCCAGGATAAAGACATTTACGATGTCATTTATACTTGTGAGATTGAAAGTGGCGAGAGTGTTTTAGCTGGGGATTTTAGCTTTAAAGAAAAGACAAGCGTAAAAAATATCATTAAAAATTTCAAAAATTTCATCATCAAAAAAGAGGATTATTTTTTACATTTTGAAGAAATTTACACCATAAACGAGGGTGAAATTTTGCTAAAAGTTACTTTTGGAGCATTTAATAAACCTGAGCAATGTTTTATCAAAATAAGCGATGAAAAAAGCGAATATTTTATAAAAAAACCGATCTTAATTCTTGAGAATTTAGCAGCACACGAACTTTTGAAGGAGTATTTGGCTGATGCAAGAGATAATTAGTGCAAGGAATTTGAGCCTAGCTTATGAACGCGATGAAATCGTAATTAATAGCGTCAATTTAGATATTTATGCAAATGATTTTGTCTTTATCACAGGCAAGAGCGGAAGTGGAAAAAGCACACTTTTAAAATCATTTTATGGAGAAATTTCACCTCTTGCTGGAGAGCTAAATGTCTGCATGACGCAAATGGACGACATCGATGATAAAAGACTTTGTGAGCTTAGGCAGCGAGTTGGCATTATATTTCAAAATTATCGCTTGATAAATGAATGGAATGTGGAAAGAAACGTCATGTTGCCCCTCATCATCAAAGGCATCAATCAAAATGTGAGCAAAAAGCAAGTGGCTAAACTTTTAAAACATGTAAATATGCTTCATAAAGCTGATAAATACCCTCGTGAGCTAAGTGGTGGTGAGCAGCAAAGAGTAGCGATGGCAAGGGCTCTAGCGCACAATCCAAATTTGCTCTTATGCGACGAGCCAACGGGAAATTTAGACGAATACTCAAGCGACGTCATCTGGTCGCTTTTAAAATCAGCTAGGGAATTTCTAGGCACGAGCGTAGTAGTTGTCACACACCATATCCCATCGACACTTCGTATCCCATACCGCCACTTCGTCATAGAAAATGGAGGCGTGCATGAGATCGCTTAAAAATCATCTTGGATTCATCCTACCGCTGATCGCGCTTTTGTTTTCCGTGCAGTTTAGTCTAACTGCCGATAAGATTGTGAGAGATTATGAAAGACTTATGGGAAATGACTACAACATCGTCATAGTTTCAAGTAAAGAGCTTAGTGATACTATTTTAAAGCCAGTGGTTAGCAATCTATCTGGCATCGAGCCACTAAGTCCGCAAAAGATCATCGACCGCCTCTCAAATGACATCTCGGCTAAAAATTTGTCCATACTGCAAAATGCGCTACCTAAATTTTACTCACTAAAACTTAGCGAATTTCCGACACCGCAGTACATGGATGAGCTAAAGCAAAAACTTTTAAAATTTGATGGCATCACAAAGGTCGAGACATTTTCAAAGACCCATGACAAGGTCTTTAAAATGCTAAATTTAGCCAAAAGTATATCGTATGCTTTTATGGCAATACTTTGTGTTGTTGGACTCATGCTCATGCTAAAGCAGGCTAAAATTTGGCTATTTGAGCATAGAGAGCGCATCGAGATTATGACGCTTTTTGGAGCACCATTTTGGCTAAAATCAGCCATGCTTTACAAATCAGCCATGGTTGATAGCCTAGTTGCGACCACTATAGTTGGTGCATTTTTCTTTTTCTTGCCTGGTATTGAAATTTTTAGAGAAAATGCCGCAAGTATTGATGTGGTATTGCCTAGTCTTGATCCTTCAAGGGATATTTTTATTTTATTTGGCGTGGCTATGTTTTTAAGCATTTTTGCTGTTAGTTTGGTGATGAGTAAGGCTAGAAAAAGCACGATATGAGAAAAGGAATTTTTACATTTTTGCTAGCTTTTAGCTTAGCTTTTGCGTCAAATACTAAAGAGAAGATCAAAGACTCCAAAAACTCGCTAAGATCGAGTCAGGCGATGAGCGAGCAGCTTAGTAAAAAGCTAGATGATTTGGCTGGTGATATCGTAAGTGGCGAGAAAAAACTTCGAGGTATAAGTGGTGATATCACAAATTTAAAGGGTCAAATTTCTGTACTTGAGACAAATGCTTCAAAAGCACTTATTGAGCTTGATGATCTAACTAAGCAAAACAAAGAGCTAGAGCGCACTCAAAAGGAGCTTGAGCAAAACATGATAAGGATTATCGCAGAAGATTTGTCGTTTGATCTTTTGATGTCTGCAACTGAGGGCAAGCAAAGCGAGGAGAGTATCATCTCATCTCAAATTTTAACCAAACTAAATGCCATTGCAAAAGAGGATTTTAAAAGACTTAGCCAAAACTATGAAGATACAATCGAGAAGATAAAAAGTAAATCAAATAAAATAAACGAGATAAACTCAAGCATCAAAAACTATAGACGCAAGCAAAGTGACTTGCAAAATTTAGAAAGCACGCAAAAAAATACTATAAACGGACTAAAACGAGATAAAGAAATTTATAGTAAAAAGCTAGCCAAACTTCAAGCTCAGCAAGATGAGCTAAGAAAGACGCTAGAGCAGCTTGCCATCATGCAAAAGCAAGAAGATGAAGCTGCACGTGCAGCTAGAGAAAAACAAGAAAAAGCAGCTGCAAGTAAAGGTGGTAAAAAAGGCGCAAAAAGCCAACCAATGGGTGGAGGCTATCAAACAAGCTCGGTCAAAAAATATTCAGGTGCAAAGACAATCGCTCCTCTTGATAGCTACACTGTAAAGCAAAAATTTGGAAATTACGTAGACCCAATATATAACATAAAAATTTTTAACGAGTCAGTCATACTTCGATCAACTACGCCAGACGCCAAGGTTAAAAGCGTATTAAATGGCAAAGTAGTCTTTGCAAAAGCGACACCAATGCTTGAAAACGTAGTCATTATAGAAAATGAAAATGGTATACATACGATCTATGCTCACCTAAGCCAAATCGCACCGACTGTAAAAGTCGGCTCAGTCGTGCAAAAAGGCTACGTTATAGGCCGAGTTAGAAACGATCTAACCTTTGAAGTGACGCAAAGAAACTACCACATCGATCCACTTGAAATGATCTCAAAATAGCTACTTTGTAAGCGTTATTAGCTAAATTTAAAGCCTTTTTGGCTAGAATGCGTGAATTTCAAGGAGCATGACAATGAGTAAAAGAAAACGCGTATTGGTTAAATTTTCAGGCGAAGCTTTAGCGGGAGAAAATGGTTTTGGCATAGATACGGCGGTGCTTAAATTTATAGCAAATGAGATAAAAGAGCTTGTCGAAAATGGTATCGAGGTTGGCATCGTGATAGGTGGTGGCAACATTATACGTGGTGTGAGTGCTGCAAAAGATGGCATCATCAAACGAACAAGTGGTGATCACATGGGCATGCTAGCAACTGTTATAAATTCGATCGCGATGCGTGAAGCTTTAGAACGAAGTGGGCTAGAGGTAAGAGTGCAAAGTGCAATCAAAATGGAAGCGATCTGTGAGACCTTCATCGTGGGACGTGCGCAGCGCCATTTAGAAAAAGGCAGAGTTGTTATATTTGCTGCAGGTACTGGCAATCCTTTCTTTACAACTGATACAGCAGCAACTTTAAGAGCTATTGAGATCGGCTCAGATATGATCATAAAAGCTACAAAGGTTGATGGCGTTTATGATAAAGACCCGAAAAAATTCAAAGATGCAAAACTTTTAAAATCACTAAACTATGAAAAGGCAATGAGCGATGATATCAAGGTTATGGACGATACTGCCATAGCTTTAGCAAAAGATAACTCACTGCCTATTTTGGTTTGTAATATGTTTAAGGCTGGAAATTTATTAAAAATAATAAATGAAGAAGAAGCGGCCCTATACTCAGTAGTAAAATAAATTTTAAAAAGGATAAATATGAGAACAGAACAAATAACAGCAAGAGCGTTAAAACAAGTTGGTGATGATAGATATAAACTTTCACTTATCGTAGCAAAGCGTGCAGAAGCACTAGCAAATGGAGCAGTAGTGCTTGTAGAAACCGATACTTCAAAGATGAAATTTGCTGACATTGCGCTACTTGAAGTAGCTGAGGGCAAAATAGGCTTAGAGGCAATAGTTGAAGGAAAATAGTCTTTTTTTAGAGCAGCTAATAGAACAAATTTTACCTTGTAAAAATGTTTCAGAAGCTATAACGCTGCTCTTTTCTCTTTGCGAACGAAGCGATAAATTAGACAAAGCTATAGATAGCTGTGTCACATCTCATGCTGGTCAATATCGCAAAAGTGGCGAGCCATACGCAATCCATCCTATCTTAGTAGCATCAATAGTAGCAAATATGGGCGGAGATGAGAGTATGGTTATAGCTGCACTACTTCACGATGTAGTTGAAGATACTGAAGTTACGCTTAGCGAAGTCCAGGCTGAATTTGGTGATGAAGTGGCGAAGCTGGTTGAAGGACTTACAAAGATAGTTGCTATAAGAGAAAACAAACTTGCAAGCTCAAGTAGTAATGAAAAACTAGCAAGCTCGGCACTAACCTTTAGAAAAATGCTTTTAATCTCCATTGAGGATGTTAGAGTTCTTGTGGTTAAGCTTTGTGACAGACTTCATAATATGCTAACCCTTGATGCGTTAAAGGTAGAAAAACAAAAACGAATTGCTGAAGAGACGCTTATGGTCTATGCTCCGATTGCTCATAGACTTGGAATTTCATCGATTAAAAACATACTTGAAGATCTAAGCTTTAAATATGCGATGCCAGAAGAATACGCCAAGATTGATAGCTTTTTAAATAAAAATAAGCAGCAGCTTAGCCTTAAACTAAATGCTTTTTACGAGAAAGTAAGTCAAATTTTGCTTGAAAATGGCTTTATTGAGGGCACTTTCGAGATTCAAAAACGTATAAAACATTACTATTCGATTTATTTAAAAATGCAAAGAAAAGGTATTTCGATTGAAGAGGTACTTGATTTGCTCGCTATTAGAATTCTTGTGCAAAAGCCACTTGATTGCTACCTTGCGCTTGGAAATTTGCATATAAATTTTAACCCTCTTATTTCGAGATTTAAGGATTATATTGCACTTCCAAAGCAAAATGGCTATCAAACGATACATACAACTATTTTTGATAATAAGAGTATTTTTGAGGCACAAGTTCGTACTTACGATATGCACAAAACCGCTGAATATGGTGTCGCAGCTCACTGGAAATACAAAAACGGCGAGGGTAGTCTTTTAAATCCAAAGCTTGACTGGCTAAACGACATTGGTATGCAAAATAATGAAGCTGAAAGTAATGTCGAAGAGCTTTATGAATATGCAAAAGATAGTCTTTACATAGAAGATATTGCGGTCTATTCGCCAAAAGGTGAGGTTTTTACGCTTCCACGCGGGGCTACCGCACTTGATTATGCTTATGAGATTCACACAGAGATCGGACTTTACGCAAAAGAAGCTTATATAAATCGCGTCAGAATGCCACTTTTAACAGAGCTAAAAAACGGCGATATTGTAAGGATTGTAACTGGCGAAGAGGCAAAATTTCGCTGTTCATGGATAAATAGCGTTCGAACTGGTAAAGCAAGGGCTACGATAAGAACATACTGCAAGCAAAAGATAAAAGATATAAATTATAAAATTGCAGTTGATATTTTAAAGTCAGTTTTTGGCGTTTCTAAAGATAGAATTTTAGACTGGATAGAGCATGAAAATTTAGGCAAAAAAGTTTTTCGTGCTGCAACTGAAAGTGATTTTTTGCAAGAGGTCGTAAATATGCTTAAAAAGTATATAAAAAAAGAGCGTCCTTTTATGATCTCTTTGGGCGATAAATATCAGGTTAAAAAGCAAAAATTTGAAAATATCGTAATCTATTCAAATCATAAAATTTCAAATGTCGAGTTTGACTATTGTTGTAACCCAAAAAGAGGCGATAGTATAGTTGGCTTTAAAAATGGGCACAATGTGACAGTGCACCACAAACTTTGTGAGCGTGCTGGAAAGCTTATGGATAAGGGCAATGAAATCATCTTTGTCAAATGGACTAGAAATGCCCCACATAGATATAAAATTTTATTAAATCTTGAGAACCGAAAAGGCGCGTTGGCTGAATTTTTAACATATCTTGCTAGACTAGATGTAAATTTGGCTACAATCTCGCTAAATGAAGCAAATGACCTTAGCGGTGATACATTTGAAATAAGTGTTGAGATAGCCGAAAATATCGATGCAAACGAGCTAAGAGAGAAGATCAAAGATAGATATAAGATTATAGATTTCGTTTCGCAAAGCGATCCATACCATAACTAGGAGAAAGATAATGCAAGATATAGCTGAAATTTTACAAGAGATAAAACGCGGTGTCGCCGAGATTATTGACTTTGAAAGAGTTGAGAATTTAATAAAAAACTATTATGAAAAAGGTGAAAATTTCTATGTAAAGGCTGGCTTTGATCCAACTGCTCCAGACCTTCACTTGGGACACACAGTCGTTTTAAGCAAGATGGCACTGCTTCAAAAACATGGCGCGATCGTGCAGTTTTTGATAGGCGACTTCACTGCTCAAATAGGCGATCCAACTGGTAAATCAGTCACTAGAAAAAAGCTAGATCAAGAGACGGTTTTAAAAAATGCCAAAACTTATGAAGAGCAAGTTTTTAAAATTTTAGATCCAAAAAAAACCGTGATAATGTTTAACTCAAAATGGTCAAATGAGCTTGGAGCTGCTGGAATAATAGAGCTAACTAGCACATTTTCAGTCGCTAGAATGCTAGAGCGCGACGACTTTGAAAAAAGGATAAAAGCTGGCAGTCCAATTTCAATTTGTGAATTTATGTATCCGCTTCTTCAAGGTTATGATAGCGTTGCGATGAAGTGTGACATCGAGATGGGCGGTACGGATCAGAAATTTAACCTTCTTATGGGTAGAACCTTGCAGAGGACTTATAATGTCGGCAAAGAGCAAGCTGTCATCATGATGCCACTTCTTGAGGGGCTTGATGGTGTAAATAAGATGAGCAAGAGCCTTGGCAACTACATCGGCGTAACTGAAAATGCAAATGATATGTTTGCAAAAACGCTTAGTATAAGCGATGAGCTAATGTGGCGCTGGTATGAGCTTTTAAGCACAAAAAGCCTTGGCGAGATAGAAAATTTAATGAACGACGTAAAAAATGGTAAATATCATCCAAAAAAAGCAAAAGAGGACCTTGCGTACGAAATAACAGCAAGGTATCACGGCGAGGAGGCTGCAAAAGCTGCGATGGCTGAGTTTAATAGCGTACACTCTCAAAATCAGCTCCCAACTGATATAAAAGAATTTAGCCTAAAAGCACCAGTTTGGATCGTGGAAGCTTTATCGCAGTGTGAGCTAAGCGAGTCAAATTCTCAAGCAAGACGCGACATAAAGGCAAATGCGGTTAGCATTAATCAAGAAAAGATCAGTGATGAGCAGTTAAAATTAGAAGCAGGTGAATATATCTTGCAAGTAGGAAAGCGTAAATTTGCAAAAGTAAAGGTTGAATAGATGGAGTTAAAGCCATTAAAAATAGGAAAATATGAGATAAAGTATCCGATATTTCAAGGCGGTATGGGACTTGGTATCAGCTGGGACAAACTAGCTGGCAATGTTAGCCTAGAAGGCGGCCTTGGGATAATCAGCTCAGTTGGCACAGGATATTATGAAAATCGTAAATTTATAAACAAAGAGCTAAATGCAAAGCCATTTGGAAGTGAAAATTTCTACTCAACAAGAGGTCTTAGAGCAATTATTGAGAATGCACGAAAAATTTGTGGAGATTTACCACTTGGCGTAAATATAATGTACGCTGCAAATGACTACGCAAGAGTGGTAAAAGATGCTTGTGAAGCCGGCATAAATATCATCGTATCAGGTGCCGGACTACCTACTAATTTGCCAGAATTTACACAAAATTTTAAAGAGGTTGCGCTAGTTCCTATTATCTCAAGCGCAAAAGCACTAAAGATCATCTGCAAACGTTGGCTACAAAGATATGACCGCTTGCCAGACGCGGTTGTGCTTGAAGGACCGCTAAGCGGCGGACACCAGGGCTTTACTTACGAGCAGTGCCTTGATCCTGAGTTTTCGCTATTTAATCTAATCCCACAAGTAAAGGCTGAGATAAAAGAGTGGGGTGACTTTCCGCTCATCGCAGCCGGTGGAATTTGGGATAAAAATGATATCGAAAAAGCAATATCGCTAGGCGCAGACGGTGTTCAAATGGGTACACGCTTCATCGGAACTCATGAGTGTGACGCAGATATTGGCTTTAAAGAAGTGATACTAGCAGCTGAGGAAAAGGACATAGAGCTTATAAAAAGTCCAGTTGGCTATCCGGCTCGTGGGATTAGAACAAATTTGATAAATTTGGTAGAAAAAAGGATGGGACCAAAGATCCAGTGTATAAGCAACTGCGTGAGCCCTTGTCAAAGGGGCAAAGGCGCTAAAGAGGTTGGATATTGCATCGCTGATAGGCTTTTTGACTCATTTAGTGGCAAAAAAGAGACCGGGTTATTTTTCACGGGAGCAAATGGATATAAACTAAAAGAGCTAATAAGCGTAAAAGAGCTAATGCACAAGCTGGTACATGGTGAATGAAACTAGCGATAATCCTCTTTTTTATTGTTTGTAATTTCCTTTTTGCTGCGATAAATTCGGAGATATTTGCAAAATTTGATAAAAATTTTGCCAGCTCAAGCAGAAGCGCAAAGATTAAATTTCACAACGATATAAAAGATATCTATGTCGACGCGATCATCAAAAATGACAAAAATATAAAAAAACAAGCACTCACAAGACTCATAACCAGCTCAAAATCGCTTGGTTTTGACTCAAGTGGGTATATAAAAGATCTAAATGCACTAAATGGCGTAAAGAGTGCTAGTACGCCTAGTGCTACTACTTTGACGCTGCTTAGTGCAACCAAGGCAAATGACACTTTGGTGCTTAAGTTTAATACAAAAATCGATACCGCAAAACTAAAAACATCCTTTTTAAAGCAACAAAATACATATAAAAACATTATGGATATCGATGGTAGATTAAATGGCAATCCGCTAACTTATAAAAATTTCATATCTGATTATATTCACATCTCGCAGTATGATAAAAACACTGTTAGAGTTATTTTTTCTGATAAGATCCAAAAGACTATAAAAGCAAATGCGACAGGCGATCTGCTTGTAATCAGCGCTCAAAATTTTATCTCAAACGAAAATGTAAAAGCACCACTTCATAAAACTAAAAACAAAAACGAAGAAGTGCCACACAAAGAGCCTGAGCCAAATTTCAAGCCGCAGCCTGTACAAAGTGAGCCAGCGGCAGCACCTTTACCACCAGTTACGGCTAGTAAATTTTCACGCAACAAAACGATCGTCATCGATCCAGGTCATGGTGGCACTGATCCAGGTGCAGTAAATGGCAAGCTCCAGGAAAAAACCGCGGTTCTAGGCGTAGCCAAAAAGCTTGGTGACATACTAAAAGCGCGTGGTTACAAGGTCTATTTTACCAGGTCAACCGATGTCTTTATAAATTTAAGAACAAGAACAAAATTTGCAAATGATAAGATGGCTGATCTTTTTGTTTCCATTCACGCAAATGCCGCTCCAAATACCACAAAAGCAAAGAGCATGCACGGCATTGAGACATTTTTCTTATCGCCTGCAAGAAGCGAACGTAGTAAAAACGCAGCCGCGCTTGAGAACAAATCAGATATCGAAGAGATGAATTACTTTTCACAGCAGACATTTTTAAATGTACTAAATCGCGAGAAGATTATCGCGTCAAATAAGCTTGGCATCGATATCCAAAAAGAAATTTTAGCAAGTGCTAGAAAAGTCTATACTGCAAGTGACGGCAGTGTGAGAGAGGCGCCGTTTTGGGTACTTGTTGGTGCTCTTATGCCAGCAGTTCTTGTTGAGATCGGTTATATCACGCATCCAGTTGAGGGCGAAAAGCTCTTTAATGATGCATATCAAAATGCCCTTGCAAACGGCATAGCAAACGGCATAGATGGATATTTCGCAAAAAATAGATGAAAAATGCAAATTTAAGCTTCAAGGGACAAATTCCATTTAACGAGGAGTTTGGTGATATCTACTTTAATACCGACAAACCTTGGCTTGAGAGCGAATTTGTCTTTGCAAGCGCACTTGATGAAATTTGGCAGAGTAAAGACAGCTTCATCATCGCTGAGACTGGCTTTGGTGCTGGGCTAAATTTCTTTACACTTTGTAAGAAATTTAAAGGTAGCTCTAAAAAACTTCACTTTGTTAGCATCGAAAAAAGTCCTATTAAAAAAGATGATCTTTTAAAAATTTATGAAAATTTAGGCATTTTTAAAGCTTATGCCAAAAAGCTGGTTTCACTCTATCCGCCTCTAGTTTCAGGCATACACCGCATAAATTTCGCCCCAAATATCACACTTGATCTTTGCTACGGCGAGGCTAAAGAAATTTTACCCGAGCTTGATTTTAGCGCTGATATCTGGTTTCTAGACGGCTTTGCTCCAAGCAAAAATGGCTCAATCTGGAGCGAAGAAATTTTTAGAGAGATCGCAAGACTAAGCAGGGTTGGTACTATTGCTAGAACCTACTCATGCGCAAAAATAGTAAAAGACGGTCTAAAGCGTGCTGGCTTTCTACTAAGCTTAAAAGAGGGATACGCTAGAAAACGTCAGATGAGTAGTGCCGTGCTAGAAAAAAGGGATGAAAATTTAAAGGATGCTTGGTTTGCAAGATGCGAGCCACTGGCTAAGCCAAAAGGCAAAACAGCACTTATCATAGGAGCTGGCGTGGCTGGACTTGCAACAGCTGGCGAGCTAGCCAAAAATGGCTTTAAGGTTGTGATCGCTGAGGCAAAAAGCGAGGTGGCTACAAATGGCTCAGGCAATCACTGTGGCGCTTTGATGCCACTAGTTACCAAGCCTGGGGTAAATTTAGGTCGAATGCATTTAAACGCATTTTTGCAAGCAGTGAGATTTTACAAGGCAACTTTGCCAAAAAGCCTTATCAAATTTAATGGCTGCATCGACTACGCATTTGATGATGAGTTAATTAAAAGATATGGCTCATGGCAAACTCAAAGCGTAGAGGATATTTTTAAATTCGATGAGGGCCTAAAGCCATATCCTGGGATATTTATAAAAGAGGCAGCATACGCTAGGCCAAGAGAAATTTGTAAATTTTTATCAGGCAGTTTTGAAATTTTATTAAATCACGAGTATGAGAGCAGAGCACATCTGCAAAACGGCAAGATCAGCGTTAAATTTAAAAATGGTAAAATTTTAGAGACTGATATTTTGGTCTTTTGCACTGGCAGTAAGAGCAGTGAAATTTTTAATGGCTACAATATGCAAATAAGTAGTGTCCGTGGCCAAGTAACCCACTTAAAACCAGTGCTAAAAAATGCCATGCCGCTAAGCGCAAAAGGCTACATCTGCCCAGCTGTCAAAGGTTTGCAAGTTATCGGTGCAACTTATGCCAGAAATGAAATTTGCGATACGCCTAAAGTTGAGGATAATGCTAAAAATTTAAGCGATGTAAGCGAGTTTTTTGACACCACAAAAGCCACCATTATCGGCTCACGTGTAGGCTATAGAAGCTATAGCGGAGATAGGTTTCCGATAATTGGCGCCTTACATGACGAAGAATTTTACAAGCAAAACTACAAAGGGTTATTTTGGAGTAAAAATAAAGATAACAATCCAAAAGCAAGCTACGAAAAAAATGTCTTTGTAAATTTTGCTCACGGCTCGCGAGGTCTTTGCACAGCGATACTTGGAGCAAATTTGATAGCTGACCTTGTGCTTGATCGCCCACTTTGCATAGAAAGATCGCTATTTCATGAGCTTCATCCAGCTAGGTTTTTGATAAGAAAACTAAAAAAGGGATTAAAATTTTAAGAGAGAATTAGCAGAAATTCCTAGCACAAGATACTAAGAATTTCTTATAAGATAAGGCTTAAAGCCTTGTTTTCATCTTTTCAAATTCATCTTTTATAATTCGCTCGTGAGGTTCGCTTGTCATTTTATTTATCGCATCGCCCCAGATACTTACGCTAATGATCGCTATACAAGAAGCTATGATGCCAGGTAAAATTTCATAAACATAAGCGTTTAGTCCTGAAGTGATCCAAAATATTACGGTTGCACCTCCAGCTATCATACCAGCGAGTGCTCCAAGTGCACTCATGCGCTTCCAGTAAAGGCTAAAAAGCAGCACTGGTCCAAAGCTCGCACCAAATCCAGCCCAAGCGTTGCCAACGACGTTTAGGACATTGTCTGTTGAGATAAAGGCAAGTATTGTAGCAACTATGGCCACTACTACGACAGCATAGCGACTGATCGCTGTTTGTGTATTTTGACTAATCTCTTTTTTATAGAATGCAAAGATAAAGTCTTTTGTTACCGAGCTAGATGTAACTAAAAGCTGACTTGAGATAGTACTCATGATCGCTGAAAGCACAGCTGAGATGATAATGCCTATAAAAAATGGTGGGAAAAGTAGCTCACCAAGCTTTAAAAACACCGTTTCAGGATCGCTAAGTCCGCCTCTTTGACTAAAGTAGACAAAGCCAATAAGTCCGCTCATAATCGCACCAAGCAACCCAATGCTCATCCAACCAATGCCGATTCTTCTTGCTTTGGCAAGTTCTTTTGAATCACGTATCGCCATAAATCTAACAATGATGTGTGGCTGACCAAAATATCCAAATCCCCAAGCCATAAGTCCTAAAATTCCCCAAAAAGTTTGATCTCTAAATGGGTTTAGGTGATTTGCATCAAGCTTGCTTATCTCTTTTATCAAATTTGTATCGCTTGGCAGGTCTAAATTTAGATATGCCACGACTGGGATCGAGACCAAGACACAAAACATCAAAAGCCCCTGAAATGCATCAGTTATGCTCACAGCCTTAAATCCGCCAAAAAACGTATAAAAGACCACAATACAAAGCGTAAAAATTGCGCCATATCTAAAGCCTATACCAAAAAAGCTCTCAAATGTTTTGCCACCAGCGATGATGCCGCTACTTACGTAAAGTGTAAAAAATATCAAAATGATAAGACCAGATACGATCCTTAAAATTTTTGTTCTATCTTTAAAGCGGTTTTCCAAAAAGTCTGGTATCGTGATGCTATCGCTCGCAACCTCAGTATAGACTCTCAGCCTTTTTGCTAGAAATAGGTAGTTGCAGTAAGCACCTACAATAAGGCCAGCTATCATCCAGATATTTGCTACACCAGTTGCATACAATGCTCCGGGCACGCCAAGTAGCATCCAACCACTCATATCAGAGGCGCCAGCGCTAAGTGCTGTGACAACTGGACCCATTTGACGGTTATCCAGTAGATATTGGTTCATGCTTGCATTTTTATCGTAAAAATATCGTCCGATAAAGAGCAAAAAGCCAAAATAGATGG
The DNA here is from genome assembly GCF_902460415.1 of Campylobacter concisus. Lineage (GTDB taxonomy): Bacteria > Campylobacterota > Campylobacteria > Campylobacterales > Campylobacteraceae > Campylobacter_A > Campylobacter_A concisus_Y. The sequence continues at coordinate 586,401 of NZ_CABPTY010000001.1, forward strand.
CTATGGCTAAATAAGACCCAAAGCTCATAAAATTCCTTTCAAATTAAGATAAATGGCTTATGTTAATATAAATTTTTTAAAATTACAACATTCAGTGCCGATCCTTAAACACTTTTAAGCAAAATGATATAAATTTTTTCGTATTATTTAAAGCCATATTTTAAAGAGAAGGACAAAGTTGAAGGCTCAAAATTTAGCTAAATTTCTATTTTTTATAATAATCGTCTCACTTGGAGCATATTTTTTCTATCCAAGAGATCTTAGTGAGGCCCAAGAGATCGCTTATATCAAAAGTTACGGAGTGACTTTAGGGCTTACTATAGGCGGTATTGCCATAGGCATAACACTTGGATTTACTTTGGCGTTTATTAAATTTTTAAATATCAAAGTCTTAAATTTTATAATTGATGAATATATCGATATCTTACGTGGAACACCTGTAATACTTCAACTTCTTATTTTTTCAGTTGTCATTTTTGCAACATGGAGTGATAATTTTTATGTAGCTCTCATCGCACTTGGACTAAATAGTTCTGCTTATGTGGCGGAGATCGTGCGAAGTGGTATAAATAGCGTGGATAAAGGACAAATGGAAGCGGCTCGTGCGATGGGCCTAAACTACTATGTTTCGATGCGCGAGATAGTTTTTCCACAAGCTACAAAAAACATCTTGCCAGCTCTTGCAAATGAGTTTATATCGCTATTTAAAGAGACATCGGTCGTGGGCTATATAAGTGTAGTTGATATCACGATGCAAAGTAAGAGCTTGCAAGCGGTCTTTTATAGTCCAGAGCCAGTCATTTTTACAGGCATTGTCTATTATGTGAGTGTTAAATTTTTTACACTTTTGACAAAACTACTTGAGAGGAGATTAAACCGCCATGATTGAGATTAAAAATTTAAACAAAAGTTATGGCGATTTGCGAGTTTTAAATGATATTAGCGTAGATATAAAAAAGGGTGAAGTTATAGCGATAATTGGTCCAAGTGGTGGTGGAAAAAGTACATTTTTACGCTGTATAAACCGCCTTGAGGAGCCAGATAGCGGACACATAAAGATAAATGGCGAAGATATTTTAGATAAAAAATCAGATATAAATAAAATTCGCCAAAAAGTGAGCATGGTTTTTCAGCACTTTAATCTTTTTGCAAATAAAAACGTCTTGCAAAATTTAACTCTAGCTCCGATAAAAGCGGGAATTTTAGATAAAGTAAGTGCAGAAAAAAGAGCTGATGAGTTGCTAAGAAGTGTTGGGCTAAGTGATAAGAAATTTGCCTATCCGCACAAGCTTTCAGGCGGACAGAAGCAACGTATTGCGATCGCTAGAAGCCTAGCAATGGATCCAGAGGTGATACTATTTGACGAGCCGACAAGTGCGCTTGATCCTGAGATGATCGGAGAGGTGCTTGATATCATGAAAGATGTTGCCGCAAGGGGTATAACGATGCTTGTGGTGACTCACGAGATGGGCTTTGCGAGAAACGTGGCAAATAGAATTTTCTTTATGGATAAAGGCAAAATCGCAGTTGATGACACACCAAAAAATGTCTTTACAAATCCGCAACATGAGCGTTTAAAAGAGTTTTTAAGCAAAATTTTAAATCATTAAAGGAGTAGAAAATGAGTAAAATTTTAAAATTTTTGATGGCAAGTTTGGTTTTATTTCTACTAGGTTGTGGCGATGACGCTAATAAAAAAAATACAGCAAATAATGCCGAAGAAGCTAGTAAAAATGTAGTTTATAAAGTTGGCTCGAGCGCTGATTATCCACCTTTTGAATATCTTGATGAAAACAATAAAATTGTTGGTTTTGAGATAGATTTATTAAATGAGATCACCAAAAAAACTGGAATAAAATTTGATGTTGCAAATATGAGCTTTGATGGGCTGATATCAGCATTAAAAACCGGTAAAATTGATATTGCCATAAGCGGAATGAGCGCAACTGATGAGAGAAGGAAATCGGTTGATTTTACCAAGCCATATTATTTTTCAGAAAATTTATTTATCCGCAAAAAGGGCTCAGATGTAAATAAAGACAACCTTAAGGATAAGAAAATTTCAGCTCAAGTTGGAACATTGCAAGAAGAAGCAGCCAAAAGCATAACCACTAAATCGATACCTGCTGAAAATGTAGCAGCTGCTATCATGTCACTAAACGCTGGTAAAATCGACGTTGTGCTAACTGATAGTCCGATAGGGGTTGAGTATATAAAACAAAATCCAGATTTGGAAGAATTTTTAAGAGTTCCTGATGGTACGGAAGGATTTGCGATGGCGTTTGATAAAGGCAAACACACTGAGCTTATCAAGAAGATAGACGCAGCGATCGATGAGCTACAAAAATCTGGCGAATTTGACAAAATGCTAGATAAATATGGATTAAAGAAATAAATCTAAATACAAAATTTGCAGAGAAGCAGGAATTCTCTGCAAAAACTCACTTTTTTCTAATTTTTAAAATTTAACATCTTTTAAAAGTAAAATTAATAAAATGACTTAATTATTTTCAAGGAGAAAAAATGAAGCTTCTCAGGATGAGAACGGCATTTATTTTAAATGTGCTATTTTCTATTTGCATGTATCACAATTTTGTTAAAAAATT
>NZ_CABPTY010000001.1:592274-674234 GCF_902460415.1 Campylobacter concisus
AATTTTTTGATAAAAATTTAACTAAAGATTATATAAATTTCAGCAAAATAAAAGATTTCACTACAAATTCTGGTATCAAACTTGGTGATAAACAAGAGCAAATTTTAAAGAAGCTAGGTAAGCCAAACGATCTGCAAGAAGAAAATGCCACCTCTATTGTCACCTACATCACTGAGCAAAATGAAAGCAAACTCTTACAAGAATTTGATATGCCACTTTATTACGAGAAATTCATCTTTTCTAATGGAGTTTTAAAAGAGTATGAATTTGGATTTGAATATCCGTGATATTCCGTGGATCAGGATATTAATTCCATAGGGCAGCAAAAGATATTTTACGGCCTAAAAGCGTAGAATTTCTACTCTTCGTCCAAATTTATTTCAGGTAGTTTCTCTTCGATAAAGCTCTTATCTTTTTTGACAGCTGACGCAACCTCGCTAGCTTTTTTTAAAAGTCCATCAAGCCCTTGTCTTGCCAAACGCTCATTTAGCTGCTCTGGCGTATCTTTCACACCATCAAGATCGCTAAAATCATCAAATTCTTCATCGTCTTCTTTTTGGATCTTTATCTCGTAATCAAGCTTGCCATTAAGTCTAGCTAGCTCGTCGCTTATCGCAGCGCAAAAGACCTCAGTATATCCTCTGTGAGCGCAGTTTTTGGCTAGAAATTCACTCATCACGTTTAGGTGATTTATATAGTCATCTTGCAAGATATTTGCCTGTAAAAGCTCGAATTTTAAAAAGAGCCAGTAGGTATTAAGCACGTCGCTTTCGCAGTATTCGTTGATCTTATCAAGCTCTCCTGCATAGTATAGCTCAAGCACTTGATCGCCGTGCACGTCGTACTTGCCAGGTAAATTTAAGCTAGCGCAAAGTGTGTCAAGCTTTAGTCCTCTCACACTTCCAAAATCGCTTATAAAATCAAGCAGATCAAGGTGAAATTTAGGCGAATACCTTGCCCTATAATTTTCCCATTTGTTTTTGTTTAGCTCTTTATTTTCGCTCTCGTAATACGCCGCTGCGTTTAAGTTATAACGCATCGCACGCACCATTAGCATCGGCAGGTCAAAGCCACGGCCGTTAAAGCTAACAAGTCTTGGGTTATAATCATTTATAAATTTTAAAAATTTAGCGATGATCTCGCGCTCATTTTTGCCCTCCATCGTGCTAACTTTTAAAAATTTGCCGTACTCATCAGCCATAACAGCAGATATCGCCACAACTCTATGAAACATCACAGGCAAAAACTCACTACCACTGGCCTCTTTTTGCAGAGCCATCGCTTGCACGCTCACATCTTCATCGCTCCCATCAATGCCATAAATTTTTCTTATCAAATTTGCATCAGGTATCGTTTCGCAGTCAAAGACACAGATGTAACTTTTCGCCATTTTAGCCCTTTTTTAAGCATTTTTTTTTAAAATCATACCAAAAATTTATATCTAAAGTGATCAATGCAAAACAAAAATCAACTAAAAATAGCCATCGTCAAACTCTCAGCTCTTGGGGATATCGTGCACGCAGCTATTGTACTTCAGTTTATCAAAAAGCACCACCCAAATGCCCATATCACGTGGCTAGTTGATGCTCGTTTTGCAAGCCTTTTAAAAGATCATCCGCTTATCAACGAGCTAGTCGTTTTACCACTTAAACAAAGTTTTAGACAAAGCTACAAGATACTAAAAACCCTTGGTAAATTTGACAAAGTGATCGATCTGCAAGGACTTTTTAAATCAGCCATCGTCGCAAAAATAATAGGCAAGCAAACTTATGGCTTTAGCAGAGAGAGTGTCAAAGAAAAGATCGCAGCCAGGCTTTATAGACATAAATTTAAAATTGATTACAACGAAAATATAATCATTAGAAATTTGGCACTTGTGGCTTTTGCTCTAAATTTTAGCTTTGAAGCAAGTGAAATTTTAGAAAAAGCGCCTTGCTTTGAAGCAAGTGAAATTTATAAAAACGAAAGTGGTAAAAAACGTGTTTTAATCGCTGCATTCGCAAGCGAAGAGAGCAAAATTTATAACAAATTTAAAGACGTGATTAGGCTCCTTGAAGGGTGTGAAATTTACCTTTGTTACGGAAGTGAGAGCGAAAAAGTAAGGGCTGAGGCGATCATCTCAGGCACCTCAGCAAAGCTACTTGAAAAACTTAGCATAAAAGAGATGATAAGCTTCATTACAAGCTGTGATTTAGTAATTGGTAACGATAGTGGCCTAACGCACCTTGCTTGGGCGATGAATAGGCCTTCTATCACGCTTTTTGGCAACCGTCCAAGCCACAGAAATGCTTACATCACGGATAAAAATTTAGTTATAGATATGGGCAAGCAAATAGACGCCAGAAGTATCGATAAAAACGACTTTTGCATAAGAGAAATTTTTCCAGAAACGATTGCAAATTTTGCAAAAAGGCTTCTCAATGGATAGGCTCTATCTGGCTGGCTTTTATACTTTAAAATTTTTTATATTTTTGCTACCTAGCTCACTTAGAGATTTGCTCGCTAAATTTTTAGCGTTTGCGTTTATGAAGCTTAAAAAAAAGAGATTTCATATCGTTATGACAAATTTAAATCTTGCATTTGGTGAGTCAAAAACTAAAGATGAAAAACTGGAAATCGCTAAAAAATGCTACTACAACTTCGCAAAATATCTTGGTATAAATTTCATCCTAAATCAAAACACGACGAAGCAAAAAGTGCTTGAAAAAGTTAGCTTTAAAAATGAGCATAATCTGCTTGAAGCGCTTAAGCTTGATCGTCCGATTATCGTGACTACCGCTCATTTTGGACAATGGGAGCTTTTTAGTCTAGCGATGGCGGCTCGCTTTGGTGCAGTTTCGGTGCTTGGCAGAAAGCTTGATAGTGGCGTCATGAATGAAATTTTAAAGGCGAATAGATCGCAGTTTGACGTGGAGCTCATTGACAAAGATGGCGGCGCAAAAGATATTTTAAAAGCGCTAAAAGCTAGGCGAATAGTTGGAATTTTAGTCGATCAAAATACCGCTCCAAATGATGGTATAAAAGTGAAATTTTTTGGCAAGGATGTGCTTCATACGCCAGCTGCGAGTGTGCTAGCTCAAAAAACAAACGCACTAATAATTAATGCATTTATCTATCAAAAAGATGAAAATATAAGTGAAATTTGCTTTTCACCAGCCATTGATATAAATAAATTTGATAAAGAAGAGGCGGTACAAAAAGTAACTCAAATGCAGTGCAGCGCGTGCGAAGAGATGGTTAGATCAAGGCCAGAAGAGTACTTTTGGCTTCACCAAAGATTTAAGAGATTTTACGAAAATGAGTATAAATGCTAAGTGTCGTCATCTTAACTTTTAACAGCCAAAAATATCTACAAAAAGTGCTAGAAAGTACAAATTTTGCAGATGAGGTCATTGTGGTTGATAGTGGCTCAAAAGATAGCACAAGACAAATTTGTCAAAATTTTAGTAATGTTAAATTCTACGAGCAAGATTGGCTGGGCTTTGGCGCTCAAAAGCAAAAGGGCGTAGATCTAGCCAAAAATGAGTGGGTCTTTGTGCTTGATAGCGATGAAGTGATCACAAATGAGCTTAGAAATGAGATCATTGGCACGTTAAAAGAGCCAAAATTTATGGCCTACAACGTAGCTAGGCTAAATTTTTTCTTTGGCAAATCGATCAAAAATATGGGGCTCTATCCAGACTATACAGTGAGGCTTTTTAACAAAAATTTTGCCAAATTTGATGGCAGAGCCGTGCATGAAAAAGTCATTTTAAATGACAGCTCGCAAAAGCTTGGAGTGCTTAAAAAACACTTCTTGCACTATGCATATGAGAATATCGAGCAGTTTATCTCTAAACAAAATCGCTACTCAAGCATGGGGGCAAAAAGAAATTTATTTAAAGCTCTAACAAGCCCAGTGTGGACATTTTTTAAGCTTTATGTGCTAAAAGGTGGCTTTAAAGAGGGCTTTACTGGCTACGTTATAGCTAGACTTTACGCTCAGTACACATTTTGGAAATACATAAAATGAAAATATTAGTAATTAAATTTAGGAACATCGGCGACGTGCTTTTGACTACGCCTCTTATTGAAAATTTGCATCATTATTACCCGGATGCAACCATCGACTTTGCCTTGAACAAAGGAACAGAAGCGATGATCAAGGGAAATCCTTATATAAATAAAATTCACATTTACGATAGACAAAGTGCAAATTCTGGCTTTTTTAACAAACTAATTACTGAGATAAAATTTATAAAAGCCATCAAAAAAGAGAAGTACGATATGGCCGTACAAACAACCACGGGGGATCGCGGCATCATCATCTCAAAATACGCAAAGATCAAAAAAATAGTAGGCTTTCTTGGCAAAAATCAATCAATAAATAAACTTCTAAACGTCAAGGCAAAATACTATGAAAATTTTTCACATACGATCGATCATAATCTAAACGCTTTAAGAGCTTTGGGGTTTGAACCGGTTAGCAAAAAGGTGAGCGTATTTTCGGACGAAAGTGTGGAGCATCTAAATTTACCAAAATGCTTTGTACATATGCATCTAACAAGCCGCTGGATGTTTAAATGCGCAAATGACGAGAGCATGGCAGAGCTCATCGACTACTGCGAAAATGAGCTTGGCGTAAAGGTTGTGCTAACAAGTGATAATAAAGAAAATGAGCTAAATAAGCTTGCAAGTGTGCTAAAAATTTGCAAAAGTGAGCCTATAAATTTAGGTGGTAAGCTAAATTTGAAACAAACTATCGCCCTATCAAAGCATTCAAGCCTTTTTATCGGTGTTGATACCGCCATCATGCACATTGCCGCTGCAAATGATGTACCAGTCATAGCCTTTTTTGGTCCAAGTAATGCTTTTGAGTGGGGGCCGTGGGACAACTCACTCATGGAAAATGGCTACACAGCGCAAAATGGTATCCAAAGTATGGGCAAGCACACCGTTTATCAAAAAGACTGGGACCTTGTACCTTGCGATAAAGAAGGTATAGCAAAGCATGGCATAGAAAAGACCTTGATGGATTTTAGCGACGAAATGCCAAAAATAAAAGCCAAAATAAAAGAAATTTTAGGATAGGCAAATGAACATTCTTCACACAGAAACACTTTTTAACTGGGGTGGGCAACAAAATAAGATCATGAACGAGATGCGTCATATACGCGAACTTGGCCATGGCACAACGCTATTTTGCAACCCAAATTCTGAAATTTCAAAACGCGCTCGAGAAGAAAATTTTAAAGTTATCGAATGCGAAATGAATAAGAAAAATTTTCATAAAACAGTACCAATATTTTGTAAAATTTTATGGCAAGAAAATATAGATGTGGTGATTTCAAATGGCTCCACAGATAGTTGGGTAGCTGCTATATCAAAAATTTTTACTAGAAAAAAAGGCGTTAAATTTATACGCGAAAGACACAACGAATTCCCAATAAAAGGCTCTTTGAGTAAATTTTTGCACACAACTCTTTTTGATAAGATCATAAGCGTCAGTCCAAATGTAACAGAAATTTTGCAAAAGATAGGGGTAAAAAATGAAAAAATATTTTTTATTCCAACTTTTGTGGATTGCGATGCTCTAAATGCGGTGCGATTAACATTTAAAGAAGAGTTTAATATCCCAAAACAAGCGATAACAGTAGGTATGTTTTCCTCGCTCAGTCGCCAAAAAGGAGTCTATGAATTTGCAAATGCACTAAAAATTCTCATGCAAAAAAACAGCGATATATACGGCATTTTTGGTGGGAATATCAGCAAAAATACAAAAGATCAAATTTTAAGTATTTTTGACAATGCTATGAAAGAAAAATTAGTTTTTACTAATTTTAGAAGCGATATAGCAAATGTAGTAAAAGGCATAGACTATTACGTATTTCCTTCTCACACAGAAGGTCTTCCTACAGCTTTACTGGAGGCAATGGCTCTATCTCGCCCCATTGTAGCTTTTGATATAGCACCTATGAATAGCATGCTTGCAGATGGCAGAGGTCAATGCGCTAAATTTTTAGATGCAAAAGATATGGCAGATAAAATAAATACATACATAAAAAATGACGAACTAGCTAGACAATGCGGAGAAAAAGCCAGCATCTTTGTCAAAGAGAATTATGATACCCAAATTTTAAAAACATATATCAAGAGATTATTGGAGGACCTATGAATAATCCAGTCTGTATACTAACAGTACATCACTTCAATAACAATGAAAATGACTTTGCCATTAAACCAGAGCTATTTAAAAAGGCGCTTTTGATGGCGTTAAATGAGGGCTATAAATTTATAAACTACAACCAGTTTAAAGATATAGCTAGCAGCCGAGTAAAAGCCTCAAAAAAGAGCATTTTGCTAACTTTTGATGATGGGTATTTTGATAATTATAAATTTGCATTTCCTATCCTAAAAGAGCTAAAAATTCCAGCTGTGTGCTTTTTGATAACAGATAAGATCAAGGATTTTAAAAGACAGGATTACAACTTTGCATTTAAAAAACATAAAGAGATCGACTATGGTAAAGATGCGGAGTATTTTTTAAATTTAGACGAGATCAGGCAGATGCAAGAGAGTGGCCTTTTTGAGTTTGATAGCCATACAGCGAGCCACTTTTCTTGCAAAAGCAATGATGAAGAAAAATTAAGAGAAGAATTTTCTAGCTCGCTGGCTAAGATAAAAGAGCTATTTCCCGAAAAACAAGAATTTGGCTTTTGCTTTCCCAAAGGGCACTTTAACGAGCTTTCACTAAAAGTTGTGAGAGAGTATTACGACTTTGCTTTTAGTGTGATAGATGGCGGATTTTGCGCAGGAGATGATAAATTTAAGATAAGACGTATCGATATATCAAACAATGCGAAGAGCGAGAGTGACTACATTTTTAGGGTTAAAAAGAAGCTTTTTATATATTCGACTCCAATACTAGGAAATTTATATTCAAATTTTAGAAATAGAGACTATAAATAATGTTTGAAGCATTAAATGGGGCTTGTAAAGAAATTTTAAAAGATAAAAAACAAGCCTTAATCGCTCTCACTGGGCTTCACGGCAGTGGCAAAAGCACACTTGCAAAACAAATTAGAAAAAATGGATTTAAAAACTTTAAACCTTATCAAATCGCTGTAATCGATAATGATGTAATGAGCCTAAATTTATTTATAGCTCGTCCAAAGATAAAAATCAAAAGCGATAATCAAGATGAGCTAAAGCCATTCTTTAAATTTATCATGCCGTTTGTAAAAGTCGTAATATACGTAAGCTCAAATCCACTCTTACGTATAAGTAAATACGATATACTTTGTATTTTAAATGCTGATGAAGAAGCTAGAAGAGCCGAAATTTATAAGAGAAACTCGAGCAAGGATCCAAGCCAGTGCTCAAAAACAATGAGCATAAATTTAAACTAGAGTTCAAATCGCCAATAAAGCGAAATATCTAATCAGAAGCGATTCTCCAGATCTCACAAAAAGCATATAGCCAAAAATAGGAAAATTTTTACCAGATAATTTAGCCCACTAAGACCTTATCGCCGCGTAGATAGAGCCTAAAATATCATTTTGATATATAAACATGGTCTTTTTTAGCCATTTTTCATCACGTTTTGTCACTATCCGTTTTATCTCTTCAAGGTTGCCATCAGCTTTATTAATGCCACGTTTTGTCGTAAAAAATACCTTATAACCATGCTTTTTGGCCGCTATTAGATACTCGTCATTGTATTTGCCACGCGGCCAGCAAAGCGCGTCGTCCTCAAAGCCAAAATTTTTCTTCATAAATTCACGGCAAAGACCAAATTCCTCGTCCAGACTAAGCTGCCCAAAATATCCATCAAAATGACCGTGCGTATGTGAGTGAAAGTAAAAACAATCGCTCATTTTCTCAATCTGCTCTAAATTTAATATCACATCTTGTGGTCTACTTGGAGCAAGCCTCTTGCACTCGTTGTGATCAACATTTAAAAAGTTAGCAGGCCTCATCTCATGTGCCTTTTGCGCCGCTTCTATCCAGCCAGTAATTATAAAGATATTTGCCCTTAGCCCAAATTCTTTCACGATAGGATAAGCATAGATGTAGTTGTCCATCCAGCCATCATCAAATGTTATGCAAACACTCTTTTTAGGCACTTCAAGCTCACCTTTTTTATACGCAATAAATTCATTTATGCTTAGTGTTTTATAGCCATTTTCAGCTAGAAATTTCATATGCGATTTAAACTCATCCACGCTACTAGCGATAAATCCGCTCTTTTCAAGCACGTGGTGATACATCAAAACTGGTATGCTCATTTTACAAGCTCCATATATAAATTTTGTGTGTTCTCTATCATTTTTTCGATACTAAAAATTTCTTTTACATACTCTCTGCCAAACTCACCCATCTGTTTTCTTAAATTTTCATCCAAAATAAGCCTTTCAAGCACCTTTTTAAGCTCCTCTTTATCGCCATTTTGAAATAAAAATCCGCTTTTGCCATTACTTACTGCCTCGCCAAGGCCGCCCACATAGCTTCCGATAGTAGCTAGCTTGCACGAAGATGCCTCGAGTAGCGCCCCACCGATAGCCTCCATGTCTGAAGGTAGCACGCAGATATCAAGCGAGCCCAAAAAGTCGCTCACGTCGGTTCTGTTGCCAAGCATAAAGATATTTTTTTTATCTTTTATATACTCGTGTAAATTTTTATTTTGAGGACCGTCGCCCACGATAAAAAGGACTGATTTTTCTAAATTTAACTCGCTAAATGCATCGATTAATAGCTTATGATTTTTAGCAGCTCTTAACACTGCAACGATGCAAATTCCAACTACGTCGTCATTTAAGCCAAATTCTTTTTTCATATTTATCTTAAATTCTGGCGTATATTTTTGCGTATCGATGCCTGTATAAATTTTGACGACTTTTTCCTTTTTTACGCCTCTTTTTATAAGATCCTCGCATACTGAGTCGCACACGCCGACCACTTTTGTGCTTAGGTTGTAAGGTAAGGGCGATGTTATAGGTAGCTGTAAATGCCTAGTACGAACCACACTAACGCCACAAATTTTACCCACAATCGCCCCAATGGTACCATCTTTTCCTGAGTGTGTTGAGATGATTTTTATATTATTTTGTTTTACAAATTTGCAAATTTTTAAAATTTCAAAGATATTGAAAGACTTTTTGAGGTTAAACTCAACAAATTCGCACTCGATCTGTTTCTCAAAGCTTTTTGAGCCAGGATTTAGCCCATAAAAAACCTTAAATTTACTCTTATCTAGCCCATTTATCACACGCTGTGTGCGGTGTTCCTGTCCACCAAATCCAAGAGAGCTTTCAAGCTCAAGTATATTTATCATTTTTTACTCTTTAAATTCTTTAATTTTCTTCATTTCCTCAAGCTCTTGTGCTAAAAATTCTCCAGTGTAGCTACCTGTTTTTTTATAGTTTTTAGCCACCTCTTTTACATTGCCACACGCTATCACTTTACCACCTTTTGCACCGCCTTCTGGTCCCATGTCTACGATGTAGTCGCAGTTTTTAATAACATCCATATTATGCTCGATCACAAAGACCGAATTTCCAAGATCAACTAGGTGATTTAGCACCTTTACTAGCCTATCAACATCGGCAAAATGAAGCCCCGTCGTTGGCTCATCAAGGATGTAAAGCGTATTTCCAGTGTCGCTTCTACTAAGCTCTTTTGCTAGCTTTACACGCTGCGCCTCGCCGCCACTAAGTGTGACTGCGTTTTGTCCAAGCGTGATGTAGCCAAGCCCCACGTCTTGCAGTGTTGTGAGCTTTGAAGCGATCTTTGGCACAGCCTTGAAAAACTCAACCGCCTCATCTATGCTCATATTTAGCACCTCGGCGATATTTTTGCCCTTGTATAAAATTTCTAAGGTTTGAGCGTTATATCTAGCGCCATTACAAACGTCACAAACCACGTTTATATCAGGCAAAAAGTGCATCTCGATCGTGATCTCGCCCTCGCCTTGGCACTTCTCGCAGCGCCCACCTTTGACGTTGAAGCTAAAGCGCCCTATTTTATAGCCTCTAAGCTTGGCCTCTTTAGTCTGCGCAAATAAATTTCTTATCTCATCCATCACGCCAGTATATGTCGCTGGATTTGAGCGTGGGGTGCGGCCGATCGGGCTTTGATCTAGATATATAACCTTATCTAGATTCTCAAGTCCGCTTAAATTTACTCCAGCTATCTTTTTTACTTTTTTGGCCCTATTTAGCTGCTCCTGCGCCTCTGGAAGCAAGGTCTGAAGCACTAGCGAGCTTTTGCCAGATCCTGAAACGCCGGTGATACCTACAAGGTTTCTAAGCGGAAATTTCGCGGTTAAATTTGAGATATTGTTGATATTTACATTTGAAATTTCAAGCCACTTCTCGGCTTTTCTATTTTTTTGATAGTTGATCTTTTTCTTACCATTTATGTATTGTGCGGTCTGGGTGTCTGAGCTTAAAAGCTCTTTTGCTGTGCCTGCAAAGACCACGCTACCGCCAAATTTACCAGCTCCAGGACCGATATCTACGATAAAATCAGCCTCCTCTATCGTCTTTTTATCATGCTCGACGACGATTACGGAGTTGCCTTTGGCTTGTAAATTTCTAAGCGTCTTTATGAGCTTTAGCGTATCTCGCTCGTGTAGGCCAATACTTGGCTCATCAAGCACATACATGACGCCACTTAGCCCGCTTCCTATCTGGCTCGCTATCCTGATGCGCTGTGCCTCGCCACCACTGATCGTCCTAGCATCACGTCCAAGTGACAAATAGCCAAGCCCCACGTCATACAAAAAGAAAAGCCTCTCGTTGATCTCTTTTAAGATAGGCTTTGCGATCGCCTTGTCATAGTCGCTGAGGTATGCGAAATTTTTCTCATTCGAGAAAAAAGCGGTGCAGTTTTCTATGCTCATATCTAAAATTTCACCAAGTCCAAGGCCAGCGACCTTGACCGCTAAACTTTGAGGCTTTAGTCTGTGACCGTTGCAAGCATCACAAATTTTCTCACTCATGTATTCGTCAAAGTCTTTGTAATCCTTCAAAAGTCCATGTGAAATTTTAACTACACCATCAAATTTTCTAAGCAGTTTGTTTCGTTTCCAAAAGAACTCAACATCCTTGACATTGCCGTATAAAACGAGCCTTTTTTCATCTTCACTAAGCTCGCAATATGGCTTTTTAATGTCGATCTTATTTTGCTCACAAAACGCAAGTAAAAATTTATAGTAATAGCTCATATTGTAGCCGTAAAGTAGCTTGATCGCACCGTTTTCTATCGACTTTTCCTCGTCGATGATCTTGCTCATATCTAGGCTATACCTTATGCCAAGTCCGTCGCAGTGCTCGCAAGCGCCCTTTGGCGAGTTAAAGCTAAAGCTTAGCGGCTCAAGTGGCGTAAATGAAATTTTACAATCAAAACAAGCCATGTGCTCGCTGTAATGTATAAAGCTCTCTTTTAAACCAAGCTCGTCAGCATTTGCGATCTCGATCTCGACCTCGCCAAAACTCTCATTTAGTGCCTTTTCTACGTCACTTGCAAGGCGTTCATGATTTTGCTCATCTATGGCGATCCTATCAACGATGACCTTTATCGTGTGTTTTTTCGTTTTTGCAAGCTCGATTTCCTCGTCAAGCCTCACCACTACGCCATCTATCTGTGCCCTTACAAAGCCTTTTTGGCGTAAATTTTCTATCAAATCCGCCCATGTGCCCTTTTTCTCACGCACTAGCGGTGCATAGATGATCACTTTTGCGCCAAGTGGGAGCTTTGAAATTTCATTTATGATATCGCTTGCACTCATTTTTGAGATAGGTTTGCCGCATTTATGGCAGTGCTGCACGCCCACTCTTGCATATAAAAGTCTTAGATAGTCATAAATTTCCGTGATCGTGCCAACCGTTGAGCGAGGGTTTTTAGAAGTCGTCTTTTGATCGATCGCGATAGCAGGCGTTAGACCCTCGATCTTATCAACATCAGGTTTGCCCACTCGGTCTAAAAACTGCCTAACATAGCTGCTAAGGCTCTCCATGTATCTGCGCTGCCCCTCAGCATAGAGCGTGTCAAAGGCTAGCGTGCTCTTGCCGCTTCCGCTAAGACCGGTAAAAACTACTAGTTTGTTTTTTGGGATTTCAAGGTTTAAATTTTTAAGATTGTGCTCTCTTGCACCAGTTATTTTTATAGTATCATTCATTAAATTTATACGACCTTTTTAAAATTTTAATCTGTAAATTTAGTCTAAAAGTGATAAAAACTTTATAAAGTAGTTTATAGAAATTAAGCGTGCTGTGAAAATTTAAGAGTATATTTATATCATTTTCAGTTTTTTTTGATATTCTACGCCAAAATTTTATTTAAGGAGAAAAAATGTCTGTAAAAATAACTGATATATGCATAAGCTGTGGTTCATGTATTGATGAGTGTCCAGTTTCAGCCATCGTTGATGATAGTGACAACCCAACTGGTGCAGATACATACTATGTTTATTCAAATAAATGCGTTGAATGTGTAGGCTATAACGATGAGCCAGCCTGTGCATCTGCCTGTCCAACTGACGGTTGTATCGTATGGGACGCTGTTGTAGCAGGACAACCTTCACGCGATCAGATCGGTGCTGATGCACGCAATGGTTCTATTCCAGTTATTCAATAAATTGATAAATTTTGGGCTCAATTTGAGCCTATTTTATTTTTAAGCTTTATTTGATATAATTGCCAACTTCAATTTAAATAACCTAGATTTAAGGAAAAATTTATGCAAAGAACACTTTCTATTATTAAGCCTGATGCTGTTAAGAAAAATGTTGTTGGAAAAATTATAGATAGATTTGAAAGTAACGGCCTAAGGATCGCAGCTGCAAAGAAAATTCAACTTAGTAAATGCGATGCAAAAGCATTTTATGCAGTTCATAAAGATAGACCTTTCTTCAACGATTTAGTCGAATTTATGATAAGCGGGCCAGTTGTGGTTATGGTTTTAGAGGGCGAAAATGCAGTTGCTAAAAACCGCGAGCTAATGGGTGCAACTAACCCAAAAGAAGCAGCTCCTGGCACTATAAGAGCTGATTTTGCTGATAGCATTGATGCAAATGCGGTTCACGGAAGTGATAGCCTAGAAAATGCTGTGAATGAAATAAATTTCTTCTTTGCTTCAAGAGAAATTTGCTAATTTTAGGTCAAGAAAATTGATTATATCCTTTTCTAAAATAGCAAATAAAGATATAAGCTTTGAGCTAGTAGGAAATGATAATTTAGTTTTTATTGGAATTTTAAAAAGAAAAGACCCTTTTTTGGTAAAATGTCAAGGCACTATAAAGGGCGAGATAAAGTATATTTGCGACCGATGTGGTGAAGTATTTATGCTACCTATCGATCAAGATGTAGAGCTAAATTTAAGTGACGGTATTTATAAAGATAGCGAAAATGAGCTTAGCGATACGATGGAATTTTTTGATGGCAATATTGATTTAAAAGAAGTCCTTGAGAGCGAGCTAGAAGCTTTTAAGAGTGATTATTTCTATTGTGAAAAATGTAAAAATTTATAAAGGAGAGTAAAAATGGCAGTACCAAAGCGAAGAGTGAGTCATTCTCGTGCAGCAAAACGTAGAACACATTATAAAGTTACACTTCCAGTGCCTGTAAAAGATAAAGACGGTTCTTGGAAAATGCCTCACCGCATAAACAAAACTACGGGTGAATATTAAAATATGATTCGCATTGCTATCGATGCTATGGGTGGTGATTTTGGTGCAGATCCTATAATATCTGGTGTTATTGATGCACTAAAAGAGACAGAATTTAAAGCTGTATTAGTCGGCGATAGCAATGTCATCAAACCACTCATTCCACAGTCTTATTTAAAAAATATCGAATTTTTAGAAGCTAGCGAAGTTGTCTCAATGGCAGATGGCGCAACTGATGCGCTTAAGAGAAAAGACAGTACTATCTACAAAGCAATTGAGCTCTTAAAAAATAAGGAAGTTGATGCTGTGGTTTCTGCCGGTCATAGTGGTGCAACTATGAGCTTAGCTACTCTAAGAATTGGTAGGCTAAAAAATATCTCTCGTCCAGCAATTGCAACACTTATGCCAAATTCAAAAGAATCTGCGACTTTGGTTTTAGATGTTGGTGCAAATGTTGATTGCAGAAGTGAGCATTTGTTTCAATTTGCCATAATGGGTGAAGCCTATGCAAAAGAAATTTTAGGTAGAAAAGAGCCAAAAGTTGGTCTTTTGTCAAATGGTGAAGAAGAGAGCAAAGGCAATGAAGTTAGCAAAGAAGCATTTAAATTAGTTTCTAGGCTTGATAGCTTTGTTGGTAATGCAGAAGGTAATCAAATTTTTGATGGCAGTATTGATGTAATGGTTTGTGATGGTTTTATGGGAAATATTCTTTTAAAAACTAGTGAAGGCGTTGCAGATGCAATAGGCAAAATCATCAAAAAACAAATTAAAAAATCACCTCTTGCTATAGCTGGCTCTGTACTCATGAGAAAAGTTTTTAAGACACTTAAAAAGCAGGTTAGCTATGACGAATATGGCGGTGCACCGCTTCTTGGTGTAAATGGTTGTGTTATCATAAGTCACGGCAAAAGCAATTCAAAAGCTATAAAAAATGCAATTTTTCAAGCAGTAAAATTTGCTAATTCAAACATAAATAAAGTTATCGAAGAAGAACTTTCGCACTTTGCAAGGTAAAATATGCCAAAAGCTTCACTGATTTCTATCGCTTCTTACATTCCAGAAAAAATTCTAACAAATTTTGACTTTGAGAAAATGGTTGAAACAAGTGATGAATGGATAGTAAAGCGAACAGGTATCGAGCAAAGGCATATTGCAACTAACGAAACAACAAGTGACCTTGGTACAAAAGCTGGTGAATTAGCCATAAAACGCTCAGGACTTGATAAATCTCGGATCGATGCAATCATCTGTGCTACAATATCTCCAGATCATCTTTGTATGCCTTCTACTGCTTGCAAAATAGCTGCAAATTTGGGTTTAAACTATGGAGTTACAGCATTTGATATAAGTGCGGCTTGTACCGGTTTTATTTATCTTTTAGAGCTTGCAAATTCTCTCATTATTAGCGGTGCCAAAAAGAATGTCTTAATCATTGGGGCCGAAAAATTAAGCTCTATTGTTGACTACACAGATAGAAGCACTTGTATACTATTTGGTGATGGAGCAGGTGCAGCTGTAATTAGTAGTAGTAATGGTAATGAGATCATTGATATTCATACAGCAAGTGACGGCAAGCAAGCTGAACTTTTAATAACTCCAGGATGCGGGAGTGTATTTCCAGCCAGTGAGGAAACACTAAAAAATAGGCTAAATTTTATCCATATGAGTGGAAATGAAGTTTTTAAAATAGCAGTTCAAACACTTAGCAAAAGCGTAATAGAAATTTTGCATGCAAACAAAATGCAAAGCGAAGATATTGATTTTTTTATACCTCATCAAGCAAATATAAGAATAATAGACGCAGTAAAAAATAGATTAAATTTTAAAGATGAGCAGTGTGTTTTGACTGTTGCCAAATATGGCAATACAAGCTCCGCTTCAATTCCAATGGCAATAAACGATGCATATGAAGAGGGTCGTATAAAAAATGGATCGATCTTACTTTTAGATGCATTTGGTGGTGGTTTTACTTGGGGATCAGCGATACTGAAATTTGGCGGAAAAAATTTTAGTGATTTACAATAATTACAGCAAGTAATCTTCTAAATTTTTAGCAACACTTTTACTAATTTCTTTCAAATACTCTCATCAATAAATTTTTACCACTTTTAACAAGAATCCATTTTTCTACTCTTGCCGATAACACTAAATTTACTAAACAAAAATTTCTAAAATATGTTTAAACTAAATTTAATTTTGAATAGATATAATTTCGCAATCAATAAATTTTATTATTAAGGAGAACAAATGTTAGTAACAAAAAAAGCACCTGATTTTACAGCTGCAGCAGTTTTAGGAAACAATCAAATTGTAAATGATTTTAATCTTTATAAAAATATTGGCGAGAAAGGCGCAGTTGTATTTTTCTATCCAATGGACTTTACTTTTGTTTGCCCAAGCGAAATTATCGCATTTGACAAAAGATATGACGAGTTCAAGTCACGTGGTATCGAAGTTATCGCAGTTTCATGCGATAACCAATTCTCACATTTTGCATGGAAAGAGACTCCAGTAAACAAAGGTGGTATTGGTAAAGTTCGCTTCCCTATCGTAGCTGATATGACAAAATCAATCGCTCGCGGATTTGACGTACTTCTAGAAGATGCTGGTGTAGCACTTCGTGGCTCATTCTTGCTAGACAAAGATGGCACTGTTCGCCACGCAGTTATAAACGATCTTCCACTTGGTAGAAATATCGATGAGATGATAAGAATGGTTGATACTATGCTATTTACAAATGAGCACGGCGAAGTTTGTCCAGCTGGCTGGAACAAAGGTGATGCTGGCATGAAACCAAGCACTGAAGGTGTTGCTGACTACCTTTCACACAACGAAAGCAAACTATAATCAATAGAAATTTCTAGGTATTCTTTACCTAGAAATTTCTCCTCCAAATAAATTTAAATACTTTTTTAATATAACTTTTTATATCATAGCCTTGGCTTTAATCAATAACATTCCGGAGACTACATGGATTTTAAAGGCAGGCAAGAGCTTGTAATAAATTGCGAAGATAGCATACTTAAATTAAGAGATAAATTTATCGACGATGGTATCAAATTTTGTAGACAGCTAACATTTATCGTGCCGCACAATCAGGTAAAAATTTGCCTTGAAAACATCTTTGATACACTGCTTATTCAAAAGCCAAATGCTACGCAGCTACAAGATGATTTGAATAATCTAATACCAAAATCAAATGCAAGAGATGAATTAATAAATTTCCTACTTTTAAATTTGACTTTAAATTTTAGTCACTCTTGCGACAATAGCACTTTCGTAGGTTATTTCGTAAATGCCGTTTCAAGAATCAAAGAAATTTTATGTGGTGCCAAAGATCAGCAAGAAACAAATGTAAAAGACATGATCGAAACCGGAACATTTTTTTATGAAGATCCGATCAATACTTTCACTCGCATGAAAAAAGCCAAGGTAAGGCCAGAGCTTTTAAATTTATATGATGGACTAAATATAAAATATGAGGCTGAAATTTTAGAAGTTAAAGAAGATAGTGTCGTTTTTCGCGTGGATATGATGCAAATTTTAGCCATGAAGCAAGACGGCAAAGGTTTTATTTTGCCAAATAGCTTTTTCTCAAAGCCATTATGTGCTGATATTGTTAATTACAATATAGTTAATAAAGGCGTCACTCTTTCAAATTTCTTACGAAATACAACGATGTACGCATATAAAAGAAAATTCCAACGTATCTTGCCAAATCGTTTTACCAAAACTATTATCAAAGGCAAGCAAGACAAGATCGAAGGTAGCCTTTATGATGTTTCCGAGGGTGGCATAAGCGTATTAAGCCCGCAAACTACAAATTTTCAAGATGGAGAAGAGCTAGAAGCAACCTTTGATATCTCAATCGCGCCAGATAAAGTAAAAAACGTGACTTTAAAGCTAAGACTTGTTACAGAGCTAGCATATAAAGGCTACATAAGATACTGCATGAAGCTTATCGATGATGATGAAACGATAAAAGATTTTACGCAAAAGCGCATAAAAGAGACACTTGATGAGCTTCGCTCACGTATAAATTTATACGAATAAGGCAGCTAGTGAAAACAATACAAGAAAATTTAAAACTTTTTTATATCGGACTAAAAGACAAAGAACCATTTTTTTATAAAAATAAGGATCTAACCACCCACGCAGCCATCATCGGTATGACAGGTAGCGGCAAAACAGGCCTTGGTATCACTCTTTTAGAAGAAGCCTGCATAGACAATATCCCTTCTATCATCATCGATCCAAAGGGCGACATCACAAATTTAGCTCTAACCTTTCCGCAGATGAGGCCGGAGGATTTTTTACCATACGTCGATGAAGCAGAAGCGGCCAACAAAGGTCAAAGTGTAGAGGAATTTGCCGCTGCTCAAGCCAAGCTATGGAGAAACGGCATAGAGTCTAGCTTTCAAGATCTTGAGCGAGTAAAAATTTTAAAAGAAAGCGCTAGCTTTAACATCTACACACCAAAAAGCTCAGCTGGCATAGGCGTGGCGCTACTTAGTGATTTTACCTGCCCAAATATCACTGACGAAGAAATTTTTAGCAACTATATAAATTCGCTTGCAGCCTCGGTATTATCTCTTATTGGTATAAATTCTGAGGACATGAACTCAAAAGAACAGCTGCTCATCTCAACCATATTTGATACTAAATTTAAAGAGCAAAAAGATATCAGCATCGAAGAGCTTATAAATTTCATCGCAAATCCGCCTTTTAAAAAGATAGGCGTTTTTGACGTCGATACCTTCTATCCAAGCAGTGAGCGCCTAAAGCTTGCCATGAAGATAAACGCTCTCATCGCAAGTCCAAGCTTTAAGGGCTGGACGCAGGGCGTTAGACTAGAAATTTCAAAGATGCTATTTGACGAAAACGGCAAAGCAAAGTGCAATATCTTTACGATCTCACATCTAAATGACGCTGAGAGGATGTTTTTTGTTACCCTTTTACTAAACGAGATCATCGCGTGGATGCGCGGCACAGAGGGCACTAGCTCACTTAGAGCGATCCTATATATGGATGAAATTTTTGGCTTTTTTCCGCCAAACGCAAACCCTCCGTCAAAAACGCCTATGCTCACGCTTTTAAAACAAGCCCGTGCATTTGGTTTAGGCTGCGTCTTAAGCACGCAAAATCCAGTCGATCTTGACTACAAAGGCCTTAGCAACATCGGCACTTGGTTTATCGGCCGCCTCCAAACAGCGCAGGACAAAGCCCGCGTGATCAACGGACTAAGCGGCATCGCAGGCTCAAGCTTAGACAAAGCCTCACCTGAAAATCTCATATCAAATTTAGCCAAAAGAAATTTCTTACTCAAAAATATAAACGAAGACGGCTTAAACGTCATCTCCACTCGCTGGGCACTTAGCTATCTAAAAGGCCCACTAAGCCGCGAGCAAATTTCAAATTTGATGAAAGATAAAAAAGAAAATTTAAGCAGCCAAAATGTAGATAAAAGCGAGATGAAATTTAGCGCAAAACCTATCATCTCAAGTGCGATCACGCAGCTTTATGCTAACTCAAAAAGCCTCACGCCAAATTTACTAGCAAGCGCAAAGATAAGAATTTATGACACCAAAAAAGGTATCGATAGCGTTTATGAAGTAAGCTATCTTTATGAACTAAATGAAAATGACAATGAGCCAAACTGGAGCGAGGCTAGTGAAGGCATGCACGTTGATGCGAGTGAAAATGAGCCAAGCGGTGCAAGCTTTGCCGCTGTGCCAAATTTCATAACAAGCGCTAAAAATTTTGACGCTTTAGAGAAAGATTTTAAAGAGTTTTTGTATAGAAATTTTAAATTTAACACCTTTGAAGCATTGGGAATATACTCAAAAGAAAACGAGTCAAAAGAGGAGTTTTTCATAAGGCTTCAAGATAAGTGCAATGAAATTTTAGAGGAGCAAACCGCAAAGCTCGCGGCTAAATTTGAAAAAGAGCAAAAAAGCTTGCAAGATAAGCTAAATAAGGCCCTTGCAAAGCTTGATAAAGAGCAAAAAGAGATGACCACAAGCGGACTTGACGCTGCTATAAATATAGGCGCAAGCATATTTGGAGCGCTATTTGGTAACAAGCTCTTGTCTCGCCAAAACGCCGGCAAGATCGCATCAAGTGCCAGAAGCGCAAACAAGGTCTTAAAAGAGCGAAGCGACGTCAAGCTTAGCGAGCAAAGCGTAAATGATATAAATTTGGCCATAAGCGAGCTTGAAAAGAAATTTGCACAAGAGTGCGATGCGCTAAAAGAGGCAAATGATGTTAAAAACATCACGATAAACAAAACGCAAATTTCACCAAAGAAAAGCGACATCTACGACGAAAAAATCGTGCTTTTGTGGAGATGATTTATAAAAAAATTAGTATTTTTTTAATATCATTTCTCTTTAAATTTAAAAGGTAAAATATGCAAAATTTAATACTTTATGCCGTTAGTTACTTGCTCGGTAGCATCCCATCAGGACTCATACTAGCAAAAATTTTTGGACATGTTGATATAAAAAAAGAGGGTAGCAAAAGCATAGGCGCGACAAATGTTTTAAGGGTTTTAAAACAAACCAACCCAAAACTCGCCAAAAAACTAGCCATTTTAACCGTAGTTTGTGACGTGTTAAAGGGCGTTTTGCCACTCATCGTAGCCTCTTCTCTTGGTGCAAGCCAAAGCGTGCTTTGGACTATGGCGGTTTTAAGCGTGGCAGGACATTGTTTTTCTATATTTTTGGGCTTTCAAGGCGGCAAAGGCGTGGCAACTGGAGCTGGTGTGATAGCATTTTTTTTACCAGTTGAGATCATTATCGCTCTAGCTGTTTGGTTTGTGGTCGGAAAATTTTTAAAAATTAGCTCTCTTGCCTCACTTTGCGCGTTGATAGCTCTGATTGCATCAAGCTTTATAATCCACCCAGAACTAGATGAAATTTATACACACGCTCCGATACTAATCATCGCATTTTTGGTGGTTTATAAACACATACCAAATATCGTTCGCCTGCTTTCAGGCAAAGAGAAAAAAGTCGTATGAAAAGTGAGATGACGACGATCATTAAAGATTATAAATTTGAAACGATCATCGGAATGCTTGATTTTGAGCGAGTCGCTAAGCAAGAAGTACAAATGAATCTAGAAATTTGCTCAACTGGCTTTATTGATTATGTTTTAATTATTGACTTTGTTAAAAATTTTTACAATGAAAGACAGTTCCAAAGCGTTGAAGAGTCGCTTGAAGAAACCAGCAAAGCATTAAAAGAGGAATTTAGCTCACTAACTAGCCTTAAAATGGAAATTTTAAAAACAGAAATTTTACCAAACGCAGTTGTTGGAGCAAAAATAAACACTATTTTTTAAAAATTTATTAAACTATCTTGAAATATTGCTTAATTTATGATACAATCGCCCATAAATTTTAGTTTAAGGAAGCAAAATGCGTATTTTAATAGTTGAAGATGAAGTGACGCTAAATAAGACGATTGCTGAGGGTTTGCAAGAGTTTGGCTATCAAACTGATAGCTCTGAAAATTTTAAAGATGCTGAGTACTATATAGGCATCAGAAACTACGATCTAGTTTTGACTGATTGGATGCTTCAAGATGGCGATGGCATAGATCTTATAAACATCATCAAACATAAATCTCCACGCACTTCAGTTGTAGTTCTTTCTGCAAAAGATGACAAAGAAAGCGAAATAAAAGCACTTAGAGCTGGCGCTGATGACTATATCAAAAAGCCATTTGATTTTGACATCTTAGTAGCTAGACTTGAAGCAAGACTACGCTTTGGTGGCACAAATATTATAAAAATCGATGAGCTCATCATCAATCCAGATGAGGAGAAGATCACATATTTAGGTCGTGATATTGAGCTTAAGGGCAAACCTTTTGAAGTCCTAACTCATCTTGCAAGACACTCAGATCAAATCGTATCTAAAGAGCAACTACTTGATGCTATCTGGGAAGAGCCAGAGCTTGTAACTCCAAACGTCATTGAAGTAGCCATCAACCAAATCCGCCAAAAAATGGATAAACCACTAAATATTTCAACAATTGAAACTGTTAGAAGACGCGGATATAGATTTTGTTTTCCAAAAAAAGCCTAAGGAATAGATTTATACTACAATTAGCATCTGGTGCTATGATGCTAATTGTAGTTATTTCGGTAATGCTTTATCACTATATAAGGGTTACCGTTTTTCAAAGTGTAGTTAATGAGCTAAACTATCAAGCCGAAGCTTATAAAAAAAATCCTCAGAATTTCAATCCTTTAAATTCAAAAACATTTACGATAGAAAATCCAAATAAAACTCTAGCAACGATAAAAACAGACGAGCCACAAGATAAAGAAACATATATCGTAACGCAAAAATCAAAGGATCAAAGTAAAACTTTTTTAATAACAAAACTTGATGAAAGCAGTTATTTAAGCCTAGAAAAAGATACTACACTTCAAGCTCATATAGTAGAAGAAATTTTTATAGATATTATAATCGTAAATGTATCAGCGATACTTTTGGTGCTTTTTTATGCGCTATTTTTATCAAGGATGCTTTTAATACCTATAAAAATTTTGAGTCACAAACTTACAAATTTAGACGAAAAATTTCTTCATGAGATCGATATAAAAAGTCTACCAGATGAGTTTTTACCACTTGGACAGAGCATAAATAGGTTAATCTCTCGAATCCAAACATTTGTCTTATACCAAAAAGAACTTTTTGTAGGCGTGGCACATGAGTTAAAAACACCGCTGGCTGTAATGAAAACAAAAAATGAAGTTACGCTTTTAAAGCCACGCGAGAGTGAAAAATATATCGAGGCTCTAAAATCAAACAATGAAGCTATAAATGGCATGAACGCAATGATAAGTTCTGTGCTTGAGATCGGCCGTCAAGAAGGAGCTCAGTTTGAAGAGCCAGTAAATACCGATATTATAGGATTTTTAAAAAAACTTACGAAAAACTATGAGATACTTGCGAAAAATGATGAAAAAAATATAAAACTGGACTTAAAGCCAGAAATTTTAAATCTAAAAATACAAACTAGCTTACTAACCCACATTGTGCAAAATTTTGTTCAAAATGCCATTAAATTTTCACCAAAAAATAGCACTATTACGATTAGCTCTAAGCTTATAAAAAATAAATTTATCATCGAAGTAATAGATGAAGGAATAGGCATAGATGAGAGCAAAGATTTATTTGCTCCATTTAAAAGATACGGCGACAAAGGTGGTGCTGGGCTTGGGTTGTTTCTAGCTAAAGGTGCAGCGCAGGCTCTTGGTGGCGAAGTAGATATTAAAAATAGAAACGATAGAAGCGGTGCAGTCGCAAGCCTAGTTTTAAATATAAAAGGATAAAAATGGCAAAGAGAACCGCAGTAATCGACCTTGGCTCAAATTCTATGCGAATGGCGATATTTGAGAGAACGTCACGCTTAGCGTTTTTTATACTAGCTGAGTATAAAACAAAAGTGCGTCTAGGCGAAGGTGGATATGGCTCAAACAATGAAATATCCGAAAGCTCAATGGAAAAAGCAATCAAAGCTTTTAGTGAATTTTCAAGCATTATCAAAAGCTACAAGTGTAGCAAAGTACTATGTGTAGGCACCTCAGCGCTTAGGGACGCTCCAAACGCAAATGTTCTGATCTCTCTTTTAAGGAAAAAACTTGGCATAAATTTAAAAGTCATAGACGGCAAAGAAGAGGCTACTTTTGGTGCGATCGCGGCCAAAAATTTACTCCATAATATCGATGAATGCGTCACTATCGATATCGGTGGTGGATCAACTGAACTTGCCAGAATAAGCAAAGGCAAAATAATAGATACGCTCTCGCTTGACATTGGTACAGTTAGATTAAAAGAGCTTTTTTTTGATAAAAAAAACTTAAATAAATTGCCAAAATTTTTAGAACAAGTTACAAAACAGATAGATGAGCGATTTAAATGCCAAAATATAATCGCTATTGGTGGCTCTCTTAGAGCGATATCATCTGCCATAATGAGCAAAAATTTATATCCGCTCTCATCACTGCATGGCTTTTGCTACAAGCTTAGCGACGAGCAAGCCTATATCGAGAGCATCGCAAATGTTAGCGTGCTTGAACTAAATAAATTTCCTATTAAAAAAGATAGATACGACACCATTAGAGAGGGTGCACATATCTTTTTAGCTCTCGCCAAAGCTCTAAATGCCAAAAATATTATAACAAGTGGGGTTGGCGTAAGAGAGGGAGTGTTCTTAAAAGATTTTTTACGCCCTAGCCTTAAATTTCCGCAAAATTTTAATCCAAGCATCAAAAGTTTGCAAGATCGTTTTATATTATCATGCAATAAATCGGTCACAAGATATGCAAAAGATATATTTATGGTATTAAAAAAGCTTCATGGTCTAAGTGATAACTATCTTGAAGTGCTTTTAGTTGCTGCAAAACTTCACAATGTCGGTCAAGAGATTGGCTTTTATGGTGATCATAAAAACTCAGCCTATATAGTTCTAAATGCCTTAAATTATGGCTTTTCACATGAACAAAAAGCGTTGATTGCAGTAGTAATTGGCACAAATGGAAAGAAAAACATCTATGAATTTGAACGGTATAAAAATTTACTTCCAAAAGCCGAGTGTATAAGATGGCTAAGTTTTATACTCTCACTTGCAAAGGCACTTGATCTAACCTGTGAAAGGCTAAATTTAAACTTCGAATTTAGTGGACACACGCTAAAAATAGAAGGCGCAAAAGAATTTGCTATGGCAAAAGAAGAGATAAAAAAGATCACAAAGCCTGAAATTTTTGCTATTTCGTTTGTATAAATTTTGAAACTAGCTTTAAAGTATAAAATTTAAACGTGAAAGCAACTTAAAAGCTCTTTATAATTAGGCAACAAGTAAGGTTAAAAAATTAAAAGACATACTTATTGGATGAGAATTTTAGCTAAAACTACTAAAATTCTCCGCTCATTTTATCTTTATAGTTATTTAAGCTATTTTTTCGCTCTTCTAAAAATGAACTTAGCTTTTTCTTGTTCTCTTCAAAAAATATAGCAAAATCTTGCTCGTTTTGTATCTTGTCTTCACCAAAGCTATCAAGCATTACATTTGAGCTACCAACTATCACTAAATAACGCCTATTTTCATAGCTTAATAGCATTAGTTTATTCGTGCGATCGAGATACTTTTCATATATTATATTGACGTTACTATTTTGATTTTTAAGTAGCCAGTTCATTGATTTTGTATCATTTTGAGACTGATTTCTAGGTGCTTTAAATCCGCCAAAATCATTACTCTTTGAAGCAATATATCTTTTAAATACATATAAAAATACAAGAAGCGCAATAAGCACACTTAAGACTATAAAATACCTTGAGTCTATATTCAGCATAGGCTCTTCATCCATCTTTGGAGTGCTAGGGGTTTCTATTTTTGCACTAGCTTGAGGCATATTTTGTATTTGAGGTTTTGTATTTTTTAGAGTTACACGAATGCGGAGCCCAAAACTATCAGTCGTCTTTGAAGCATTTACGATAATAGCATCATTTGAGCGCAAATTTAAGACAAGTGAGTTTTGCTTTGGCTCTATCTCAAGCTCTTGAATAATCTTTGAGTTTATATCTTTGCTGGCACTTTGATCGTAATTTAACGAATTTAATATCAAAGATGTTGTGTCCTTTTCGCGCTTTTGAAAGATATTTCCTTCATAAGGTGCATCAAAGCTAAGCATAATATCGACTCTATCAGCACGTTCATAGATATTGTAAGTTAATAGGTTTGAAGCTAAAATTTGAGTTACAAAAAGTAAGAAAAATAGTATAAATTTCATAAAAGTTCTTTTTTGAAGTACTGAATAACTGACTTTGAATCCAAAATTTCATTTATCCTGATGGCTAAATTTTTCTCATAAACCATTACTTCGCCTTTTCCAAAAATTCTATTATTTATATATAACTCCACACTCTCACCAGCTGGCTTTTCGAGATCTATGACCGAGCCAGCTTCAAATTTCAAAAGCTCATTTATACTAACTGTAGTAGTTCCTAGCTCAGCTATAAAATCAACGCTTATATCCATAAGCTCATCATAGCTCTTAAAAAGCCCTAGCTGCTCTAGTGTCTCTATCGCACTCTCGTCGTTCATTGTATGTCGTAGCCTATTTGAAATGTTCTATTTTTTATCTTATATACAAATTTCTCTTTTAGTTTGATGCCAAAATTTTCAACTTCGCCTAAAAATTCAGGCGTTCCAAGCTTATAAGCATTTGGCTCTTTTTCGTTTAGCAGATTTTTAGCCTTGCCGATGATTTGATTAGCTATTTCTTTGCAAAGATCGTCCAGATCGCCACCATCAACATCTTCGTGACCAAAAAAGGCATTCATGAAAATTTTCAAAGTATCTTTTTTAAAAAATAGGTAAAAATGATACTCGCTTTTGCCCTTATAGACTGGTATGCTAGCTCCGTAAAATCCTTTGCCTAGACTCTTGCCAAACTCTAAATCTAGCCCTAAAGTATCCTTACAAAGATAGCTTGTAGCTTCATCTATAACTTTTCTCATATCTCTTCCTTAAGACTTGAAATGCATTTTCAATTATACTTTGGCTTTACTAAATTAGCTATAAATTTATTAAGCATTTTAAAAGAGTTTATCTATCTCTTTTACTAGCTTTTCACCGCTAAATTCGGCACAAAGCTTAACTATTTGCGTGCCTATGATTGCTCCGTCAGCATATTTTTTTACTTCATTAACGTCGTCTTTGTTTTTGATACCAAAACCCACAGCTACTGGCAGATCGCTCTTTTTCTTAAGCTCTAGAACTAAATTTTTTATCCTATCTTCATCAGCCCTTTTTGAACCGCTAACGCCGATCGCGCCAAGAGCGTAGATAAATCCTGAGCCAAATTTTAAAATTCCATCTGCCCTACTACCAGATGTTACGCTGATAAGTGGTATCAGACTTAAATTTAGCTCTTTACATTTTAGAGCAAATTCCTCGCACTCCTCGCAAGGCAGATCCGGCACTATAAAGCCGCTCACACCTGCTTCAACTGATCTTTTTAGAAATTTATCAACGCCGTAAGCAAAGATAATGTTGTAATAAACTAGAAAAACAAGTGGCTTTGTCACTTTTGCCTTGCAACTCTCAAGCATATCAAAGACAACGTCTGTATTTACGCCATTTTGCACCGTCTCAAAGCTAGCTTGCGCGATGAGTTTGCCATCAGCTAGCGGGTCAGAGTAAGGGATGCCGATCTCAACTAGATCTAGCGTGCTCTCATCTAAATTTTCTAAAAATTCCTTCGTTTTTTCTAAGCTTGGATATCCAGCCACGATGTAACCGATGTTTGCTTTTTTGCCACTAAATGCGCTTTTGATCTTATCCATAAATTTTTCCTTTTTCATAGCCGATAACTGTGTTTATGTCCTTATCGCCCCTGCCTGAGACGTTTACGACGATGACGCTTTTTTTATCAAGTTTTGGGCAAAGCTTTTCTAGATACGCCAGTGCGTGTGCGCTTTCGATGGCTGGGATGATGCCCTCCATCTTGCTTAGAAAATACAAGGCATTTATGCACTCATCGTCGGTCACGGCCTCGTATCTCACCCTTTTGATGTCGTTTAGGTGGGCGTGCTCTGGGCCGATGCCTGGGTAGTCTAGGCCTGCTGAGATGCTGTGAACTGGCGAGATCATACCGTATTCATCTTGCAACACAGTCGTTTTCATGCCGTGGATGATGCCGGTTTTGCCTTTGCTAAGCGTAGCTGCGTGATAAGGCGTCTCTATGCCAAGACCGCCAGCTTCTATACCTACTAAATTTACGCTCTCATCGTCCAAAAACGCACTAAAAATGCCAATAGCATTACTGCCGCCGCCAACGCAAGCGATGACATAGTCCGCCTTTTTGCCATAATTTTCAAGCTGAGCTTTTGCCTCTGTGCCGATCACGCTTTGAAAATCACGCACGATCTTTGGATATGGGTGCGGGCCAACGGCTGAGCCAATGACATAAAACGCGCTCTCTATCTCATTTACCCACGCTTGAATAGCCGCTGTGGTAGCCTCTTTTAGCGTTTTTAAGCCATCTTCTACGCTCACCACTTTTGCGCCAAGAAGCTGCATACGAAAGGCATTTAGCTGCTGTCTAGCAACATCTGTAGCTCCCATATACACATCACACTCTAAGCCCAAAAGTGCCGCTGCAGTCGCTGTTGCCACGCCGTGCTGACCAGCTCCAGTCTCAGCTAAAATTTTCCTTTTACCCATCTTTTTAGCAAGCAGTGCTTGAGCCAGCGCATTATTTATCTTATGCGCACCCGTGTGGTTCAAATCCTCGCGCTTGAGGTAAATTTCATGACCGTAATGCTCGCTTAGGCGCTTTGCAAAAAAGAGCGGACTAGGTCTGCCAACGTAGTTTTTCAAAAGATCATCAAGCTCGTCTTTAAACTCTTTTGTCTTTGCGATGCTCTCATA
Source organism: Campylobacter concisus (assembly GCF_902460415.1). GTDB lineage: Bacteria > Campylobacterota > Campylobacteria > Campylobacterales > Campylobacteraceae > Campylobacter_A > Campylobacter_A concisus_Y. Next base: position 620,376 of record NZ_CABPTY010000001.1, read on the forward strand.
AGCATTTTCTAGTTCATCAAGGGCAAACATCACCGTCTCAGGCACAAACTGCCCGCCAAATTTTCCAAAATACGCCTTACTATTCATCTTCTACCTCACCTATGATCTTTAAAATTTTCTCTATCTTTTGCGCATCTTTTATGCCGTTTTCGTCCTCGACTTTGGAGTTGATATCAACTAAATATGGCCTAAATTTCAGCGCCTCTTTGATGTTGTGCTCGCCTATGCCCCCAGCCATGCCAAATTTAAATTTAACCTCTTTTAAAATTTCCCACTCAAAGCTAGTGCCGTTTCCGCCGGCATTTTCGCCCTTGCAGTCAAAAAGCGCCATGTCAAAATGCTTAAAATCAACCTCTGGCAAGCTATCTTTCACGCTAAAAACCTGCCAGATCTCAAGCCCCATATCTTTTAAATTTGCATATAAATTTTCACTCACTACTCCATGCATCTGAGCTACGTCAAGACCAGCAAACTGGCAAATTTCCATTATCTCACAATCACTTTGCTCCGCAAAAACGCCAACTACTTTTTTGCCATTGCTGTGAGCAAATTTCACTATCTGCCTGGCTAAATTTAGCTCGACCTTTCTTTTGCTTTTGGCAAATATCAGCCCGATAAAATCAACATCCAAAGCACAAACCGCACTCGCCTCATCTAGCGTTTTGATACCACAAATTTTAACTAGTGCCATTACACTTATGCCTTTATAAACTTTTCATAAAATTTATATGCCCTGCCAGAATTTATCGCCTCTAGCACCATTTTTTTAGCCTCGTCTGGATTATTTGCGCCATCAGCTGCGTAGAGTGCAAACATCGCATTAAAGACCACGATATCAAATTTCGCCCCCTGCTCCTCGCCTTTTAGCGTGCGTATCAAGGTTTTGGCGTTTTCTTCAGGTGTGCCACCCTCAATATCGCTGTGAAGCGCTCTTTTAAAGCCAAACTGCTCTGGCGTGATGCTATATTCAAAAATTTCGCCATTTTTTAGCTCCACAACGCTTGTTTCACTGCAAAGCGTGATCTCATCTAGTCCGTCATCGCCGCGAACGACAAAAGCGTGCTTTCTACCAAGGATCTTAAGCGTCTGGGCGTAGAGTTTTAGCACTGGTTTGTGATAGACGCCAACTAGCTGATTTGTAAGGTTTAAATTTGGATTTAAAAGCGGTCCAAGCACGTTAAATACGGTTCTTATGCCAAGTCTTTGGCGCACTTCTCTCACCTCACCCACTAGCGGATGGAAAAATGGTGCATGGAAAAAGGCTAAATTTTTACTAGCTAAATTTTCGCGCTGTTTTGCCAGTGATTTTTCACTTTTTACACCTAAAATTTCAAGCACATCAGAGCTGCCCGACTTGCTTGAAACTGCCTTGTTGCCGTGTTTTGCGACCTTTACGCCAAGGCTTGCGAGGATAAATGCCACAGTTGTTGAGATATTTATCGTCTTAAAACCATCGCCTCCTGTGCCGCAAAGATCGATCATAGGCGTGTCATCGCGGTAAGTTTGCGAGTATTTTAGGATATTTTTTGCAAGCGCAGCGAGGCTTTTTGGGTAGAGGCTCTTTTCGCTTATAAGCACCAAAAGGGCTGAAAGCTGCACGATCTCATACTCTTTGCTGGCTATTATCTCGCAAATTTGCTCAAAGTCGCTATCATCAAGTGGTATGCTCTCTTGAAGCTTGATGAGATATGGCTTAAGTGAGCGGATTTTAGGCTCTTTGACCTCATCTTTTGCTTGATAATTTACAAAATTTTCAACAATTTTTTTGCCGTATTGCGTGAAGTAGCTCTCAGGGTGAAACTGAATGCCAAAGATTGGCTTATCTTTTACGCTAAGTGCCATAACTACGCCATCATCGCTCACTGCATCAGCGCTTAGCCCAGCTGGGAGTTCATCGACATAGAGCGAGTGGTAGCGCATAACCTCAAAGCGCTCAGGTAGCCCAGCAAAAAGCGGCTCTTTATTTTTTACATCAATAAAGGATGTTTTGCCATGAAGTGGGTCATCTAGTCTTTTTATCTTTGCACCGTAACTAAGCCCGATAGCCTGATGTCCAAGACAAATTCCAAGCACTGGCACGCCAAGATCAGCCTTTAAAATTTCCAAACAAACTCCGCTATCTTGTGGGTGCTTTGGCCCTGGACTTAAGATTATCTTACTTGGATTTAGCTTTTTTATCTCAGCAAGTGTAATCTTGTCATTTCTAACACATCTAACCTCTTCATCGGTAAGCTCTTTTACATACTGTTCAACATTAAAAACAAAACTATCATAATTATCTATGAGTAAAATCAACCTATTATCCTTTAAATTTAGCATAGATTAGGCTTTGGCTAAATTTCTATAAATTTTGGCAAAATTATAACTAAAAGAAAGTTTAATTAGGCTTTTGTACGGCTCTCGTAGGCCTTTAAAAGTGAGAGCATATCGACGTTTTCTAAATTTACACCAGTTGGTACGCCTTGAGCAATCTTGCTAAATGAAATTTCACTCATGTCAAGCTTATCCTCGACGTAAAGCATAAGTGCATCGGAATTTAGTCCTGGCGTAAAGGCAAAGACGACTTCTTTTGAACCATTTTGCTTGATCGCATTTCGTAGCCTCTCTATGGCATCCTCGTCTATCTCATCAAGTACGAAATAAAGCCCATTGTAAATTCCGTTTTGCTCAAAAACTAGAATATCTTTTGGACTCTCAACCAGCAATATAACCTCACTATCCCTACTCTCATCGCTACAAATGTCACAAATTTCATTTTCGCTAAGTCCGCCACATCTTTCGCAACGTTTGATAAACCTCACTGCATCTTCGATATTTTGTGCGAGCCTTAGCCCTGCAAAGCTATCTTGCATGCAGACAAAATAGGCAAACCTTGCAGCTGATTTTTTACCAACACCTGGTAACTTAGCAAAAGACTCAGTTAACTCGTTAAATTTTTCTAAGCCTCTTTTCATACTCGTTTTGCCTTTGATCTAAGTAAAATTTTAAAAACGTGATAACCATCTTCGTAGTCGTAAGCAAGCTCAAATTTTTGCATCTGACAAATTTGCTCAATGATATAAAGTCCAAGCCCCATGCCACTTCCTGCGCTTACTTTATCGCCACGCACAAAAGCTTGTTTGTAGTAATCAATCGGATGATTTAGCTTTTTGCCTAAATTTTTAACTGCGATAAATTCGCTATCGCAAATTAGTATCGCCTTTTTATCCTCTGCGTATTTTAGGGCATTGTCTATCAAATTTTTAATCGCCAAGCTAAAAAGCTGAAAATCCACTCTTAATATGACATCGTCCCTGATATCACAGCTCACTCGCTCTTCAAATTTATCAAGCATAAGCATATCTTGTACTTGCTCTAATATAAGCGAAAAATGGCACTCTTGGTAGTTTAGCGCGTAGCTTTTAGAAAGGAGCTGTTCAACTTTACTAAATTCATTTATCAGCATCTCAAGTCGCTCAAATACATTGATAAGTCTCATCTTTTGAGTCTCATTTGCGACCATCTCAGAGACGATCCTCCCCTTGCCAATAGGAGTCTTTAACTCATGCATAATCGCACGCAAAAATAGCTGTCTTGAACGGATGAGCTCTCTTATCTTACAAACGGCATTATCAAACTCCACTGCGACCTGACCGATCTCATCTTGCTCAATTTCATTTAGTTTAGCCGTCATCGCCATCTCCATATTTCCACTGGCAAATTTCCTAATGTCTTTACTAAGCCTTCTAAGCGGCGAAAGACTTCTAAGAACAGAAACATAAAGTGAGATGAGAAGGGCCGAAACTATCAAAAATGCGACCCAAAGTGGATCATTTACGTGTCTTGCGTCGTTGCTTTCAAGAAGTAGCTGAAAAGATGGGTTTTTAATAAGCAGATACAAATCGCCTTTATAATTAACCGACTGGACTATACCAAGAGGTGTGTGTTGCGTAAAAATAACGGTTCCATTTGTAGCAACAGATGTAGCCAAATTTTTATTTCCAACATATTCTAGGTAAAAATTTTTAAAATAGTGTTCTAGATCTCTTGGTGGATTTCCACGTTCATATAGTGCAACAAGATAGTTCATTGCACTTATTTGTCTATCCTTTAGTTTTTCCAATGCACTTTCTTGCTGAATGTTTGCAAATGTCACAAAGAGCAAACACATCAGCGAGAAAGCGATGGCAAAGATAATAGTTATCTTCGTAGTTATGGAATATTTCATCCGATAAGCTTATATCCTATGCCTCTTACTGAAAATATATGTTTTGGGGCTTTTGAGCTATCACCGATTTTTGATCTAAGGCGTCCGATAATAACATCTAAGCTCTTTGAATCTTTATCTTTTAGGCTTTTGCAGTTATAAACTAGCTGTTCGCGTGATACTGAAAAGCTGTGTTGCTTAATGAGATAAGTTAAAATTTCATACTCAGCTGGAGTAAGAGCTAATGGCTCATTGTTAAAGTAAATTTCGTGACGTTTATCATCGATCCTGAATGCGCTATCAACGACCTCTTCTTGTACTTCATTTGTCTTTTTGTATCTTCTAATAAGACTTGTGATACGAGCATACATCTCTTTTGGATCGTATGGTTTTGGCAAATAATCATCAGCACCAAGCTGAAGTCCAACAACCTTGTCACTAATATCACTTCTAGCTGAGCTTATGATAATAGGAATATCATATTTTTGGCGAATTTCTTTACAAACCTCAAGCCCATCAATGCCCGGCAAAGTAAGATCAAGTATTAACAAATCATAGTTTTTTATCCCAGCACTAAGTCCTAAATATGGATCTTCAAAATTCGTAACTTTTATATTAAAACTATCAAGATATTCAGATAAAATTTGCGCAAATTCTGGATCGTCTTCTATCATTAAAACATTAACCATGAATTATCCTTTTTATTAAAAATAGTAGAGATTATACGGCAAAAATGTAAATTCTTTTTTAAATTTAAACTTTTTTGGGTAAAATCCCATATTTAAAATAAGCTTAATTAACAAGGAAAAATGTGGAATTTGACTATTACGAAATCCTTGAAATTTCAAGAAATGCAAGCGGAGATGAGATCAAAAAAGCCTTTAGAAGGCTTGCTTTAAAATATCACCCAGATAGAAATTCTGGCGACAAAGAGGCTGAACTAAAATTTAAACAGATAAATGAGGCTTATCAAGTTTTAAGCGACGAGCAAAAACGCTCTATCTACGACAGATATGGCAAAGAAGGCCTTGAGGGTCGATTTGGTAGCGGTGGCGGATTTAGTGCTGATTTTGACCTTTCAGATATTTTTGACTCATTTTTTGGTGGCGGTTTTGCAAGTAGTTCTAGGCAGAGAAAAAGATACTCAGAAAAATACTCAGCCGATCTTGAAATTCCTATAAATTTGGAGTTTAACGAAGCTATTTTTGGTTGTGAAAAAGAGATAAAATTTGATCAAAAAGTGCCTTGCCCAACATGCAATGCAACCGGCAGTCAAGATGGCAAGAGCAAGACTTGCCAGCACTGTGGCGGAAGTGGCAGGATAACACGCGGAAATGGCTTTATGAATATCGTCCAAGAGTGCCCATATTGCCACGGAAGCGGTGAAGTAATAAGCGAACCATGCCACGATTGTAACGCAAAAGCTTATAAAATCCAGCAACAAACTGTAAAGATTACTATCCCTGAGGGCGTTGATAGCGGCATGAGAATGAGAGTAGCTGGCAAAGGCAATATCGGTACAAACGGCGTTCAAGGCGATCTTTATGTAAGCATAAACGTCAAAGAAGACAAGCATTTTATTCGCCACAACGACGATGTTTATTTAGAAATTCCTGTCTTTTTCACGCAAGCTATACTTGGTGAAAGTATAAAAATTCCAACGCTTCGAGGAGAAACTGAGCTAAAACTACCTGTTGGAGCGAAGGATAAGCAGCAATTTATCTTTGAAAATGAAGGTATCAAAAGCGTAAATTCGCGCAAAAAAGGTAGGCTCGTAGCACAAATTTCTATTCAAACGCCTGAAAAACTAAGCGATGAGCAAAAAGAGCTTTTAAATAAACTTCAAGCTAGCTTTGGCATAGAATCAGGTAAATCAAATACCGATGAAAGCGTCTTTGATAAGATAAAAAGCTGGTTTAAAGGCGATGAGCCAAAGAAGAAAAAGAAAAAATAAATTTAAATTTGTGATGTTAAATTTTGACGTCACAAATTCTTTCAAAATAAATTTTATATATCCTAATTTTTACAAGTAAATTTCACACAAATTTTAAAATTTCATGAACGGAGAATTTTGGCTCCAAATTTAGTAGCCTGATAATGCGAGTGAGATAAGATTTTAAAATTTACAGAAATAAAACAGCATATATTTTTTGTTCTTTTATTAAGAGAGAAGGGAGCTTAAATTACGGTCTGCTTGCAGTTGCGAGCTAGCAAAGCAAAAGAACTCCATTCTCCCTTAATAATCCCTCTATCCTGACAAGTTCAAGGTGCATGCGTTTTGCTATCGAGCAAGTGTCAGGCAAATCTTAGCAGTCAATTCTTACGAGCAAGCAAAATTTTAAAATTAACAAGAGAGTATAAATTTACTCAGTTGCAAGCTCCAAATAATAGTCGAGCTGATCGCGTCTGATGATACGTATAAGGTTCGTGCTACCCTCAACGCCCGTAGGGTGACCTGCGGTTACTAGATAAGTCTTGTCGTGTTCAACATATCCCTCTTCATACGCCTTTTTCATGACATTTGCCAAAAGTGAGCTAAGCTTTGTTTTTTCTAGTACAAGCGCTGGTGTAACACCCCAAGCAAGGGTAAGCATATGTGCTGTTTGCTCATCGTGAGCTACTGCGATGATGTCGATATTTGTGCGGTTTCTAGCTAATTTTATAGCCGATTTTCCTGAGCCAGTGATCGAGATTAATGCATCTGCCTTTATGCGAACAGCAAGAGATGCGGCGCTACTTGCCACCATATCAGTCTCGTCAAAAAAGTCAAACTCATCAAATTTATTATATGGATAGATGCTTTGAGTTTGGATAATCGTTTTACTCATCGCCTCTACGACTGCGACTGGGTTTTTACCTATCGCACTCTCCTCACTTAGCATAACAGCATCAGTACCGTCTAATACAGCGTTTGCTACGTCACTGATCTCCGCTCTTGTGGCAGTCTCATGCTCTGCCATGCTTAGCATCATCTGGGTTGCTGTGATGACCGGCTTGCTTGCTGCATTTGCCTTTTTGATGATGAGCTTTTGAATGGTTGGAACCTTATAAAATGGCACTTCTATGCCAAGATCGCCACGAGCTACCATGATACCATCACTCTTTGCGATGATATCGTCTATATTTTCAACCGCGTCAAATTTCTCGATCTTAGATAAAATGGCAGCACGTGAGCCAAATTCTTTTAAGATATTTTTTGCCTTTATTACGTCATTTGCATCTTGCACGAAGCTAATAGCAACAAAATTTACACCATGCTTTGCGCCAAATTTCATATCTTCTTTATCTTTTTGTGTGATGATCTCTATGCCAAGGGCTGTATTTGGGAAATTTACGCCTTTATTTGAGTTTAAAATTCCATCATTTTCAATGATAGTTTTTACTATTTCTTTACCTTCGCTGACAACCTTTGCTCTTATAGAGCCGTCATAGAGATAGACATACTCGCCAACTTTCAGCATAGGTAAAATTTGAGGCTGATTTAGGCTTACTTTATAAATTCCTTTTTCCACTTTTTCACCGACGATCTCATCGGCATGGATACTAAGTTCATCACCAGCCTTTAGATAAAATGGCTCACTAAGCTTGCCAACTCTGATCTTTGGGCCGCAGATATCTTGTAAAATTCCTATTCTTTTATTTAGCTTTTTTTCGATATTTCTTATCTTGTCAATGTTTGATTTATGGTATTCGTGTGTCCCATGGCTAAAATTTAAACGAAAGACATTAACACCCGCTTTTACCATCGCTTCCATTGTCTCTTCATTATCACTTGCTGGCCCCAAAGTAGCTACGATTTTTGTCTTTTTTATCATTTTATGCCCCATAAATTTGATTTTTGCGATTATAACACATTTTAATAATGTAATTTTTTGTATAATAGGCAAAATTTCAAAGGAGAAGATATGAATAAATTTTTATTAGCGTCTCTTGGTTTAGCAGCTGTTGCTTGCGTTGCTATGGGAGATGATAAAGTTTATAAGCTAAAGCTTGCTAGCTCATGGGAGAGCACTATGCCAGTGCTTGGTGATGTGCCAAAAGAGCTAAAGGATAAAGTTGAAAAGATGAGTAATGGCAGACTTGAGCTAAGGATTGATTATCCATCAAAGCATAAATCACCTTTTGCAATGCTTGATTTTGCTAAAAGCGGTCAATACGACATTACCTACACAAGTAGCTATTATTATAAAGGCAAAGATGCTAAAACTATATTTTTTACAGCAACTCCATTTATGATGAATACTGACGAGCAAACAGCTTGGTATGAATTTGGCGGTGGTAAGGAGCTTGAGGCAAAAGTTTACGATCCATACAATATCAAAATTTTTAGAGCTGGAAATACCGGCATGCAAATGGGTGGCTGGTTTAAAAAAGAGATAAAATCACTAGATGATATCAAAGGTTTAAAGATAAGAATTCCGGGCTTTGGTGGTGAAATTTACGCTAAACTTGGCGCTAACATCAATACTATCCCAACTGGTGAGCTTTATATGGCTCTTGAGATGGGAACGATCGACTCAGTCGAATGGGTTAGCCCAGCTTATGATATGGCACTTGGCTTTCACAAAGTGGCAAAATACTACTACACAGGCTGGCAAGAGCCAAACGGTGAGACTCAGTTTTTCTTTAATAAAAAATCATACGAAAAACTTCCAGATGACCTAAAAGCGATCTTTGAAGCAGCTGCAGCAGAAGTAGCAAGAGATGCAAATACAAAAGTATTTTATTCAAATGTCGAGTACTGGGATAAAATGAAGAGCGAGTATCCAGACATCCAAGTAAAATCTTTCCCACCAGAAGTAATAGCAGCTCTTAAAAAAGCCACAAATGAGCTTCTTGATGAAGAGAGTGCTAAAGATCCGTTATTTAAAGAGATCGTTGAGTCTCAAAGAGCTTTCCTTAAAAAAGCAAGAGAATGGACTAAAATTTCAGACTACGCTTATATCAAAACAAACGAATAGTAAAATTTAGCAGGGATTTTCCCTGCTTTTTATATTTACTCTAATTACTTTCAATAAAAATTTTAATCAAAATGTTTTTATTACAAGCCATAAATTTTTACAAAAATAAATATTGGTGGCTATTATAGATAGAAAATTTCTCTCATTGAGTGCTCGATCTTTGACTCATCGAGTGTATTGTTAAAAAATAAATTTAGTGCTAAGACCGCTTGATATAAAAGCATATCGGCGCCATCTTTTACGCTAAGATTATCTTGCATGGCCATTTCTAAAAATGGTGTCTGCTTGCCATAAATCACATCGAATGCAAATTTAGCATCCTTAAAAATGCTTTTTAAAATTTCTTTAGGTGCTGGTAAAAAATCATCCTTTAAGCCAGCAGAGGTCGAGTTAATGACTAGATCAAATTTTTGCTCTTCGTAGTTATCCCAACTAAAGCATTTGTACTCATCTTTAAATTTCTCAAGCCTATCTTTGCTTCTATTTAGTATGCAAACATCAACACCTTGTTCTTTTAATGCATAAGTTATGGCATTTGCAGTACCGCCAGCTCCAAGAACAATAGCTTTTTTTACATCTTTAAAATTTTTTATTGCTTTTAAAAATCCAGGTGCATCTGTGTTATACGCATAAATTTTGTCATTTTCAAGCACAAGCGTATTCGCAGAGCCTATTTTACGGGCTATATCTGAAGCTTCATCGGCTAAATTTAAAGCCCACTCTTTATGTGGAAGTGTTACGTTTGCACCGTTTAATTTTAAGGATTTAAATTTATTGATTAATTCACTGCCATCTTTTAGCAAGACTCTTGTGTAAAGTGCTTTTAAGCCCAGGTCTGCAATGGCTTTATTGTGCAGCCTCGGAGATACCGAGTGAGCTATTGGATCTCCAAAGACTGCAAATGTTTTCATTTTGCTCTAAAGATAAAAGCGTCTTTATTGATATCTTTTCTAATATCGCCTACTGCTTTTTGAAGCATTTTTTCATCAAATGGGCCAACTAAAATTTTAGTCAGTTCACCAACTTTTATAGTTTTGTAGCTATATCCCTTAGCAGCGATCTTCTTCATATATTCAGCATTTGGATTAAATTTACTAGTCACAAATACTTGAACATAAGAGCCTTTTGTGGCAGGTTCAGTTTTAGCTACTTCAGCTTTTTTGTCTGCTTTATCTATTTTGGTTTCAGCCTTTTTTTCAATCTTTTTATCTACTTTATTTTCAGTCTTAGCTGGTTTTGCCTCACTCTTTTTATCAGTAGCTACTACTTTTTCGACTTTTTTAACTGGAGCATCTACCTTTGTCTCAGCTTTTTTTGCTGGTATTTCAGCAGGCTTTTCGATAGGCTTAACTATCTCTTTTGGCTCTTCAGTTTTAGAAATAGGCTTATTATTTTCTTTATCTTTTAGCTTTTTGATCATATCTTCAAATTCGTCTTGTTGCTTATTTTCAGGCACGATCGGTACTTGCTCAAAGAGCTGTGTATCGCCTTTTTTATTGTCTGAATTTGTATCAGCTATCGGAGATTGTCTATCTACTGGCTGCTCAGCTGGTACTGGAGGAAGCACTAGTCTTGAATCAGCTTCATTTTGCGCTTGTGAAGGATCGCTTGAATTTACTAGCTTCATAGCCACTACAATGATCAAAAAAAGTATAATAAGAGCTGCTATAAATATCAGAAGTTTTTTTAGCTTCAATCCTCTTGCGTCATCATCTCTTTCTAAAAGAATATCTTTTAACTCATCGTTTTCCACTTTTTATCCTTAATTACATATATTTTGACCAACTTGCCCCACGCTCCTTTTGATAGAGCTTATAAGGTAAAGTTAGTATATTAAATTCTTTTGGCATATCGATATTTGGAAACATTCTCCACTCTTTAGGTAGCTTCTGTGAAAGCTTTGCGTTGAGCACGTTTGCCAGCTGACAAGCCTCATTTAACGTAGTGTGACCTTTATGCACATAAAGGTGCAGATGCCCTGGCGTCTTGCTCTCGTAGGCTGTAAAATTTATAAAGCCCTCTTCTCTTAGAAGAAGCTGTGCTTTATGCCAAAATCTATCAGGGGTTCTGCCGTTATAGTCAAAAACTATATTTTCAACTTTATCGTATGCATTTATTAAAGAGTGCGCGATAACGGACTTGCCCTCTTCATGCTCTTTCATGACACTATAAGTTAGTGGCTCATTTATCTTTTCAAATTTATCAAAGAAAATTTTACCCCTGTATTCTATTTTATTAACGATCGTATCACGCTTGATATAGTAGTGAGTTGTAATAATCTTTATAAGTGCCGTATCAATACTTTGCATCAAAATGTCGCTTTATCATAGATTATAAATTTATGAGCAAGTTCAACTAGCTCAGCTTTTGTCTTCTCTTGTAAAGATGTGTTGTTTATGTCGCTTAGAACGTCAGCTATTTTGTTTGCTATTAGCTCAAACTCAGCCTCTTTCATACCACGAGCCGTAAGCGCAGGACTACCAACACGTATACCACTTGTGATAAATGGACTTCTTGTCTCGCCTGGAACTGTATTTTTATTTACCGTTATTCCAGCATTTCCAAGAGCGATATCTGCGTCTTTACCGCTAAAATCTCTATTTAAAAAGCTCATTAAAATTAGATGGTTATCAGTACCGCCACTCACTAGGTCAAAGCCTCTTTTTATTAGTACTTCGCCTAATTTTTTAGCATTTGCTTTTACTTGTTTAGCGTAAATTTTCCACTCAGGGCTAAGGTTGTGCTTAAAGCCAACTGCCTTTGCTGCGATAACATGAACAAGTGGTCCACCCTGGATGCCTGGAAAAATAGAGGCATTTATCTTCTTAGCATACTCTTCGTTGTTTGTCATAATGATACCGCCTCTTGGGCCTCTTAGGGTTTTATGCGTAGTTGAGCTTACGACATCGCAGTATGGAAAAGGACTTTGATGCTCACCAGCAACAACAAGACCAGCAATGTGAGCAACATCTGCAAAGAGTATCGCCCCAACAGCGTCGGCTATCTCACGAAATTTTTTAAACTCGATCTCTCTTGTGTATGCGCTTGCGCCACAAACGATCATCTTTGGTTTTACTATCTTTGCGATATCCATGACCCTATCGTAGTTTATACGGCCATCAAGCTCTACACCATAGAAAAAGCTCTCATACATCTTGCCAGAGCTACTTACCTTTGCGCCGTGTGTTAAGTGTCCACCATGGCTTAGATCCATTCCTAAAATTTTATCGCCTGGATTAAGTAAAGCGCCGTAAACACCTTGATTTGCCTGAGAGCCAGAGTTTGGTTGAACGTTTGCAAATTTACATCCAAAAAGCTCTTTACATCTATCGATCGCTATTTGCTCGATCTCATCGACAAATTCGCAGCCACCATAATATCTCTTGCCAGGATAACCTTCAGCGTATTTGTTTGTTAGGATTGAGCCCATTACTTCCATAACTTCTGGATATGTAAAATTTTCACTAGCGATCATCTCAAGGTGATCACATTGGCGTTTTAACTCTAAATTTACTAGATCGTAAATGTCCTTATCATAGCTTTGCAAACTCATTTTTCATTCTCCTTTATCTCATTTTTAAGTGGCCTCATCGCTGGGAAGAGCACAACATCACGTATTGATTTTTTATCCGTTAAAAGCATCACGAGCCTATCGATGCCTATACCCTCACCTGCAACTGGTGGCATGCCGTATCCTAGGGCTTTTACATAGTCCTCGTCCATCTCATGTGCCTCGTCATCGCCTGCGTTTTTAGCATCGATTTGCGCTTTAAAGCGGTTGTATTGATCAATTGGATCATTTAGCTCGTTAAAGCCATTTGCTAGCTCGCGACCAGCGATAAATAACTCAAATCTCTCAGCCACATCAGGATTTGCATCACTTCTTCTTGAAAGTGGGCTGATCGAAATCGGATAATCAATAACAAATGTTGGGTGTATAAGCTTGCTCTCTACATAGTTATCAAATAGCTCAGCCTGCAAGTGACCAAGATCAAGCTTCTCATTTGCTTCAAGGCCATCAGCTCTTAGTTTTGCTAAAATTTTATCTTTATCGTTTATGATATTCTCATCTAGTCCGCCGATCTCAACGAGAGCTTTTTTGTAGCTTATTCGCTTAAATGGCTTACTAAAATCAATTTCCATGCCATCAAAATTTACAACTTTTTCCATATCTAGCTTGTCTAAAATGACATTAAAAAGATCCTCTGTGATACCCATTAAATCGTGGTAGTTGTGGTATGCCCAGTAAAACTCTATACTTGTAAACTCAGGATTGTGAGTAAGATCCATACCTTCGTTTCTAAAATTTCTATTCATCTCATAAACAGCCTCAAAGCCACCTACTATAAGGCGTTTGAGGTATAGCTCAGGTGCGATCCTTAGATATCTCTCTACTCCAAGGGCATTGTGAAAAGTGATAAATGGCTTGGCGTTTGCACCGCCTGCTATTGGGTGTAGCATCGGAGTTTCAACTTCTAAAAAGCCTTTTTCTTCAAAAAATCTTCTAATCGTACTTATAATCACTGAGCGTCTTTTAAAATCAGCTCTAACTTCAGGATTCATTATCATATCAAGATATCTTTGGCGATATCTTGTCTCAACATCAACTAGACCATGATACTTCTCAGGAAGTGGACTTATCGACTTTGAAGCAAGGCTAAGCTCGCTTACATGCATGGAAAATTCGCCAGTTCTTGTTATAAATGCATAACCTCTGACATAGACGATATCGCCTATCTCTACGTATTTTTTAACGATTTTAAACCACTCTGGATCAAGCGTTTTATTGCTAAAGTAAATTTGTAAATTTCCATCTTCATCTTCGATATTTGCAAAAACCGCTTTTCCAGCATCACGAATTAGTTTTATTCTACCTGCAAGACCTACTAGCTGACCCTCGGCCTTTTTTTCTTCTGTATCATTAATGTAGTTAAATTTTAGTCTAAATTTAGAGATATTCATATCTCTTCTAAGAAAATGCGGATATGGATTAATACCTAAATTTCTTAGCTCGTCTATGCTTTGTAGTCGTTGAATCTCATGTTGGTTGTCAAATATCACCTTACTTTCCCTTTATATTATTTTTTGAGCATTTTTCACAAATTCCATAAAGCTGCATCATATGGCCAGTTAGTTTAAAGCCATGATCTTTTGCGATACTGATTTGTCTTTTTTCTATCATTGGATCTTCAAATTCTATGATAAGGCCGCACTTTCTGCATATCATATGGTCGTGATGTGGCTTTGTGGCAAGCTCAAATTTTTTGCCTTGTGAACCAAAGCTGATTGATGTCACCATTTCTGATTCTTCAAGTAGATTTAGTGTTCTATAAACAGTTGCGATACCAATATTTAGCTCAGGGTGTGTCTCTTTTATAAAAAGATAAAGTCTTTCTGGAGTAAAGTGTTCGCCATTGTTATATAGCGTTTTTAGTAAAATTTCACGCTGTTTCGTGTATTTTAAACCATTGTCGCGAAGCACTCTTTTGAATTTCTCAAGCAACGCATCATATTCTAAATTTTCTATCATTTTATTCCCCTTTTGTGATATTAGAGTCGGTATTTACACTAGCATTTGCATCCATTGAGATAAATGCATCAGTTTTATTTGTATCCATTGGTCTTGCCACTATCTCATCTAACTCACTTTTGATATTTTTTACATCAAGATTTGTTATCCATTTGCCAGTTTCTATCAAAACCGGATAAACTTTACTGTTCGCAAAATAAGGAGCAATTATATTATTTAGCGAAGTGCCAGATACTACAGCAACTACTGCAGAAAATGTTAAGAAAATTTTTCCACTTCCCATAACAAATCCACCAAGTCTATCCAAAAAACCAAGTCCGCTTACTGAAACTATTTTTGATAAAAATTTACCAACTAGTAAGCAAACTAGCCAAAAAACTAGCCAAAGAGAGATAAATGCAACAAACTGTAAAAATGAAGGATTTTCAAATTTATATATATTTTTAGTTATAAACTCACCAGATAGATCTGAAAACCTGCTAGCTATAATTAAGCCGCCGATAAGTCCAATAAGTCCGAAAGCTTCTTTTATAAGTCCATTTAATATGCCTTTTATGCCAAGCATCAAGACAAGAGCAATAATAATAATATCAAACCACGTTACTAAATCCATTATATAGTTCCTATTAAATTTTGAAGTTCTTGCTGGCTAGTTGAATAAGCTAGCGCATTTTCTTTTGTAATCTTACCCTCTTTTAGTACTTTCATCAAAGCCTGGGTTTGCGTACTCATACCAGTTTGTTGTTGATTTAGCTGCATCTGAGAGTAAATTTGATGTATTTTGTTTTCACGTATCAAGTTTGAGATAGCCATATTGTTTATTAAAATTTCATGCACCGCGCATCTTCCACCGCCTATCTTTGGGATCAGGCTTTGTGAAACGACAGCAGTTAGCGAAACACTAAGCATATTTCTTACTTGTAATTGCTCGCTCCCATCGAAACTATCAACGATCCTATTTATAGTTTGAATGGCTGAATTTGTGTGAAGCGTACCAAAGACTAAGTGTCCGGTCTCAGCCGCCGTAATAGCCGTTGAAATCGTTTCCCTATCTCTCATCTCGCCTACAAGTATGATATCTGGATCTTCACGAACCGCAGATTTTAGAGCCCTTGAGTAAGAAGTTGCGTCAGTGCCGATATTTCTATGAGAAAATAGAGCTTTTTTATTGTTATGCACAAACTCGACTGGATCCTCAATTGTAATAATATGCTTTCTATAATTTAAATTTATCTCATTAAGCATGGCTGCGAGAGTTGTTGATTTACCACTTCCTGTCGGTCCAGTAACCAAAATAAGACCTTTTTCACGCTTAATAATGTGTTTAAAAATTTGTGGGGCATTTAACTCATCAAGAGATGGGATATTGATTGGGATTATACGAAAAGCAGCAGCTAAATCACCATTCATGGTATAGTAATAGTTGCCACGAAAGCGACCAATATCTGGAAGCTCGATCGCAAAGTCAAGCTCTTTATTATTCTCAAGTTCACTTTTTTGTTCATCAGTAATCAAAGCAAAACATAAATTCTCTATATCCTTGCCTCTTAGCACGCCAAAATCAATAGGCTTTAAAGCACCATCTACTCTTATTTGCGGCTCAGATCTTGAAACAAGGTGAAGATCGCTTGCCTTATCACTCACAACAGTTTTTAAAAGTGTTTTTATATCGCCAGCAAGATTATTAAGGCTATTATCTTCTGGTATTTTTACACTTAAATTCTTTGCCTGAAGCTGTTCGATTAGATCCATATTTTTACCATTATTCTATTATTTTTGGTACAGCAAAAAAATGCCCTTCACGCGAAGGAGCGTATTTCAAGATCGTATCAATCACATCGCTTGGTCTTGGCTCATCTTCTCTTAAAGGTGTGCCACCTTTTATAGAGCTAACTACAGCTTCATCGCTGCTTAGATCAAGTTCGTTTAAAATATCAACAAAAGATACAATCTCACTTAGTTGTTTTTTTACTTCTTCTCTTTTTTCATCACTGATTTGTAAGGCAGAAAGTTTTTCTAATTTATTTAAAAGAGTATCATCTATTTGCATTATATAAGTAACCTTATTAATTAATTTTGAGCCATTATATCACATTCAAGCTTTAATTTTGGGATAGTTTTAATTTAATTATGTTAAAATCTGCGAATTAAAATTTTTTAAAAATAAAGGAAAAGCGTTGGCTATAAAAGAAGATCTAACACAGATAAAACAAGAGATTGGTGCTCAAGAACAGTTTTTAGAAAGCATGATCAAAGGTGAGCGTTTCTTTAGAAAGTATAAAAAATTTATGATAATTGCCATTATCGTTGCCGTCATTGCAATTATTGGATTTTATTCGAACAAAATAATAAATGATAATAGAATTGAAGATGCAAATTTGGCTTACTCAAAGCTCATTTTAAATCCAAACGATGCAAATGCCTTAAGCATTTTAAAAGAAAAAGAACCAAATTTATATGCACTTTTTTCACTTCAGCAAAAGCTTGATAAAAATGAGACAAATGGCATTAGTGAACTTGCAAATTTAAAAGTAAATCCTATAGTAAAAGATATCATTCTTTCACAAAATGGTAATGCAAACACTCAGATTTTAAGCGAATATAGCACACTTTTAAAAGGTTTTGAGCTTTTAAAACAAAACAAAATCAAAGAAGCAAATGATGAGTTTAATAAAATTTCACTCGACTCTCAACTTCAAACTTTAGTTAAAAATTTAAAACACTATCAGGGAATAAAATAATGAAAAAAATTACTCTTTTCTTGGCTTTTGCCTTGGCTTTAGTTTTAAGCGGATGTGGCACAAAAAGACAATATTTCGAGCCAGCTCAAACCTCTGGCAAAATTTCTTTGTCAAAAGATATGCCATCTTATATCAAATCAGCAAATGCAAATGGCGCCACTCTTGACAACGGCAATATCATCACCAAAAACGGTCTAAATACAAACATCAAGTTGCCTGAAAATTTTAATTTCTTAAATGAAAACAACGGCTTTATCATATCAGCTAGTATAAATGGCGATCTAAATGTGACAGATCCTAGTGGACACAGCGTTTATAGCAATAAATTTCCAACAGCAATCGTTGCTGCTTCTCTTGATCAAAACCTATTAGCAGCTATCAGCACGGCAAACCACATCTATCTAATAGACATAAATACCGCAACAACAATAATGGAATATAGCTCGTCTAATATAGCAGCGGTTGATTCAAGGGTCGTAGCACCATTTTTTATGAGCTCGCTTATCGTTTATCCGGCATTAGATGGCAAAATTTATATAGTACAAAAAGAGACTGGTAGAATTTTACGTGACGTGGTCGTAAGCTCTGAAAATTTCTTTAATAACATCATATTCTTAGGCGTTGAGGGCGATAATCTAATTGCAGCAACAGCAAAAAAACTAATCGTCATTAACCCAAGTCAAACGGTTTATTATGACGGTGAGATCAAAGATGTACTAGTTAATAACGATGAAATTTATATCTTTAAAAAAGATGGTACGATCGTAAGAACAAATCTTATGCTAAAAGAGCAAAATAAAGTAAATTTCAAATTTGCCATCTTCTCAGCAGCTACTATTATCAATAATAAGCTCTACATAATCGAAAAAACAGGCTACGTTATAAAAACAAATTTAGACCTCAGTGGAGCTGAAATTTATGAATTTAGCGATGAGATAAAAGATAAAAGCTTTATGGGCAATGATACCTTTTATTATGATAATGAACTTGTTAATTTAGGGCAATGAACCAAAAAATTTGGGAGCTTTTTGAAGCCAAAAAAATCCTTTTAAAAGATATCAAAGCACTTAATACAAGTGAATTTAGTACAAAAAAGACGCTTGATATCTTTTGGGGAGTGGACAATAAGAGCTTTTATAGTCTTATCTTTTTAAGAAAAGCAAAAAGTAGATTGCTACGTAAAGAGGCTTTGGAGCTTGAAGAAATTTCTAAAAAAATAGAGATGAAATTCCAAACAAATCTAAGAAAAAAAACTATATTTTATAGCTCAGAAATTTGTTCTAAAGCCTTAAAAGAACTACAAGACAATAATTGGCGATGTTATGATTTTGTGTAATATAGGCAATACTAACGCTACATTTTTAGAAGATGGCAAAATCTCACGTATGAAAATTTCTGAGTTTAAAAGCTATAAGCCAGAAAAAAAAGTATATTTTATATCCGTAAATGATGAAATTTTAAATATTTTAAAAGATAATAAGATGTTTGTGGATCTAGAACCATTTTTTACTATTGATACGATATATCAGGGTCTAGGTGTAGATAGAATCGCAGCATGTTACTCTATAAATAATGGCGTAATCGTTGATGCTGGAAGCGCCATAACAGTTGACATTATGGCAAATTCTATCCATCTTGGAGGATATATCTTGCCAGGCATTTCAAGTATGCTAAACGCCTACAAAAGTATCTCGCCACGACTTGATATTACTATAAATTCACAAATTGACATAGATGCACTACCACAAAAAACAGCTGATGCCGTGAGTTATGGCATTATTAAACCAATAATAACTCTACTAGATAAGCTAGCCGGTGATAAAAAAGTCTATTTTACTGGTGGAGATGGCGATTTTTTGTCAAAATTTTTTAAAAATGCTATTTGCGACAAGATGCTAGTTTTTCGTGCCATGCAAAAGCTAATAACTGAAAAGAAAGATATGATAATATGATAACAGTAGCACTACCAAAGGGAAGAATAGCCGAGGCAACACTAGAAATTTTTAGAAAAATTTTTGGTTCAAGTTTTTTATTTGAAGATAGAAAATTAATCCTTGAAGAAGGAAATTTTAGATTTTTAATGGTTCGCAACCAAGATATCCCAACTTATGTCACTGAAGGTGCGGCTGATATTGGTGTAGTGGGGCTCGACGTACTTGAAGAGCACAAGCCAAATGTTGTAAGGCTACTGGATTTAAAAATCGGACAGTGCAAAGTTTGTATTGGCATAAAAAACGACTCTGAACTAGATCTAAACCAGCCAGAGCTAAAAATAGCCACAAAAATGCCAAATATAACAAGAAATTATTTTACGAAACAAGCCGTAGCTGTAAAGATCATTAAGCTTTATGGCTCGATCGAACTTGCACCATTAGTTGGCTTAAGCGATGCGATAGTTGATGTAGTCGAAACTGGCTCAACCATGAAACAAAATGGGCTAAAGATCGCTGGTGATATCATACAAAGCTCAGCTTATCTAATAGCAAATAAAAATAGTTTTATTATTAAAAAAGATGAGATTTTAGAACTTTACAAAAAAATCAAAGAAGAAATTTAAAGTCCTTCTCTCTTATCATAAAGTGCAAAATTTCTCTAATTATAAAGTCCGACTATTCGCTTATAAATTCTTTTAGAATAACGCATTGGTAGTCACTGACACACTTTTTATATTAATTTATCTTAATAGATTAGTACTGACATACAAATAACGATCTAAACGTAACAAAAATAGTAGTCTCCAACGAGCTAAGAGCCAAACATAAGCTAAAGTCTCATCACGAGTATCTAAGCTTTGATTGTATTGATTTCCATCAAAATTAAGGTGATGATCCTAGTAAATTTAAAGAGATAGGTGATAATGGCTGCACTAGCTGTCATACAAATGTGATAGATAGCAATAAAATATCAGCACAAGCTCAAAAGATGTATGCCCACTATAAAAAACTTCTTGGCAGTGATAAAGAGCTAAAATGTGTAAGCTACCACTATAATGCAGGATATAGCGCTGGCTTTAGAAATTACCTTGAATACTGGAAGCCAATATATAAAAATTTATGAAAATAAGATGCTTGAGCAAAAGATTGATACTAAGAAAAAATTTTAAAAGATGATTATAACCCTACAAAAGAAGAAGAGGAATTTTTAAAACAAAAGGCTGATAAGAATAATACAAAACATGTTGGTGGGTAGTCTAAACTTTCTATTAATCAGGCAAGCAATTTAGTCTTACCTAATTTTACCTATTATATAAAGCTTTTTAATAAAAATTTATATTATAAATTGACTAAATTTACAAACATACTAAAAGACAAAATAGTAAATTTTAATCTTCAAAATTTAAAAAATCTGTATAAGTTCTTTGTTTTCAAGCTTATATGAGTTGTCGCATTTAGCTGCTAGATCGTTGTCGTGAGTTACTAGAACAAGGGCAGCGTTATTTTCATTTATATAGTCAAATAAAACTTGCATCACTTCATTTGCTGTTTGCTTATCAAGGTTGCCCGTTGGCTCGTCTGCAAAGATGATCTTTGGCTTTTTGGTAAGCACTCTAGCAATACTAACACGTTGCTGCTGACCACCGCTTAGCTCACCAACTTTTTGATTTATCACATTTAAAATTTTAAGCGACTCAAGCTCTTTTTCTTCTATTTTTTCGCCAGATAAGATGCTTGCAAGCTCGATATTTTCATAAGCACTAAATCCTTTAAAAAGATAGTGTGACTGGAAAATAATACCAAAATGAAGCCTTCTAATGGCCAAAAGCTCGTTTTGAGAAAGCTCATAGATCGATCTATCTTGATAGATGACCTCGCCAAAATTTGGTTTTAAAAGTGTTGAAAGTATGTGTAAGAGCGTTGATTTGCCACAACCGCTAACGCCGGTTATCGCGATGCTTTGTTTTTGATTGAGAGTTAAATTTATATTATTAAAGAGCGTATAATCATACGCAAAGCCTAGATTAGACGCTCTTAAAATTTCCATTAGCCTATTTGAGCAGCAACTTCTGCAGCAAAGTCATCTACTTTTTTCTCTAAGCCTTCACCAAGCTCAAAACGAACGTATTTTACGATCTCGATCTTACCGCCAAGCTCTTTGCTCTTCTCTTCGATAACTTGTTCGATAGTCTTTTTATCGTCCATTACATAAAACTGACCTAAAAGTGTAAGGCGTTGGTCAAGTACTGTGTTGTCAGCGTAAAATCTCTCGATCTTACCAGGGATGATCTTATCCCAAATTTTCTCAGGTTTGCCCTCAGCTTTTAGCTCTTCTTCGATCGCTTTTGTAGCTTTTGCAAGCTCAGCATCACCTATCTGGCAGTGGCTAGCATACTCAGGGATGTGATGAAGTGGCTTGCCTAGGCGTTTTAACTCTTCATTTTCTTTTTCAAGCTCAGCACGAAGTGCGATAAATTCTTTCTCAACAAAATCTTTATCAAGGTCTTTGTAGCTTATAACGCTTGGCTTCATAGCAGCTGCGTGCATACATAAATTTCTTATAAAATCAGCTGCTTTGTTTGCAACTTCAGCGCTTTCGCAAGCTGCACCGATAAGTACGCCAACACGGCCATTTGAGTGAACATAGCCATTTACCACGCCCTTATCGTCAGCACTAATAGTCTCAAAGCGGCGCACTACAAGATTTTCACCGATAGTTGCGATCTGAGTTTTGAAATAATCTTCAAATTTAACACCATTTAAAGTGCTCGCATTTAGCTCTTCAACTGTTTTTATGCCGCTTGATTGGATGTGAGCTGTTGCGTCTTTTGCAAGTGCTTGAAACTGTGGGTTTCTAGCAACGAAGTCAGTTTCAGAGTTGATCTCACTGATAGTTGCTTTTTTGCATTTTGAGCAAACTTCAACACTTACCAAGCCTTCGCTTGCAAGGCGGTCAGCCTTTTTAGCAGCTTGGCCTAGGCCTTTTTCACGAAGGATGTCAACAGCTTTTTCCATGTCACCATTTGCTTCGCCAAGTGCCTTTTTGCAGTCCATCATGCCAGCTCCAGTTGATTCACGGAGCTCTTTTACCATTTGTGCAGTTATTTCCATTATTCTTCGTCCTCGCCAAAGTCTTCTTCGCTCATAGCCTCAGCTACAACTGCGTCTTTCTCATCTTGGCTTACTTCTTCGCCAGCAGCTTGTTCGCCACCATCTTGCTCAAGAAGTGATTTACCTTCGTTGATCGCTTCAGCCATCTCTTGGCAGAAAAGCTGAACAGAGCGGATCGCGTCATCGTTTCCTGGGATCGGATAGTCAACAACATCAGGATCGCAGTTTGTATCGATCGGTGCTACAACTGGGATCTTTAAGCGGTTTGCCTCTTGAACAGCGATCTTTTCTTTAACTGTATCAACGACAAATATCATATCAGGTAGGCTTTTCATATTACGGATACCACCAAGAGTTGCGATAAGCTTCTCTTTTTTGCGGCGAAGCATCAAAGCCTCTTTTTTAGTTAGTAAATTTATCGAACCATCTTCTTCCATAGTCTCGATAACTTCTAGTTTGCGGATAGACTGGCGGATAGTACCGAAGTTTGTCATCATACCACCTAACCAGCGGTGATTTACATAAGGCATTCCACATTTTTCAGCGTACTCTTTGATAGCATCGATAGCTTGTTTTTTAGTACCAACAAATAGCACTGACTTACCTTCAGCAGCTGCGTCACGAACAATGTTGTAAGTGTAGCGGAAGTAGCGGATAGTCTTTTGTAGATCTATAATATAGATACCTTTTCTCTCGCCAAAGATAAATTTTTTCATCTTTGGGTTCCAGCGGCGTGTTTGGTGACCAAAATGTACGCCACACTCTAATAAATCTCTCATAGTTACCATGAGTTTCTCCTTGTTTTAGGCATTTTGCCTTGAATTTAGTTTTATCCTCCACGACCATTAATGCTTTCGCACAACCAAATTTAGGATTGTCGTGTGTGAAATAAAGGGGGATTATACTTAAAGTAATATGAATTTAAACTAAAGTTTATTTACTTAATTGTGAGTCTTCTTCGATTTTTATTAACTTAGCAAAAATTTCTGCCATTGCTTGCCTTTGTTCGGATGAAATTTCAAGCTTCTTAACATTTAAAAGAATACTTACAAACTCCTCGTTTTGTAGCGTTTCTACGCCAAATTTTCTTGCGTTTGTAGTGATTTTTAGCACAAGAGGATTTTTTGATTTAAAGTTTTCGTAAGGCATTCTTTCTCTACTTTCAAAATTACAAAGCGATTATAAAAAATTTATAATAAATTCGGACTCAAATTTATATCAAACTTTTATTCTTTTATCTCAAAACTAAGTGTCGTTTTTAACGTCTCTTTGTAACACTTCGTAGCATCTGGATAAGGTCTTTCATAAATCACCTCAAATACCCAAAAACCTGGCCTTAGAGCTAACACTTCAGTGATGCCTTGCTCATCTGTCATACCGTAAAATGCGTGCTTATGGTCTAAAAATCCAGCAAAAGTACCAGTTAGTTTGGCTCGCTCTAGCGGCTTTCCATCAGCAAAAACCTGCAATTTAAAAGGCTTATCTACTCTAAATTCCGCTGGGTTTTGTAGCGGTACGATCTCGATTTTAACTCCAACAGGTTTAGTTACGAAGCCATCTATTTCACCTAAATTTAAGACTCTCTTAGATGTTATCGTCATCAGCCGGCAAATCTGTATATCGCTTAGATCCTTTAGATCAAGCTTAGTTTTGTCTATTAGCCACTTGCCATCACTACGTTTTTTAAGCGAATACATAGGATTTTGCTGTGCTAGTAAGATATATGTGCCTTTGTCTAATCTTTCGCCCTCGTAGCGGTAGTTCTCGCCACTTTGTGTAAGCTTCTTTTTGCTACCATCTTTACTTATTACAGTAATTGGCGCAAAAAGATGGACGCGTTCGGCCATAATAGGCTCTAGCTTTGGAAAATCGTCGCTATAACCCATATTTGCGATAAATTTTCCTAGTTTTTCATCATTAGCTCCATCTACCCAAAACATGTGTGCTTGCACCATATAAAAGGCTCCTGTTAACATAATGGCAGTCAAAATTCTACCTATTTTCATGATTTTCCTTGTTGTTATTTTTGAGATTCGATGTCAAATTGTAGCTAAAAATTATTATATTTAGCCATTTTTTAGATCAAATTAAATATCAAAAACGTTCAATACAATTTAGCAGGCAAATTTTAACAGGCAAGTAATGAAGCTAAAAATTTGCTTTTATTTTTTAGTATTTATTGATGCAACTCTATTCATCACAAATCCGCAAAAACGCCCGGTCCTACTCTGTTTGCGGTATGAGAATAATTCATCTCTCTCAAAAGTACAGCGAAGATCTAGCGATATTTGCTCTACTCCAAGCTTAGCAAATTCGTCTAATAAAGCTGCGTTTATATCAAATTTTCCATCTTTTTTATATCGGTTAAATTCACCAAGATCTAGCTTGCCTACTTCGTAGTTTTGCACTTTGATATTTGCGCCTATAAATACGCGTAAATTATTAGCACAGCAACCAAACTCACTCATCATCAGCCCCACTGCATTTGTGCAAATTTTACTAGTAACACCTGCGCGTCCCGCATGCACAGCTGCGACTACGCCAAGATGTTCATCTATTATCAAAACAGGCGCACAGTCAGCGACTAAGACGCAAAGCGCTACGTCTTTTAATGATGTTATCACACCATCACACGGAGGTAGATCATCGTTAAAATCTTGCAAAATTTCCACTTTATTTGAGTGGATTTGGCTCATAAATTTTAAATTAACAGGCATAATGCCAAGCGCCGTTGCTAAAATTTCACGATTTTGTGCGACCTTTAGCGGATCATCGCCAACATGATCTGCTAAATTTAAGCTCTCAAAAGCACCCTCACTCACACCGCCAAATCTATTTGTAAAGCCAGCTAATACGCCATTTTTATCAAAGACGATCTCTAAATTTTCACGCATTTTATCCACCTAATAAAGGCTAGAAATTCGCTCGACATCGTCCCAGCTAAGGGTGCTATCTTGCTTACAAAAAAGCTGCCTAGCTACGTATCGAGCCAAAAGATCGCTTTCGATATTTACGCGCCTACCGACCTTGAAAGTACCAAAAAGGCTATCTTTAAATGTGATTGGTATAATTGTTAGCCTTATACCCTTTGGCAAAATTTCATTTATGGTTAGACTCACGCCCTCGACGCCCACTGAGCCTTTATTTGACATCAAGCTCATAGCCTCGCGCGGCAGGTCGATATAGAAATCAACCCCATTCTCATTCTTTTTGATATTTGAAATTTTACCGATAAAATCGATATGTCCTTGCATCAAATGACCATCTACTCGGTCTCCTAGCTTCATCGCTGGCTCGATATGCACTCTTTCTTTTAAATTTTCAACCGCGATATTTGCCCTACTCTCTGCGCTTAGCTCCACACTAAAGCCATCTTCATGTAGTTTTATTACGCTCAGGCAAGCACCATTTACAGCAATGCTATCGCCTAAATTTGGACGAAAATTTGCCTTTAGCCTTAAAATATTTTGCGAATAACTAACAACCTGTGCGATCTCACGGATCAATCCATTAAACATATTTTACCTTTAAAAATTTTTAAGGATTTTACTAAATTTTGCCTAAATTTGGGCATTACCATCTTTGATTATTTTATATATTTAAGTAGATAGTGGCAGAAATGGCGGTGAATCTTTGGTAATCACACCAAGAATGCTGATAAAAATTTATTGGGTAACTCTAGTATAAATTCTCTACAAATTTTAGTTTTTTATTTTTTATAAATTTAGCAGTCTTAGCTCGTTTGCAAAATTAGCCACGTCTTGCTAAAATCTCGTGCTACCAGATCATCCCTCTTTATCCATAGATAAATTCTGCCCTCTCCGTCCCAGTCCATATCGCCCTCATCATCACTATCTATCTGTAAAAGTAGTTGCCACTGGGCAACATTTTTCTCAAATTCCGCTATTCTTGGGTGGTGATAGGCGCTACCATCACCACAGCTAAGTCCATTTGTAACTAGCTCACACTCTAGCTCCATGCCATCTTGGACATTATCGGAGTGCCCAAGGAGCTTATTTTCTTTAGCCTGCCAGCTTGGCTCAATAACCTCATGATAAGCCTCCCACTCAGCTTCACTAATTTTACTAAATGGCACAATCGAGCTTTGTAAATTTGGCAAATTTATCTCATTTTCAAAGCTAAGCAAACGCGCGTTAAATGTAGAATTTTCTCCCTCTAAGCTCTCCGCTCTCCTGCGAGAAAGTGACTCATCATTTACATCAGAAAAGATCACTGCAAAGCCATTTTTATCGGCAGGATCATAGCCCCAAACACGCAAATTTCTATCATAAAAAAGATAGAGCATTCCGCTTTTTGGCAGTAGTGAGTCAATGTCAAATTTGCTAGCTTCAGCAAAATTTATCTGTGCCACAAAACTTAAAGCGCCATTTTCATTTGAAGGCCACGATAAACCATCTGGCAGATCTGGCAAGCCACCGAATTTAGACGCTCCAATGGCGATATCATCGTC
Organism: Campylobacter concisus; assembly: GCF_902460415.1. Lineage (GTDB taxonomy): Bacteria > Campylobacterota > Campylobacteria > Campylobacterales > Campylobacteraceae > Campylobacter_A > Campylobacter_A concisus_Y. The sequence goes on from NZ_CABPTY010000001.1 coordinate 647,310, forward strand.
ATTTTTAGCTTGCGCATCTATCCTTATGGCATTTCTTGCTAGTGGCGATAAAAGTTTAAAAAGTTCATCCAGTCCACGTTCTTTACAACCTTTAGAAATTTTTGAAATATCCATATTTTACTCTTTAACAAGCATCAACGTATATATGATACTTCTTACAATGCAAACAACGAAACAAATATCCAGCAATATCGCCAGCTTTGACAAGATATTCGCGTAGCATTTTATCGTCGTATTCGGCTCTTTTTGCGTAGTCCTCAAAAACCTCGTCTGCTATACCCATTTCTTCAAGCTCTCTTGTACCAACGTCACCTAAAAATTTGCAATAATCATCACAACAAGCTATCCAATGCTCGCCCTGCCAGCTCTCGTAGCCAGGTGTTCTTCTAAAAAGTTCGTCATCCTTTTTAGCATCACTTGTATTTAGTTTGTCAGCATCTTGCACAAATGTAGCGTCAAATTTCTTAGCAGCCTTACCGCTAGAAATACAAGTAGGACAAAGATACGAAATATCTTGCTCGCAATAAATGCTACCGTTATAATAAACTTCAGTATCTTTGCCGCAGCACTCACACACTATATTCATATCATCTTTAAATGCGCCGGTTCTTAAAGGATTGGGATGATAGATAAATTTTGGTAGTGTGGAGGCTTTATCTTTTTGAGCCAAAATTTGACCTCTACTTTTTGGGCGAGGCAGCGCCCATTTATCATTTTCGTCAATGAATTGCACTAGATAGCCAAGTGTCTTTAGCTGCTTTTTATCACTTTTGTCATGTATTTTTAAAAGTAAGTCGTAAGCACTCTTTCTCATAGATAAAAGCTGATAAACATCGACTAAAACATACTTTGCACAAATGTCATCACAATTTTCTAACTCTTCTTTAAACTGATAGAGTGCCTCAATGCTAGAAGCATTGCCATTATTTTTATAATATTCTTTTGAAAGAGTGATATATTTTTCTTGAAATTTATTCATTAATACTCTTTATGTAGATTTGACATTAACAATTTTAGTGTTTAAATCTTAAAGATATAAAAGCTAGTATAAAAATTATGGCTGTTAAAGCGATTAAATTTATATCGATTTTTAAATTATTTTAGTATTTTGGTAGATGATGCCACAAACAAATTTGATAAGTATTCTTATAAAATTGTTGTGACTATAAATTTATTCTTCAAATGCTCCGATAGAGAGAATTTTTTCTATTCTTTTTGCTACAAGATCATTTATATCAAGCTTTTCAAGCTCAGCTAGCTCTGAGATAAAATAATTTGCAAGTGCTTTTGCAGCACCATCTTTATCTCTATGGGCTCCATTTATCGGCTCATCTATAACGGCATCAATCAGTGATAAACTTTTTAAATCATCAGCTGTTATTTTCATAGATTTTGTGGCTTGTTCCTGTTTAGCTGGATCATTCCAAAGTATTGCTGCACAGCCTTCTGGTGATATAACTGAAAATACAGAATTTTTCATCATAGCAAGTCTATCAGCCACGCCTATAGCTAAAGCGCCACCACTTCCACCTTCGCCTATGACAACAGCAATTATTGGAGTTTTTAAATTTGCAAACTCAAATAAATTTCTAGCTATGGCTTCACTTTGTCCTCGCTCTTCAGCTCCAACACCTGGATATGCACCTGGAGTATCTATAAGAAATAAAATAGGTAGATTAAATTTCTCAGCCATTTTTGCAACTCTAAGAGCCTTGCGATAACCCTCAGGATGAGGCATACCAAAATTTCTTCTTAATTTATTTTTAGTGCCACGGCCCTTTTGCTCGCCTATAACAACAGTCTTTTTGCCTCCAATATAGCCGATGTAGCAAACTATTGCTGGATCATCTCTAAATGCTCTATCTCCATGAATCTCATATCCATCAATCAAAAACGCATTGATATAATCAATAGAATATGGTCTATCTGGATGACGAGCAAGTTGCAAACGTTGATATTCGTTTAAATTTTTATATACTTTTGATATCTCTTTGGATAAATTCTTATTTAAAATTTCAACAGCATGTTCATCGCCTCTGATCTTAGCATTTGCTATATCTTCATCAATTTGCTTTATGCTTTTTTCAAAATCTAAATAATTTGACATCTTAATCCAACTTTTTAAATATTACGACGCCGTTTGTTCCACCAAAGCCAAATGAGTTGCTCATAACAGCTTTTATATCAGCTTTTCTAGCTTTATTTGGAACGTAGTCTAGATCGCACTCTGAATCAGGAGTCTCGTAGTTTATTGTTGGAGGGATAATACCGTCTCTCATTGCCATTATAGATATAACAGCCTCAATCGCACCAGCACCACCTAGACAGTGTCCAGTTTGACCTTTTGTTGAGCTAACTGGTGGACATTTGTCACCAAAAACCGCTTTTAGTGCCGCAGTCTCATTCTTATCATTTACAGGTGTTGAAGTACCGTGCGCATTTACATAATCTATCTTTACACCTTTTGCCATATCAAGTGCTTGTTTCATCGCACTTAATGGACCTTCAAGTGTTGGTGATGTGATATGGTGTGCATCTCCGCTCTCACCAAATCCAACTACTTCAGCGTAAATTTTAGCACCTCTTGCAACAGCCGACTCATACTCTTCAAGTACAAGCGCACCGGCTCCTTCACCCATTACAAAACCATCACGATTTGCGTCAAATGGCCTTGACGCCTTACTTGGTTCATCATTTCTAGTTGATAGTGCTTTCATTGCTGCAAAGCCACCTATACCTACACCACAAATAGTAGACTCAGCACCGATAACTAGCATATTTGTAGCTTGACCAATCATAATGCATTTTGCAGCTTGCGATATCGCATGAGTGCTTGCTGCACATGCTGTTACGCTAGACAAATTTGGACCCTTAAGTCCGTGATTTATAGAAACTATGCCACCTAGCATATTTACAAGTGCAGATGGGATGAAAAATGGCGAAATTCTCTTTACGCCTTTTTCAAAGTATGTAATTGAATTTTTTTCAATATTTGGCAAACCACCTATGCCAGCTGCCGAGCTAACGCCAAATTTATGAGCATCAAACTCTTTAAAATTCGCATCAGCCATAGCTTCATTAGATGCTTTTATGCCAAGCTGTATGAAACGATCTACTTTTTTCACCTCTTTGCCGTCTAAAATGCTATTTGGATCAAAATCAGTTATCTCGGCAGCAATTTTAACAGGAAAGTCACTTACATCAAAGCTTGTGATCTCTTTCACACCTGTTTTACCCTCGCAAATAGCCTTAAAAGAACTCTCTTTGTCAAGGCCAAGTGCGTTTATCATGCCTATACCAGTTACAACGACTCGTTTCAATACATCTCCTTAAATCAAACTGTGTAAATTTTAATTATTTACCTAGCTTTTCTATATAATTTACAACGTCTTGAATGCTTACTAATTTCTCTGCTTCGCTATCAGGAATTTCTACTTCAAATTTCTCTTCTAAAGCCATAACTAGCTCTACAACGTCAAGTGAATCAGCGCCTAAATCTTCGATGATTTTAGACTCTAGTTTTACCGCTTGTGGATCTACGCTTAGTTGCTCTACAACTACGTCTCTTACGTCTTCAAATACTGCCATTTAAGGTCTCCTTATAAAAAATGTCTGTTATCTTATAATATTTACGCTTTTATTTATTTTAAATTTCAAAACTTGTTGAAATTTCATTACATATAAAGTCCGCCGTTTATTTTTAGCGTCTCGCCAGTCACGTAGCTCGCGTGATCACTTAGTAAAAATGCCACAGCCTCGGCCACCTCACTAGCACTGCCAAAACGTTTTAGCGGGATATTATCACTATAAGTTTTTTTCACCTCATCACTTAGTCCATGCGTCATATCAGTCTCGATAAAGCCCGGAGTTACGCTGTTAAAGCGGATATTTCTACTTGCGCCCTCTTTTGCAAAGCTCTTACTCATGGCGATTAGTCCGCCCTTGCTGGCTGAATAATTCACTTGTCCAGCATTTCCCATCTCACCAACGATAGATGCGACATTTACGACCGCTCCAAAGCGTTTTTTACTCATCACTTTTAAAGCCTCTCTGCATCCTATGAAAGCTGAAGTTAAATTTGCATTTATCACATCTGTAAATTCGCTAGTTTTCATGCGAAGCGCTAGCTTGTCATTTGTGATACCAGCGTTATTTACGAGGTAGCTTAGCTCGCCGTCGCTATCAACTATCAAATTTATACCTTTTATAAACTCATCTTCGTCTGTTGCGTCAAATTTTATCACTGCAGCTTTGCCGCCATTTTGCTCTATTTCGGCCTGCAAAGCGTCTGCTATCTCAGGCTTTGAACGGTAGTTTATCCACACTTTTAAGCCCATATTTGAAAGCGTCTTTGCGATCTGTGCGCCGATACCTCTGCTTGCACCTGTTATTAGTACGTTTTTTCCGCTAAATTTCATAGATTCTCCTTATTTTTTCTAATTTTTCAATGATTGTAGCTTATATAAGCTTAACGTCTAAATTTTATCGCTTCTTTCCCACTTTATCTTTTTGCCGAAACCAAGAACATTACTTGTAAATTTTAGTTTTTCAAGGCTTATGCACCAAATTTTTGGATCCATTGCTTTTGCATAAAAAAATCTTTTAAAGTAAATCTCTCGCTCACTTGCGCTAGCTTCTCTCATCACTCCTTGAAACTGTACGCCCTCTATCTTACCAACGATCTTTGTATCAAGAGCGACCGTGCCAGCAACAAGCTTTGAGTTTTTTAAAAATTTAACATGTGAGCTCTCATCAGAGCTAGCTAACAAAAGGCTAAAATTTAGCTCATCAAAGGCGTAAAATGCGCTAAAAGCGTAAGGCTGACCCTCGTCATCAATGGCGCAGACACTTGCGAGATGCATCTTTTTTAGAAATTTAACTATCCTCTCATCCATCTAAATTCCCCTAAAAATATCAAGAATGGTTTGAAATTTAAAGATGACTATGGCGATTATTAGCACCCAAAGCGTAAAAATAATAAGCTCTACTAAAGTAAATTTATCTTTTGCAACTTTTTTAAAAACAAGCATCGTCAAAGATGCTCCTAAAAAGCCACCAATTAGCGAAAAATAGTGAATCGCATTTACTTTTACAAAGCTTGGTAAAAGCCCTTTAAAAAATAGTGAAAACATAAAAATGGCAAGTAAATTTGCAAGTATTAAGTAGTAACCAACGACCGGTAAAACTGGGTAGAGCCTAGCAAAGCCAAAGCTTGAAACAGTGATAAGCATAAGCAAAAAGATCCTAGTCCCAAAACAACACATCGCCCGTCCTTTTTTGACGCATTTTACAAAATTTTGCTTTATGAAATTAAAAATTTGCCGATTTAGCCTCAAAAGGATTTAAAAATGCAAACAAATTTTTACTCTCAAGGAAGCTACAACAACATGAGCTTTTCGATGAAAACTAGCTCAGGCGATGAGATAAGCTTTTCGATGTATGACAACAAAAGTTTGGAGTTTTCAAGCCAGAAAAATGGTACTTCAAGCCAAAGAAGCCTTACTCTCACGCACGAATACGGCTATGAGTTTTTATATAAAGGAAACGGCATAGACGAGCAAGATATGAAAGAGATCGAAGAGGCGATGAAGCAAATTCGCCCACAAGTTGATGAATTTATGAAAAACGTCAAAGAGGGCGACAAGATCGCTGGTAGCAGCCAAAGCATAAGTGATCTTTCAAACAAGATCAAGCAAATGTTGCCTACCGCAAAAGATCTAAATCACAAAAATTTTATAAATGACAATATGCTAAAGATGTTTGACGAGCTTCTGGCTAAAAATGATGCAAACAAAAATCTACTAAGTGCCACAAAAAGGCTATTTGACACATTACTTGATGAGAGCAACAAAGTATCTTACTATGCTTAAATTTAGGGCCTTCTGGCTCTAAATTTTTACAAGTGCTTCTTTCCCAAAAAAGAGGTGCGACAAGACTATTACAAAGTAAAGCTGAAAAAAGAGTCCCACAAGCGGCACAAGCGATATTAGATAAAACAAAAGTGTAAAAATTATAAATTTTATCCCGCCACCTTCAAGCAGTGCTAGCTCAAATTTATCACTATCAAGAGTGTTTGAGCCAACGTCTATCAGTAAAAGTTTGTAATAGATATAAAAAAATGGCACGTTTATGATGAAAAAATTTAAGACTGGTACAAATAAAAGCGGTAGGCAAACGAGCAATATCCCAAGAAATTTCATGATCTCAATCATCATCACCTTTAGCACTCTAGCCGTGCTAACCTCGTTTTTAAGCACGTAGTTGTAGTGCCTTTTGTTTATCTCTTTAGCCACAACCGGCGTTAAAAAGCCAGCTACGATTAGGGCAATCACGATACTAATGATGATCGTTAAAAAGGTGCTCAGAATATAAAAAAGTATACTAACTATCCACTTAGTAGCACTAAAACTTAAAATTTTAATAGCGATAAAAGAGAGTGCCGAGTTTGTCTCTAAAAAGGCAAAATTTTCGTTTTTAGCGCTATCATTTAAAAGGTCAAATATCTCACCACCGCCCCAAATCGTAAGCCACGCAAGACTAAAAATGCTAAGACAAAGTGGCAAGATGGATAGCGCTATAAATTTGGCTGTAAAAAAATCTTTAAAACCAAGGCGAAGAAGGTTTATCATTTCACCTTTTTATATTCATGCTCAAGTGCTGCGTAAATTTCACCTATCTTACTAACGCCATTTGACAAAATTTCACTCATCACTTCGTTATCTTCGCGTCCGTTCCAATTTTTCTTATAACTACCTTCTTTGTAGCCATTATTTTGACGGAAGCGATTTAGTACGTTTTTAGCGATGTAGCACTCATAAAGTGAGTATAAATTTACGCCGCATTTTAAAGACATAGAGAAGTAAATTTTTAAAATATCAAATATATCGTAGTCAAACCCGCTGCACTCATGTATAAGCATCTCAACATCATTCATTATCTCATAAATGCTCTCGTCTTCGATCTTTAGTGGCTCTTTGCAAAACTCACTAAAACCGCTTGATTGGCAAATATCATCAGCTAAAGTTTCTATATCTCCAAGCTGTTTTGATTTATAAATTTGCAAAGCTAGGCTCATTATAAAGTGCCAAATATCAACAACTTCTATGCGCAAATTTTGCTCATCAGTCTTAGCATCGATGCTCTTCCAGTGCTTCCAAGCAAAGCTATCAATAAGTTCAGCGCACTCCATATATATGCAACGTCTCCAGCTGATCAATTTATTTTTATTAGTATAACCATTTTCCCAGCCAAGCCCATTTGTCTCATCATTTAGGCTTTGCTGCATCTTTAACATCTCTAAAATAATCGTTCTTTCATTCATTTTAGGCCTTTAAAAATTTTAAAGGATTATAACAAAAAATTATTAAATGCCACGAGACAAGCTTGACTTAAATCATTTTATGTATAAAATTTAGGAGCTAAAATTAGCAAAAAATTTCAAAGGAGAAAAAATGAGAGAAAAAGATCTAGTGGCTTGCAATGTTTGCGGACTAAAAAGCAGTGATGATACAAATGCAGTTTTTATCCACGCTCATAAAAATGGCGAAGAAGTTGATATCTGCACCAGTTGTGTTCCAAGCGTGATCCATGGCTCAGGCATGGTCGTAAAATCAAACGAAGAGATAAAGGCTGAAATTTAAACTTTAGCTATCATTTGAGGATCTTGTCTTACAAGGTCTTCAAATTCTTCTGCACTCATAGGGCGAGATAAGAAAAGTCCTTGCACTTCATTACAATCAAGCTCTTTTAAGAAACAAATGTCTTCTTCTCTTTCTATGCCTTTTGCACCAACTTTTATCTTCATTGCCTTTGCTAAATCGATAATTGCAGATACGATTTGTGCATCTATTTTGCTATTTGATGCTTGAGCAACAAATTCACTTGCTATTTTTATACGCTTAACACCGTATTTTCTAATGTAAATAAATGAAGTATATCCAGAGCCAAAATTATCTATGCAAACGTCTATATTATTTTCTTTAAGAATAGAAAAAATTTTATCAAGCGTTTTAGAATTATTTGTCCATATTTCTTCGCCAAATTCTATTTCAAAAAGCTCTGGATTTATATGATGCGAGCGTAAGCTAGAAACAAAATCTAAAACAAATTTTTCTGATTTACTTTGAATCTGCGCAACATTTATGCTTATTTTTGGTATCAAGAGTTTTTCTTTTTGCCATCTATCTACATACCCTATGGTCTTTGAAACCAAAAGCGAGCAAATATCGTTTAAGATATCACTATTTATATTGACTTCTTTCATAAATTTGCTTGCTTCCATCAAGCCAAATTTTTCTGATTTCCAATATAAAAAAACCTCTGCGTAGATCATTTTTTCGATTTTTAGATCAAATATTGGTTGAAAATATGCATGAAGGTCTTCTTGCAAATTAGCTTTTTTAAGCGCGATCTCGATACTTGAGCTTAGGTGCATTTCATTGCTAATTTTATCACTATAAACCATAGGATTTAAAGCTGGATTTTTCTTGGCGTAATACATTGCCATATCTGCATTTTTTATAATATTTCTTGGATTTGCCATGCTATTTTTTGTTGCTACATCTATGCCTATTATACACTTAAGCCCAAAATGATATCTATCTATTTGAATTGGCTTTTCAATAGCATCTTTTAAGGCAATACCAAGATTTAAGCGTTTTGTATGACTATTTATCTCCATTTTTGCTAATACGATAAATTCGTCCGCACTAATCCTTGCTATGGCCTCTTGTCTATTGCAAACTTCAAGTATCCTTTTTGCAACTAATTTTAAAATTCTATCGCCTATTTCATGCCCGTAAGATGTATTTATGCTTTTAAAACGGCTTAAATTTATATAATAAACTGCGATTTCCTCATCTTCAGAAATGCTTTTACACATTCTCTCAAGCTCATTTACTATAAAATTTCTATTGCCAAGATCTGTTAGATAGTCTTTCTCAGACATATCTTGAAGCCTTAAATTTGCGAGCATAAGTTCATTGGTCCGCTCATGCATCGACTTTTCCATCTCTCTATGAAGATTTCTCTCATAATCTAATATTTTTCTACTTGCAATAGAGCTTTTAACGTAGTAATTAACAATAGCATTTACAACCAAGATAAATAGTGAGATAAGTGCACTAAAAGATGTTAGATCTTCCTGTAACAGCAAAGGCAAAACTATTATTATTGGTAGCCATTTTGATCCTATTGAGATATCTTTATCGGTATTTGTAACATATTCATTTTTAGCTTTTAAATGAAAAGCTCCTATCATCAAAAAAAAGAAAGGAACGATATATAAAAAATCTATTTTATGGCCAAAATTTACATTTGAGATCTGGCTATAAAAAATAAATAAATTTAGCATCGTAAATAAAATGCTAGCCGATATAAGGTAAAAGCCGCTAATTTTTATATGAAGCAAACTACTTGTAAAAATCTCACTTAAAGTAATAAAAAGTATAAGAAAATTTATGGCTACAATAGAGAGAAAAACGATATTTGATCCATTATTTATCATCGATGAAATATCTATTTCGTCAAAAATACCATATATTAAAATTACTATTAAAAAAAAGACACTTATGCTATCCATAATGATGGCTAGTTTCTCTTGGCTGGCTACAAATTTTGAATACAAAAATATACTAACGCCAGTTAAAATAGATATCATCGGCAACATAAAAAATACATCAAGATACGCGTAAGAACTATGAGTCCGCAATAGTATATCTTGATTTAACACCATTAATGCATCGCAAATAGACCATAAAAAAACACCAAAACATATTGCAAGCCAATGCGTTATTTTGGTTTTTACTTTATCCATTGAAGTATAAATGCCAAAAGTTATTATAAAGAAACTAAGCAAAATAGATATTTTTCCAATTAGATTATAGTCTAGTAAAGATGCTAATAGTGCAAATACGAATAGCACTACAACTGCAATTAAAATCCATTTTCGCATACCAGTTATAGATGATTTTGATATTAAAAAAATAGTGTCCCTCTCCTAAGAAATAGTCCAAATTATACAAAAATTGACTTTGCTTTTGGTTATAATTTCCCAAAAATTTTAAAATTCACAAAGGTATCTTATGAAGTGCAATATCGTCATAAATGGACAAAATTTAATAGATTATAAATCTTTTATCTTATTTTTCTCAAGGGCGGCAAGAAAGCAGTATTTTATAAACACATTTATGATATTTACTGAAGCCATCATAGCTGGTTTTGTTGCTGATATGCTATTAAAAAGTAAAATTTTTACTGTTATTGGGGCTGTTTTTGCTATATTTTGGATCATTTTTTATCCTATTTTTTTAAAAAGAAGTCGCATAGCTGCATTAAAAAGAATTGAAATTTCAGACGTTCAAAAGCAAATGAATTTTGAAGTAAATGAGAAATTTCTGGCTTATTACGAAAACGAACCCAAAGAAAATGAAAAATTTGGCCTAAATGAAGTTAGTGAAATTTATAAACTCAAAAATATTTTTATCATTTTTTTAGAAGAAAAAATTCATCTAATAATCCCAAAAGATGAAGTTAGCTCAAAAATGATAAATGAGCTGGCCAAACTTTGCCATAAAGATATTTTGAAATTTGAAAATTTTAGCGCAAAGAGCGTGCTTAAATAGCACTTATTATAAGCTTTTCAAAATCCTCTGCACTCATTGGCTTGCCCCAAAGATACCCTTGCACCTCATCGCATCCAAGCTCTCTTAAAATTTCAAGCTGGGTTTCATCTTCGACGCCTTCAGCAATAGTCTTTAGCTCCACATTTTTAGCCAAAGCTATAACGCTTTTTACTACGTCTTTATCTATATCATTTTTAGCAATATTATCTATCAGCTCTTTAGCGATCTTTAGACGACTCATAGGATATTTTTTGATGTAATTCATCGATGAAAAACCGGTACCAAAATCATCTATGGAGATGCAAATTCCTCTATTTGAAAGCTCGGATAACGCACTTTGCATCATCTCTTCGGCATTGACAAGGCTAGCCTCAGTGATCTCAACATCTACACAAGATGGATCGATGCCGTATCTATCTATATAGCTTAAAAATTTAGATGCAAAATTTATATTATCAATCTGTTTTGGTGAGATATTTATACCTATTTTTAGGTTTGTATTATATTTTTCATTCCAAAAGGCCATTTGTTTTATAGCATTTTTTGCCACCCATTTTCCTATCGCATTGATAATAGAGCTTTGTTCGGCTATTGGGATAAATTTTGATTGATCTACCGGACCTTTTATAGGAGAGTTCCACCTAACAAGAGCCTCTGCTCCTACTATTTTTTTACCTTCTATTAGATATTGGGGCTGAAATTTTAGCTCAAATTCTTCATCAAAGCTTATGCTATTTAGCAATATTTCTATATAGTTTCTATCCTGAATCATGCTTTTTATATCATTATAAAAAACATACTTTTCAGATGCGTCTTTTTTTGCTGCTTCTAGTGCTGCTTCTGATTGCATGATAAAATCATCAGCCAAAATTTCACTAGTTTGTGTCGAGCTAATCCCTATTTTTGCATCAAGTACAATTTTATAATCATCTATAACTATTGGCTCTGAAATAGCTTTTAGTAGATAGCGTAAAAATTCCCTGCAATGTACATTTTCATTTTGCTTGACAACAACAATAAAGTCATCGCCGCCAGATCTTGCAAATAAGGAATCGTTTGGTGGCAATATTGACTCAATATTTAAAGCAAACTTTGCTATTACATCATCGCCGATATAATGCCCGTACGAGTCATTTATCGCCTTAAAATGGTTTATGTCAATACTATAAATATCTATCTTTTCGCCAAGCGCCTTTGACTTTATCATCTCTTCAAGCCTTGCGATAAAATACTGGCGATTTAGAGCATTTGTTAGATAATCATATTTACTGATCCTTTGTAGGTGCCTATTTGTCTCTTCAAGCTCTTTTACTTTACTTTCTATCTGATTATTTAATACTTTTTTGATATGTATTTCACGTTTAATTAAAATATCCATCTTTCTAACATTAGAAAATGTATAAGATAATGCCCCGTATGCAAGCAAAGTAACTAAAATAGAAAATAACCATGTCAAATTTATCTTCCAAGAGTACAAGATCATAATCATCAAAAATACGGCGAAAACAAATAGCTTTTGTATTAAAATTTTATCAAAATCGTTTCTGAGTGCCCTAAATTTTAGATTTGCCTCACCCTCTCTTAAATGAAGCGCAGCAACAAACAACATAAAAAATGAACTCTTAAATACAATGTCGTATCCAGAAAAGGATATTTCATCTATCCAAAAATCCATTGTAGTGGTAAAAACATCATAAGTGCTTATTACAATAAGTGCTATCAAGCATAAAAGTATAGATAGTCTTCTTTTTGAAAATTTGAGTGAAAAAAACGCAACAAATGAAGTACAAAACATAAATAAATCTATGGCGATGTAACTTAGATTAAAAAAATCTTTTTGACTTAAAACTTGAGTTAAATTTCTATTAAAAATCATAAACCACATAAAACTAAAATATATTGCGGAAATAGAGACTGAGTCCACAAATACTTGCATTAAAAATAAATTTTTCAAATTTTTGATCAAAATATAAAAAGCAGAAAATGCAAACATAAAATATGAGACCAAGTATGAGATTTGTATAAAATTGACTTTAGGGAGAAATTGTTTAAGAAAATCAACCTTATCATATAGCATCCACATAGTGTCTGATGCTACCCAGCAAGTAAGGCCTAATAATATATATATCCAATATGTTTTTAAATTTTTTGTCTCTTTTAGCTTTAAAAAGATAAATAATGTGATCATAAAATCAAATAGAGCAGTAATTATGCCATTATAAAAACTACTAGCAATAAAATAACTAACAACATATACACAAAAAAGTATTAACATAAATAAAAAAGATACTTGATTTTCGTTACTTATTTTACTTATCATGTTTCGTCTTTATCTATCTTTCTCTACCTTTTTGGCTAAACTTTGCCACTTTTGCCACTCACCACTATCATCTACGTCATTGCCGATAGCTTCGTATCTAGCGTAAAAATGCTCAACAAATTTCTTGCACTCTTCATCTTTTGGCAGATAGCTTAGCTCATCTTTTTGGCAAAATTTCTCTAAAAATGTGCTCGCATCATCTTTTTTAGCGTATGTTTGCGCTAGATCGTAGTAGTTTTCTAAGCAAATTTCTTTAAATTTAGCGTAAGCTTGTTCGCTCATATCCACGCTTAGTTTGCCATCAAATTTAAGCGCTCCAGCTCTAAAAAGTAGGCTAAGATGTATGAGCCCCTCGCAGTAGTAAGCCCTCACCTCATCGACCTTTCGCCATGCGATAAGCCCAACCGCACGGGCGATCAGCTCGTGAAAGACGGCCATTTTATACTCCGCCTCTTCGTGCAAGAAGAAATTTACTAACCCGCCAGTCGTCGCCTTGTACTCTTCTATAAATTTAAAGACGCCACTTTTATTCATGCTCATCTCGGTATCAAGTCCGATAAAGAGAATGTGCCCAAACTCATGACCGATCGTTGAGATTTCATAGACTTTTTTCCAAATTTTTGGCTTTAAAAATAAAATCTCTCTACCAAAATCTAAAAATTCCTTGCTAAAAATTTCAGCCCCAAGCTTCATAAAAGGCTTTGCCTTTGCTCCTTCATAGACGTGATTTACAAAGGCAAAAATTTTCTTGCCACATTTTGCGCTAACACTCTCATCGTTTGGCACGACCTGAGCGCTAAAAAGCCCGTTTAGCTCGGCACCGTAATAAATCATCGGCACGCTTATATAAAGCTGCGTTCTAGCGATATTTTCACTAACTGCCCTATTTGTCTCAGCGTTATCAAATTTTATCTTTTCGCAAACACTCTTATAAGTTTTTGCCACTTTTTCTTTAAAATTATGCTCATCTATGCCCTCGCTATCAACAAGCCTGATATCCCACTCAAGCGCAACCGCGTGCGTGTATGCATCTTCGTAGTATTCTAGTGGATGGCCTGGCTGAAGCGGACCTTTTACATCCATCCACGCTATCTCAGCCTCTTGCCAAGCGTTTATCACCTTTGTAATATCTTCTTCACAAAAGGCATTTTGTAGCTTTTCAAGGTATTTGACATAAGATTTTTGCTCGTCATTTTTGGCTAAATTTCTTAAAATTTCAAGATTTTTTTCAAATACTTTTTTAAGCTCACTAACCTCATCTTTAAAGGCAAGTGCGTAAGGCAAAAAGCTAAATTTCTCATCCTCCATACAAACTGCGCCGTAAGTTCTATCAGCTCTTACGCCATTAGCATCACACTGAAACAAAGCATTTTTAGTGATAAACTCATTTGCCATACCAAGATCACTAAATTTAGCTTCAAACTCTTTATTTGTAGTGTCGATAATGCGATCTTGCCATGAAATTTGCCACGCATTTAGGCTAAGCCCAAGCTCGTGTATTGCTTCTACAAAAGCTTGATTAAACTGATCTAAAATTTTCTCTTCTTTTGCTTTTTTTATAAGCTCTGAGTGCAGATTTTCATATAAATTTCTAACGTAGTTATACATTAAATTTAGTACGTTTTTTTGCTCGTACTCGTCTAAATTTATCTTTTTTAGCTCATTTTGAAGCGGATCAACTTTAAGATCTACTATCCTTCTTGCAAGGGCTAGTTTTTGGCTTGGTGTGCCAGCAAGACCACAAATTTTAACAGCCTCGTTTATGATATCATCGTCCAAATTTTTATAAATAGCATTTAATTTGAATTTTTGCTCTTTTGTAAGCTCATTTAATCTTTTAAAATCGTTCATATTTTATCCCCTGAAGTTGCAAGATTTTAGCATAAAGCCATTAAAATTTGCTACAATCAACCAAAAATTTTAACATCTAAAAGGTAAAAAATGGATATTTTAAAAGATTTTGGTGAGCCGCGCATAAAACAAGTCATGCTACCAAAAGATACAAACTCAGCTGGAAATATATTTGGTGGTTGGATAATGAGCCAGATCGACCTTGCAGGTGCACAAGCCGCAAGAGAAATTTCTCCCGAACGCGTTGTGACAATTTCTATGAAAGAGATCATTTTCAAGCAACCAGTCTTTGTTGGCGATGTGTTAAGCTGCTACGCTAAAATCATCTCTGTTGGCAAAACCTCAATAACAACGCAAATAGAAGTAACCGCTCTTAGGCTAAATCCGGGCGGATATAGAGAAACTATACACGTTACTAGCGCTACCGCAACCTACGTCAGTGTGACAAAAGATGGACATAAAAAACCTATAGATGAAAATCTAAAAAAACTTCATGGTTTTTAAGAATTTGGTTGCATTTTATGCAACCTTCTTTAAAAATTAACACTATTTTTAAAAATTATTGAAATTTAAAAATTAAAAAGCAAAAATTTCAACTTGATTAAATACTTTCTAAGATAAAATCCAAAACTACTTTTGGGAGAATCATGAAAAAGTCGCGTTTAGGTCTTTTGCAAACACAAATTTTAGATATCCTAACTCAATCCGAGCTTGATAAATTTGAGTACAAAAACCTTCCAAAAACAAGCATAATCTACACCGAAGAGATCAAGATCATCATTTTAAAAAGTGGCTGTGCAAAGCTCTCATTTTTTGAAGATGGAGAGGAATTTATCCTTTATCATTTAGAAGCGAGCAACATCGCCGTACTTGATGATAATTGCGCTTTTGAAGTGCTTGAAGATGCTGAAATTTATACTATAAATTTAAACAAAATAGGTGAAATTTTATCAAATGCAAATGTTGTAGATGAAATTTTAAAAGCTGTGTTAAATGCAGTGATCGTGCAACGCCAAATCATAAAATCAATACTTTTTGAAGATGCAAAAGGCAGGATTGCAAATTTTTTGATCGAGCTTGCAAAGGAGCAGGATCTAAAGCAAAATGGATATCACTACATATTTTTGCCATTTTCTCTAAAGGTACTCTCAAGCTTTGTGGGGCTCAAACGCCAAAGCGCTTCAACTGCTTTTAATGAGCTTATAAAAGACGACATCATAAGAAAGATCACACCACACGAGTTTTTAATAATTGATTATGAAAAACTTGAAAGTTACACAAACTAAAAATCAAAAATTTTTATAATGGCTAGCAAAGAGTAGCCTTAGAGGATTAGTCTTTGCCAAAAAGCAAAGACTAAAAATTTTTAAGCTTTTTTCTTCATGTCAAATTTATTAGCCATAAAGCCAACTAAACCAACAAAGAAAAGTCCGCCGCAGATATTACCAAGTGTAACCGGAACTAAGTTTTTACCGATGAAATTTCCCCAGTTTAAAACTTCTAGTTTTTCAGCCGTAATGCCATGTCCTAGAGCTGCAGCTGCAGCAGCGATATCTCCGCCGTTTGCTGCTATATAGTGAGCTTTTGAGATAATGGCTTCAGTGATTATAAACATATTTGCCACGCAGTGCTCCATAGAGCAAGCCACAAATGCGCCGATCATCCACATAATGGCAAAGAATTTACCAGATAGATTGCTCTCACTTGTCGCAGTCCAAATAGACATACAAACAAAGACGTTACAAAAAATTCCACGGATAAATAGCTCATGAAATGGTGCTGTGATCTTGCCAATGCCAGCTGGTATAAAGTGCTGCAAGATGTAGCCATCATACTTTAGTGGCAAGCCTGAGTAGTAGTACATATAAGCTATCAATGCGCCGCCAACGAAGTTAAATATCCAAACGATAGCCCAGTATCCGATAGTCTTACCTAGTTTTAGCTTTCCTTCATATGCACTAACACCACTTAAAACTGAGCTTGTAAAAAGATGTCCGCCATAAAAGACAACCATCATAAGACCACAGCTAAATGTGATACCGCCGATAAAATTTGAAAGGCCAATAGACTGGTTTTCAGCCATACCAACTGTCGAGTGAGCCCAGAAAATATCACCCATAGCAATAGCAGCTCCAGCCATGATAGCAAGGAAGATAATACTAGTAAGTGGCATATGAGCCTTATGCTCCATAGAGCTTGAGACCGCTTGAGCGGTTTCTGCCGGATTTAACATCACATTCTCCTTTTTATTTTCAATCTCGCACATGAGCCAGGCTCATCTTTGCGACCAAAGTTTAACACTTTGCAAAATTACTAAAGTCAAATCACTGCTTGCGATTAAAAGTAAAATTTTGTCTTTAGTAACCAAAAAGACTAAATTTAGCTATTTACTAAATTTAACCGACTAAATTTTTATCAATCTCTACAATTCTCAAAAAAGCTTTTCTGGCACTTTTTTTAGCCTGCTCGCTTAGACCCTCTTCAAAATCAAGGACATTTTCAAGCAAGACACTAATGCCAAGAAAAAGCGTCTTTGGGCAAATTTTTCGCAAATAGCTTAAAAGCACTGGCGTTGGGAGGTTGTGGGTTGAGTAGATGTAGTCTCTATCGTCACTTAGGTCAAAAAACTCTATCTTATCCTCATCAAAACCGCTCATCGCATCGACTACTATCAAGATATCAGGCGCAAATTCTCTAATAGCTGAGAATTCATTCTCAGGCACATCTTGCCCAAAAAAGACCTTCCACTCTTTTAGCTCGTCCTCTACAATGCGGCCTACTTCATTACCCACATCATCATCGCCACGCATAGGATTACCGATGCAAAGGATGGCCTTTTTCATCAAAAGTCCTTCCTAAGCACGATATATCCCTCTTTTAAATTTGCCAAAATTTCTTTAAGCTTACACTCACAAAGCTGCGGCAAGAGTTTAGCGATATGCTCGGCAAAAATTTCAACTTCAAAATATTTGCTTAAATTTCCGATCTTAAATTTCACGTATTCGCCTGAGTTTTTGATCATCTCGTCAAATTCCTCATCGCTTAGCTCTAAAATTTTCTCGCTAAAATCAATCGTGCCAACGCCATGTCCCACGCAAGTGGAGAAAATTTTTATCTCCTTTAGCTCGCGTGGAAGCTTGTCGTTGTCGTCCATATGCCTTTTTGTAAGCTTATAAACTTGTATCATCTCTTACTCCAAACCTCGCTATCAACGTCTATCGCAAAGCTTTTATCAGCTTTTGCATATTTTAGATAGACATCATTATGCAAAAGCCCCATGCACTCGGCATATCTAGGATCTTCCTCTTTTTTGATAGCTGTAAGCACAGCCTCTCTTGAAATGCTTGGGTCATGGACATCTTTTGAACATTTGATAGCATTCATATATTTTTCAAAAAGGATTCTACCAAAAATATAGCTCATTAGCCTTCTGCTTTCAGCTTGCAAATCACGCTCAAACAAGATGTCGCCTATGACTGACTTCTCAACCAAAGGTGGCAATGTGTTATCTTCTTCATAGCTTTTTTTATGAAGTTTTTGATCGATGATACCAAGAGCCATGCCAAGACCGTAAATAATGCTTGCTGGATGTGGAGGACAGCCTGGGATATAGACATCGACTGGGATTATCTTATCGATGCCACCCCAAACACTATAAGCGTCGTGGAAAATTCCGCCACTGCTTCCGCATGCACCAAGAGCAACTACGATCTTAGGATCTGGAGTCGCCTCATAGGCACGAAGAAGCGGATAATACATCTGTCTTGTTACAGGACCAGTACAAAGCAAAATATCAGCGTGTCTTGGGTTTGCTACAAGCTTGAAACCAAAACGCTCAGGGTCCCACATCGGCGTAATAGCTGCAAAAATTTCTATCTCACAGCCGTTACAGCTTCCGCAGTCGATCCTATAAACGCTAAAGCTTCTTTTGATATTTTTTAGATGCTCTAGCTTTGCAGTTAGATCATTTGCTGTTTTTATGTCCTCTGGGACTTGATATAGACTCATTTTATAGCCTCCTCAATGCCTTTTGTTAGCCTCTCAGCAGATTGATTTTTCTTGCACTCTGGGCAGATATAAAGGTAGTCTTTTGCTTCTTCAAGTCTGCCTGGGAGTAAATTTGCTGTACCAAGCTTCTCAAGGGTGAAATTTATAAGCCTTTTTGGCGTAAATGGCTTGCCGCAGCATTTGCAAGTTTGCATCTCAAGCTCGCCTCTTTGTATAAGAGCGCTCTTGTCAAATTTAACCGCTAGCTCAAAGCTATCGCTAAGTCTTACAGCTCCAGTTGGGCAAACCTCATCGCAGCGACCGCAAAATATACAACGTCCGCAGTCAAATTCCCAAACAAGCTTTGCTTGCTCATCGTTCATCTTAAGCTCTATCGCGTTACTAGGACAAGCGATACCGCAAGCTGCACAACCTATGCAAAGATCGTATGTATAGTTTGGCTGACCACGGAAATTTTCAGGAACAATATATGGCTCAAATGGATAGGCGTATGTCGCCTTTCCATATTTTTCTGTGATGTCAAATAACTTCATCATCTTAAATCCTTTTTACTAACCCCGCCATCTTGACAGAATTTTTTAAGGTCTTTTTCTGTTAAAATTTTGCTCTTTTTAGTCCTTACATCGACTAATGTAACACGCTCGGTGCATGAGTAGCAAGGGTCAAGTGAGCAAACGATAAGTGCAGCATCACTTATGTTGTTTCCTCTAAATTGATACCTTAGGCTTGGCCAGTTGTTATATGTCGCAGCCCTACATCTCCAGCGATATACTTTTTGAGCGCTACCTTGCATGATCCAGTGAACGTTCTCACCACGTGGTGCTTCATCGTGACCAAGTGCGAAATTTTCAGGCTTGATCATAGTCACAGGATCGATCATGATCGGAGTTTGAGGCATCATCTCAAAGCATTGGCGGATGATGTGGATAGAGCTTTTTAGCTCTTTATATCTAACCATCTCACGAGCAAAAACGTCGCAACCATGTTCAACTGCTACTTCAAATTCTATCTGTTTGAAGAAGTCGTATGGGTGATCATAGCGGTTATCACGTTTAAAGCCAGAGCCTCTCATATTTGGACCAACTGGGCTAAAGTCACGTGCTATTTGACGGTCTAAGATACCTACACCTTTCCAGCGTCCGATTTGGCGTTTATCTTCCAAAACTGCATCCCAAATTTCTGAAATTTGAATGTCAAGTTTGTTAATGATCTCGATACCTTTTTTGATCTCATGGTTTGTCATATCACGTCTTAAGCCGCCCATAACGACGTTACCGTATGTTTTACGTCCGCCAGTTACTAGTTGAGCTAGCTCCATAGAGTACTCACGAACCCTAAAGATGTGCATAAACGCATTATAGTTACCAGTGACCTCACAAGCTAGACCGATATTTAAAAGATGGCTGTGAAGACGCTCGATCTCAAGACAGATGACGCGTATAGCTTGAGCTCTTAGTGGAATTTCAAGTTTGATAGCTTTTTCTGCTGCTTCAATACAAGCGATAGCGTGAGCATAACCACAAATTCCACAAACGCGCTCTGCAAGATAGCCCATCTGATCATAGTTCATTCTGTTTTCAGCTAGCTTCTCCATACCGCGGTGTTGATAGAACAAGCGGTAGTCAGCGTCGATGATCTCGTCGCCGTCACAGAAAAGTCTAAAGTGACCTGGCTCATCTGAAGTAATATGTAGTGGTCCAAGTGGGACATCAACTACTGCATCACCAGTTGGAAATAAAAATTCTGCATCAGGCTCATCTCTGTGATCAACTGGATCAGGGCGGTAGCGATAATCCATCGCATCTTTTCTAAGTGGGTGAAGTCCGTCTGGCCAGTCATCACTTAAAACTAAACGTCTTTTATCAGGTAAACCTTCAGCTACAAGGCCAAACATATCATAAGCTTCTCTTTCATACCAAACACAAGCTGGCACTAGCGGAGTAACAGATGGAAATGTCGGATCGCTTCCTGGGATAAGCGTTTTAACAGTAATAAAGCACTTATCCTCAGGCGCAAAGTCGTCCGCTTCAGTCATCTTGCTACCTTCCATTGAAAGAGCATAATAAAGTGCAAAGCTGCCATTTATCTGGCGCTCGTCATTTGGTATCATCGTGCTTATAAAACCGCCAATATCATAATAAAGCGTTTTAACAGCTAGCGGGAGGTCATTTCTATCAACCAAAACTGTGATTTGATCGTCTGCTTGACGAGTTACCTCTAAAATTTTTACTTTAGTTTTTAGGATTTCAACAAATTTATCGCCTCTCATTTTAAAGCTCCCATCATTATATTAACACCGTTATCTACTAGCGTATAAAAGCTATCTACGTGCCATACGCCAAAGATTATGATAAGGGCACAAAGTGCTATAAGAGGTAAATTCTCTAACAAACTCATCTCTTTATTATGAACAACCACACCTTTTGGCTCGCCAAAGCTTGCCATGTTAAAGTGTGCAAAGTCAGCTATGAAAATAACTGCAAGTGCAATAGCAAATAGTGCAACTGCGATGTATTGACCGCTTGTGATAGCTCCTACAAAGACATTATATTCGCTAACAAATATAGCAAACGCTGGAACACCAACAAGCGAACAAACAGCCGCGCCAAACATTATGGTAGTGATCGGTGCGATCTTAACCATACCGCCCATCTTGCTCATATCTTTGTGACCATAAATTCTTGCGATATTGCCTGTTGAGCAAAACGCCAAAGCTTTTGTGAAGCTGTGAGCCAAGCAGTGAAATATCGCTGCAAATAGACCAAATTTACCGCCAACACCAAGTGCAAATGCGATAACACCCATGTGAACGATTGAGTGATAAGCAAACATTCTTTTTACGTTGTGTTGTCTGATTAGGAAAAATCCCGCTACAAAAAGAGTGATAGTTCCTGAAACGATCATTATGCCCTCAACAAAGCTAAATCCAACTGCTTGAGCTGTGATAGCGTAGTATCTTAAAAGTGCAAGCATCGCACATTTTAAAAGTACACCTGAAAGCAAAGCTGAGATAGGCGCTGGACCTTCAGCGTGAACGTCTGGTAGCCAAGTGTGAGTTGGAGCAAGACCAGCTTTTGTACCAAAACCAATTAGAGCAAATACAAAGATAAGTTTTGCTGCATCTGGGTTTAAATTTTTAGCGTTTGCCATTATGCTTGAAAATAGCATAGAAGCTTCGCCATCTCCTAGAGTGCTAAATGTAGCTGAATATAAAAGAACAGTCGCATAAAGTGCAAATGCTAGGCCGATTGAGCAAAGAACGATGTATTTGTAACCACTCTCTGTTGATTTTTGATCTTTGTGGATAGCGACCAAAAATACTGAAGCAAGAGTTGTTGCCTCGATAGCTGCCCACATAAACGCAACGTTGTTGCAAATAACGCTTAAAGTCATTGTAAAGATAAATACATGGCTTAGTGCATAATATTTTTTAAGATCACTTAGGTGGATGTGTCCATCTTCTAGTTCCCATCTCATGTAGTGGATAGAGTAGAAATTTACTATAAATCCAGTTACAGCAATAAGCACCAAGAAAACACAGCCTAAGCTATCTAAAAACAAAAATTTATCAAAACTATAAAAAGTTCCGCTACTTAAGACTTTAAGAACATTGTTAAGTAAAGCCACCGATGTCGCAGCAGAAAACAAAACGTGAAGTCCGCTTAATACCGCATAATTTTTAGGACTCAAAAACAAGACCAAAGCACCAAGGAGCGGTAAGATAAGTATTAAAGCTAAACTATCCATCTCTAACCCCTTAAATTTGAAGCTTTAGAAGTATCTAAGCTATCATAAGCTTTATAAAATCTAATCGCTAGAATGCTCATGATGATAACGGCAAATATCGCATCTGTTAAAATTCCAAGCTCGACTAGCTCATGTGAGTTATAAGCCATTAGAGCAAGGCTTAGATGGATGCCGTTTTCAAACAAGCAGTAAGCTAGAATTTGTTTTATAAATGAGTTTCTTAGCATGAAGCCAAAAATTCCCATCATAAAGACTGTTCCAGCTGCGATTAGCATGATCTCTTCTTTGATAAGAGAGAATTTTAAAAATATAGGGTGGATACTCATTGAAAGAGCTAGAGAAAATCCCATAGCAATAACAGGACTTACAAAAAATCCACCAACTGGCTCATCTTCGCTAACTACACCAAGTTTTTTGATAAGCCAGAATAAAATTCCTGGCACAAGCAAAACTTTGGTAAAAAATGCAACGATCGCCCAAGTTTTGAGCTGCTCGGCGTTAAATTTCTCAGATAGCAAGAAAAATATGCTAACTAAAAGTAGTGTCTCAATCGCATAAGCGATGATTGAGAGTTTTAAGCTTCTAAGACCAAAAACCGCAAGCGAAGTTACGATCATGCAAATGGCTAAAATATCAAGTGTTTGCATCTCACACTCCTACTACATAAAGTGTTAGTGCAACAAACGAGATAGCAAGTGCACCAAGTGCATTTTTGCGTAAAGATGAAGTCATTTTAAAGCGTGGTCCAAAGTTGTCTATAAAGACAGCTGCCACGTAAAATACTCCAGTTTTTATCACAAAAACGATAATAGCTAAGAAAGGATTGCTAAAATTCCATGGCTCAAATATAGTTAGGAAAAGTCCGATCATAGCAAACTGTTTTAATATAAGTGATGCTTGAACTAAACCAAGGTCGCTACCTGCATACTCGCCAAGCAAGCCTTCTTGAAGCTCCTGCTCAGCTTCAGCTACGTCAAATGGTTTTCTACCAGTCTCAACATACATGCACCATAAAAATGCGATAGAAGCTACGGCAAAACTTGGGATTTGATATCCGATAACGCCAGTTTTTACCATCTCTTGGATCTCAATTAAATTTGATGTTTTAGCTGCAAGCATAACTACGATTAAGCACATGATCATAACTGGCTCGACATATACGCCTAGCATTTGCTCTCTGCCGCCGCCTGTTGCTGCAAATGGGTTGCCACTATCCATCGAAGCTGCACCAAATACGAATCTAAGCAATGCGCCAAGATAAAGGATCACAAATATATCTGAATATGCTCCAAAAACAGTGTCTTTGCTATATGTTATAGGTATAGCAGCTAGTACTGCAGCTGAAGTCGCGAATAGAAAAAATGGAGCCCATCTAAATACCCAGTGTGAGCATTCAGGAACGGTTCTTCCTCTTCTAAAGAGTTTTATAATATCACGATATGTTTGAAAGAAATCGCTACCTTGTTTTGATTGAAGTCTAGCCCTTAGTTTTCTTGCCATACCATCAAACAAAGGAGCTACCAAAACGATAACGACTACTTGAAATATCATTAAAAGTATAGTTTGCATTTTCGTCTCCTAAACTAAAAAGTAGCCCACAGCAAGTATGGCACATAGATAAACTAGAATATAAAGTGTATATATGTTTGTGTATCCGCTTTGAACGATCCCTAGTTTATCAGCAAATTTCATACACCATTTGATGACTGGCTCATAAAACATTCCCCACCAGATATCTTTTGGATGGTTGTGATATTCAACCGCGTCAAAATAATTTCTAGTAACGATCTTTTTATCAGCTCTAAATAGCCATTGCATGATCTTTCTAAGATCGCCTGTAAATGGACCACCTGTCATTTGCATACGTGAGCTATATTTAAAGCCGCAAGCCCATGGATCAGTTTTGCGTGGTTTATCTCTATTTGCTTTCATAACAGCAAGGATGATAAATGGCAAAATCATAGTCGCACATAAAACTAAAGCGATAAGCGGAGTCGAGATCATACTGCCTATTGGTGAAGTTACGTTTATAGCGCCAAGGCTGGCTTTATAGTCGCTTATAGCGATAGAATTTACAGCTTGCATGATGTAATCAACTATGTAGTTTGCGCCAAGGCCAAAGCCAACACAGCCTATCATTAGGATGATCATACCAAGAACCATGCCTATTGGACTCTCTTTAGCATTTTCCCAAATTTTTTGATCTCTTGGAGTACCTGCAAATATAACAGCGTAAAGCTTGAGGTGCATACCGACCAAAACGCCTGTTAGCGCAAGAGCTACGACACCAAGTGTAAATGCGTATCTAACTAATGTTCCCTCGCCCATAGCACCTTGAAGCATACCTTGATATGTAAACCACTCTGAAACAAAGCCATTTACTGGAGGCAAGGCTGCGATACCCATGATACCTATAAACATACCAAGGCTTGTCCATGGCATCTTTTTAGCAAGACCACCAAGGATGTCCATATTTTGTGTATGAGTAGCGTGGATAACTGAACCAGCGCAAAGGAAAAGCAGACCTTTAAATATAGCGTGGTTAACTACGTGGTAGCAACCTGCTAGAAAACCTACTGCTGCAAGTGTTAAATTTCCAGCTGCAACGCCGTAAATTCCTGTGCCAAGACCTAGTAAGATGATGCCTATGTTCTCAACTGAGTGATAAGCAAGCAAGGCTTTAAAGTCATGTTGGCAAAGAGCGTATAAAACACCAAATAGTGAGCTAGCTGCACCAAGAGCGAGTATCGTAAGACCAAAATATGTGCTAAGTGGTAAGTAAAGCGTAAATTTAACTAGTGTAAATAGAGCAACTTTAATCATAACGCCTGACATAAGGGCTGAAACATTTGACGGGGCTGCCGGGTGAGCTTGTGGAAGCCAAACGTGAAATGGCCACATACCAGCTTTACTACCAAAGCCGACCAAAAATAGTGCAAATACAGCAGCAGAAGCACCAAATGGCATCTTAACGCCCATAAATGCGCTAAAGTCAAAGCTTCCTGCGTAGTAAGCTGTGATAAGCAAGCCACAGGTGATACAAAATGCACCGATTTGTGCGATGCCAAGATATACCATAACTGCTTTAAGTGTATTTTTGCCATCATTGACAATGATAAGAAATGATGAGATAAGAGTCATAAGCTCCCATAAAACAACAAAGCAAAATACATTATCAGCGCTGATTACTAGAAGCATCGAGAGTATAAAAGTATTAAACAAACATGCAAACACGCCAACATTTGCTTTTTTGATGTACTCGTCTGCATAGCTCATACCATAAACGCTACTTGCAAATCCTATGAAAACAACGACAAAGCTAAAGAAATTTCCAAGTGGATTTAGCGCAAATTTTGGCGAATACAAAAAGCCATCCATAAGAGCAAAGCTATCGCTTACTCCCATATTTGCAACGAAGTGACACATCGCATAAAAGCAGCTTAAAGCACTTAGTCCAAAACCAATCTTTACAGCGGCCTTTGGAGCGCAGTAGAGCAAGATGCTAACGACGGCACTTACAAGAAATAGCATATAA
This sequence comes from Campylobacter concisus, assembly GCF_902460415.1. GTDB lineage: Bacteria > Campylobacterota > Campylobacteria > Campylobacterales > Campylobacteraceae > Campylobacter_A > Campylobacter_A concisus_Y. The sequence continues at coordinate 673,393 of NZ_CABPTY010000001.1, forward strand.
ACCGTAGTCATCTTATGCTCCTTGTCCGTTTAAAATTTTAGTAGCAAATTTATTCGCTGCCTCATAATCTATCCTCTTGCCAAGTTTATGTTTGCCCTCTTCAGGATCGATCATAACAAGAGCACTCGTTGGACAGACATCAACACAGGCTGGTCCGTTCTCACGACCAAAACACATATCGCATTTAACAGCGATGTTTTTTGCACCTGATTGTGACTCTACCTCAAGGTTATATTTTGGCTCGACAGCGTAATTTACTGAAGGCATTAGCTCTGCACTTGAGCTTATCGCACCGTAAGGACAAGCGATCGTGCACATCTTACAGCCTATACAAATTTCCTCATGAAGCTCAATGCAATTATCGTTAAATCGCAACGCTCCAGTTGGGCACACGTTTGCGCAAGGGCCATCGTCGCATTGTCTGCACTGAGTCGGCATAACACCACTAGCTTCTCTTAACACGCTTAGCCTTGCACGTGATAGTTTGCCTCGTTCATAAGCGCTTTTAAAACATGCAGCCATACAGGTCGCACATCCTATGCAGCGTTTATAATCGGCAATCACAAATTTATGTTTTTTCATAAATTCCTCCTAACAAACCAAGGCTAAAACGCCTTGCTCACTAATAGGTTGATTGTTAATCACCCAGATAGAGATAGTTAAATTTTTATTTAACATCTCAAACACTCCTTCCTAAATTTCTTGAAACAATTTTATAACTTATCGCAAATAATTTCCGTCATCTATCTGACAAATTTTGTATTTTTAAAATTAAATTTTTATTTTATATATTTTTAAGATTATCTATTTAATATCGATTTTTAGGTATGTTTATTTGCTAA
>NZ_CABPTY010000001.1:674491-688751 GCF_902460415.1 Campylobacter concisus
GTTATACTTTTACTTATTGTTGCAGTTTTTGTATTTATGAGATTTGCCCCAGTTTTTGGTGGCGTGCCAGATATTAAAAGCCAAAAGCTGATAAAGGCTTCGCCAAATTTTAACGGCAAAGTTTTTATAAATTTAGAGCCAACGATTGATATGGTAAAAAATAATCCGCAAGCATCTATGCTAAATTTCGTCCGCCAAGCACTTTTTCCACCAAAAGGTAAGCTACCAACTAAGCCTTTACCAAATTTAAAATTTGACGCAAATGCCTTGAAAAACGGCGAGTTTATCTGGCTTGGGCACGTTAGCCTCATCTGCAAGCTTGATGACAAAACTATCATCACTGACCCAGTTTTGCACCGAGCATTTCCACTACCAATTGGCGGTAAGCCCTTTACCTACGAGTATGCTATCACCGCTAGTGACTACCCAGATGTGATCGACATCGCCCTCATCTCGCACGATCACTACGATCATCTTGATTACAAAACAATACTTGAGCTAAAAGATAGAATTTGCAAGTTTCTAGTGCCGCTTGGTGTAAAAGCTCACCTTGTAAAATGGGGCGTTGATAAAGACAAAATTTATGAGTTTGACTGGTTTGGTGATCAAAAAATAGGAAATTTAAACTTCACGTTTTGTCCTTCAAGGCACTTTAGTGGGCGCACATTTAAAAGAAACACGACGCTTTGGGGTGGCTGGGCGATTGAAGAGGCTGGCTTTAGCTTTTATTTTAGCGGAGATGGCGGATACGGCAAGCATTTTAAGATGATAAATGAGAAATTTGGTGCCTTTGATCTAGTTTTTATAGAAAATGGCGCTTACGGCGATGGCTGGCCTTACGTGCATATGAAGCCAGAGGAGTCGGCGCAAGCACTAAAAGATCTTGGTGCTAAGCTTGGTATGCCGATGCACTGGGGCAAATTTGATCTATCTTATCACGCTTGGGATGAGCCGATCAAGCGTTTTGAAAAGGCAGCGACAAAACTTGAGCTAAACTACGCAACGCCGATGATCGGAGAAGTTTTCACTACCCAAAATCCGCCTAGAAAAAAGTGGTGGGAGAAAATTTAGGAATAAAATTTGCTCTAAATTTTAAAATCCAAAAGGAAATGCTGATGAAAATTTCTGAAAATTTAGCAAATCTAAAAAATGTCATCGATAAAGCTGTAAAAAACGACCTTGATATGAGCGCAACTGGAAGCTTTTTACAAAATTTAGAAAAAGCAAATAAAGAGACTGAAAAAATTTATAAAAAGCTAGAAAAAGAGTTAAAAAGAGATGCACAAATGTTTAAACAATTTGACTTCATGCAGATGATAACAAAGCTTCAATACGGCAACCTAAAGCCAAATGAACGTGAAAAACTGCTCAATAAAATGAGCAAGATCGCCAAGGAAATTTAGCCGTTTAGTGTGATTTTACGCTAGCTAAATTTGGCTGTTTTGCGTAAATTTATGTGGTTTTTTGCTGAGTAAATTTGCTTAAAAAATCAAATTTACTCGTTTAGAGGCTGTTTTCATCTTCACATTTGCCGTCTTTTCTTTTCTTGCACACTAAGCGCGTATGACACTATCAATGCACAAAATTCCAGCAATTTTTAGAATTTCATGAACGAGTAATTTCGGCTCTGATTTTAGTGTCAAGCTTTGTGAGACCTAGAATTTATGGCTGAAAATTTTGTAGATAGTGTCTTAGGTGATCAAAGCTCTATAAATTATAAAAATTATCACGCACTAGGTGAAAATATAGGTTCTCTTGGAGCAGCTGGTAAAGCAGCCATAAAGGTAGGTAATAAGTTATCGAATGTAAATTTAAGTAAAAAAGGTACAACGGCAGATAAAACAACAAATAATAATCTAAATTCTAATGGCAATGACGGAATAATTGTTGCTGAGGGTAAGAGTGTTAAGATAGATATAAATAAACACATACAAGGAACCAATGAATATAAAACAGCCAATCAAAATGGCGTAACAAGAAGTATTTTAACAGAAGATGTAGAAAATCTTTTGCCAAAATTTGGAACAGGTCAAAAGGTGAATAGTGTAGAAATCGGATTGGCTGGTTCAAAAGAAAGAATAGATTTTGGAAAAGTAATTGGTTATTATATAGATGAAAATGGTAACAAATTGTCTACCACAAAAGGAATAGTTCATTATGGTAAAAATGGTGCCCATATTGTTCCTAGTAATCCAAATTGATAAGGGATTTGTATGAATGAAATAATTACTAAAATTTTATCATCCACAAAGAGAGCATTAAATGGCGAGACTACACAAAATATGCGTGCTGTTTGTTTATGTAACATTGGAAAACGACATAATAAAATTATTATTTATATATAATGGAGATATTACAGATGATGATTTGGATAATGTAGGATATATTTCTAGTTTAATTATTGCAGATTTTAATGAATACTTGATTGATGAAAAAGCAATAAGAATTGATTATCCAAATTTATTTTCTGTGCCGCAAAATTATTTTTTGGCATATAAAGGACAAGGATTAGAAAATGACTAAATTCATAAATTTATCTTAGCACTTATCATTTTTATTGTAACTGGTTGTAGAGTTTCTCCAAATTTAAATAACACTAATGCAGATAAAGGAGCAAACGCAGGGTATAAAATAACCACAAGCGCAGATACTTATAATAGGCAGCTTCATCAAAGAGAGATAGACTTTATAAACAATAAAAATAACATAGCAAGCTTTAAATCAAAGCTTCAAACTACAACAAATAAAAATTTATAGCGATGATGAAGCAAAATCTATCCTAGCAAAAGTAGCGGTATCTTTAACGGATAAATCATTTAATGAAGCATATAGACGAAGTCTAAGCTCAAATGATCTTTACGATATAGAACTAGCAAAGAATTTCATAAAACAAAGTAGCTTTTATAATACGAGCCTAGATAATACGAATGCCTTTAATCCTAATAAGAAGCAATACGAGTATAGGTATATCTATGCTTCAAAGGCATATGAAAATTCAGATTTTTACAAAGATAATTTGTATATTAAAACAAACCCCGGCATATTAGATTATACAAAATCAACCGTGTATGGCCTAGGTGGATTTGTAGTAGGCGGACTTGAAGGACTTGCTGATTTAGGAAATATTATCTTACATCCAGTAGATGCTATAAACGGTTTAAATAATGCCTTTTATCATCCTATCCTAACAGCCAAAAATGTAAATGCAAACATACAAAAATCAGTAGTCAATTCTTGCGAGCGAATGGAATTTTAAAATTTGTAAAAAAGAATAAATTTAAAAAAGAATTCACATACCTATTTATATATGTAAATTTACCAGATAGAATTTAAGAGCCAAAGAGGCTCTTAAATTTTAGTGTAGTTCGCTCCAAACTTTGCGTTTCCAAAGCCAAGCAAAAATTCCTAATATAAAGAAGTAGATCATGACATAAAGCCCTGTGCTCTCGCGCTCAGCCTTCTTCTTGTCACCTACTTTTTGGATATAAGCTACCACGTCGTCTTCAGCGGCTTTATTTAAACCAACTCTTGGCATTGCGGTACCTGGTAGCATCTTTTGAGTATCATTTATAAATTTATGTAAATACTCATCGCCTTTTGAACGAATCATCATAGATAGATCAGGCGGGTTTGAGCCCATATAAGTTGAAAGGCTTACTTTGTTGCTAAATGCATATTTTTTGTCATATTTTATATCATGACATCTTTGACATGCATCAGCGAAAACCTTTTCTTCAGTGATCTTATTATTTGCCTTTTCATAATCAGCAGATACCTTTTTCAAATAAGCTACTATATCAGCAGTTTCAGCATTTATATCGCCACCAGTACCCATAAATGCAGTCATCGGAAATGGATGCTCATCGTTAAATTTATGAGTTAGCTTTAAAGCCATAGTTGGATTTTTAATAAGTGCGGCCAAGAATTTATCGTCATAAATTTTACCAGCGGTACTAAGATCTGGTGGCACTACACCAAAGCTTTGACTAGCTGTCTCAGCATCCATACCAGCTGGCATACCTGCTGCTTCTATACCGTGACATCCTGTACATCCTGCTGCTACAAAAGTGTCAGCACCCTTTGTAGCGTCACCTTTTGTAAGGTCGATAGAGTTAATGTCATTCCAAAATGCTGTATAGTCATCAAGAATTTTTTGTGCTACTTCTACATCTTTTGTAGCCGCGTCTATACTTGCCTTATTTCCGCTAGCCTTAGCAGTCTCAAGAGCTGCCTTTTTTTGCTCTAAAAAGTGCTTTGCATAGTCAGTATCTTCTTTTGAGAAGTTATACTCGGCATTTGCAGTATGAGGATGAAGTTTTGTATGAGCATAAGGCTCGATACCCCAATATAAAACACCTGAAAGAATAACAACAATGGCAAAAATTTTAAGCTCTTTCATGATTAGCCCCTTTTTCTTTCAAGTATTGTTATAACTGGCAACGCAATTATAAATAAGAACAAGAATAGCAATGATGAATAAAATCCTATCCAGTCATTATAACCACCTGTTGGGAGCTTGCCATATATAGATAAAACGATAAGATCGACAACTAAGACCCAAAACCATATAAAAAATAGTGGTCTTTTGTGAGCTGGAGCTACAAGGTCGCTTCTATCAAGAAGAGGTATAAGCATAAATGCAACACCCGCAAATGCAAATGCGATAAGACCGATATTATAAGCAGAAATTCCAGCTATATCAAAGAAGAAGCCACGTAAAATTTCATATTGCCACAAGAAATACCACTCTGGGTAGATATGTGGTGGGGTTTTTAGTGGATTTGCTGGCTCAAAGTTGATAGGATCCATTGCAAAATTGAAGTGATAGCAAACAAGATAGATGACAAATATCATAAAGAATGATACATACATAAAGTCTTTTGCCAAAAATCCTGGCCAAAATGGTATAACTTTAGATTTTGCTCTATCGCCGTGTAGATACTCTTGTGCCTCTACTTCAAAGTCTATATCTTCGCTTGTTAGGTTATTAACGTGTGGAACTCTTAAAGAGTAGAAGTGAATAACCAAAACAGCTATTGTTACAAGTGGCAATAAACAAACATGAAGCATAAAAAATCTAGTAAGTGTTGAGTCGCCAACTGCGTAATCGCCTCTAATCCACTCAACTAAAGCATCACCAATAACTGGCACACCGCCAAAAAGCTGAGTGATAACAGTTGCCGCCCAATAGCTCATCTGTCCCCATGGGAGCATATAACCACTAAATGCCTCTGCTGAAAAACAGATAAACAACACCATACCACTTATCCAAATGACCTCTCTGCCTCTTTTGTATGAACCATAGTAAAGTCCAGTAAGCAAGTGAATATACATAATAAGAAATATCGTAGAAGCTGAAACTGCGTGAATATGACGCCAAAGCCAGCCATACTCGACCTCTTGCATGATAGTATAATTTACGCTATCAAATGCTAAATTTACATCTGGTTTGTAATACATTAAAAGTAAAAAACCAGTAACGATTAAGAGCATAAAAAGCGTTGTTAAAATAACGCCCATTGCCCAAAGGAAATTTATATTTTTTGGAATCCAGTATTCGCTAACTAGAACCTTCATAAGTTTTGTAAAAGCTAGGCGTTGATCAAGCCAGTCAATAACGCCAGTTGATTTATGAGCTAAAGACATTGCTATCCTCCTAAGCTTTTGCTACTAATTTTTCGTATTCTGGGCTTGTTTCGCCTAGAACTAGCTTGGTTCCATCGATCTTAAATGGTGGTATATCAAGTGGTCTTGGAGGAGGTCCGTATGTTTGCATTCCGTCGGCATTAAATTCGCCGCCATGACAGGCACATACAAACATTTGTTTACTTGCTTTATACTCAGGTATACAGCCAAGATGCGTGCAAAGTCCGATAAGAACTACATATCTAGCATCCCCTACGACAACATCTCTTTTGTCATTTTTAGCCATATCAGGACTTTTTTTAAGGATGAAAATAGGCTTTTTACGCCACTCAACCTGCCTCATTTCTCCATCTTTGATCGGACTTAGATCAACTGTTGTGAAACCAGCAGCTTTTACACTTGGAAGCGGATCCCAAGTCTTTTTAACAGCCACTAGTGACATAGCGCCGCCGACAGCTGCCACAGCACCAAACGCAAGGCCGATAAAGCTACGTCTTTCTTGCTTTACTGACATTAAATTCCTTTCTATAAATAAATTATTAACGATTATACTCTCAAAAAATTAAAAAAGTATAATTTCTAAATATAATCTGCAAAAATAATGTTAATTTTAACTTAAACGTAAATCTTGATTTTAAGATAAAAATTTTAAGCTTTATGGCTTTTTGAACTAAACCAAAAATCAAAATCAGCCAAGCCTTTTCTCATTCATCTTTATATAAATATGTAAGATATCAATCGCAGCTGGCGTGATACCTGAGATTTCACTCGCAGCAAAGAGCGTCGGCGGTGCAAATTTCTCAAGCTTTTCGACCACTTCATTACTAAGACCACTCACACTTCTAAAGTCAAAATTTTTAGGAATTTTTACATCCATCATATCTTTCATTTTTTCTATTTGATTTTTTTGCTCATTTATGTAGTGCTGATATTTACACTCGGTTAAAATTTGATCCACACTCGCATCATCTAAATTTGCAAATTTCTGATCAAGCTTTCTTAGTTTCTCAGCTGTAAAGCTCTTGCGTGCGACAATCTTTTGAAGGCTCACATTTTGGCTTATTGGCTCTTCATCAAGGCTAGCTAAAAGCTCTAAATTTTGCTTGCTCGGTGTAATTTGAGTATTGTTTAGGTAAGCAAGTCCATCTTTTAAATTTTGCCTGATAGCTTCAATTTCATTAAAAGTCTCGTCATCAATAAGTCCAAGCTCATGGCCATATCCGCCAAGCCTTAAAATGGCATTTTCCTCACGCAAAAGCAAGCGATACTCCGCCCTACTCGTAAACATCCTATATGGCTCTTTTGTCCCTTTTGTGACAAGATCATCGATCAAAACACCGATATACGCCTCATCGCGGCGCAAGACAAGTGGCTCTTTATTATCAAGTGAAAGCGCTGCATTTATGCCAGCCATTAGCCCCTGAGCGCCAGCCTCCTCGTATCCAGTAGTGCCGTTTATCTGCCCAGCCAGATAAAGACCTTTTACTTTTTTAGTCTCCAAACTATGTCTTAGCTGTGTTGGCTCGACGTAATCGTATTCGATAGCGTATCCATGCCTTACGATTTTTGCGTTTTCAAAGCCTTTTACGGAGCGTAGCATCTGCACTTGCACTTCATAAGGCAAGCTAGTCGAAAAGCCGTTTATATAGTACTCTGTAGCTTCAAGTGTTTGAGGCTCGATGAAAAGATGGTGTCTGTCGCGGTCGCCAAAGCGGTTTATCTTATCTTCGATACTAGGGCAATATCTTGGTCCGATGCCCTCGATCTGACCTGTAAAAAGTGGCGCTTTGTCGAAATTTGAGCGGATTATCTCATGTGTGGTTTCGTTTGTATAGGCGATGTAGCATGGTAGCTGCGTTGGGGAGAAATTTTTAGTTCTAAAGCTAAATGCAACTGGCTTTGCGTCGCCATCTTGCTTCTCTAAAATTTCAAAATTTATCGTTTTCGCGTCGATCCTTGGGCATGTCCCAGTCTTTAGCCTGCCTAAATTTAGCCCAAGCTCTCTTAGACTGCCGCTAAGATCTTTTGCACTTAGCTCGCCCACGCGGCCAGCTTCTAGTTTGTTAAATCCAACGTGAATTAGCCCGTTTAAAAATGTACCAGTGGTAATTATCACCTTTTTTGCGTTATAGATGTTATTCAGGTGGGTTTTAACGCCAGTTACCTCGCCATTTTCGCTTAAAATTTCAGTGGCGATCTCTTGAGAAATTTCTAAATTTGGCGTATTTAAAAGCAAATTTCTCATATAAACTCTATATCTATCCATATCGATCTGAGCGCGGCTACCACGTACTGCTGGACCTTTGCTCTCATTTAGCACGCGAAACTGGATACCAACAGCGTCAGTTGTAAGTCCCATTTGGCCACCAAGCGCGTCAATCTCTTTTACAAGATGTCCCTTCGCAAGGCCCCCAATGGCTGGATTACAGCTTGCAGCGCCTATTTGCTCGGCTAAGATCGTGATAAGTAAAGTTTGCTTGCCCATTCTAGCAGCCGCAAGACTTGCCTCAATGCCTGCATGTCCGCCGCCAATGACGATTATTTCATAGTTCATGATAAATTTTTCCTATTTTTTGATTGCGTGATTTTATCCAAAAGCATATAAAATTTAAATTTTTTAAAAATTTTTATTACCAAATTTAATGTAGAGTTTTTTATTAATAATATTTTAAATATTTTGCTGTTAGATTTACAAAATTTTTAAAATCACAAAGGTATTTCTATGATGAGTTTATTAAAAGTTGCTGGCTTTTTGCCCTACCTTGCGATCGCATTTTTAAATGCAAGCGTCGATCTAGCGCACAAAATAACCATACAAAATGTTCTTTTAAAAACATACGATGGCGACATACTTTTTATCTTAACAGCCGTCATAAACGCAATGATCTTGCTACCATTTATTTTTTTATTTTCGCCCTCAAGCTTTATAAATGATAAATTTGCAAAAATAAAAGTCATAAGAATTTGTGCCATTTTTGGCGTTATTATCAGCGTCGCGGTGCTTTTTAGCTATCTTGCAGGTGCTTTTGGCGTGGCATTTGCGCTCACGCTCATACTAGCCGCTCAAAGTGCGATCTACTCACCAGCAAAATATGGCATCATCAAAGCCCTAGTCGGCCCTGAGCGCCTTGGCACAGCAAATGGCATTATTCAAGCGCTCACCATCGTTGCGATACTTTTTAGCTCATTTTTATTTTCATTTATATTTGAAAATTTATACATCCAAGGTGAAAATTCAGAAGAAATTTTAAAAAGCGTCTATCCTATTGGTATCTTTTTAGTCGTATTTAGCGCACTTGAAGCATATTTTGCTTATAAGTTACCTTGCATCGATGAAAAAGACGAAACAAACGAAAATTTTGATATTAAAAAATATATTCGCCTTAGCTATTTAAGAGAAAATTTAAAAGAAGTAAGGTCAGATAAAAATATCTGGCTAAGCATCGCTGGACTTAGTATATTTTGGGGAATTTCTCAGATCATCATCGCAGCTTTCCCGGCTCATTACAAAGCCGTTTTTAACGACGACAGCTCGCTAGCGGTGCAGGCGATCCTTGCAGCAAGCGCCATAGGCATCGCATTTGGCTCATACGTGGCTGGCTCTATGTCAAAGCTTCACATCGAGCTTGGCATCGTGCCGATGGGCGCTATTGGTATATTTTTCTCGCTTTTATTTTTCGCATTTGGCTCAAGCATCGGCGTAGTTAGCATTAGCTCATTTGCATTTGGCTTTTTTGGTGGAATTTTTATAGTGCCGCTAAATGCGATGATCCAGTACTTTGCCCCGCAAAAGACCACTGGCAAGATAATGGCGGCAAACAACTTCTTGCAAAACGTCTCAATGCTGCTATTTCTAGCCATTGGCATAGGCTTAGTGTATTTTGAAGTATCAACCACTGGACTTTTTGTCTTTACAGCGCTTGTTTGCCTAATCGGCAGTTTTTACGCCATTTTACAGCTTCCACATCTTTTTACAAGGCTACTTTTATTGCCATTTTTAAAGACAAAGTACCACTTTTTTGTTGAGGGACTTCAAAATTTACCACAAAGTGGCGGCGCATTACTTCTTGGCAATCACATCAGCTGGATCGACTGGCTCGTGCTGCAAGCTGCAAGCCCAAGGGGCATAAGATTTGTCATGTATAGAACTATCTATAACAAATGGTATCTAAAGCAAATTTTTAAATTTTTTAAAGTGATCCCAATAGGCGCAGGGGCTAGCAAAGAGTCGATCGAGTTAGTTAGAGAGCGCCTAAAAAATGGCGAAGTGGTCGCACTTTTCCCAGAGGGTCACATCAGCTACAACGGCCAGATAAATGAATTTCAAAAGGGCTTTGAGCTTATCATCAGAGATCTAGAAGAAATTTGCATCGTGCCATTTTACCTTCGTGGCCTTTGGGGATCTAGCTTTTCAAGAGCTAGTAAATTTTATAAAGACCTCACTTCTAAAAATGGCAGACGCGACATCATCGTCGCCTTTGGCAAACCAATAACCACATTTATAAACGCTGCAAAGATGAAGCAAAAGGTGCTTGAACTTAGCTTTTCATCGTGGGAGAGCTTTATCTCAAGGCAAAAACCACTAACAAGCGAATGGCTAAATAACGCAAAAGAGGATAAATTTAAAGAGTGCGTGAGCGATAGCACTGGGCTAAATTTAAGCAACTTGAAATTTATAACAGCTGTTTTAGTCTTTATCAAAATTTTCAAACGCGAACTAAAAGATGAGAAAAATATAGGCATCTTACTGCCTAGCTCAAGCATCGCAGCAATAGTAAATATGGCACTTCTTGCAATGGGCAAAGTGAGTGTAAATTTAAACTATACGCTTAATGTTACCTCGCTAAATCACGCCCTAAGAAAGGCAAATATAAATACAGTCATCACCTCTAGCAAATTTCTTGAAAAGCTCGCACTTAAGGGCTTTGATCTAAAAGATGCGATGAGCGGCAAGGCTAAATTTGCAGAAGATCTCTCGGCCAGCGTCTCAAAAAAAGAGAAATTTTTAGCGCTTTTAACGGCATTTTTTGCCCCAACTTGGCTTATTAAGCTTTGCTATTTCAAGCGTGTAAGTTTAAAAGATACGGCTACCATTTTATTTAGTAGCGGCAGCGAAGGCGAGCCAAAAGGCATCGAGCTAAGCCACAAAAATTTACTTGCAAACATTAAGCAAATAAGCGAACTTCTAAATTTCAAAAAAGATGATGTGATCTTAAACTCACTCCCTGTTTTTCACTCATTTGGCCTAACAGTCACCACGCTCATGCCGCTTTGCGAGGGCATAAAAATGGTAAGCGTGCCTGACCCAACAGACGGAGCGACTATTGGCAAAATGGCCGCAAGACACAGCGCTAGCATCATCTTTGGCACCTCAACGTTCTTTAGGCTCTACACCAGAAACAAAAAGCTTCATCCGCTGATGTTTCAAAGTGCCAGAATGGTCGTAGCTGGGGCTGAAAAGCTAAAACCTGAGATAAAAGATGAGTTTAGGCTCAAATTTGGCATAGAAATTTATGAAGGTTATGGCGCGACCGAAACTGCGCCGGTAGCTGCTGTAAATATGCCAAATATCCTAGAAAAAGAGAGCCTAAAAGAGCTTACATTTAATAGACCTGGCAGCGTTGGCATGCCTCTACCTGGCACTATCATCAAGATAATCGACCCAGAGACGCTTGAAGAGCTAGAAACTGGCACAGACGGCCTCATCGTGATAGGCGGATCGCAGGTGATGAAGGGCTATCTAAACGACGAGACTAAAACAAGCGAGGTCATCACGCATATAGACGGCGTAAGATACTATAAAACTGGCGACAAAGGCCACATCGATGAAAACGGCTTTGTGTTTATCGTAGATAGATACTCAAGATTTGCCAAGATAGGCGGCGAGATGATAAGCCTTGGAAGCGTCGAAGAAGAGCTTGCAAAGGTACTTGGGGGAGACGTAGTCTTTAGCAGTGCAAACGTGCCAGATAGCAAAAAGGGCGAAGCGATCGCACTTTTAGTAAAAAGTGGCACAGAGCCTGAGAATATCGAGCAAATTTTAAAAGAGAGCAGCCTAGCTCCTATAATGATGCCAAGCTATATATTCATCGTTGATGATATACCAACACTTGCAAGCGGCAAGGTTGATTTTAAGGGGGTAAAAGCTCTAGCGGTCTCACTTTTAGCGGAGTGAGGCGCCGCCCTTTTATTTTTGTGATAAAATAACGCCAAAATATTACCTAGATCGCAGTTGCGACTAACATTTGCATAAATCTTAAAAATTTTCTGCAAAGAGTTTTGTATAAAAATTTCTATTGCTTTTTAAATTTGGTGCAATTCGTGTGATTGTTTGCTAAATTCTACCTTTATAAAATTTTACTGGCAGATCATAAAAGATGACGCCATACGAATAGAGAATAAATGGGCTATAACGTAGAAAAAAGTAACAAAGAGCTGCTAATTAAGATAAATTTTGCCCTAAATAAGCTTAACAAAGAAGGGGCTTTAAGCGAAATTTTGCTTAAATACTTCGGCAAAGATATTTTTAAATAAGGAGAATCAATGAATTTTAAGCCCATTTTTGGCTTGATCGCAGGTGCTTTTTTAGCTTTAAATTTAAATGCTTCAACTATCAAAAAAGGCGAACTTACCGTCGCAACTGAAGGCACTTACTCACCTTACTCATTTTATGATGAAAAGGGCGAGCTAGTAGGATATGACGTAGATATTGCAAGAGCAGTAGCGCAAAAGCTAAATTTAAAAGTTGAGTTTCTAACAGCTCCTTGGGATGCGATGTTAGCTGCATTTGACGCTGGTAAAGCTGATGTTGTTTTTAACCAAGTTAGCATAAACGAAGATAGAAAGAAAAAGTATGGTATGAGCGTGCCTTACACTATGCCATATCCGGTAATTGTCGTGCATAAAGACAATAACGACATCAAAAGTTTTGCTGATCTAAAAGGCAAAAAGAGTGTGCACTCTGCGACTAGCAACTGGGCAGCGATAGCCGAGAAAAACGGCGCAACAGTGGTCGTAGCTGATGGCTTTAGCAAAGGCGTGGAGCTTATCATTTCAAAAAGAGCTGATGATACGATAAATGACAACGTCACTTTTTATGACTATATCAAACAACGCCCAAATGCACCACTAAAAATCGCATACACAAGCAACGAGCCGATGCCAACAGCTGCAATCATTAAAAAAGGCAATACTGAGCTACTAGAAGCGATAAACAAAGCACTTGATGAGCTAAAAGCCGAGGGCAAGATAAGTGAAATTTCGATGAAATATTTTGGAAAAGATATTTCAAAATAATTTTAAAGCCAATAATTTTATTGGCTTTAAAGCAATTAGGATAAATTTTGAGCGAAAAAAATATAGATGCAACTAAAGATATAGATTTTATAAATAAAACAGTAATAGACAATATAAAATTTACATATATTGCTAAAAGCAATATCCATGGTTTTGGTCTTTTTTCTGACAGAATTTTAGACAATGGCACAATACTTTGTTTTTTAGACGGACAAGTAATGAGCTGGAATCACTATGATGAAATAGCAAAGAGTATAAATTTAGGAAAATATCAAAAATATATATTTATGGAGTGGAATGCGCTTAGCAATGATACCTTGCTTGTAAGAGCTTTTAGAACAAAATATAGTTATATAAATCATTCAAATATACCAAATGTAGAGATTAAATATAACCCAATTCGCATAGAAACCATAAAACAAATAAATAAAAATGATGAAATTGTTATAGACTACAATAAAGAGCCATTAAAAAAAGAATATCTTAGTGATAAAGAAAAAGGTTTTTTGTGATACGTTTTAAAATCACTATTATTCAGCCAATAGAAATCAATATACAAACGCTAATAAAGTTTTTTGATACAAAGATAAATATTGAAAATTTTAAAAAATATGAAAATATTAAAGCACCTTATTGGAAACAAACCATGGATGAACTTTTTAATCTATATAGTTCATTTATAATTTTAGATAGCCGACTTATCAATTCTGAAGTTTTAAAAGAAGAACTAAAAAATAATTATTTTAATATCAATGATAAATTTAACATATCTGATTTTTTAGATGGCAGCGACTTAAAAACATACTTAATGTTTGACTATAGACTATTTCAATTTTGTATAGCATATGAACTAGGTTTTGTTTTGCCACTAAATAATATAGAAGACGTCACAAGGATTGAACAAGATAAACTAGATTTTTATAATTGTATTCGCAATATCTTCGTTAAAGAAACCGATAGCTCTTATCTGCCATCTATTATTTTAAATTTACAAAATAACTTGATAATGGAAGCAAAAAAATTTATAGCTGTAAATTTTAATCTAAAAGATAGTATGGACAGCCTTAAAATACTAAATAATAGTGGAAACATAACAAATGTAGCTATATTAGAAAACTTAAATGATAAAGAATTTGAAAAATACTCAAATTGTTTATTAAATCTAAATTCATTAGCTGAAAGAAATCAAACCTATAGTTCGCCAATAAAAATAAAAACAGTAAATTCAAAATATGATAATTTATATTTTTTCAATGGTCGCTTTCATACGATAATATTACAAAATCAAAAAGACGAATACAGATATATCCCTATACAG
>NZ_CABPTY010000001.1:688872-836204 GCF_902460415.1 Campylobacter concisus
TATCCCTATACAGTTTCAAATGCAATACCTTTGGTTTTATTTATCTAAACAAATAAATTTAATACTCGAGTTTTACAATGATAATATCTTAAAGGATAGCTCGATATCAAAAATATCAGAATATAGCGATAAAATTGATGCAATAATAAATAAAATCGAAAATCTAAATATCTTCAACCACAAATTTAAACTTTCTATTGAAGCTGATAGTAAAATTTATCATGCGATAGAAGAAAAATGGAATATAGAAAATATGATCAAAACTTCAAACGAGTATGTAGTCTATTTTAAAGATTATCTAGCAAGAATTTATACTAAAAAAAGCTCTAAAATGGAGCAAAGACAAAATAAAATACTTTTATTTATAACTTTATTTCAGTTCATTGCACTTCTAAGTGTCTGGAATGACTATCTAAACTTATTAAGTGTTGAGTTTTTACAAAAAGCGAAAGGCATATTACCACTATTTGGTTCAGAGAGCAATTTAGAAACTTTCAACATATATCTACCAATTATATTTTTCATAATAATTTTATGTATGTTTTTTTATATATTTAAAAATAAGGAATAGTTAAGGCAAAAATGGAAAATTTAGATAGAGTGATCGAGCTTGTTTCAAGCTCGACGCTACCGATGATCATCGCACTTTTAAAAGTGACGATCCCGCTTACATTGCTCTCGTTTTCGCTAGGGCTTGTCATCGCCATTATCACAGCAGTGGCAAGGCTTTCAAATATAAAAATTTTAAAATTTATATTTGCCACCTACGTTTGGATATTTCGCGGTACGCCGCTTCTTGTGCAGCTTTTTATCGTATTTTACGGACTTCCTAGCATCGGCGTCACGCTTGATACTTGGAGTGCGGCGACTATCGCATTTAGTCTAAATGTGGGCGCTTATGCCTCTGAATCCGTAAGAGCTGCCATTCTTTCTGTGCCAAAAGGTCAGTGGGAGGCTGCAACATCGCTTGGCATGACGCACTATCAAATTTTAAAACGTATCATCGCACCTCAAGCAGTGAGGATCTCACTCCCTCCGCTTTCTAACACATTTATAGGCCTTGTTAAAGACACTTCACTAGCAGCTTCTATAACGATGGTTGATATGTTTATGGTCGCTCAAAGGATCGCAGCAAGAACCTTTGAGCCACTCATCCTCTACATCCTAGCAGCACTTATCTACCTAGTGGTTTGCACACTCCTAACCTATCTTCAATCAAGGCTTGAAAAAGCTGTCTCAAGGTATGTCTAATGGCTATAAATTTTAAAAATATAAGCAAATCTTACGGCGATCATTTGGTGCTAGATAACATAAACACAAGCTTCAAAGAAGGACAAACGACCGTGATCGTTGGCTCATCTGGTTGTGGCAAATCAACGCTTCTTAGATGCATAAATTTACTTGAGATCCCACAAAGTGGCATTTTAGAGGTAGATGATAGAGCCGTAAATTTTAAAGAGAAGCTTAGCTCAAAAGAGCTTTTAGAAATTCGCAAAAAAACAGGCATGGTCTTTCAAAACTTTAACCTCTTCCCGCACCTAACAGCACTTCAAAATGTCACCGAAGCTCCAATCTACGTTCAAAAAAAAGATAAAAACGAAGCGGTAAAAGAAGCAAAAGAGCTTTTAGCTAAAGTGGGGCTTAGCCACAAAGAAGATACCTATCCAAACAGGCTATCTGGCGGTCAAGCACAGCGTGTAGCCATCGCTAGAGCCCTGGCTGTAAATCCATACTTTTTACTGCTTGATGAGCCTACAAGCGCGCTTGATCCAGAGCTTGAAGCCGAAGTTTTAAAGGTCATCTTATCTCTTGCAAAAGAGAAAAAGTCTATGATCATCGTCACTCATAATATGAATTTTGCTAGAAAGATAGCTGATAGAATTTTGTTTTTAGATAAAGGCATGATCGCATTTGATGGCTTGGTAGATGAGTTTTTTAATAGCCAAAACGAAAGAATAAAAAGCTTCATCTCGGCTATGGATATATGAAAATTTTAGCTAGAAAATCTAGCTAAAATTACATTAAGCAAAATGAGGCTTTATCTGCTCTATCCAAGCTGAAATTCTACCCTCAGTTTTATCACTTTGGTTATCAGCATCAAGCGCTAGGCCTACAAATTTTCCATTTCTTACAGCATCAGAGCCATCAAATGTATAGCCATCAGTGCTAACCTCACCAACTACCTTTGCGCCAGCTTTTACGACCTCATCATAAAGCTTTGCCATGCCGTTACAGTATTCATCAGAGTAGCTCTCGCTATCACCCATGCCAAAAACAGCGACTGTTTTTCCGCTTAGATTTAACGCTTTAAAGTCAAACGCGTCCCAGTCATCTTGAAGATCACCACTACCCCAGGTTGATGTACCAAGGATGAGCTTATCAAAGCTATTTATCTTCGCTGCGTCTACATCAGCAACGTTTAAAAGCTCATTTTCAAGGCCCAAACCCTCACTTATAAGCTTTGCTGCATCTTCGGTATTTCCCATGCTGCTTCCATAAACTATACCTATCATTTTTATCCTTTTTAAAAAATTTTACTAATAATCGTATAAGGCACAAGCTTAATCAAACCTCTCGCATAACAGTGCCTAACCTCAACGTGTCGCCTAAATTCCTCATTTCTAGGAAAAACAATATAAACCATCTCGCACTCGTGACCAAGCACACCGACAGCTCTATCTATATCGTCGTTTAAATTTCTCATATCATCAAAGCTCACTTTTTTAAAGCTTGGCATGACGCTGAGCAAATTTTTACCATCTTTTTTAACCGAAATGACACCACCATTTAGCACGACCTCTTTATCTTGATGGCGGAGGCGTATTTTATCATAAACAAATTGACAAAACATCTGTGCCGCATCGATACAAAACTCAAATTTCCCACTTACATAAAGCATTTTTATCATCTTTGCAGCTGCCATTTTTGGCTCTTTTGCTATAAATTTGATCTTTGAAAAGTCGCCTTTTAAATAAGCATTTATGATGATATTTGATGAAATACAAAAGCGATCTGCTGGCTTAAAATTTAGACATTTTTCATAAAGTAGGAAATTTACCCTAGCCTCAAAAATTTCTTTGAAATTTAGAAATTTAGCGTAAGAAAGTGGTATTTTTAGCTCACTTTCTACGCCAGAATTATAAAGTGCAATAAAAATTTTTGCATGTGAAAGCCTATCAAGCTTTGCAAAAATATTTGGAGTTATTTCGCCAATATCTGATAAAAGCCCGAATCTCATTGATTATTCTTTGCATCCAAATTCCTTATCTAGCCCAAAGACCTTGCAGTACTCGCAAAATACGCAACTAACGCTTCTTTTTGCACAAACAATTGGAATATTTCTCTTTTTTGCTTGAGTTTTAATAGTCTTCATAGTGTTGTGGTTTAAAAAGCTAGTTAGCATCACCACACACTCGGTATCTTGAGGGATTGGCTTGCGATTTACACGGTTTTCATTTCTAGCATCCCAGTGTTCTATCTTCTCAGCTCCCAAATCATGTAAAACTGCCTTGATAGGCGTTATCTCATCTGCACCGATAACTAAAACTGACATAATAAGCTCCTAAAATTTATTCATTTTCTGATTAATGATTATAAGGAAGCTTAACTAAAATTTTTCTTAGTTATGATACTTATTATCACTTATATGTAGAAATTTGTAACGTTTTACTTAGACATTTAAACATCTAAACTCTTTTAATCTTAGATACCGCAAACAAAAATATGATAAGTCCGCTTGCGGCAAAAAAACTACCGACATTACCGATATTTTGTTCGCCTAAATAAACTATCGTTTGATGCCCTATTAGCGTCCCTGCTCCGATGCCTATGTTATAAATAGCCGAAAATATCGCCATTGCAGCATCAGTTGCGTTTGAGGCTAAATTTAGCACTTTTATTTGAAAACTCATATTTACACCAGCTATGCCAAGCCCCCAAATAAAGGCCAAGACTAGCATTAAAACTTCATTTTTAGCAATAAAATTTAACAAAAGCAAGCAACATAAAATAAGCATGATAGAAATTGCTGAAAATGCATTTGGAATGAGCTTATAAAATTTAGAGAAAAGCAGGCTTGCAACTACACCAGCAACGCCAAATATAAGCAAGAATATTGTGATAAATTTTCCATCAAAGCCACTGATATCTTTTGCAAA
This sequence comes from Campylobacter concisus, assembly GCF_902460415.1. Taxonomy (GTDB): domain Bacteria; phylum Campylobacterota; class Campylobacteria; order Campylobacterales; family Campylobacteraceae; genus Campylobacter_A; species Campylobacter_A concisus_Y. The sequence goes on from NZ_CABPTY010000001.1 coordinate 693,030, forward strand.
TGGCTCAATGTAACTATAGGTGCTAAAATGCGCGCTTATGATAATTGCAGTTAGTAAAAATACGACCATTAAAAGGCCATTTCTTGCAAGCTCTGGTAAGCTTTTAAGCGAGCCTGAATTCTTACTCGGCAAAAGTGGCAAAATTTTATATAGCCAAGCTCCAACACCAACAGCAAAAATTCCGATCAATCCAAAGGTCACACGCCAACCAAGTGCATCACCTAAAATTCTTCCAAGTGGCAGACCAAGTATCATCGCTAGCGATGTACCAAGAGCTAGCAATCCAAGAGCTTGCGAGCTTTTATTTATCGGTGCTAGCCTAACAGCAAGTGAAGCAGTGATAGCCCAAAAAATGGCATGGGCAATAGCTATCATCAACCGAGCAACAATTAAAATTTTAAAATTCCAAGCAAAGGCACAAAGAGTATGAGCTACAACAAATACGATAAAAACCTTTAAAAGAAGAGATCTTCGCTCTAAATTTGCAGTCAAAAGCATAAGTGGCAAAGAGAGTATAGTGACGCTCCACGCATAAATCGTAATGATAAGGCCAGTATCAGCCGTGCTCATATCAAAGTCTTTTGCAATATCACTTAAAAGTGGTACTGGAACAAACTCAGTAGTGTTAAATATAAAAGCACAAAAAGCAAGAGCTATAACCCTTAAATAGGCCACCCTATGAACACTTATCAAATTTTATCCTTAATTTTTTTCATTACGGTAATGGAATTTTGCTTAAAGTTAGTAATTTAAAAGGCAAAATTCTCAGAATTTATTAATGACATAGATTAATAGTATATTTTGGAAACTAGCTCTATAATAAAAGATTTTTAAAAATCGTAAGAAAATTTAAGGCGGAAAAATGGCTAAAATAATGAAAACTATGGACGGAAACGAGGCTGCGGCGCACGCGGCTTATGCATTTACGGAGGTTGCGGGCATCTACCCGATCACTCCTAGCTCGCCGATGGCTGATTACACCGATATGTGGGCGGCTCAGGGCAAGAAAAATTTATTCGGCATGCCGGTTAAAGTCGTCGAAATGCAAAGCGAGGGCGGAGCTGCGGGCACCGTACACGGCTCGCTGCAGGTAGGCGCTCTAACTACGACATACACGGCTTCGCAAGGGCTACTTCTAAAAATCCCAAATATGTACAAGATCGCCGGCCAGCTACTACCGGGCGTCATCCACGTGAGCGCGCGCTCTATCGCAGCTCAGGCGCTTTCTATCTTTGGCGATCATCAGGACATCTATGCCTGTCGGCAAACGGGATTTGCCATGCTAGCAAGCGGCTCAGTGCAAGAGGTCATGGATATCGCGGGCGTCGCGCATCTAGCGGCGATCAAGGGTCGCGTGCCGTTTTTGCACTTTTTCGACGGATTTCGCACGAGCCACGAGATACAAAAGATCGAGGTGCTTGACTACGCGCACTTTGATAGGCTTCTTGACCGCGAGGCGCTACAAAAATTTAGAGACGAGGCGCTAAGCCCCGAAAGTCCGAAGACTCGCGGCACGGCTCAAAACGACGACATTTATTTCCAGACGCGCGAGCTAGCCAACCGCTACTACGACGCGGTGCCTGATATCGTGGCCGAGTATCTAAAAGAAATTTCAAAAATCACTGGACGCGATTATAAACCGTTTAATTATTACGGCGATCCGCATGCTACGCGCGTCGTGGTCGCGATGGGCTCTGTCACACAAACTCTAGAAGAAGTCGTCGATCACCTGCGCGCAAAGGGCGAAAAAGCAGGCGTGCTAAAAGTGCATCTATACCGCCCGTTTAGTCTAAAATACCTCTTTGACGTGATGCCTGAGACGGTAAAAAAGATCGCCGTGCTAGACCGCACGAAAGAGCCCGGAAGCCTCGGCGAGCCGCTATATCTGGACGTCAAGGCTGCGTTTTACGGACGCAAAAATCAGCCCGTGATCGTGGGCGGCCGCTACGGCCTAAGCTCAAAGGACGTCGATCCTGCGCAAATGCTAGCCGTCTTTGAAAATCTAAATTTAGAGGGGCCCAAAAACGGCTTTACCGTCGGTATCGAGGACGATGTTACCTTCACCTCGCTAAAAGTCGGCGAGAAAATTTCGCTAAGCGACGCAAGCGTTAAAGAGTGCCTATTTTACGGCCTTGGCGCGGACGGTACCGTGGGAGCCAATAAAAACTCCATCAAAATCATCGGCGATAAAACCGAGCTTTACGCGCAGGCGTATTTTGCCTACGACAGCAAAAAATCCGGCGGCTACACGCGCTCGCATCTGCGTTTCGGTAAAAACCCGATCCGCTCGACCTATCTCGTCTCAAATCCGCACTTCGTAGCCTGCTCGGTCGCGGCGTATCTTGAAATTTACGATGTGATAGACGGTATCCGCGAGGGCGGGACGTTCCTGCTAAACTCGATCTGGGACGCCGAGCAGACGGTCGCTAAGCTGCCCAATAAAGTAAAGAAAATTTTGGCCGATAAAAGAGTAAATTTCTACATCATCAACGCCACCAAGCTAGCTCGCGAGATCGGGCTAAAAAACCGCACGAACACCATCATGCAGTCGGCGTTTTTCAAACTTGCAGACATCATCCCGTTTGCCGATGCACAAAAATACATGAAAGAGTACGCGCACAAAGCCTATGCCAAAAAGGGCGAAGCGATCGTGGAGATGAACTACAAGGCTATCGATATGGGCGCGGACGGGCTGGTTAAGGTCGCTGTCGACCCTAGCTGGGCAAATTTGACGGGTGACGCGAGCGCGGAGGAAAAATACGTCGGCGACGAATTTATAGAAAAAATCGTCAAGCCTATCAACGCCGCCAGGGGCGATAGCTTGCCCGTTTCGGCCTTTGTTGGCTTTGAAGACGGACACTTTAAATCAGGAACGACGCAATACGAAAAACGCGGCATCGGAGTAATGGTGCCAAAGTGGATCGAGGGCAACTGCATCCAGTGCAACCAGTGCGCCTTCGTCTGCCCGCACGCGGTGATCAGGCCGTTTCTCATCGACGAAAACGAGCTCGCCGCCGCGCCGCAAACGGTGCAAGATCATGTCCTAGACGCCAAAGGCAAAGAGGCAAAAGGGCTAAAATACAAAATCCAAGTTAGCCCGCTTGACTGCACGGGCTGCGAGCTGTGCGCTCAAATTTGCCCGAGCAAGGAAAAATCGCTCGTCATGGTGCCGTTAGCCGAGGAGATGGAGCGACACGAGCAGGAAAACGCCGATTATTTATTTAAAAAAGTAACCTACAAAGACGACCTGATGAGCAAAGATAGCGTCAAGGGCGTTGGCTTTGCTCAGCCGCTATTTGAGTTTCACGGCGCATGCCCCGGATGCGGCGAGACGCCTTATATCGGGCTTGTCACAAGACTATTCGGCGACCGTATGATCGTGGCAAACGCTACCGGTTGTAGCTCGATCTACGGCGGTAGCGCGCCTTCAACGCCTTATACGACGAACAAAGAGGGCAAGGGCGTAGCGTGGGCGAACTCGCTGTTTGAGGATAACGCGGAGTTTGGCATGGGTATGAACGTCGCGGTAGAGACGCTGCGCCACCGCATAGAAGACGTAATGCTACGTACCAAAGACGCCGCACCAAATGCCCTAGCCGCGCTATACTCCGACTGGATAACGCACAAAAACGACGGCGAGAAAACGACTCAAATCGCTAAAATTTTAACGCCGATTTTGGAGCAAAATTTAGACGTAGAGGGCGTGAAAGAAATTTTAGAGCTAAAAAGATATCTCGTCAAAAAATCTCAGTGGATCATCGGCGGAGACGGCTGGGCCTACGACATCGGCTTTGGCGGACTTGATCACGTGCTAGCTAGCGGAGAGAACGTAAACGTGCTGGTGCTTGACACCGAGGTCTACTCAAACACCGGCGGCCAAAGCTCAAAATCAAGTCGCGCGGGCTCTATAGCGCAGTTTACGGCCTCTGGCAAACCGATGCAGAAAAAAGATATTGGCTACATAGCGATGACCTACGGAAATATCTTCGTAGCTCAAATCAACTCAAACGCGAGCCAGGCAAACACGATAAAAGCCATCGCCGCAGCCGAAGCCTACGACGGACCTAGCCTCGTGATCGCGTATTCGCCGTGTATCGCGCACGGTATAAAAGGCGGCATGGCCTACTCCGGCGGTCAAGGCGAGCTAGCGACTAAATGCGGCTACTGGCCGACCTATGTCTACGATCCGCGCCTAATCAAAGAGGGCAAAAACCCGCTCAAAATGACCTCAAAAGAGCCTGACTGGTCGCTTTACGAGGAGTTTTTGCTAAACGAGGTTCGCTACAACTCGCTTAAGAAAACTAACCCGCAGCACGCAGACGAGCTGCTAGCTAAAAACAAGGCCGACGCGCAAAGACGCTACCGCCAGCTAAAACGCCTAAGCTTGGCTGATTTTAGCGACGAGATCGAGTCTGACGCGCCTGGGAGCGCCGAGGATGTCTCTGCCGGCAGCGTAGCCGAGTAAGGAGCAAATTTCTCTCGCCTAAATTTGACGGGCGAGAGAAAATATCTGTAAATTTGGCTGCTCGTTTGGGCGGTTAAATTTGCTTTCAAATTTGAAATTTTAAATTTAACGCGGCAAATTTAAAAGGCGCAAAATGAGCCAAACCCATCCTTTTAAACCGATTTTTGATAAAAACTCTAAAATTTTAATCCTCGGATCCTTCCCTTCCGTAGTTTCTCGTAAATTTGGCTTTTACTACGCAAATCCGCAAAATCGCTTTTGGCGGGTGCTGGCCGGGATTTTAAACGCTCCGCTGCCTACAAGCACGGATGAAAAGATAAATTTCCTGCTCGCCCGCCGCATCGCTATCTACGACGCTGCGATCTCGTGCGAGATAAAGGGCTCGAGCGATGCTAAAATGACCGCCGTCTCGCCCGCAAATTTAGAACCGATTTTTAGCGGAGCGCGCATAGTGCAGGTATTCGCAAACGGCGGCAAAGCTCACGAAATCTGCGAAAAATACCTAAAAGCTAAAATTTTAAACGCAACGGGCAAACCGCCCCTCAAACTACCCTCGACTAGCTCGGCAAACGCAAATTTTAGCTTTGAAAGGCTCGTGCGCGAGTGGACGGTCGTCGTCGAAGCGTTAAAAGACGGTTAAATTTTATCTATTTAAATTTAGCTATTTTACTTATCTGTTATCGCAAATGGCAAAATCTAAAATAAATGTACCGCCAAAATTTTAAGAAGCAAACAAAATTTTAAAAGGCTTGTTCACCTTATTGCCACTAATAGCGACATAAACCTCTAGCTAGGCACTACAGAATTTCTACGTGCAGTTTTTGTAAGAGAGTAGATGACGAGTAGCATAATAAAAACATAAAGTAAATTTGCACTTTTTTGTATTGATTGCATTGCTTCATCGTATTTTAGAGCATTTAGAACCTTTTCATACGATTTTTTAGTAGTTTCATTTAAATTTTTGTAGCTGACATTATTATCCATGGGTTCCTTTGAATATTTTATGTATTTTTTCACAAAATCAATTAAAGGAGTGCTTGTTCTACTATTATCCAATCTTTCTAAAATTATTTTTCTATTTTTAACTATAAAATTGATCTTATGTTCTGCTTTTGTATTGGTAAAATTTGCATCCAAAAGCATATCGTCCAAGCCATTATTATTGTATTTTATTATGTATTCTTCAAATTTGCTTTCAGCTATTTTTTCTGATGTAAAAATACCAATAAACGGAGTTATTAATACAGGTTTATCCAAAAAATAGCCATAAAAATTAAATATGTCATAAAACGCACAAAACTAAATCTAAATAAATAAAATGACAAAGCATATAATATCACATATAAAAGTATAAAAATAACAACATAAACAGAATAGTCAAAAGCATTAACTAAGTCTGGTGTAATGAAAATGATATATGCAAAAATTCCTATCGATACAGTTACCCACAGTATTTTATACTTCACTACAAAATACAATAAACATGCTAGTAGTCCAATTAGAAAAATAGACAGTAGCAATAACATCAATATTTTAGGACTATCAATCATTGCTTTCAACAAAAAATCATCTAAAACCCAAAAAGACAATCCATACACAGCAATACTTAGAATAGTAAAGTTTATTATCTTAAATAAATTTGTGTGATGATCACTGGTATTTCTATATAATTTTAGCGTTATCAAATCTAAAAAAAGCTCAATACGACTTTTGCTTTTGGGCTTAGCTTCTACTTCATCGACAGATTTTACTTCTTTACTATTTTCGCTATTTTTAGCCTTTGCATTTTCAAGAGTAAATTCTAATTCTAGCTCTTTGCAGTATAGTTCCAGGCGGTGAAACAAGCTTGCGTCTAGCGCATTACCTTTGTTATTTAAAGCGTGTTTCATGAGTCTAAACCCATCCCTAAAATCATTGGTTGTACTTATGCATTTTTCTATATCGTTGGCGCTTTTATCCTCAATAAACTTTTTAAGCTCATCATATGTAAAATCTGTTTTTGCATTTACAAAATTTAAAGCACCGTTAAAAATAATTGATGAGAAATTAACCGGTTTTTCGAAATTTGCGCTATAAAAGTTAGCATTATTTTCAAAATTTGTCTCACCAAAATCAACAAAATCTTTAAATAATGTATTTTTGAAATATGCATTATTTTTAAACAATATATTATTTAATTTTACGTCTTTTGTAAAAATAGCATTTCTGAAATGTGCTTTTTCTTTGAATATTGCATTTGAAAAATCAACTTTATTTTCAAAATTTGTTTCACTTATTATCGCTTTATTAAATTTAGTTCCATGGAAATGTACCTCTTTTTTAAAAACTACTTTACTTAAATTTACCACATCATTAAATTTAGCTTTTGTAAAAATCAAATTATCCTCAAAACAAGCTTCTTTGAAAAGCATTCTGCAGTTAACTATACTCCCATTAAAACTTACCTTTTGTTTAAACGTAGCCTTGGTAAAATCTATCTTTGTCCCGTTAAACTCCCTTGCGTCCAAAGCAAGTTCGCAATCAAATTCGGCACATGAAAAATATAAAACACTAAATTTTCGTATGTCCATAGTAAATTTTTGCTTGAAATGAGTGGCTTCAAATTTTACCTCTCCCAACTCATTTTTTGTATCTAATTTAAAAGATTTATTAAAGATACTACTTGCAAAGGATATATCTTGTCCAGAGTTTTGAGATATAAAATCACCGTTAAATGTACATGAATGAAAATGTGCACGACCTTCTACGTAAACTTCTTTTGCAAATTCGCATCCGCTAAACATGTTGTCTTTAGTGATATTATATAAAAATACTTCATTTTCAAATTTACAAGAGCTGATGTTAGGAAACCTGGAATTTACAATTATTACCTTCCGTTTAATCCCATTTAAATCTTCTATGGGTTTTGGATTATTTACGATATCACAAAATAAAAGAACAATATTAAATTCGTCACTTTGCAGATATTTTTCTAAATTTACATGGTTGATGGAGTCTGAATTTTGGTCTAAGTAAAAACCTTTAAAAAAGAAAAAACTTGTCCATATTGCGTGCATTTTTCAATAAGACAATCTTCACTATTTTGCCCTGACGCATACAAAGCATCTATATTACCATTGAGAATCCCAATCTCCTGAAACCTCTCAAATTCTTTTTGCTCGATTTCTTCTCTTGGCTCTTGCAAAATTTTATCTATATCTAAACCCATTTTTAAACCTCGCTATCATGCGCATGCTAAAAATTTACGTTATGCGAAATACTATCAAAAACCAACTTGTAAATTAATTATAAATAAATAAAAACAAACAACGGATTTTAGCCTCATCTTCACCTTAAATTTAATTTCAAATTTTAAAATTACCTAAATCAAACAAAGCAGGAGAACCATGAAAATCCTAAAATTTCTATTTCTTCTTCCGCTTCTAGCCATCGGTGCGCAGGCGTTGGAGCCAAAAGTCGTAATGAAGCCAGAAGCGAGCCTCAAAAACGGCCTTTACTACGTAAAAGGCAAGCTCTACGACGGCACGCTAAAGATACTTCGATACAGCGTCGAGGACCTATATGACGTAAATGCGATGGGCATGGTCTATCCGAGGCTAAAGCCGCTGCCGCCCACGCTCATACGCGAGATAGACGTGCAGGGCGGCACGGCGGTGCGATATAGAGACTATTTTGACGGCAGAGACAAACCCTCAAACGAATACCCCCTAAAAAACGGCGTCCGCGAGGGCACGGCTAAGCACTACCATGCAGATAGCGGCGCTCTGATGGGCGAGAGCGAATACAAAAATGACGTTCGCGATGGGCGCTACCGCCGCTACTACTTTGACGAGGGCGGCGCGTTAAAGCAGGAGGGCTTTTTCAAGGCGGACAAGCGAGAGGGCGTATTTATCGACTATTACGTTAGCGGAGAGGTTAGCGCGCGTAGCCCGTACGCGGGCGGGCTTCGAAACGGCGAGGACGTCGACTACTACAAAAGTGGCAAAATCCGCGGCGTGCGAACCTACAAAAATGACAAGCGAGAAGGCGCGGAGACGTGGTACTACGAAAGCGGCGCCGTGGAGGAGACGGGCGAATATAAAAATGACCGCAAAAACGGCGTTTGGAAGCGATTTTACGAAAACGGCAAAACGCGCGTAGTAGAAAATTACAAAGACGGCGAGAAGGACGGCGTCGCGCGCAAATACTACGGGGGCGGCAAGCTCAGAGGCGAATACGAGTACAAGGACGGCCGCCAAACGGGCACGGGGCTGGACTACTACGAGAGCGGGGCGCTGGCGGCGAAAGTGATGTTTAAAAACGGGCGCTATCACGGGCTATACGAGGAGTATCACGAAAACGGCAAGCTAAAAGCCAGGGTGATGTTTGAGGACGGGCTAGAGGTCGGCGAGGCGCGCCACTACTACGCAAACGGCAAACTAGAGGCCCAGGGCGAGTTTGAGCGCGGTAGGCTCATCCGCGCCAAAAAATACGACGAAGCGGGTAGGCTAATCAGCGATAAGTCTGATAAAAACGGACTGCCGAGGGAGTAAATTTGGCTAAATTCGCGGTGCTAATTCGAGCCGTTTAAATTTAGCTTTAAAGTTATGATTTTTGGCGTTTGTGCCGCTTTGGCGGGAAATCTGGCGCGCAAAGCTTAAAAAGCGGCGAAGCGATGACAAAAGGCCAAGTAAAATCTGCGAAATTTTATAAATTTTACCGCGCGAAACGGCTACGCGCAAACGGCGCTTAAATTTCACGGCGCGAGATTAAAGCGCTAAAACGTAAAGCGGCGATGTCTGCGCGGCAAGGGGCGGGGTCTAGGCGAAATTTGACGCCAAAATCGCGGATTTTTAGCGTTTGCGGGCGTAAAATAGAGGCGGTTTGGGGTGCCAAGCTAGCATTAAAAGGCGCCGAAGCGACTCTGGCAAAGCGCGCCAAAAACGTAGGCGCGAGACTTGCGGACGCGAACGGACAAAATCCGCAGGCGGTTTTTCTTGCAAAAAATAAAACTTTACCAAACCGAAAAGCCGTAAATTTAATCCGCCCGCGCGAAGTAATCAAAATGCCGCTTTAAGTCGGTAAAATTTACGCGCCAAAAAGAAATTTTACTCGTAAATTCGGATCGCAAGCGCCGAATTTAAGCTCTCTTCATTTAAGTTATCTTCAGAGCTGAGCGTTTAAATTTCCTTTGTAAATTCGGCCTCATCGGTTCGTTAAATTTAGCGCGTTTATTTCGTTAAATTTACCCTTTTACGGCACAGGCTAAAATTAGCGCTTAAATTTACGCGCTTAATTTTAGCTCGTTATTTTAGGCGATTACTGCCAAATTTAACGCGGCGAGCCAAATTTAAATTTAGAGCAAATTTAATTTAAAACCGTAAAATCGTCGAAATTTAAGGAGAAAAAATGAAAAAATCGGCCTAATCGGCGGGATGAGTTTTGAGTCTACGATAACGTACTACGAGCAAATAAATCGCAAAATAAACACGAGCGTCTAGGCGGGCTTAGCAGCGCGGAGATACTGCTAAGCAGCGTAAATTTCGAGGAGATCGAGGCCTGCCAGCGCGAAAACAGATGGGAGGACGCGGGCGAAATTTTGGCGCGGCATGCTAGGATTTTACAAGGCGGCGGGGCGGATTTTATCTTCATCTGCACAAACACGATGCACAGGTGCTTTGACGCCGTGCAAAGCGCCGTTAGCGTGCCCGTAGCGCACATCGCGGACGCCACGCTAAAAGCGCTAAAAAACGCAGGCGTCGCCAAGGTAGGGCTGCTCGGCACCGTTTATACGATGACGCAGGATTTTTACAAAAGTCGGTTGATAGAGGGCGGCGCGGAGGTGCTTTTGCCAAACGCGGGGGATATGACGGAAGTAAATCGCGTCATCTTTGAGGAGCTTTGCTACGGCAAAATCGCGCCTAGCTCAAAGGCGAATTTCTTGCGCATCATCGAGGATTTTAGGTCGCGTGGCGCGCAAGGAGCGATACTTGGCTGCACCGAGATAGGCATGCTGGTATCGCAGGCGGATACGGATATGCGGCTTTTTGATACGACGCAGATACACATTGACGCGGCGGTTGAGGCGGCGTTGTCTATACTTAATCAAAACGGTCGCTAGACGAAGGAAATGACTTAGCCGAACGGTAAGCAAGGTTGTTTAATAAAATCCACTAATTTTAGTTGCTTGCTAAAAATTTTACCGCTTCATAAGCGTTTTGAAAGATTAAATCCAAATGCTCTTTTAGACTTTGCGCATCCGCGTATCCGCAAGTTAGGCCGACACCTTTGATACCGGCGTTCTTTGCCGCCATTAGATCCATCTGCGTATCGCCTATCATAAATGCGTTTCGCTTATCTTTTCCAAGTTTTGCGAGAGCTAAATTTACGGGCTCCGCGTTAGGTTTTGGATTTAGCACGTCGTAGCGGCCTACCACCACTTTTATAAAATTTAAGACCCCTAAATTTTCAAGCAAAATCTCCGAAAATTTCGACGTTTTCATAGTAGCTACGCCGACGTCGGCAATGCTAGACGCCAAACCTACGGCGTCTTTTGCAAACGGCAAACTAGAGGCCCAGGGCGAGTTTGAGCGCGGCAGGCTCATCCGCGCCAAAAAAACGACGAAGCGGGTAAGCTAATCAGCGATAAGTCTGATAAAAACGGACTCCCGAGGGAGTAAATACTAAAATAAGTTGCTACTGGCATCATTTGAATTTTTACCAAACCAAATATTTACGTCCTTTTGTATTTTACATATTTTAATTGGCTTTAAATAACACTACAATAGTCGTACTTAATATTAAAATTTTTATATTTATCTTTTGCATCTTAGCCATAAAAGTAGCAATCTCATTTATAAAATCATCAAAAAAGCATTAAAACCACTGGGCGAAGATAGTTTTATAAAGCTTATGATAGACAAACACTGGATAGAAAGCGATGTACGAGAAAATAAAGCTGGCGGAGCATTTTTTGTGAGTTTGCCAAAATTTAAGCAACCAAGAATTTTTACCACCTACATGAATACTCTTTCGCACTTAATCCAGCAAGCTCATGAGCTAGGGCATGCTTGGCACTACTACTTGATGCGTAATATTCCGGTTTTAAGCACAAATTTTCCAATGAGCTTAGCTGAGAGTGCAAGCACATTTAATGAGACTCTTTTACGAAATGAGCTAAAAAAAGATGACTCACTTAGGGTAGAAATTTTATGGCAGGAGCTAAAAAGTGCTGTAAATTTTTTACTACACATAAGCGTTAGATACGAGTTTGAAGCTAGCTTTTTAAAGCTGCGACAAAAAGGTCAAGTCAGCAAAAAAGATGCAAACGATCTTTTAAAGCAAGCTTGGGATAAATTTTATAAAGACAGCACGAGCGATGTTGAAGAATTTTTGCCATATTTTAAGCCACATTTTTATAAAACAGATAATTATATATACAACTATCCTTATAGTGTCGGCTATCTGCTATCACAATTCTTTCTAAGTGAGTTTAAAAAAGATGAAGCAAAATTTTGCAAAATTTATAAACAATTTTTAATAGAGTGTGGCACAAAAAGCGTGGAAGAGTTAATGAAAAAACACTTTAAAAAAGATACAACAAAGTGCGAATTTTGGCTGATTGGCATAGATGAAGCGCTAAAAAATTTAAATGAGTTTAAAAAGGTAGTGACTGTATAAATTTACTAGTTATCTTAAACGTTTTATTTTTTTTCGAGAAATTTTATAAATTTTTGATGGAGTATCTTCAAAAAAATGATCATCTACTATTTCATCAGCCACGCTCATAGCCCAAGCTTCATTAAAATTTTGTCCATTTTTGTTTGCACTGCTTGAATAAAGCCAGTCAAATTTAGCTAAAAATTTTTCGTGCTCGCACTCTTTTACGACTCTAATAGCCTTTAAATTTGGATACAAAAATGTAGCTTTTCTTGAACGGCGTATAAAATTTTTATACTTTTTTGGCACTCTAACAAGCTCATTTAAAACGCTAAATTTTGCTGTCGTGATAAGGCAAGGTTTATTCTCATCACGCATTTTGGCCTTATTTATCTCTTTATAATCTTTACTCAAAAAGCCAGCTGTCGTATCGGTTTGTGCTAGAAATATCATAATTTTTCTCTTTTTGATAGTAAAAATATACAAGAGATTATTAGAGCAAATCCTAAAAAATCCCAAAATACGAATTTTGTCCCAAGCCAAAAGTAGCCAAAAAATGCTGCGCTTAGCGGTTCTATGCAAGCTAATAAACTAGCTTTTGCTGCGCCTATTAGCTTAACACCTATCATATAAAAGCTAAATGCAAAAATGGTGCCAAGCGCAATAACAGCAATAAATGCCAGCCATTGATTTATACCATTAAGCCCAGCAAAATCCCAAACTCTCATATAGCAAGCAAGCACTATTCCGCCCATAACCATGCCCCAGCCAAGCGTGAGAGTGACTGAATATTTAGCATTTAGCCTTGCTGGAGCAAGATTATAAACACAAACGCAAATGGCACTCACCAAGCACCAAAATAGCGCTTTTGGCGAAATGACAAGAGATGAAATTTGAGCATGTGTGCTTAGGAAAAATACGCCAAGCATCGCGCAAAGCAGAGCTAAAATTTCAAGTGGTCTTGGTGCTCGCTTCTCTTTTAGGCAGATGACGGCTAGGATGAGAACTGGCGCAGTGTATTGAATAACAGTCGCAACTGCGGCATTTGAAAGCTCAATGGAGTAAAAATAAGCGTACTGCGTCATCATAAGCCCAAGCAGGGCATAGACTAAAAACTCGCCAAGTAGCTTTATATCTTTAATCGGAGCAAAAACGGTACTTGGTTCTTTAAAAGCATAAAAAATCACAATAACAATGCCAGCTAGCATCAGTCTATATGGCACCAAAAGATCAGAATTTATACCAAGTGAAAATAGATACTGCCCACAAACCCCACTAAATCCCCAAAGGATACCGCCAACTAAAGTAAGGAGTATCCCAAGACGATGAGTATTCATTAAATTTATCTATCTTTATGAAGCTGTGCATCTTTGCCATAATACGGCGAATATGGTCCATAAAGTATGCAGTTATGGCAATCTCTTGAAAATAAATAAGCATCTGCCATTACTGCTAGATCGTATGATCTATCTGAGATGGTATTTGCCACCTGTGAGATGACGGCTGAGACTAACATACCAAGTAGGCTACTTTGGCCACTACTGCTATCTTCTGCTGCTATGGCACTGCCTTGCCAAAGGGTAGCGCCACTTTTTATATCGATAAGCTTTGCTTCAAGGACAACCTTTGTTGAGCTTGAGATGACTGCATAGCTCGTACCATAATCTTTTATGTTTATATAAAGCACACTATCAGCGTGGAAAATTTTATCAAGCTTATTTAGTGGCACGGCTGCGATCTCGCTTGGCTCGGTTATGCCATTTAGCTTAAAGGTATCATTTACAAGAGCCACTGGAAATACGTAGTATCCCGCCTCACTTAATGGTGCGACTGCATTTGCTAAAACAGCAGCTGGACCTGAAATTTCTGTACTATCGTTTGTTGGCATAAGCACTAAGATAGAGTGAGGTCTTTTTTGTAAAAATTCTGAGTAGTCGTATGGCTCAGGCTCTTTTATAGAGCAACCCGTAAAAAATACTACTAAAAATGCAAAGACTATAAATTTCAGGCTATTTTTCATTATTTGCCCCCTCTTTTTGCTCTACTTTTTTTGGAGTCAAATTTTTAGAGCCTTTGATGAAATTTATATACTCCCTTGACTCTGGGAAATTCTCTACTTCTTTGTCAAAATTTGCATTTGCAGCGCCTAAATTTCCATTATTTAAGTATAAAAGTCCAAGGTGTGCGTATACGCCAGGAGCGATCTTGTAGCCCTTTTGTGTTGAGATCTGCACCAGATTTTCTAAGCGTGAAATTTGCTCGTTTGTATCGCCCTCTTCATTTAGATAACTATATAGTGAGCTATTATATGATCCGTCCCAATAATAAAGTAATCTTGGACCGTTTGAATGACCGCAACCCGCTAAAAATAGCGCAAAAAGCGCGAGGCCGGCAAGCCTTATTTTACTTGCCATGCTCCACTTTCTATGCCATTTACTAGATTATTTACTGCTTCAATAATAGCTAGACTTAAAACCTTGCCATTTAGCGTAGAGTCGTATCCTGCTGTGCCACCAAAACCGATGATCTCTCTGTTTGAAAGGGTGTATTCTCCAGCACCGCTAACTGAATAGACAACCTCGGCTGTTTTGGTATCAACGATATTTAAATTTACCTTTGAATAGGCAGTTTGTTGCTTGCCTTTGCCAAGTATGCCAAATAGCTGATGATCACCCGTAGTTTTTCGTCCAAACTCGGTCACATCACCAGTTATAACGTATCTTGCGCCTTTTAGATTTTGAGCGGTTTTACTTAGCTCGCTCTCTTGTTTGATCACTTTCATATTTGATCTATCAAGCACCAAAAATCTACCACTTTGCTGTAAATTTGTGATCAAAATGCTTTGAGCTTGGTTGCCAAGCCTATCCTCGCCATCAGCAAATACACCATTTTGGTAAGCTGATTGATTATTAAATCGACCTATCGAAACCGAAATTTTTTGACCATTGTAAACTGTGCCGTAGCTTGCTACTTTTGGAGTCTCAACAACCCTTGAACTCTCACTCGCACATCCAGCAAAAAGAGCTGCCGTAAGCAAAACTGCACCAAATTTAAATATATTTTTCATTTTTTATCCTTTGCGACAAAATCACTTGTATATTACTAAATTTCTTTTTAAATAGCTTTAAATTTCATCCATGTACCTTTTAAGTATCTAATCGTAAAAAGCACCGCCTTTACGGCCCAGTCAGCAAACATTGCAAACCAAGTACCTATCATGCCAAGATCAAATGTAAGTGCAAAGACATAGGCCAAGATGACTCTACAAGCAAACATACAAACTAAATTTACAATCATCGGATATTTAGCATCCCCTGCTGCTCGAAAAACGGTTGGATATGTGTAGGCAAGTGGCCAGATAAGACACATAGCGATACCGTGATACCAGACGATCTGTCTTGTTAAATTTATAGCTTCGCTTGAGAGATTATAAACCCTAAGCAGTGGCTCAAGAAGTAGTAAAACCACAGCTGTGCTAAAAAGCTGCACGATGTAGATGCTTATCATTGATTTTCTTACGTAAAATTTAGCCTGATTAAAGTCGTTTGCGCCAACACACCTTGAGATAACCACACTAAGCCCTGTTCCTATCGCCATACCAGGAAGTACTTGAAACATCACGATCGTCCCTCCCACGGCATTTGCAGCGATACTTGCCGTACCAAAGAGAGAAACTAAACTTAAAACAATAATGCGCCCTACGTAAAACATCGAATTTTCAAAACCATAAGG
The DNA here is from genome assembly GCF_902460415.1 of Campylobacter concisus. Lineage (GTDB taxonomy): Bacteria > Campylobacterota > Campylobacteria > Campylobacterales > Campylobacteraceae > Campylobacter_A > Campylobacter_A concisus_Y. The sequence continues at coordinate 708,865 of NZ_CABPTY010000001.1, forward strand.
CACTCCAATATTTAAAATTTTCTTGATGATCTCGTAGTCAAATTTATAGATAAGACTCTTTCTTATGTGAAGTTTTAGCCTTATATCAAGGAGTAGATAGACTATGACAAAGCAAGCAAGTATCTTGGCTATAAGCGTGCTAATAGCAATACCTAAAACACCAGTATGAAATGTATAAATACTAATGGCAGTTAGAAGTATGTTTAATAAATTTGCAGCCGCCATAATATACATAGGTAGCTTTGCGTTTGACATCGTGCGAAAGATCGCCGCAGCTGCTGCATAGACTGCTAAAAATGGCGCGGAAATGGCCGAGAAAACAAGATAGTGGCTAGCATCATGCCTTACTTGCTCTCCAATATCGCCAAAGACATAATCTAGAATAATATCTTTTAAAACTATGATGACTGCTGCGATAAAAAGGGCAAAGATAAAACTAAACCAGACGAGCTGATTTGCTGTGATTTTGGCGTTGTCACTTTGTTTATTACCAAGATACTGGCTAGCAACCACTGAGCCGCCAGTAGCGATAGCTGTAAAAATACTGATAAAAAGCGCCATGACAAATTCCACAAGACTAATTGCACTTACAGCGCTTTCACTAACACTTGCTGCCATTAGCGAGTTTGCAAGCCCTAGACTATACTCTAAAAACTGCTCAACCGCAATAGGGAAAAATAGCTTTGCAAGGTCGGCATTTGAGAAAAATTTTGTATTTTGATCTTTGATTTTGTTTACCATGCTTCCCCTAAGATAAACTTAAAAATTTTAATATATTTAAGCCAAGATCTGCTTTTTGCAAATCCTGACTTAAAAATTTTAGTGTCTTGAAAGATAATTTGTATCGTAGTTATTGCTTAAAAAGTCTTTATTTTCCATCATAGCGATGTGAAAATCTTTTGTTGTTTTGATGCCATTTATTATGAGCTGATCAAGAGCTACTTTCATCTTATGGATCGCCCTATTTCTATCAGTATCCCAAACCACGAGTTTGCCGATCATACTATCGTAATACGGCGGTATCGAGTAGTCTTGATAGATATGGCTATCCATTCTTACATTGCGGCCACCTGGGCAGACATATTTTGTGATCTTTCCAGGACACGGCGTAAATGTATTTGGATCTTCAGCTGTTATCCTGCACTCGATCGCATGACCTTTTAGCTCGATGCTCTCTTGTGATGGTAGTGCCTCGCCTTCAGCCACTTTTATCATAAGCTCGATGATATCAAGTCCGCTTACCATTTCACTCACTGTGTGCTCAACTTGAAGTCTTGTATTCATCTCGATGAAGTAAAAGTCCAAATTTTTATCAACCAAAAACTCAAACGTACCAGCTCCCTCGTAGCCGATCGCTTTTGCCGCTTTTATGGCTGTTTCGTGAAGTCTTTCTCTTGTCTTTTCGTCAAGCAGAACAGCTGGACTCTCTTCGATTAGTTTTTGGTGGCGACGCTGCATAGAGCAGTCACGCTCGCCGATATGAAGCACATTACCATGGCTATCGCCAATTACTTGAACTTCGATGTGGCGTGGGTTTAGGATATATTTTTCCATATACATTGTGCCATCACCAAATGCGCTCATAGCTTCGCTTTCAGCTGACCAAAATGCCTTTTCTAAATCCTCTTCACGCTCAACCACGCGCATACCACGTCCGCCACCACCTGCAGCAGCCTTTAATATGACTGGATAGCCTATCTTTTTAGCTAGCTCTTTTGCTGCTTTTGTGTCAGCCACGGCGCCGTCTGAGCCAGGGATGACTGGTACGCCAGCTCTTTGCATGACTTGCTTTGCCTTACTTTTATCGCTCATCAAAGCCATCGCAGCGACACTTGGTCCTATAAATTTGATCTTGTGATGTGAGCAAATTTCAACAAAATTTTGATTTTCACTTAAAAAGCCATAACCTGGGAAAATAGCGTCTGCTTCGCTGATCTCAGCTGCACTTATGATAGCTGGGATATTTAGGTAGCTGTCGCTTGAGCGCTCTTTACCGATGCAAATGGCTACGTCGGCATATTTTACGTAAAGTGCGTCTTTATCAGCGGTTGAATAGACTACAACGGCTTCTTTACCCATCTCCTTTATCGTTCGCAAAGCACGAAGAGCGATCTCACCGCGGTTTGCGATTAAAATTCTTTTTAATTCCATTAATTTTTCTCCACGCCAAATAACGGCAATCCAAACTCAACTGGCTGTCCGTCAGAGACTAGCATCTCAGTGATCTGGCAGTCAAACTCAGCCTCGATCTCGTTCATGATCTTCATAGCTTCGATGATGCCCACTACATCGCCTTTTCTCACTCTTTGACCTACTTTTACAAATGGAGCAGCGCCTGGGCTTGGAGCAGCGTAGAAAGTACCTACCATAGGAGATTTTATGCTATCTTTTGGCGAATTTGCAGCTGGTTTTACCTCTGAGCTAACGACTACATTTACAGGTGCTGGAGCTGGTGCTTGTGCTGCTGGTTTAGCAGGCGCGCAATAATCTGAAAATTTTTCAAGCTCTACCTCAAAATCACCACTTTTTATTTTGATATGATTCATCTCCATATCATTAAAAAATTCGATAAGCTCTTTTATATCTTCTTTTTTCATAGAAATTTCTCCTAAATTTTTATATAAGCGTCTAATTGTAGCGAAAATTAGATAAAAAATTTTTTTATGAAGCAAAAACGAGAACTCAAAGCCACTCTTTTTTGCTAAGTTATTTTTCAGTAATAATTATCTTAATGCCTTTAGTATCAACTAAATTTTCATCGATGATGATCTCATCTATCTTTGTTGCCCTTATCACGCCACTTTTTGGATTTTTTATGCTTTTTATCGCTCCGCTTGTGCTTACATCGACACTTGAATATTCAAACGCAAGACTCGTATCCATAAAAATGCAGTCTTTTACAACTAAATTTTCCACGTAACAAAGGGCTTGTAAGCTCTTTATAGTGCAGTTTATAAGCGTCACATTTTTTGAGTTCCAGGCTAGATATTCACCTGAAATTAGGCAATTTTGTGCAACCACATTTTCGCAGTTCCAAAATGCGTCTTTTGAGATGAGTTTTGAGTTTGTGATGCAGACATTTTTACAACCATCAAAGCAGTAGTTGCCATCAAGGTTTAGACCTTCTATCTCCAAATTTTCGCTATTTGCCCCAAAGTAATCCCCCTTTGCAAAGACATTTTTAAGCTTTACGTCCACACATCCCCAAAGTGTCTCGCTGGCATCTGAGAAATTTACATTTTCAAGTAAAATTTGCGAGCTTTTTCTAAAGCTTTTTGGAGCGTTGATGATCACGTCTTTGAAGCTTAAATTTGTGCTGTACCACATGCCAGCCCTTGCTAGAGGCTCTAGATAGCCGCCATTTAACGCTATGTCATTTGCATACCAAAGCGGATATTTGTAGGCAAAAACACAATCGTTTAGATTTAAATTTGAGCTATGTTTTAATGGCGATTCACCATTTTCAAAGATACAATTTGCAAAATTTACACCTTTTACACCAAACATCGCGCGCTCGCCGGTGAAAATTTCTTCTTTTCGCTCTTGCATTTTTGCCCCTTTATTAATTTTTGCTGTTAAATTTATACTAATTTCCTTAAATTTTATTGCAAAATGCCATTAAATTTACTTTAAAGACGCAAAGCGTTATAATCGCCCAAAAAAGGAGCAAAAATGGGTTTAAAGTCAGACTCTTGGATAAGAAAAATGTCGGTTGAGAAAAATATGATAGTGCCGTTTGCTGAGGAACAAGTCGGACGCGGCGTGGTTAGCTACGGCGTTTCTAGCTATGGCTACGATATCCGCGTTGGTGATGAGTTTAAAATTTTTACAAACATCGGTGGAACCGTGGTCGATCCTAAAAATTTTGATGAGAAAAACGTAGTCGATTTTAAGGGTGATGTCTGCATCGTGCCACCAAATTCTTTTGCTTTAGCGCGCACGATCGAGTACTTTAACATGCCCGATAATGTGCTAGCCATCTGCCTAGGCAAAAGCACATACGCAAGGTGCGGTATCATCGTAAACGTCACGCCTTTTGAGCCTGGATTTAAGGGGCATATCACGATAGAAATTTCAAACACGACGCCACTTCCTGCAAAAATTTATGCGAACGAAGGCATCGCGCAGGTGCTATTTATCGAGGGTGATGAGCCGTGTGAGGTAACTTATGCTGATAAAAACGGCAAATACCAAGCCCAAGAAGGCATCACACTACCTAGAATTTTGAAGTAATTTTTATGTCTTTGAAAAGGTCAGATTTATTGTTCGCTTTTTGCAAAACTATAAACATTAATGAAATTTTGACGAAATATAAGCTATAAAGAGCAAAGTTTCTGATGGATTAAGTTACTAAAAATTTGGCACAGCTTTTGCTTTAAATTTGGCAATTTAATACAGTATACAAACACATTTTAAGGATATTTATGTCTGATAAAAAAACCAAACTAGAGACAAAAGAAAAAAAATTAAGTGGAATAACAAATCCTATTTTTGAAAAAAACCTTCAAGCACTATTTCAACAAGATGAGGTCTTGGCTGCTAGACTTTTTGGTATGAATATACAAACTAAATACGAAATCGTTCTAGATAAAAGTGATCCGATACGCATAAATATCATCAATAAAGAATCTAATGAAACAATATATAAAGATCCGGTTGAAGAAATTAGTAAAATGCTTGATAATATAGAAAAAAAATATAAAAGATATCCAGGGCTTTTCTTTTATGGCTTAGGAACTGGTATATTTTATAAAGCTTTGGCAAAAAATAAGACTCATAAAAAAATTGTTATCATAGAACCAGAACTTGAGATCATACATCTTGTTTTAAATATTATTGATATATCAGATGAGCTTAAAGATGAACAAATTGTTCTTTTTTATTCTGAATTTGCTACATATGCTCAGTTTTACTATCTCGTGTCGCATAGCGATTTAGATATATATGCTAAAACTTATAGCTTATTAATCCACTCTAACTATTATGATAATTTTGCAGATGACTATATCAAAATAAATAAAGATATAACAAGAGCCTTTTCTCAAAATGTCGTTTCCCATGGAAATAGCATAGATGATCTTCTAATAGGCACAAAACAGCATATCGAGAATCTACCTCATATGCTTACTAACTACTGCTATACAAATTTAGTTAAAAAAAGACACGGTATTATGGATACAGCGATCATTGTTTCAACAGGGCCAAGCCTAGATAAACAGCTAGAAACACTTAAGAAATTTGCACCTTATGTAAGCATTATAAGTGTCGATGCATCCTATCCAATACTCGCAAGAAATGGCATAAAGCCAGATTATGTAACATCAATTGAACGAATGATACCTACTTCTACATTTTTTGAAAAAAAGCACCCTGGATTTGATGATGATATAAATTTTATTGTAGCTTCAGTGACACACAACCAAACTGTAAAAAATATACTACCTAGACGTTTAGTGCTTACGATGAGGCCTCAACAAGAAGAAAAAATGTTTAGACTCAACAAATATGGATATCTTGGTGTCGGACACAGTTGTGCAAATATGGCCTACCAGCTAGCGTATGTCTTAGGGCATAAAAATATTATCTTTATAGGCCAAGATCTTGCTTTTGGTAAAGACGGTGCAAGTCATGCCAAAGGTCACACTATCGCTCAGCCGGACGAAAACTTATACACTACTGCATATGGTGGCGAAGGCGAAGTAAGAACGACATATGTGTGGACACTATTTAAAAACCAATTTGAAAACGATATCGAGCAAGCTAAATTAGAAGATATAAAATCATATAACTGCACTGAAGGTGGAGCTAGAATAAATGGCGCCATAGAGAAACCTTTTTTAGAAGTTATAAATGAGCTTTGCAAAGGTAAAAAAGTTAAAAATTTACCAAATATCAAAAAAGATAGCGATAAAGTAGCTAACAAAAATTTGTTAAAAGCCTATGAAGTAATACAAAACAAAATAAGAGTTCAAACACAAGCTAAAGAAAAAATAGAAAAAGTATTTTTAGAACTAACACCAAAAATTGATAATTTTATGATTTTAAGAGATAAGGGCGAAATAAACACAAAACATTTTAAAGAGCTTGTAGGAATATCAAATAAGATAGATAAGCTTAAAAACTGCATCTCTCATAAAAAATATATGAGATATATAGAAAACATCTTTGTTATCTCGACTTATCACCAAGAGTTAGAGCTTGCTAAAGTATCAGTAGCACCAAGTGATACAGACGAAGAAAAAACTAATAAATTAGTTGAGTGGATAGAATTTCATAAATACTGGCTATTTTCAGCAGCTGGTGGTATAAATGCGGATATAGAAACAACAAAAGAAGCCTCAAAACCTCTTATAAAAGAGCTTAAAAAACGTGGCATCTTTCCAAAAAAAGACTAAAGCATGGATATATTAAGCTTAATAGGACGCACGAAAAATCTCTTTGAAGATGACATAAAGGTACTTAGTAAAAATTTAAAAGAGATAGTCTCAAGCTCAAGCTTTCTAGTTATTGGTGGTGCTGGTTCTATCGGCTCAGCCGTGACAAAAGAAATTTTTATAAGAGATCCAAAAAAGCTATATGTCGTCGATATCTCTGAAAATAACCTTGTCGAGCTAGTGCGTGACATAAGAAGCGAGTTTGGATATATAAATGGCGACTTTAAAACTTTTGCCATAGATGTCGCAAGTGCCGAGTTTGATGCACTCTTGGCACAAAGTGGTGGATTTGACTACGTGTTAAATTTATCAGCACTAAAGCATGTTAGAAGCGAAAAAGACCCATTTACACTCATGAGAATGCTTGAAACAAATATCTTTAACACCGATAAAACGCTGACTCAAGCTTTTGATATGAAGTCGAAAAAATATTTCTGCGTTAGCACCGACAAGGCTGCAAATCCTGTAAATTTAATGGGAGCTAGCAAGCGCATCATGGAGATGTTTGCGTTTAGACACTCTTTAGAGATCGACGTCTCGATGGCTAGGTTTGCAAACGTGGCATTTAGCGACGGCTCGCTTCTTTTTGGTTTTCAAAAACGCATAGAAAAGTCTCAGCCCATAGTCGCTCCAAACGACGTCAGACGCTACTTTTTAACGCCAAAAGAGAGCGGCGAGCTCTGCCTTTTAAGCACCATTTTTGGCGAAAATAGAGATATATTTTTCCCAAAACTAGATGAAAATTTAGACCTCATAACATTTAGCGAGATAGCCAAGCGGTACTTAGCAAATTTAGGTTACGAGCCATTTTTGTGTGAAAATGAGGAGGAGGCTAGAAAGCTTGCGAAAGTGCTTCCAAAAGATGGCTTTTACCCTTGCCTTTTTGCGCCTAGCGACACGACTGGAGAGAAGGACTACGAGGAGTTTTTTGTTGATGGCGAGAGGCTTGATATGCAAAGACTTCAAAACATCGGCATAGTCAAAAATGATGCAAATTTTGACAGTAAAAAGCTAGAAATTTTTAAAAACAACATCTTAAATTTAAAATCAAGCTTGACATGGTGCAAAGAAGACGTTTTACGCGAAGTTTTCAAGCTCATACCAAATTTCATGCATAAAGAAACAGGAAAATATCTTGATGAAAAAATGTGATTTTAACGAGGTTTTGAAATTTATAAAAAGCACTTTTGGCAAAGAGAAAGTCCCGCTTCACGAGCCTAAATTTATAGGCAATGAGAAAAAATATCTACTTGAGTGCATCGACTCTAGCTTTGTCTCAAGTGTCGGCAAATTTGTCGATGAGTTTGAGAGCAAGCTAGCTCAAATAGTCGGTGCTAAATTTGCGGTTGCCACGACAAATGGCACCTCTGCGCTTCACATATGCCTAAAGCTAGCTGGCGTAGAGCAAAATGACGAAGTGATTACCCAGCCAGTTACTTTTATAGCTACTTGCAACGCCATTAGCTATCTTTTTGCAAAGCCGGTTTTTGTGGACGTTGATCTTGACACACTTGGTATGTCACCAACCTCACTTAGTGCATTTTTAGAAAAAAACTGCGATCTAAAAGACGGCAAATGTGTAAATAAAACTAGCGGCAGGATAGTGCGTGCCTGCGTGCCTATGCACACCTTTGGTCTGCCTTGCAAGATAGTTGAGATAGCTGAAATTTGCAAGCGTTGGAACATTGTTTTAGTAGAAGATAGTGCCGAGAGCCTTGGCAGCTACTACAAATGCACTCATACAGGGAATTTTGGCAAGCTTGCAGCGATGAGCTTTAATGGCAATAAGATCGTCACAAGCGGAGGTGGTGGAGCTATCATCACAAACGACGAGGAGATAGCAAAGTGCGCTAAATTTATCACCACAACAGCCAAGGTGCCACATCCTTTTGAGTATCGTCACAGTGAGGTCGGCTACAACTACCGCTTGCCAAATTTAAACGCGGCCCTGCTTGTAGCTCAGCTTGAAAATTTGGAGCTATTTTTAAAGAGCAAACGTGAGCTTGCGATGATCTATAAAGAGTATTTTTCTAAATTTGACGATGTAAAATTTATAGATGAGCCAGCGGATGCTAGGTCAAATTTTTGGCTAAATGCGGTGCTTTTTGAAAGCCGTGAAAAACGAGATGAATTTTTGAAATTTAGTAATGAAAATGGCGTTTTTACCCGTCCTATCTGGCAGCTCATGAATGAGCTTGATATGTTTAAAGAATGTCAAAGAGATGAGCTAAAAAATGCTAAATTTCTAAGCGACAGGATAGTAAATATCCCAAGTTCAGCAATACTATGAAAAGTAAAGATATGGCATCAGGGATTTATATAGTAGGGACAGGCGGATTTGCAAGTGAGGTTGCTGAGTATATTCTAGATAATGGCGAATATAAAATTAATGGATATTTTGATATTAAAGAAGATGATTATAAAAAATATAAATATGTAGCACCATTTTTGGGAGATGAACAAAACTACAATTTTTCTAAGGGAGATAATGTAGCTATTGCTATTTCCGACCATAAGCTAAGGAATAAAATATATATGTTTTTAAAAAACAAAGGAGTTAATTTTCCAAACATTGTTCACAGAAGTTCATTTATATCAAAGTCTTCTTTTGTGGATGAGGGCTCCTTAATATGTCCATTTGTATCTATAACATCAAACGCCAGTATAGGCAAAAATTTTCAAGCAAATATTTATAGCTATGTGGCACACGACTGCATAATAGGAAATAATGTTACATTTGCTCCATCCGTTAAATGTAATGGAAATGTAATAATCGAAGATGATGTATATATTGGAACCGGAGCGATTATTCATCAGGGTAAACACAATAGACCATTAAGGATTGGAAGAGGCGTTGTGATTGCGGCCGGCTCAGTGGTAACAAAAAGTATCGAAGCCGGAAAGACTGTATTTGGAAATCCAGCTATTGAATTTACGAAAGAAAATATAAAAAGGAGAAGCTAGGTGGCTAATTTTTTAAATTCAATCCCAATTGAAGAGATTAAAATAGGCATGAAAGCTAGCTATTCTCAAACTATTACAGATGCCGACATTAAAGCGTTCGCAGGTATTAGTGGGGATAGAAATCCAGTACACATAGATGAGGAATATGCTTCTAACTCAAGATATAAAAAAAGAATTGCTCATGGATTAATGACCGCATCTTACTTTTCTGCCCTTTTTGGTACTAAAATTCCAGGGGAAGGTTGTGTTTATGTCTCTCAAACTTTGAATTTTAAAAGACCGGTTTATGTTGGAGATACGGTAACTGCCACTGTTGAGGTCTTTAGAGTTGATTTAGAAAAATTTAGGATATTTTTTAGAACTACTTGCATGGTTAAACAAAGAATTGTTACTGATGGCGAAGCAGAAATATATATTCCCAAAATAAGGAATTAAATGAATAAAGTGTTTATCATAGCTGAGGCTGGAGTAAATCACAATGGTGATATAAATTTAGCAAAAAAGCTAATCGACATAGCAGCCAAGGCTGGCGCTGATGCAGTGAAATTTCAGACATTTAAAGCCGCTCTTAATATTTCAAAAAACGCACAAAAAGCTAGCTATCAAAAACAAACTACTGATAAAAACGAAAGCCAGTTTGAGATGATAAAAAAGCTTGAACTAGATGAGAACACGCATAAAGAGCTCATAGCCTACTGCAAGCAAAAAAATATCACTTTTCTCTCAACTCCTTTTGATAGCGACAGCATAAAGCTTCTTGACGAGCTGGGACTTAGTACATTCAAAATCCCAAGTGGTGAGATAACAAATTTACCATATCTTAGGCAGATAGGTGGCTTAAATAAAAAGATCATTCTCTCAACTGGCATGGCAAATTTAGGTGAGGTGGAATCCGCGATAGAAACACTTGTAAAAAGTGGTACAAAACGTGAAAACATAAGCCTTCTTCATGCAAATACGCAGTATCCAACGCCGATGGAGGATGTAAATTTAAAGGCGATGATAACTCTTAAAAATGCCTTTGGGCTTGAGGTCGGATATAGCGATCATACGCTTGGCATCGAGGTTGATATCGCAGCGGTTGCTATGGGTGCAAAGATCATAGAAAAGCACTTTACGCTTGATAAGAGCATGCCAGGACCTGATCATAAGGCTAGCCTTGAGCCAGATGAGCTAGCGGCTATGGTTAGGGCTATTAGAAATATCGAGCTAGCGCTTGGAGACGGAATAAAGCACTTTAGTAAAAGCGAGAGTGAAAATATAAAAATAGCTAGAAAGTCGATCGTGGCAAAGTGTGATATAAAAAAGGGTGAAATTTTTAGCGAACAAAATATCTGCGTAAAACGCCCAGGAGATGGTATAAATCCCATGAGGTGGGATGAGGTGATCGGACAAATTTCACAAAAAGATTACAAGCAAGATGATCTGATATGAGAAAAATTTGTGTAGTAACAAGCACTAGAGCAGAGTATGGTCTGCTTTACTGGCTTTTAAAAGAAATAAAAGCGGATAGCGAACTAGAGCTTCAAATAATTGTCACCGGCATGCATCTAAGTCCTGAGTTTGGACTCACATACAAAGAGATCGAAAAAGAATTCAAGATAGATAAAAAGATAGAAATTTTAGGCTATTCGCACTCAAAGCTTGATATATGCACTGAGATGGCAAAGGTTTATGAGAAATTTGCCCCAGCTTTTAGCGAACTTAAGCCAGATATATTGGTACTTCTTGGAGATAGATACGAGATATTTGGCGTAGCAGGCGTGGCTAGCATCATGCAGATCCCAATAGCACACATACATGGCGGAGAAACTACCCAAGGGGCATTTGACGAGGCCTTTAGACATAGCATAACAAAGATGAGCCATATTCATTTTGCAGCTACAAGAGAGTATGCAAACCGCATAATCCAGCTAGGAGAAGAGCCTAGCAGAGTTTTTAATGTAGGTGGGCCTGGAATTGAAAATATAAAAAAGCTAAATTTACTAAATAAAGATGAGTTTGAAAAATCAATAAATTTCAAGCTTGCTAAAAAAAATATACTAATCACATTTCATCCGGTAACGCTTGAAAATAGCAGTGCAAAAAAGCAATTTAGCGAGCTTTTAAAAGCAATAGATGAGTTAAAAGATACAAATTTTATTTTTACAAAGGCAAATAGCGATACAGATGGCGATATTATAAATAAAATGATAGATGAGTATGTGAGTAAAAATTCACAAAAAGCTGTGGCGTTTGCTTCGCTTGGGCAGCTGAGATATCTAAGTGCGATAAAATTTGTTGATATTGTCCTAGGAAATAGCTCAAGTGGCCTTTCAGAAGCCCCAAGCTTTAAAAAGGCAACCATAAATATAGGTGACAGACAAAAAGGACGCACTAAGGCTAGTAGTGTAATAGATATAAGCCCTGTAAAAAAGGAAATTTTAGCCACTATAAAAAAAGTATATTCAAAAGAATTTGAGCAAGTTTTAAAAAATACTATCAATCCATATGATGGTGGTAATTCAAGCAAAAAAATGGTTAAAATTTTAAAAGAGCTAGAGCTTGATGATATTTTGAAAAAGAAATTTTATGATATAGGTTTAAAATGAGAATAGTAAACGATATAAAGCTAAGCATAAATTCAACCATAAAAGACGCCCTGCAAACAATCAATAATGGCGGGCTCCAAATAGCTATTGTCGTGGATGAAAACGATAACCTTGTAGGTACAGTAACAGATGGGGATATCAGGCGCGGACTGCTAAATGGTCTTGATGTAAATAGCAACATAAATCTCATAGTACACAAGAGTCCAAGTACTGCAAATGTTGGCGACACAAAAGAGTCAATACTAAAAATAGCCCTCGCTAAAAAGCTTCATAAAATCCCACTAATAGATGAACTTGGAAAGCTAGTTGGCATAGAAGATATCGAAGACATTATAAAACCAGCCAGTAAAACAAACAAAGTCATTTTAATGGTAGGAGGCCTTGGCACTAGGCTTAGACCACTTACGCAAGATACTCCAAAGCCAATGTTAAAGGTCGGAAACAAGCCGATACTTCAAACGATAGTTGAAAAATTTGCAGAGTATGGCTTTGTAAATATCACTATGTGTGTAAATTTTAATGCAGACATCATCGAGGACTATTTTGGTGATGGAAAAGAATTTGGAGTAAACATTGACTACATTTTAGAGCAAAAAAGAATGGGTACGGCAGGGGCGCTAAGCCTACTTAAAGAGCGACCAAACGAACCATTTTTTGTAATGAACGGTGATCTTCTTACAAATGTAAATTTCGAGCATATTTTTAACTACCACACGCTAAATAAAGCGACGGCTACAATGTGTGTAAGAGAGTATGACTACGAAGTGCCTTATGGCGTTGTAAAAATGAATGACAACAAAATAATAGAGATCGCAGAGAAGCCTGTGCAGAAATTTTTCGTAAGTGCTGGGATATATATGCTCTCGCCGGAAATTTTAGATCTAATACCACAAAATGAGTTTTACGATATGCCAACTCTTTTTGAGAAAGCAATAAGCAAAGGAAAAAATGTCATCTCGTTTCCTATACATGAGTACTGGATCGATATAGGTCGCTTAGAAGAGTATCAAAAAGCAAATGAAGAATATGCAAAAATATTTTGATTGGATATTTTAAATGAAAGCTCTTATCTTAGGCTATGGTTCGATTAGTAAAAGGCATTGCGAAGTATTGGAAGCTTTACCGCAGATAGATGAGATCTGCCTAGTTACTAGCCAAGATGTAGTTGGAAAAATTTGTTACAAAAGTTTAGAAGAAGTCTCAAATTTAGACAAGTTTGACTACTTTGTCATAGCAACTCCCACATTTTTACACCTACAAAATTTAAAATTTTTAGACGAGAAAGTAAAAGATAAAATAATACTTTGCGAAAAGCCTTTGTTTGAGAAATTTTACGATTTTACACCAAAAAACAACAAAATTTTTGTAGGCTACGTACTTAGATTTCATCCACTTTTACAAAAACTAAAAGAGCTTTTAGAGAGTGAAAAAATTTTGTACATAAATGTTAGTTGTGGACAATATTTACCAAACTGGAGAAATGAAGACTATAGAAAATGTTATAGTGCTAGCAAAGAAAAAGGCGGTGGGGTTTTGCTAGATCTTAGTCATGAGTTAGACTATACCATGTGGCTGTGTGGCAAATTCAAGAGCATAAAAAGCTTTCAAGATAAAATCTCAAATTTGCAGATAACAAGCGATGATTTATGTTTAATCTTTGGCAAAACAGATAATAATGTAGTAGCCAATATAAGCATTGATTATTTAAGCCATATGACGCATAGAAACGTGCGAGTAGAGTGTGAAGCCTCCACCTATGAGCTTAATTTCATAAAAGGTACTCTCATAAAACAAGATATCAATAGGCAAATTTTTAACATGCCAAATTTGGAAAGAAATGAGATGTTTTTAGCTATGCATAAAGATGTCCTAGGTGAACAAAAATATGTTTGTGGCTTTAGCGAAGGACAAGATACTATGGGTGTAATAGATAAAATTCAAAGGCAAAATAATGAGTAATGTTTTATGTACAATATGTGCAAGAGGCGGTAGTAAGGGCGTAAAAGGGAAAAATGTACGTGAGCTTTGTGGAAAACCACTTATTGCTTACACCATAGAGCAGGCTAGAGAGTCAAATTTATTTGAGCATATAGTAATTAGTACTGATAGCGATTTAATCGCGGAAACAGCAGTAAAATATGGCGCAGAAGTTTTTTTTAAAAGAGATGCTGCTATGGCCAGCGATACAGCTGGAAAGCTTGATGTGATAAAAGATGCTTTTTTAAAAAGTGAACAACATTATGCACAAAGATTTGATTATGAGATTGATCTTGATGCAACAGCTCCACTTCGTGATGTAAGCGATATCATAAACGCTTACAATCAGTTTCTACACGATGAAAATGACAATCTAATAACCGCAATGCCAAGTAGAAGAAGCCCATACTTTAACTTGGTTGAAATTTATCCTGACGGGCATGTGGGACTTGCAAAAACTTTAGCAAAAGCCATTGTAAGACGACAAGATGCACCAAAGACTTATGATATGAACGCTTCTATCTATATCTGGAAACGTGAAGTCCTGCTAAATAACTATACATTGTTTTTACCAAAAACTGGGCTTTATGTGATGAGTGAAGACAGATCAATTGATATAGATTGTGAGCTGGATTTTAAATTTGTAGAGTTTTTAATGAAGGAAAAAAATGCTAACAGATAAAGTCATAGTGGTAACCGGAGGGGCTGGTAGGATAGGAAGTGCTTTTATAAGAGCTATCGTTAATCAAAATGGCATTGGTGTGATAGCAGAGGTAGATACAAAAAGAGCAAATTTACTAAAAGACGAGATATTGAGCTCAAATAAAGATGCAAGGATCGAAGTTTTACAAATTGATATCAGTGACGTAAATTCTGTTAATGAAGCCATAAATTTCTTACACTCAAAATATGGCCACGTAGATGCACTGGTAAATAACGCCTATCCAAAAAACAAAAATTACGGTAAGAAATTTTTTGAGATAGATATGAATGATTTCAATGTCTTCTTAAATTTACACCTTGGTGGATACTTTAATATCTCACAAAATTTTATAAAATTCTTTTTAGAGCAAGGTTACGGCAATATCATAAATATCTCATCTATACAAGGTATCGGAGCGCCTGCTTTTGAGACTTACGAGGGAACAAATATGCACTCTCCTGTCGAATATACAGTAGTAAAACATGGCCTTCTTGGCATGACAAAATACATGGCAAAGATGTTTAAAAAAGACAATATCCGCGTAAACGCTATAAGTCCTGGAGGAATTTTAGATGGGCAGCCTGAGCCATTTTTAAGCCAATATAAAAAAAGATGTGGCATGAAAGGAATGCTCAATGCAAATGATATTTGCGGTGCTTTAATCTATTTACTAAGCGATGTATCAAAATATGTAAATGGACAAAATATTGTAGTTGACGATGGATTTAGTTTATAATTTAAAGCCTTAGTTTATTGCTAAGGCTTTAAGCATCAAATTTAGCATGAGTATTTTAAAATCTTATATACAAAAAGTTTAAGATATTTTATTGATTGCAAAAGTATAAAACCCCAAAGCTAAGCTTTGGGGCGTGGGTTTGCGTATTGTAAAAGCATTAACACTCTTAAGGCTTTGTACTGCAACAAAGCCTCTATTTAAAACCTTAATTAACTACTGTAGTAGCTTCATTACGTTTTGTTGTACGCTGTTTGCTTGACTCATAGCATAAGCACCTGATTGAGCTAGGATGTTATGTTTTGAGAAGTTAGCAGACTCGCTAGCAAAATCAACATCTCTAATTTGAGATTCTGCTGATTTTACGTTAACTTGAGTTACAGTGATGTTATTAACTGTAGCTTGAAGTTGGTTTTGAACTGAACCAAGGTCTGAACGAACTTGATCAAGTGTTTTTTGAGCTGACTCAGCGATACTCATAACAGCCATCGCGCCGCGAAGTGTCATAACACCAGCAGATTGGGCTACTGATAAAGATGCACTCATTCTTTGGAATCCCATAGCTGTTGCTAGGTTTTTATCTATTTGTCCCCTGATATCTCTTAGAGATACTGATTGCTGAGCACCACCACCAGCAGAGAATGCTATTGATAATTTAGTATCACCGCCTCCTACTAGTTTAATATCTCTACCATCAAGACGAACTAGGTTTAATCTACCCACAAAGCCAGCTGTCAAAGATGTACCAGCGGCTGCTTTGCCTTTACCGCCAAGGCCTAATGAAATGTTTTTACCACCTGCAACTATAGCACGACCATCACGGCTTGTTAGTACCATTTTACCAGTTTCAGCATCAACAGAAGCTTCAACGCCGGTTTGGTCTTTTACAGAGTTGATAGCATTTACAAGTGCGCCGTTTGAGTCATTTGCTTTAACTTCCAAGTCGCCAATTTTAACGCCATTGATTGTTAAAGACTGAATTAAACCACCAGCAATAGCAGCACTAGCCTTCCAAGTAACATCAGCTGTAGCTCTAACACCAGTTTTATCAGCAACTTTGTTGATATTCTCAGCTAGAGCACCAAGACCTTTACCGATACCTGTTGAGATAGTAGCACCTGTAACGCCGACATCATTTACACCATCAACGTTTAAGAATTTAAGGTTTACTGCGCCCATACCTGTAAGTAGTTTTGAGCTCTCAAAACGTGTAAGGCCTATCTTATCAGACGTAGTCGCACCAATACTTGCTTTAACAGTTTGGTTTGAGTAAGCACCTATTTGGAATTCTTTATTAGAGAATGTTCCGTTTAGTAGTTGCTGACCGTTAAATGAAGTAGTGTTACCGATATTGTCAAGCTCTTCCATTAGACGAACGATATCAGCTTGCAATGCTTGGCGTGATTGAGTTGTTTGGCCGTCTTGAGCTGATTGAGTAGCTTTTGTCTTGATAGTATCAAGAATTTTTAGCTGCTCGTCCATAGCTTTATCGGCAACTTGAATGATACCAATAGCATCATTACCATTTGCAATAGCTTGACCTAGAGCTGAAGCTTGACTTCTTAAACTATCCGCAATAGATAGACCTGAAGCATCGTCTGCAGCTGTTTGAATTCTAAGACCTGAGCTAAGTTTGTTAAGTGACTTAGATAGATCAGTGTTGTTGCTAACTGCGTTAGCGTGTGTGTTAAGTGCGTTTACGTTTGTGTTAATACGAAAACTCATTGTAAATCCTTTTAATTTTTTAGTTACGACTTCTTGTCGCACAAAAACTATATCGTGAAATTTTCTAAAAACTTTATAGGCATGAATGAAAAAATTTTTAAAAAATTAACATGGATTTGATTTTTATGTCTTGATACTTTAAAAATTATTTTTGCTACAATTACGCCAAAAAAATTAAAGGCTATATAATGAAAAGCTTAATCATCGTGGAATCTCCCGCAAAAGCAAAGACTATCAAAAATTTCTTAGATAAAAGCTACAACGTCATCGCCTCAAAAGGTCACATCAGAGACTTACCAAAAACTAGCTTTGGCATCAAAATAGAGGATGATAAATTTACTCCAGAGTACCGCATCAGCAGTGATCACTCCGCCATCGTAAAAGAGATAAAAGAGCTCGCCAAGGGTGCTGATGAAATTTACCTCGCGACCGATGAGGATAGAGAGGGTGAGGCGATCGCATTTCACATCGCAAACGCTATCGGCAAGGAGCCAACTAGCCTGCCTCGTATCGTCTTTCACGAGATCACTAAAAGCGCCATACAAAATGCTCTAAAAAGCCCAAGGCGTGTCAATATGAATAGCGTCAATGCCCAGCAAACAAGGCGCTTACTGGACCGCATAGTTGGCTACAAGCTAAGCCCACTTTTAAATTTAAAGATACAAAAAGGCTTAAGCGCTGGCCGTGTACAAAGTGCAGCGCTAAAAATAATAGTCGACCGTGAGCGTGAGATACAGGCATTTAAGCCAGTTGAATACTACACGATCGATACATTTTTTAAAAAAGATCTAGACGCCGAGCTGATTAAATTTGAAAATCAAAAGATCGAAAAGCTCACTATCCAAAATCCAGACCGCGCAAAATACATTATAGAGAATTTACAAAATGAGAAATTTAGCGTCCGTGAGATCGAGAGCAAGGATAGAAAGATCCAGCCAAGCCCGCCATTTATGACTTCAACACTTCAGCAAAGCGCGAGTAACCGTCTTGGCTTTAGCCCTAAAAAGACCATGATGATCGCTCAAAGCCTCTATGAAGGTGTACAAACTCACGATGGTTTCATGGGTGCGATCACCTACATGAGAACGGACAGTTTAAATTTAGCCAAAGAGGCTGTCGCGGCAGCTAGAGAGCACATCTTAAAAAACTATGGCAAAGAGTATCTGCCAGCCAAAGCGATAAACTACACGACAAGCTCAAAGGCCGCACAGGAAGCTCACGAAGCGATCCGCCCTACAAATTTAAACTTCACACCGCAAATCGCAGCTAAATTTTTAGATAAAGACGCGCTCAAACTCTACACGCTCATCTACAATAGATTTTTAGCATGTCAAATGAGCGCATGTGTGAGCCAAACTCAAAACGTCTATGTTGCAAGCGAAAAAGGCGAGTTTAAGATAAGTGGTAGAAAGGTGCTATTTGACGGCTTTTACAAGGTTTATGGCGAGCTTGATAAGGATAAAATTTTGCCAAATTTAAAAAAGGGCAACGAGATGAGCTTGCAAAGCATAAAAAGCACGCAAAATTTCACCGAGCCGCCATCTCGCTACTCTGAAGCTGGCCTTGTTAAAAAACTAGAGAGTCTAGGCATCGGTCGCCCAAGTACATATGCACCAACTATCTCACTGCTAACATCAAGAGACTATGTGAGAATCGAGAAAAAGCAGCTCATACCAAACGATATAGCATTTAGTATGATAGGTGTTTTAGAGGAGCACTTTAGCAACATCGTTGATAGCGAATTTACGTCTCATCTCGAAGAAAAGCTCGATGAGATCGCACTTGATAAGGCTGACTGGCAAAAGGTGCTAAGTGACTTTTACTATCCATTTATGGAAAAAATAAGCGCTGGCAAAACTGGCATAAAAAGCCTAAAAACAGCCACTCCGATTGGAGAGAAGTGCCCAGATTGCGGAAGCGAGCTCTTGCTTAGAAAAGGCAGATACGGCGAATTTATCGCTTGTTCAAATTTTCCAAAATGCAAATACTCAAGAAATATTGCAAAAGATAGCGAAAAGAGTACCGAGCCAGGTATGACAACGGCAGCCAAGCCAAAACGTGAGCTTAAAAAGCTTGATGTGCCATGTCCAAAATGCGGTGGTGAGATCGTCGAGAGATTTAGCAGGCGTGGTAAATTTTATGGATGCGCCAACTATCCAAAATGCGACTTCGTCTCAAACTACGAGCCAGTTGAGCAAAAATGCGACGAATGTGGCGGCGACATGATCAAAAAAGAGCTTAAAAAAGGCACATTTATAGAGTGCACAAAGTGCAAGAAAAAGACGCTTATTTCTGAAAACTAAAAATTTCTAGCCAAATTTGAGCCCTTGCAGCCTAAATTTGGCTTTTATAAATTTGGGCTTTAAATGCCTGATACCACCGCTAAGCTTAGCCAGCATAAAGGGAAAAACTCGTCACCAACTACACATCTAAGGGGCAATCTTCACACTAAAGTACGCACTTTTTGGGCTTTTTGACGAGCTTAGCGCTTTGCCAAATTGGAATAAAAGAGGGAGCGGAAATTTATAAGAGAAGGTAATGTCACAAAATTTAAGCTTTTCGCATAGTTTTTAATAAGTTTATATTGTGGAGCAAATTTTAAAATTCTATTCACTTGCAAGAATTGACTACTATCTTAAAATCTTAGCTTCGCTTATGACTTGGCTCAAATTTTAGAGCCGAAATTACTCGTTCTTGAAATTTTAAAATTTATAGATATATGAACGCATGCTGTGCAAAGTGCTATCACATGCACTTCTAACGTGCGAAGGATTTAGAGGATTTAAATGAGGATAAAGGGACGGATCTTTGCTTCGCTAGCTCGCAGCTACAAGCAGACCGTAACTCAAGCCCATTTATCTCCCTTTGAATAAAAATAAATTTATACATTTCATCAAACTATTTTTGCAAATTCATAAATCACCCTACTTAAATTTTAAACCTATCAAAGCTATAATACGCCCCAAAAAAGGATGAAAAATGAAAACAATTATGCTCTGTGCGATATGCTCAGTCACTCAAGGAAACTGCGCCGAGGACTGCGCTTACTGCACACAAAGTGCCAAAGCTGGTGCCGATATCTCAAAATTTAAAGAAAAAAGCGTGCAGCAGGTGGTGGACGAGGCCAAAATGGCTTATAAAAACCACGCTCTTGGCTTTTGTTTGGTCACAAGCGGTGCTAGGCTTAATGACAAAAAGACCGACTATATCGCATCTTTAGCAAGAGCCGTGAGCAAAGAAGTGCCAAATTTGATGCTTATCGCATGTAACGGCATGGCGACTTACGAGCAGCTTAGCGAGCTTAAAAAAGCTGGCGTTTTTAGCTACAACCACAACCTTGAAACAAGCCGAGAATTTTTCCCAAAAATTTGTAAAACGCACACTTGGGATGAGAGATATCAGACAAATTTAGATGCAAAAAGAGCTGGGCTTATGCTTTGTACTGGTGGAATTTACGGCGTTGGCGAGAGTGAGGCCGATAGAGTAAGCTTTAGAGCTAGTTTAAAAGAGCTTGAGCCATTTTCGTCACCGATAAATTTTTTCATAAAAAATGAAGCTCTAAGCCTTGATCTGCCTCCTCTTAGTGCGGATGAAGCCCTAAAAATAGTGCGTGAGACCAAAAGAGATCTACCAGAAACTAGAGTCATGATAGCTGGCGGTAGGGAGAAAATTTTAGGCGATAGACAATACGAGATCTTTGAAAATGGCGCCGATGCGATCGTGATAGGCGACTACCTCACCGCAAAAGGCGAGAAAGCTAGCAAAGATATCGAGGAGCTTGCAAAGCGCGGTTTTAGCTTCGCTAGTATCTGCCATTAATGCTTGCAAATTTGCTTTTCGCAGGGCTTGGAGGCTTTATCGGAGCTGGATGCAGGTTTTTAGCCGGTGAGCTGCTAAAATTTAGCCACTTTCCGCTAGCCACGCTTGGCGTAAATACGCTTGGTAGCTTCATTATCGGCGTCTTGTTTTGTCTAAATTTAAGCCAAAGCGTGAGGGTGTTCTTGGTCATTGGCATACTTGGCGGATTTACGACATTCTCAAGCTTTAGCCTTGATAGTGTAAAATTTTTACTAGAAGGCGAACTGATAAAAGGCTTTTTAAATATCTTTTTAAACCTTGTCCTTTGCCTGCTTGCAAGCTATCTTGGCATTTTGCTTGGCAAGAGTTTATAAAAGTAAGTAGCAAAATAGCCTTATTTGCAAATTTAAAACTTCACCCACTCGCAAGAATTGACTACTGGTTTTGGGTCTTATAAAGCTTGCCACTAGAGCCGAAATTACTTGCTTATAAAATTTTAAAATTTGATAGAGTTTTACCCGCATGCAGTGCGCCAGCACTATTGCGTGCACTTTGAGCGCGTTAAGGGATTGGGGGATATAAAGGGGGATAAGGGGGCGACTTACGCAATTCAAGCCCCTTTGTCCCCCTTTAAGTAAATTTCATCAATCTATGTGCAAATTTTAAATTTCATTCACTCACAAGAATTGGCTAGTAAAATTTGATGAAATTTAACAAAACCGCATGCAGTGCAAAATACCACCACATCCACCTTTCTATCTAGCTTCTACCTTTGGCATCTGAAGCATAAAATTTCTAGCTTCACTTAAAAGTACAGGCTTAAGGCCATCTACCAGAGTTTTTGGATCATAAATTCTCTCATATGAAAGTATTAAGACTCCATCTTTTTCAAGTAAAAAGTGGATTATTTCTATATTTTTACTACTAGTTTCATCTTTTATAAGAGCTAAAATTTGATCATTCTCTTCACTATAAAGCACCTCTTTAGCCTCTTTTATCTTCTTTTTTAGCTCAGCAAGCATACTTTCACTTTTTATATTTTTGTCAAATTTTACTCTAAAGCCTACGAAATGCTCATCAAAATTTTCATTTTTTAAAAAGTAAAAACTCTCATCTTTGGCTGTATTTTTCTTATAAAAAATGCTTCCATCAAATTTAAAACTTTGAACCAAACTTAGCTCGTCTGCAAAGCTAAAAATTCCAAAAAATATCAAGACAAAAAATAGAAATTTACGCATAAATTTGCACTCCAAATTTTTAAAAATTTGTCGCCATTTTGCCCAAAAATCGCTTAGCTTAATCAAAAAATAACAAAGCTTTTTATACAATCAAACATTTTTAATTTAAGGATCTTTTTGCAGTTACATCAAGCTAGCGAGCTTAGTATTCTTGTCGTTTTGGCATTTATCGTCTTTGCTTCGCCTTATATTTCTAAAATTTTACGCATTCCTGTCGCTCCTGCTGAGATAATACTTGGAGCACTAGCTAGCTACATCGGGCTTGTTGGTGAAAATGAGATGTTTAAGCTAATTAGCGAAGTTGGCTTCTTCTTTTTGATGTTTCTTGCCGGCATGGAGATCGATCTTAGAATGCTTATAAACATCGACCGCAAAATTTTGCGCCTAGGACTTATCTATCTTGCGCTCATCTACTCGCTAGCAACTGCACTTACATTTAGTTTTGATCTTAGTTTGCTCTATATTATCATTATCCCTATAATGGCCGTTGGCATGATATTTACGCTATTTAAAGAGTATGGCAGAGATGTGAAATGGTTAAATTTAAGCATGCTTATTGCAACTATTGGTGAGCTTATAAGCATTACGCTTTTGACATTTATAGCAGCCTATTTGCAGTTTGGAGCTAGTATAAATTTATGGCTAACGATTGGCTATTTGATCTTATTTTTAGCTATCAGCGTACTTAGCTTTAAAATTTTAGATGTGCTTTTTTGGTGGTATCCAGGGCTTAAAGTGATCCTTATGCCACACTACGACAAGGACGAAAAAGATATTAGACTAAGCATTGCAGTGTTTTTTTCGATGATTGCACTTATGCTTTATTTGAATTTAGAAGTTGCCTTTGGCGCGTTTATCGCAGGTATGTTTATAACGACATTTTTTGATCATAAAAAAGACTTACCGCACAAGCTTTCAAGTTTTGGATTTGGATTTTTGGTACCGATATTTTTTATACACATAGGCTCAACCTTCAAGCTCTCAAGCCTAAGCTCAAATGAAGTGATAAAAGATGCTATTTTTATATTTTGTGCGATGCTTGCCACAAGGCTTTTTTCAAGTGTGTTATTTGTAGGAAAATTAGGATTTAAGGGGATATTTTTGTTTTCCCTCTCACAATCCATGCCACTAACGCTTCTAGTAGCAGTTGCTACTATCGCACACAGATCAGGTGAGATAAGTGATTATTCTTACTCATCTTTTATCCTAGCAAGCCTAGCTCAAGCTATAATAGGGACAATAATTATAAAATTTCTAATGCAATCAAGAAGTAAGGAGTAAAAATGTCATCAAATACAGCTACGCTAACTGATAACAGAACCGGTAGGAGTTACGAGTTTCCTATACTAAAAGGCACTATGGGACCTGATGTGATAGACATCTCGACATTTTTTAGTGATACTGGAATGTTTACTTTTGACAGAGGTTATACTTCAACTGCGATGTGTCGCTCGGCGATAACTTATATAGACGGCTTAAAAGGCGAACTAATGTATAGAGGTTACGATATCGCGTATTTGGCCGAAAATAAGACATTTTTAGACGTGGCATATTTACTCTTAAACAAAGAGCTCCCAACAAATGATCAGTATATAAATTTTAAAACCGAGCTTAAAAAAAGAAGTTTTATACATGAAGGTATGATGAAGCTATTTGACGCATTCCCAGATAAAGCTCACCCTATGGCGATCTTGCAAGCAGCGGTCTCAGCCCTAAGTGCCTTTTACTCAGATCACTTAAATATGGATAAACCTGAAGAGTATCACGAAATGGCTATGCGTATAATCGCTAAAATTCCAACGATCGCGGCCTTTAGCTACCGCTACTCACGCGGACTTCCTATCATCTATCCAAATTTAGATCGTGGCTTTACTGAAAATTTCCTCTACATGATGAGAGGCTATCCGTACGAGCACGTCGATCTTAAGCCAATCGAGATAAAAGCACTTGATACGGTCTTTATGCTGCACGCAGATCACGAGCAAAATGCTTCAACAACGACTGTTAGAACCGTTGGCTCAACGCACGCTCACCCATACGCATGTATAAGTGCAGGTATTGGAGCACTTTGGGGCTGGGCTCATGGTGGGGCAAACGAGGGTGTCATACGTCAGCTTGAAGAGATAGGCTCTGTAGCAAATGTCGATAGATACATCGCTAGAGCAAAGGATAAAAACGATCCATTTAGGCTAATGGGCTTTGGTCACAGGGTCTATAAAAATTTTGATCCTCGCGCAAAAGTGCTTAAGAAGATGAGAGATCAGCTTATGGATGAGATAGGCATCAACTCAGAGCTTATTAAAATCGCAAACCGCATCGAAGAGATCGCGCTAAATGATGACTACTTTGTGAGTAGAAATTTATACCCAAACGTTGATTTTCACTCAGGGCTTATCCTAAAAGCGCTTGGCATACCAAACAATATGTTTGCCGTCATCTTCGTCATCGGCAGGACTCCAGGCTGGATCAGTCAGTGGATCGAGCTAAAAGAGCAAGATACGATAAAGATCGTCCGCCCAAGACAGCTTTATGTTGGAGAGACAAACAGAACACCAAAATGAGCGAGCTTCTAAATTTAGCTAAAAAAGCAGCCGTTAATGCTGGAGTGCAAATAATGAAATTTTACTCTGCAGATAATACGGCTCTTAAAGTCTACCTAAAAGATGATAGCTCGCCACTAACTAGCGCTGATCTAGCTGCAAATGAAGCGATAATAAAAATTCTAAGCAAAAGTAGGATAAAAATTTGCTCTGAAGAGAGTATCTTGCAAGAAAGCGATAAAGACGAGTTTTGGCTCGTAGATCCTCTTGATGGCACGAAAGAATTTCTAGCTAGAAACGGCGAATTTTGCGTTTGCATAGCGCTTATAAAAAAAGCTAGGCCGGTGCTTGGCGTGATATTTATCCCAGTTAGTAAAGAGCTTTTTTATGCTGATGAAAATGGCGCTTTTAAAGAAATTTTAGATAACAATGGTGAAATCATAAAGAGAGTTGATCTAAATAAAAAAGATAAAAATTTAGACAATCTAATCTTTTCAAGTAGAAGAGGCGATGCCAAAGAGATAGAATTTATAGGACAGAGCTTAAATTTTGAGCAAAGGTGCATCGGCTCAGCCATAAAATTTTGCCGTTTGGTTGAATTTGGCGGAGCTTATTTGAGATTTGCCCCAAGCTACCTTTGGGACAATGCTGCAGGAGAAGCGCTCGTAAATTTTTGTGGCGGAAAAGTATTTGACGCTAATAGCAGCAAAGAGATGAGCTACGAGCTTACTAATTTAAAAAGTCCATTTTTCATAGCTCTCTCAAAAAACACACTAAATCTAAAAGATAAAATCACACAGCTATATAAGCAAAGTAAAATTTAAACCTTAAATTTCTTCTAGTAGATAAAGCATGCTAGCTATTTTTGCTGTGCCTAGCACGTAGCTCATTATGTTTGCTGCGACTTTATCTTTTTTAAGCACTTTGCCATTTATGTCAAATATATCTTCGTTATTCTCTTTGATAAATTTCAAAGCTTTTGCTGCGACATCTTCTAAGCTATTTTTACCATCAAGCAATAAAAGTATGTAATAATCGATATTGTTAAGCTTTCTTGAAATGCTAAATTTATTAGCAAAAACAACATCGGCATTATTTTTATGATTTAAGAAATATCTTACATAATTTATTAAATTTTGACTAAGCCTTGAATAGCCGGGCCTATACTCGATATTTTTTTGCTCATCTTTTAAGATCATTGCATCAGACGAGTTTGTTAAAATTCTTACAAAGGCGCTATAAACCATGAGCTTATCTTCTGGCAAAATTTCTAAAATCTGAGAAAGGTTTATACTAGCTGGATACATCTTATAAAAGACCTCGCAAAGCCATGATATATCTTGTGGCATAGCACCATAACTATCTTGCCACTGGTTATCTTTCTTTATAAAATCTGCCACAACGTGAATTTTATTGATATCGCTTGGGCCTATTTGTTTATTGGCTATGCTCTCATAAGTTTTGCTATGGACTATTAGGCTTTGTCTAAATACTTTGTTGCTAATCATATCCATGAATTGCTCTAGATCGATTCTGTCCTTAAACTTGTTATTTTTGTATTCATCTACTACGGCTGTGCCAACATCTGGGGTAAAAATATCATCAAGCGTATATTCACAAAGATAAGTAAGATCATTTTTGGCAAGCATGGCATTAAAATCTTTAAAATAAAATGGATCATTTGTGTATTCTAAAAACTCATGAGCTATGTAAAAGTCATCTTTTGAGAGCACATGTTCTGTTACAAAAAGAAGCATCTTAAGAGGTATTTTTCCCTCATAAATTTCTTCATCTCTTGTTAGCAAATATTCTTTATAGACTAAAAGTGCTTCTTTGGCTGCTTTTAACCTCTCTTGCATGCTCTCTTTATCTTTTGCGGCAAGTAGCATTATATCTCTTACGATATCTTTTACTTTCCAGCCAGGATAAACATTATAAGAGATAAATGCCACGCCATTTGCACTTAAATTCTCTCTTACAACTTTTAATATAGCTTCTTTTACAAAGTCAGGCACCCAGCTAAAAACGCCATGAGCAATGATATAGTCAAATTTCTCATCACTCTTAAACTCACAAATATCGCCATGTATAAGCTCTAAATTTGTAAGCCCCATCTCTTTAACGATCTCTTGCCCACGCCTTATCTGCTCTCCACTGAGGTCTATACCAACTACTTTTGCGTTTTTATTATTCGCTGCAAATGGGATCAAATTTCCGCCAAAGCTACATCCTATCTCTAAAACTCTTGCATTTTTGCACGGCGGCGGGTTTACGCCAAGAAGTGTAGCACAAGCTTCAAGCCTGTAAGGTGATGATTGTGCAAAAGCTATGGATTTGTAAGTTAGCTCGTCATAAGACTTTTCGATTTTGCTATTTTGACTCATTTTGGCCCCTAGTAGTCTTTTTCTTTGAGTTTTTCTAGCATATTTTTAGCATCATTTTCTGGATCATCTACTATATATGCGCGCCTTACCTTACCATATTTTATGATGAGCGTTTGGCGAAAGTAGAATTTATGTCCATTTGATGCAGAAAAAACCGGAAGTTCAAGTGCTCTCTCAAGCATAAACTCACTATCATTTAAAAACATGACTCCAGCAGAAGTCTCTTCTTGAAATTTCTTTTGAGCTGCGATATCTTGTGAGCTAATGGCCACTACCATGAAGCCAAGATCGTTAAAATCTTTTAAAAATTTCTTGTAGTTTATGGCTTGTTTGGTGCAGCCTTTCATGCCCGCAGTATTTTGCAGTTGCTCGCTTAAAAGACTAAAGTCCTCGCCTATTTTTGGATAGATGAAAATAACGCAGTCGTGCGTTCTTGCAAAGGCAGAGAAATCAAATTCCTTACCATCTAAGGTATTTAAATATATACTTGTAGGCACTTTTATCATACTTCATCCTTTAAAATTTTTTACTATTATATCTCTATAAGCTTTGTCTTAAGCTTTTTTAGAATTTAAAAGATAAACTACGAAAAGAACAAAAAAGCTAATTATTAACATCAAAAGTGCATAGATATGAGCCTTGGTGTAATCAAGCATTTCAACCGCTTCAAATATCGCAATACTCGCGACCTTGCTCTCTCCAGCTACGCTACCACCTATCATTAAAACAACACCAAACTCGCCCATAGTGTGAGCAAAGCTAACGACAGTAGCTGTTAATAAATTTGATCTTATGCTTGGCAAAATCACCCTAAAAATAGTCGTGAGCTTATTTTTGCCAAGGCTATAACTTGCTTCAAAAAGGCTCTTTTTTAGGCTATTTAGCCCAGCATAAATCGGCCCAAACATAAATGGCAATGAATAGATGCAACTTGCCACAACAAGACCTGTGAAGTTAAAAACAAGCCTAACTCCAAAAATTTCCTCGATAAATTTACCAAAGGCCGAATAAGGTGAAAGAAAAATGAGCAGATAAAAGCCAAGAACACTTGGTGGCAAGACCAGAGGTAGTGAGATTACCGACTCTAAAAACGACTTGCCAAAAAATTTCTTTTGAGACATAAAATAGGCAAGTGCGATGCAAACAAAAAATAAAATAAAAGTTGTTATGAAAGATAATTTTAGTGATAGCCAAAATGGCTCGTAATCGATACTTTTTAACTCGTCTATCATGCTTTTTC
This sequence comes from Campylobacter concisus, assembly GCF_902460415.1. Lineage (GTDB taxonomy): Bacteria > Campylobacterota > Campylobacteria > Campylobacterales > Campylobacteraceae > Campylobacter_A > Campylobacter_A concisus_Y. Next base: position 737,192 of record NZ_CABPTY010000001.1, read on the forward strand.
CAAATTTACGCTAAACGCTTTTGTGCTAACTACCACCATATCGCCTGCTTTTAGATTCATTGCTTCGCTGCTACTTAGCACCACTTCACAAATTTGGCGGTTTATTAATACATTTGCCACATAAATAGCATCACGTTTTTTTATCTCTAAAATTTTAGCGTTAAAGGCAAATTTCTGTGATCCTGCACTCTTTAAAAATATCTCACTTGCGCTACCTGATCTTGAAATTTTTCCATTTTCAAGGACAAAGACTTTATTGCAAAGCTTATAAATTTCAGCGATATCATGGCTTACTAAAATAATGCTCATCTTAAACTCATCATGAAGTGCTAGTAAATAGTCTTGAAGTTTCTCACGCATGGCGTTATCAAGCGCACTTAACGGCTCATCAAGTAGTAAAATTTCAGGCTTTCTCATAACTGCACGGGCCAAAGCAACGCGTTGCTTTTGACCACCAGAAAGAGTGCTAATCTTTGCATTTTTTAGACTTGTTAGACCGCAGATATCAAGAAGCTTGTTTGCTAGAGCTAGATCATTTTTTGCAAAGAGTAAATTTTTAAAGACATTCATATTTTCAAAAAGTGCATAGTCTTGAAATAAAAAGCCGATATTTCGCTTTTGTGGAGCCAAATTTGTCTTTTCATCAAAGAAAATTTTATCTCCAACCTTTATAAAGCCACTTTGTGGTGCTTCAAAGCCAGCGATTAATCGTAAAATAGTAGTCTTTCCGCCACCGCTTGCTCCATAAAGTGCGACAAAATCACCACTTTCAAAGCTAAGATCAGCCTCAAGTAAAAATTTTCCGCCACCGCCATTTAGCTCTTTTTTACAAGAAATTTCTATCATTTTTGTGTACTTATGTGAATGCTTGTAGATTTTATATAGGCAAAGACTTCATCGTTTTCACCTACGTTCATAGTTTTTAATGCGTGATTTGAGATAATAGCTTCGAAGTGGATTTGATCGCACTTTAGGCCAACAATGCTTAAAACTTCACCAAAATTTATAGCCTCTACCACGCATTTTAATTCATTCTCAAGTGAGCTGGCGTCAAGTTTGTTTTTTGCCAAGATAACATCGGAGCTTTTAAAACCTAAGTCAATCTCATCATCTAAGGCGAATTTGCTAGCCTCATTTAAGACTAGCATAAATAAATTTGCCTCTAAATTTATACCCTTTAACTCAAATAAGCTAACGTTATCTTTATTTAAAATTCCAACGATCTTTGCTCTTATCATTTAGCTGGAACGTTGTAACCAAATTTCTTGAAAATTTCTCTTGATTTATCACCTAAGATAAACTCATAAAATGCTTTTGCATCATAATTTTTTTCAGCATGTTTTAGAAGAACTATGCCTTGATCAATCGGAGTGTATAGCTCTTGAGGCACGAAGATGTAGTTAGTGCCCTCTTTGTATTTTGACATTTTCTCATCAAAAAGTGCGCTAGCAGCGATAAAACCTACATCAGAAGCACTTAATGCTTGAGATAGAGTTTCAGAAATTTTTTGAGCATAGACGATATTTTTTTCTACTTCGTCATAAAGTTTTGCGTTTTTAAGAGCCTCTATACTAGCTTTGCCGTATGGTGCAGTTTGTGGATTTGCAATAGAAATCGCTTTTAAGCCACGAACAACTTCGATACCTTTTTTGAAATCAACATTTCTAATAGAGAAGATAGCAACAGCGCCTTGTGCATAAACTTTTGGAGCAGCTACTGCAAATCCTGTGTCATAAGCTTTTTGAGTAAAGCCCATATCAGCGGCCATGAATATATCAGCTGGAGCTGAATTTTGTATCTGAGTAACAAGACCACCGCTTGCGCCAAGAGTTAGGTTGATTTTAGCATCTGGATGAAGCTTATTAAACTCTTTTATAAGCTCAGGAAATGCGTATGTTGTGTTTGCTGCTGCATATACATTTACTTCAGCACCAAATGCGTTTATGGCAAGCAAAGCTGCCACACATAAAAATTTAAAAACTTTTCTCATTTAAACTCCTATAATGATTTGAGATGATTTTACTATTGCTAAAAGTGTATCGCCGACGCCTATTTGCATCTGGATAGCACTATCTTTTGTGATGATGGCAGTTAAAGTCTGCTCATCGCTTAGTTTTAAAGTGATTTCAGCATTTACAGCACCTATCTTTGCTTCGATCACTTCGCCTTTTAATTGATTTTTTGTGCTTATTTTTATATCTAGATCCTTGGCCAAAATGACAGCTGGAGCTTTAAAAATATAAATAACTTTTTGTCCAACTTTTAGTCCTAAATTTTTCTCACTCTCGACTGTAATGTTTGACTCAAGCGTACAGCCATTACTTAGTTTTGCAACTATTTGAGAATTTACCGCACCGCGGTTTATGCCAATAATCTCGCATGAGAGCTGATTTCTAGCACTTAAGTTCATATTCATTCTTTGAAGATTTATAATATCTACATCCTCAAAATCTACTTTTTGACAAATTTTTTGCAAAAAGTCCTTTTGGGTCTCAAGAATGGCATCATAAATTTTTATCAGTTTATTAGCATACTCGCTTAGCTCAGAGCCACTATTTTTTTTATTTCCATCAGCTCTAATAATAAGCGGCTTGCTACTTTTGTTATTTATCGTATCAAGACAGTCCCAAGCATTTTTATATGATATGCCAACCAATTCCGCTGCTTTTGTGATACTTTTTGTCTCTTTTATGGCCTTTAATAATGTAATATGTTTAGCTAAAACCTGTGTATCTTCGCCTAAAAATAGTTCTAAATTTATATCTGCTTTCAAAATTTTTACCTTTACTATATTGGAGAATAATTTGTGAAGTATATCTAATTATATTAATCCTTAAGCTTAAAGATTTAAGTCGATTTATAAATTTCTCTTAATTTCTTGTAAAGTTTTTAAAAGATAAAATCAAGCTACATTTTATAAATAAAAATAAGGCTTAGTATGAAATTTTTGCTTTCTATCTTTTTTAGTTTGCTTTTAGCCTGTGCTAATACGGACATAAATACGAATAGCGAAAGCGATGAATTTGATGTTGAATTTGAAGCAAGAAAAGATGTTTTTGACCCGCTTAGTGGTTACAATAGAATGATGACACATGCAAATGACTTTATCTATGTAAATATGCTAACTCCGGTGGCAAAAGGCTATGCCTATGTTGTGCCAAAAACAGCTAGAACAATGGTTTCAAATTTCTTTGACAATCTGCTTTTCCCAGTTCGCTTTGTAAATAACTTACTTCAGTTTAAATTTCAAAATGCTGGCGAAGAGACATTAAGATTTTTAGCAAATACGATAATAGGCTTTGGCGGACTAACAGACGGAGCAAAATACTACAATCTCAAACCTCACGATGAAGATTTTGGACAAACGCTTGGATATTGGGGGCTTGGCAGCGGTTTTCATATAGTTTGGCCACTTATTGGACCATCAAATTTAAGAGATACTGGTGGTATGGTCGGAGATTATTTTGCTGATCCTATTAGCTACGTTGATCCTATACTTTTATCAACTGGTATCAAGTCATATAGAGCGTTTAATAGCTTTTCGCAAGATCCAACAGCTTATGAAAAACTAAGAAAAGATGCTATTGATCTTTATCCATTTTTACGCGATGCTTACGAGCAAAGACGCGATAAGCTTATCAAGGAGTAAATATGAAAATTTTAAAAATTCTAACTATGATTTTACTTTTTACAACTAGCCTTTTTGCTATTTCAAAAGAGCAGATCAAACCTGAAGTAGAGATGAAAACAACAAAGGTTATTGAAATTTTAAAAGATACAAATTTAGACAATAATGCAAAGACAAAAGAAATTTTTGCTCTTCTTGATCCATTTTTTGACTATAAACAAATGGCAAAGATAAGCCTTGGTAAACGTTACAACAGTCTAAGTAGCGATGAGCAAGCCAAATTTGACGCAGCATTTGAGCAAAAACTAAAAAGCTCATACATAGATAAACTTTTAGGGTATAAAGATCAAGAGATACATATAACTGGCGAGAGCGAACCTCAAAAAAATAGATACTGGCTCACATCAGAGCTTATAAATGATGGCAAGAGCTACGAATTTGTCTATAAATTTTATGACGCTAAAGAGCGTGGTTGGCTCATTTACGATCTTGATATCGTTGGTGTAAGTATCATTCAAACATACAGAAGCCAGTTTGGCGATGTGCTAAATAACGCTGATTTCAATACCCTTTTACAAAAGCTAAACGAAGCTGTTTTGCCTGATCAAAATAAAACCAACCCTTAATGCGACAAATTTTTAAATTTATCATTGCTAAAAACAAGCTTATTATTGCTCTAATTTTAGCTTTAAGCGTAGTTTTTGGCTATCTTAGCACTAAGCTTAGCGTTGATGCGTCAGCTGAAACGCTACTGCTTGAGCATGATCCTGACTTAAAAGCTTATAGAGAGATAGCCAAACGCTACGACTCACCCGGATTTTTAGTGGTTGCTTTTACCCCAAAAGACGATCTTTTTTCACCTAAAAATTTAGAACTTATCAAAAATTTAGGCGATGAACTAGCTAAAAATGATATGGTAAATAGCGTCATCTCTATAATAAATATTCCGCTTTTAAATAGTGTAAAAGGCGGGATTACTGGTATCTTAGATCATACTCCAACGCTGCAAGATAAAGATATAAATATTTCAAAAGCAAAGCTCGAGTTTGCCAAAAGTCCGATTTACAGCGGAAATTTGATAAGCAAAGATCTAAAAACCACAGCGATTGCTCTAAATTTAAAACAAGATGAGAAATTTAATGAGCTTGTAAATGAGAGAAATTTACTTAGCCAAAAAGAGTCAAACGGCACTATCACACAAGCCGAGCGACTTAAGCTAGAGGCTCTTGCCTATGAGTTTAAAGCCTACCGAGATGAGCTTAGAAAGAGCGATCACGAAAACCTTGAGGCCATAAAGGCAACCATAGCTAAATTTAACGCAAATGACGAGCTATTCTTAGGCGGTGCAAATATGATCGCTGATGATATGATAGGCTTTATAAAGAGCGATCTTTTAGTCTATGGCTTAAGTGTACTTGCTCTTCTTAGCTTTAGTTTATGGCTATTTTTCAGGCAGGTTAGATGGATAGTTTTGCCGATGTTTATATGTGCCGTAAGTGCTATTTTTACGACCGGAATTTTTGGTATATTTGACTGGGAAGTGACGGTCATTAGCTCAAACTACATCGCACTTCAGCTCATCATTACTATTTCAACTGTGATTCATCTTGTCGTTAGCTACCGAGAATTTTACGCAAAGCATCCAAAATATAGCCAAAATCAGCTAATTTATCTAACGCTTCGTGATAAATTCTCTCCATCTTTTTGGGCGATATTTACCACGGTTATTGGCTTTAGCTCTCTTATGAGTGCTGATATAAAGCCAGTTATCATGCTTGGCATTATGATGAGCACTGGCATTAGCGTTTCGCTTGTACTTGCGTTTTTGCTATTTGGCGCGATAAATGTAAATTTAGAAAAATTAGCTCCCATTAGAACCTTTGAAAATAGCTTTAAATTTACAAAATACTGCGCGAATTTAGCCCTAAACTCAAGAAAGATCATCTATGCAGTCTGCGTTCTAGTCGTTTGTTTTGGCATTTATGGCATAAGCAAGATAAAGGTTGAAAATAGCTTCATTGGCTACTTTAAAGAAAGCACAGAAATTCGTCAAGGAATGCAAGTTATTGATACCAAACTTGGCGGCACGATACCAGTTGATGTGATAGTGAAATTTAAAGAGCAAAAACAAGAAAAAAATGCCGAGCAAGATGAGTTTGAAAATGAGTTTGAAAGCAACGCTAAGGATGCAAAGTACTGGTTTAATAGCTATCACACAAGGGTTGCTGAGAAGATTCATGATTACTTAAAAGAGCAAAAATTTGTCGGACATGTAAGCTCGCTAGCAACTCTCATAAAAGCCATAAAAGAGCTAAATAACGGTGTAAGTGATGATTTTTTATTAGCTGCGATGTATGAGAAATTACCACAAAATTATAAAAATATCTTATTAAGTCCTTATGTAAGCGTTGAAGATGATGAACTTAGATTTAGTATAAGGATCGTCGATAGCGACTCTGAACTTAGACGAAATTTATTTCTAAAGGAGCTTAGAGAAGGGCTAGCACAGCTTACTAAAAACGACAATGTAAGCATAGAAGTTGCCGGCATGATGGTGCTTTATAACAATATGCTTCAAAATTTACTTAGCTCGCAAGTTGATACTTTTGGACTAACTGTCGCTATACTTTTTGTCATATTTTGCTTTATCTTTAGGAGCATAAAGCTAGCAACCATTGCGATAGTTTCAAATTTAATCCCGCTTTGCACACTCTTTGGCGTGATGGGATTTTTTGGCATTCCGCTTGATGTGATGAGTATAACGATCGCAGCCATTAGTATTGGTATCGGTGTTGATGATATCATTCACTACATACACCGCTTTAAAGAAGAAATGCTTACAAAAAGTGTTTTTGAGAGTATTAAAGCTGCTCATGCAAGCATCGGATATGCGATGTATTACACATCTTTCACCATTTTTCTTGGCTTTAGTGTGATGATAACTAGCAATTTTATTCCAACTATATATTTTGGCTTACTAACCGATCTTGTTATGGTTTTTATGCTTCTTGGCGCGCTAATCATCTTACCAAGCCTAATAGCAAGCTTTGTAAAAAAAGAGCGATATTTAAGCTAAATTTATTTGATAACTTTGATAAATGAGTAGACATCGGCCACGCCATCAATATGCTTAGCATACCAAATAGCATGTTTTTCTTGTTCAATGCTATCAACTACGCCGCTAAATACAACATCGCAGCCAACTATGCTAACACGCACATTTGTGCCCTCAACTATACTATCTTTAAAAAGATTTTGCTTTAAGTTTGCAAGAATTTTTAGACTATCGCACGGATATTCTGGCTTTTTTATACGAAGATAGGTATAAATTTTTCGCACACCATCTGTACTTTTGGCCAGTTCTACTAGCTTATCTTCAAGCTCTTTACTATCAACAAGTCCGATCAGATAGGCATCTCCGTAAAAGACCTCTATCTCGATGTCGATATTACTAAGCCCTTTTGAAAATAAAATTTTGCTTTGCAATTTGCTTTGTATAAATTTATCTCTTGTGATTGAGTAAATACCACGTTTATCACGCGAAATAGAGTACGCATCATATACATTTAGTGGTGCAGTTGCTGGAGAAAGAACCGAAGAGCAAGAGCAAAAAAATAGAGCCAAAAATGCAAAAACGCTAAATTTTAAAATCAGAAATCCTTTTGTAATTTCAAAAAGTTTATAGAAAATGGGCTAAAATTTATCTAAATCTGCTAGAATAACGCACACGGAGGATAAAGTAATCTGGTGATGCTCACGGGCTTCAAACCCGATGACTGGGCGGTTGACCGTCTGGTGGGGAGTTCGATTCTCTCATCCTCTCGCCACTCTCATTTTAAATTTTGCTTTTATCAAGCAAATTTATAATCCCAAATAAAATAAAGCTTAATACAACCAAAACAAGGCTTAAAACTAGTGCTTCATCGCTTTTACCATCGTATACGGCATTATAAATGGCAAGCGAAATAGTGTCTGTTTTGCCTATGATATTGCCACCCAAAATTAGTGTTATGCCAACCTCGCCAAGCCCACGCGAGATCGCTAAGATAAAAGCCGCTGCTACGCTTTTTGCAACACATGGGAAGAGCACGAAAATAGCTGTTTGAAATTTATCTTTTCCAAGGCTATATGCTGCTTCACTTAGGCTTTTTGAAAGTGAGCCAAGAGTAGAAGCGACAGGCTTTACAAAAAGTGGTAGCGAAGCTATAAAAGCAGCTAATACAAGAGCCTTAAAACTAAAAATAATTTCTAAATTTAAAGCCTTGCCGACGATACCATTTTTGCCAAGCAGATAAAGCAGTAAAAATCCAGTAGCAATGGGCGGAAAGATGAGCGGAAAAGTTACGATTATCTCTAAAATAGCTTTAAATTTAGCCTTACTAAAAGCTAAATAATAAGCCAAAGCCAGCCCAAAAATGATAAGCAAAGCCCCTTGACACAAAACGACCTTTATGCTTAAAAATAGCGGATCAAAAAGCCAAGAGAGCTCTTGCAAATTTCGCCTTATCTTATGCCAAATTTAGTGTAAATTTCTTTTGATCTCTCGCTTTTTAGCTCATTTAAAAATTTCTTACAATCAGCCTTTTTGTCGCATCCTTCAAGCTTTGCAGCTACGATGTTTGCTGGAGCGTAAAGCGATTTGTCTATCAAGATAAAACTACCAAATTCGTCTTTGTGTGCGTTTAGTTCGGTCTGATTGATAAATCCAGCATCAACTTCGCCATTTAATACATAAGTAACGACTTGTGGCACGCCAGCAACTGCTAAAATTTTATCTTTTAGCTCGCCACTTAAATTTGCTTTTTGCATAAATTCACTAGCCCTTTTGCCATAAACCGTCTTTACAGCATCTGGCATAGCGATCTTAGAAAGCGTTTTTAGCTCTTCAACTTTTTCTATTTTCACACCTTTTTTAGTAGCTAGCACCAAGGCGCCTGAGCCTAAATTTACATATTCAGCGATCTTTAAATCAGACTTTTTCAAAAAGCCTTCATCGCCTACGATCACGTCAGTTTTGCCCTCTTTTGCCTGCGCCATGATCGCTATGATGTTTGCAAAAGAAGTGTCGATATTTACGCCATCTTTTTTGAGATTTTGTGCGACTGCCTCAACTATCTTTTTATATCCACCGCCCGCACTTACTAGCAAATTTTCATTGCCAAATGCAAAAATTGCAACCATTAAAAGTAAGAACTTTTTCATATTTTTCCTTTAAAAGTAAAATTTCAAGATTTTATAAAATATACTCTTATACATTCTTAAAATATATTTTTATAATTTTTACTTTTCTACCAAAATGCTATAATCACGATAAAAAAGGACAGACATGAACGAACTTGAGCTAAAGATGCAAGGCAAGATAAAAAGGCTAACAGATAAGACTTTTAGGCTAGATCCAAGGATCGGCGAGGGCTACTTTACTGCGAAATATTTTCTAAAAGTAAATGAGATAATTAAGCAAAACCTGCCTGATCAGCACGTGACGATGCAGTTTTTCCAAAGGCGCGACGATATCTTGCTTTGTGGCATCGACGAAGTTTTAGCGATAATCAATAAATTTGCCAAAAACCCAAGCGAGCTTGAAATTTATGCGCTTGATGATGGCGATATCATAAACGCAAACGAGCCAGTTTTAAAGATAAGTGGCAAGTATGAGGATTTTGGCTTTTTAGAAAACGTCATCGACGCGACGCTTACTAGAAGAAGCTGCGTAGCGACAAACTCAAGAGACGTGATAAAAGCGGCAAATGGCAAGGACGTCTTTAGCATGGCTGATAGACAAGATGACATCTGCACGCAGTCAGGCGACGGCTACGCCTCATTTATCGGCGGTATAAAAAAGGTCGCCACAGACGCTCAGGGCGAGCTTACAGGGCTAAAAGGTGGAGGCACCATGCCTCACGCACTCATTCAAATGTGCGGCGGAGATATAGTAAAAGCCTCAGAAATTTATGCTAAAACCTTTGAAAATGAGAAGATCACGGCCTTAGTGGACTACAACAACGACGTAATCACGGACGCACTAAACGCTGCAAATGCCCTAAAAGAGAGGCTTGGCGCAGTTAGAGTTGATACTAGTAAAAATTTGATAGATAAGTATTTTGAGGACAAAGATACAAGTAAATTTGACCCACATGGCGTTTGCAAGGAGCTTATATTTGCCCTAAGAGAGGCGCTTGATAAAGCTGGCTTTAGTCACGTTAAAATCGTCGTTAGCTCAGGCTTTAACCCACAAAAAATGAGTGAATTTGAGAAATTTAACACCCCAGTTGATATTTACGGCGTGGGAAGTTATCTTGTTAAAAATGACATTTGTGGCTTTACTGGCGATCTAGTCGAGCTAAACGGCAAAGATGAGGCAAAATTTGGCAGAAAAAATTTTGCTTCAGATAGGCTAAAGAGAGTAAAATTTTAAGAGAAAAGATGAAATTTATAAAAATTTTAATGTTTCTGTCACTTTTGCTGACTACTTGCAATGCCGCAAACTACGCTAATGCCTTTGAAAAAGTGGGCATCCTTGAAGACGGAGTTTATCGTTTGAGCAAAAATGGACTTGGGGTGAACAAAGATCTGCTTGTAAAGGTGATCTCGGTGCAAAACGCAGAAATTCCTCACAAAAAGATCATCTCGATGCTAAATATCCCTAAAAAATCTAAAATCAATGACTTTAAAACAAGCGATGCTGGCGTAATAGTGTGGCCATTTTACGAGTTTGAGGGCAAATTTATAACGACAATAATCGTTGAAAATATAAAAAAAGAAGATAGCGATAAAAAACTTATTAAGATGCTTGAGTTTAAGCATCCGTTTTACTCGACGCTCCAAGCTCGAAGAAAAGATGCTAAAGACGCCATAGACGTGAAATACGTGCTAAATTTCAAAGAGGCGAAGCTGGTAAAATCGTTTCAAAACCGCCCTTAAAACTTTATTTTAAATAAATTTCATTAAAATGGCATAATCAAAAAAAGGATCGTCTTTGCAAAATTTCAAGAATATAAACGTCGCTCACTCGCCTGATGCTGACGATATTTTCATGTATGCCGCGGTCAAATTTGGCTGGGTTAGCAGTAAAAATTTAGCCTTCACATCAAAGGCGCTTGATATCGAAACGCTAAACGAAGAGGCGCTAAAAGGCACTTATGAGGCAACAGCGATCAGCTTTGCTCTCTATCCAAAAATTTGCGATGAATTTGCACTTTTACGCTGCGCGGTGAGCTTTGGCAAAGGCTATGGCCCAAAGCTTATCAAGCTAAAAGGCAAGCAGCTAAAGCGAAATTTCAAGGTCGCTCTCTCTGGCAAAAACACGACAAATGCCCTACTCTTTCGCATAGCCTATCCAGAGGCAAGGATAGTTTATAAAAATTTTCTTGAGATCGAAAATGCTGTGCTTAGTGGCGAGGTCGATGCTGGCGTGCTAATACATGAAAGTATCTTAAATTTCTCAGACCAGCTCTGCGTAGAGCGTGAAATTTGGGATATCTGGAGCGAGCTAAACGGCGAAAATTTGCCGCTTCCACTTGGTGGCATGGCGCTTAGACGAAGCCTACCGATAACTGACGCGATCGAGTGCGAAAGAGTGCTTAGCGAAGCTGTCAGGATCGCCACTTCGCACAAGCCATTTTTATCTCACATGCTAATGGAGCGAAATCTCATCAGAGTTGGCAAAGAGGATCTTAAAACGTATCTAAATTTATACGCAAATGACGAGTCTATAAGCATGAACGAAACGCAGCTAAAAGCGCTAAACAAGCTCTATCAAATAGGCTATGACAAAGGTTTTTTTGAAAAGCCAATCGACATAAACGACTATCTCATTCCAACTGAATACAACGAAGTAAGGTTTAGTTGATGCAAAGTACGCTTGTCTCGCTTGGAGTTGAAACCTTTAAAATCGCCCTTTACATCAGCCTTCCGATGCTACTAAGCGGACTAATCGCTGGTCTTATCATCTCCATTTTTCAAGCGACCACGCAGATAAACGAAACCACACTAAGCTTCGTGCCAAAAATTTTGCTAGTCGTCGTTGTCATCATATTTTTGATGCCTTGGATGATCTCGATGATGGTTGAATTTACCACTCGTATGCTTGATTTTATACCGGAATTTATCCAGTGACGAGGCTTGTTGATTTTTCTAAATTTACCTCGGTTAGGATAGGTGGCGTGCATGAAATTTTCGAGGTTGATAGCCTTGAAGATCTAAGCTCACCTTACTTTTTAGGCTCTGTGATGATAGGCGGGGGCAACAACCTTCTTATCTCGCCAAATCCCCCAAAAATGGCGATGCTTGGCAAGAGTTTTGACTATATAAATTTAGAAATTTGTGATGAGAAAATTTACCTTGAGATAGGTGCTGCGACAAAATCAGCCAAAATTTATAGCTTCTGCAAACAAAATAACATCGCGAACCTTGAGTTTTTAAAAAATATCCCAGGCACTCTTGGCGGACTTATCAAAATGAACGCTGGGCTGCTTAAATTTAGCATAAGCGACAACCTCACGCATGTGCGTCTGGCTCGTGGCTGGGTGCGCAAAGAGGAGATAAGCTTTAGCTACCGCCACAGCGGCATAGATGAGGCCATTTTGGGAGCTAAATTTGAGCTTTCTAGTGGCTTTGATGCGAGCATATCTGATGCTATAAGCGCAAAAAGAGCAAATCAACCAAAAGGCGCTAGCTTTGGCAGCTGCTTTGTAAATCCTGAAGGGCACTTTGCGGGGGTAATGCTTGAGGCAGTTGGACTAAAGGGATACGCGATCGGCGGAGCGAAATTTAGCGAAGTGCACGCAAATTTTTTGATAAATTTTAACCACGCAAGCTTTGAGGACGCCACTAGCCTTATAAATTTGGCTAGAGCTAGAGTTTTAGAGAAATTTGGCGTAGAGCTTAAGACTGAAGTTTGCATTTTATAAGGATGATGATGAGTGAGTTTTTGAGCGAAGTTTTTACCCTTTCACTTTTGTTTATAGCTATCGGTCTTTACGCCATTTATAGGGCTAAAAAGGCGCAAAGTGAGCATGAGAAAAATGTGGCTGATTATGATAAAAACTTACTAAATTTTGCCAAAATTTTAGGCGTTCAAAATCACATAGACCTAGTTAAATTTGATGAAATTTTAGCCCAGGCCTTAAAAGAAAAACTAATTTTTAAATTTAATAAATCTACCACTCAAGAGGAATTTCTCTCTTTTTTAAAAGATGATAATTTCAAAACAAAACCCCAAATTTCACAAAACAGTATCGATGAAGCTTTTTTAAACCTTTGCGCAAGCGCGCTTGTAGAGCCATTTAAGCTAGCGATACTAAAAAATGAAGATCAAATTTATGGATTTTTGTTTGAAAAAGAGCATCTTTTTGCTCTTATTGATAGTGCTGCGCTGCTTGGCGAAAATATTATAATTTGCGAGTAAATCAAGTAAAATTCATCTCTTTTTAGATAAAATCAAGCCAAATTTCAACTATAAGGTAAAAAATGGCAAAAGAAAAAGATAGTGACAAAAAGATAGCTATCCCAGAGAGCGAAGCGGACAAGAAAAAGGCGCTTGAGCTTGCTCTAAAGCAGATCGATAAAGCTTTTGGCAAAGGCACGCTTTTAAGACTTGGCGACAAAGAGGTTGAGGCTATCGAGTCGATACCGACTGGCTCGCTAGGGCTTGATCTGGCTCTTGGCATAGGCGGCGTTCCAAAAGGCAGAATCATCGAGATCTACGGACCAGAGAGCTCTGGTAAGACTACGCTCACACTTCACATCATAGCTGAAGCGCAAAAAGCTGGTGGAATTTGTGCATTTGTCGATGCCGAGCACGCACTAGACGTAAAATACGCCTCAAATTTAGGTGTAAATACCGACAACCTTTACGTCTCTCAGCCAGACTTTGGCGAGCAGGCACTTGAGATCGTTGAGACACTTGCAAGAAGCGGAGCGATCGATCTTATCGTAGTTGATAGCGTCGCAGCTCTTACTCCAAAGAGCGAGATAGATGGTGATATGGGCGATCAGCACGTGGGCCTTCAGGCAAGGCTTATGAGCCAAGCACTTAGAAAGCTAACTGGAATTTTAAGCAAGATGAAGACAACTGTCATCTTCATCAACCAAATTCGTATGAAGATCGGTATGATGGGATATGGCACGCCAGAGACCACAACTGGCGGTAATGCGCTTAAATTTTACTCATCAGTAAGGATCGATGTAAGAAAGATAGCCACGCTTAAACAAAACGACGAGCCTATCGGCAACCGCACAAAAGCAAAAGTCGTTAAAAACAAGGTCGCGCCTCCATTTAAAGTGGCTGAATTTGACATCATGTTTGGCGAAGGTGTGAGCAAAGAGGGCGAGATCATCGACTATGGCGTAAAGCTCGACATCATCGACAAATCAGGCGCGTGGTTTAGCTACAAGGCCGAAAAACTGGGTCAAGGTAGAGAAAACGCCAAAGCTTACCTAAAAGAGCATCCAGAAATTTCTGATGAGATAGTAGCGGCGATAAAAGGCTCAATGGGGATCGATCACCTAATAAGCAGCGGCGCAAAAGACGAAGACGACGACACAAACGAAGCAGGAGATGAATAATGGTATTTATTGAAGATGTAGAAGCTCACGAGGTTTTAGACAGCAGAGGCAACCCAACAGTTCGTGCGACAGTTAGACTAAGCGACGGAACTGAGGCAAGCGCGATCGTACCAAGCGGCGCAAGCACTGGCAAGCGCGAGGCGCTCGAGCTTCGTGACAAAGACGAGAGATACGCTGGCAAAGGCGTTTTAAAGGCTGTTTCAAATGTAAATGAAAAGATCGCAGAAGCAGTGATAGGACTTGATGCTTACAACCAAAAGGCAGTCGATGCGGAGATGCTTGAGCTTGACGGCACGCACAACTACTCAAATTTAGGCGCAAACGCAGTTCTTGGCGTATCTATGGCAGTAGCTCGCGCAGCTGCAAAGAGCCTAAATATCCCGCTCTACCGCTACCTTGGCGGTGCAAACGCTAGTATCTTGCCTGTGCCGATGTTTAACATCATAAATGGCGGCGCACACGCAAATAATAGCGTTGATTTTCAAGAATTTATGATCATGCCATTTGGCTTTAGCACATTTAGCGAGGCGCTAAGAGCTGCAACTGAAATTTATCACAAGCTAAAATCTATCCTAAACGCAGCTGGCCACAGCACGGCTGTCGGCGACGAGGGCGGTTTTGCTCCAAATTTAAAAGACAACGAAGAGCCACTAAAGCTTATCTCTCAGGCTGTAAAAGAGGCTGGATATGAGCTAGGCAGCCAGATAAAACTAGCGCTTGACGTCGCTTCAAGCGAGCTTTACAAAGACGGCAAATACGAGCTTGAGGGCAAGAAATTTAGCAGTGACGAGCTCATTAGCTACTACGAAAAACTTTGCGAAAAATATCCGATATTCTCTATCGAAGATGGTCTTAGCGAGGACGACTGGAGCGGTTGGGCTGAGCTTACAAAAAGGCTTGGCAGCAAGGTGCAGCTAGTTGGCGACGATCTTTTTGTTACAAATGAGAAAATTTTACGCGAAGGCATCGAGAAAAAGATCGCAAATGCAATCTTAATTAAGCCAAATCAAATAGGCTCAGTCACACAAACCATGCAAACTGTCCGCCTTGCTCAAAGAAACGGATATCGCTGCATAATGAGCCATAGAAGCGGCGAGAGCGAAGATGCATTCATCGCTGACTTTGCAGTCGCACTAAACACTGGCGAGATAAAGACAGGTGCTACTTCAAGAAGCGAGCGCAACGCAAAATACAACCGTTTGCTTGAGATCGAGCTTGAGGCGGGCGAGTTTTTGGGGGATAATATTTGAGCGAAATTTTAGACGAATATGGCAACACCGATGGCATATTTCATAAAATTTTAAAATACATTAGACCGACATTACGCTACGTCATAGCCACCATTTGTGTGGCTATGTTTGCTTTTTATGTAGGCAATATGATGTTTGGCAAACGCTCACTTGATGTTATGTTAAGCCTTCAGAGCAAAAAAGAGAGGCTTAGCGAAGACGTGGAAATTTTAAAAAAAATGAACGCGCGTCTGCAAAAAGATTATTTTGAATTACAAGGCCTTGAGCCAGACTTTAATAAAAAGTAGGAATGATGAAAAAATTTTGGTTAGTTTTATCTATATTTGCAGCAAGCGTCTTTGCTAGAGAGAACCCATTTATGCCTATTAGCGAGCTAAATACAAGCGTTATGACAACAAATATCATAGAAAAATTTGATAGCTTTGATTCTCTTTCGTTTAAATTTCCAAGCGATGCGGCACTTTTACTAGATGTCACCATAAGATATAGAGCAAATGACGGTACTATAAAGGAAAAAAGGCTAGCTGATATAAATAAAACTATCGATTACAGCGATGAATTTGCTTTAAATAAGGTAAAAAATCCAGAACCAATCGTGGCAAAAAAGCTAGATGTTTCGGTCACAATGGCAAATATGCCTAGCCAAAAAGTAAGCACTCCTGTGATAATAGAAAAAAATGAAACTAAAATTTCAAATAAAGATAGAAATAAAACCTCAGATATGCCAACTCCAAGTGTTGTAGTGATCGATCTTAGCACAGACAAAACAAAAGAAACTACCACAAAGCCTGAACAAAAGGTGGTCGAGATAAAGATTGAGCCTAGTACAAAACCAGTTGATAATGTAAAAAACGGAAAGGATGTTAAATTTCTAGGTTTTATAAGCTTTCTAGCCAATAACAAAGAGCTAAAAATCGCTACAAAAGCTAAAAATTTAAAGCATTTTGCTTATGAGAAAAATAAGATCGTTCTTGACTTTGCAAGACCGCCAAGAAGCTTTAAAACTAAGAGCTTAAAACTTGAAAATGAATATTTTAAAAATGTGATCATAGGTTGGCATGATAGATATTTTAGAGTGGTTTTAGAGCTTGATAAGATGCATAAATATAAGCTTGAAGCCGTTGAAAATGGATATTTGCTTAAGCTTTTATAGTTTAATTTTAAAAAGAGTAGATTTTATAAAATTTCAAATATAATACTTTTCAAAATAAAAATTTAAGGTTATTGATTTGAAATACCCGCTTGATTGTAAAGATAATTTTGAAAACTCATTTATATTTTGGCTTACTCGCTACGTCAAATTTAAACTTAGCTCACTTTCAAATAAAGAGCTGCGAGATCCAAAGGCGCTTGCAAGTGTGAATTACGCTCTAAGCCGCGAAGTAAAGAACATTGACCAGCTTGATGGCTTGGTAAAAAGCGCGAGAAATGCAGGGCTTACTGGCATAAATACCTACTTTAATCCACTTAAAAAAATATATGAAACGATGAAATTTTACGAGCTTAGCAGCCTAAAGCAGATCGATGAAGAGCTGTTAAGCGAAATACTAGCTAGCACGACTGGCGGACTAAGCGATGCTAGTAAGAAAAATTACCGCATCTCAGTGATAAATTTCTTTGCATTTTTAGACAAACAAAATGAAGAGGATGGCAAGGCTCATGTTTTTGATATAAATTTAAAAAACTGGGGCGGAGTGAGTGGCAACAAAGGGCAAAAGTTACCTGAGTTTATGGGCGAAGATGAGGTCAAAAAATTTCTTGATGCGATCGAGGAGAGTGATTTTAAGCAAAACTCAAATCGCAATAAGCTCATAATAAAAACGATAATTTTTACTGGCATTCGTGTGAGCGAGGCTCTAAATTTAAAGCGAAAAGACATCACTGAAGATGGCGATCTTTTTATCATTAGGATCCGGGGCAAAGGCAACAAATACCGCATCGTTATGATAAAACGACACTTAATAGAAGCTCATCTAAACGCGATTGCAATAAACTACATCAACAAAGAGGGCTATCTTTTCATCAATAAAAAAGGCACCAGACTGACGCAAGCCTATGTAAGTCGCATAGTGGAGCAGATCCTTTTTAAAGCCGGTATCAGAAAAGAGAAAAATGGTGCTCACATGCTACGCCACACCTTTGCAACGATGCTTTACAAGAAGCAAAAAGACCTTGTTTTGGTGCAAGAAGCTCTTGGGCATGCAAGCTTAAATACCTCAAGAATTTACACTCACTTTGATAGCGACAAGCTAAAACTTGCCGCAAAGGTAGCTGAAGATTTTTAGCGGGAGAGTAGATTTCACTTCTTGTGCCAAAAGCCATAATAAATAAAAAGCTTTATGAGAAAACTTATACGTGATTTATAAATTAGATAAGTCCACCTAGTAGTAAGATTTATTGGGATTTAAAAACGTCTTTCATATAAATACAATGAAAAAATGATGGCAAAATTTAAGAATAAATAGTAACTAAGAAATAAAAATTTAAAGCTCTAGTTGATATTTGAGATTAATAAAACTCTTTAAATTTATATCCCAAACCAACAATAGCCATTTTTATAAATTAATCATCAGATTTAAGGGCTAGTAAAAGTTTACCAGCCGATAACCATCAAAGTTTATTTGCTACTTTAAAGAGTCTTACAGCTTGCTCCGCTGTCATCTTTAAATTTCTAATCGCGACATCTTTTCTCATCGCTTCTTCAAGACTCACTGGCTCATTTAATATACAAAAATAGGCATCAATCCCATTTTTGTGGCAATCTTTGGCACATTTTTGCACGCTTCCAGCAAATGCGATCACTGGCTTATGATATTTTTTGGCTAGTTTTGCAACCCCAGTTGGTGTCTTGCCCATTGAGCTTTGAAAGTCCATACGGCCTTCACCAGTGATGACTAGATCAGCCTTTTTGATCTCATCTTCAAGTGCAATAGTCTGCGTAATGATCTCAATACCTGGGCGAAGTTTCGCTCCTAAAAATGCCACGAATGCAAAGCCAAGTCCGCCAGCGGCACCAGCACCTTTTTGTGTGTGAAATTTGCTATTAGTCTTTTCCTTTACAAGAGTTGCAAAGTGTTTTAGCCCATCATCAAGCTCTTTTACCATGCGGCCATTTGCACCCTTTTGAGGAGCATAAACATGGGCTGCTCCATTCATGCCATAAAGAGGATTGTCTACATCGCAGGCGATTAAAAACTCGCAATCCTTTAGCTCTTTTAGTGCCTCTTCATCTGTAAACTCATAAATTTTGGCTAAATTTTCGCCTTTTCCTTCAAGTAAAGCACCATCTTTATCATAAAATTTAAAGCCAAGTGCGCTAAGCATGCCTGTACCAGCGTCATTTGTCGCACTTCCACCGATGCCAATGATAAATTTTCTGGCACCTTTAGCAATGGCATCTTTTATCATCTGACCAAAGCCAAATGTGCTAGTTTTTAGTGGATTTCTCTCATCTGGATTTATGAGTGTAAGGCCAGAAGCACTTGACATTTCAAGTATAGCAAGGTCATCTTTTAGTGCATATCTAGCTAAAATTTCAATTCCAAGTGGATTTTTAACTATCGTATCTATAAATTTCGCACCGAGTGCATCAGCCATCGCCTCTACACTACCCTCGCCACCATCTGCGATAGGCTTGACAACGACCTCACAGCCAATCTCTTCTAGTCCTTCTTTTACAGCAAGGCCCGCTTCAAGCGAGCTAAGCGAGCCTTTTAATGAATCAATCGCAACTAAAATTCTCATAAAAGCACCAAAGATAAGATATAAACGCTAATTATACCAACGATGCCCATTATAAATGTCATAGCTGTTTGTGTGCGATATCCTTGTTCTGCGCTCATCTTGCTAAAATTTGTCACAACCCAGAAGTAGCTGTCATTTGCGTGAGATACACACATCGCACCAGATGCTATCGCCATGACACAAAGTGTAGCCGAAAGCTCAGTCGTAAAGCCAAGTGTGTGTATGAGCGAGTTGTCGGCACTAAATGCGCCCATGATAGACGCTGTCGTGATGATAGCCACGGTCGAGCTTCCTTGAGCGGTTTTTAGTACGGCTGAGATGATGAATGGGAAGAAAATTCCTATCGCTTTTATGGCGGTTGCGTTTTCTTTTATGAAATTTACAAAGCCAGCCTCAGTGATGACATTACCCAAAACACCGCCAGCTGCTGTGATAAAGAGTATCGGTCCAGCGATCTTTAAAGATTCGTTCGTGATGTGGTCAAATTCTCTTATCTTTCTGGCTTCTACTAATAAAAACACGCAAAAGATTACGCCGATTGCAAGAGCAATGATAGGGTTTCCTAAAAATAAAAGTATCTTTGGCAAGAGAGCCGTTTTATCAAACATGCCTTGTTTTGCTAAAACATCGACAATAGAGCCGATCGCCATAAAAATGATAGGCATGATGATAGGAGCAAGGCTCAAAAATCCACTAGGTAGCGTGCCAAATTTCTTTAAAAGCTCTTCGTAGGTAGCTGTGATGGTAGCGTCAGCATCTTTGTCGCTGATAGTCACACTTTTGCCAACACTCTTTGAAAAGAAATAAACAGCTATCAACACAGGCACTGAAACGACTGTTCCCATGATGATAACAAGGAGTAAATTTCCGCCAAGACCAAGTGTTCCTGCAGCTGCTATTGGGCCAGGAGTTGGCGGGATGAAGACGTGAGATGCGTATAGGCCGCCACTAAGTGCTACTGACATCGCGACTGGGCTTGCTGAAATTTTCTTATAAAGCGCCTCGCGAATAGAGTTTAAAACGACAAATCCACTATCGCAAAATACCGGAATGCCGACAACCCAGCCCATGATGAGCATAGCAAGCTCTGGACGCTTTTGTCCGACTAGCTTAACAACCATATCAGCTAGCTTTAAAGCAGCTCCCGTTTTTTCAAGCACGGTACCGATGATCGTTCCAAAGATAATAACGATACCGATACTCTTAAATGTGCCACTAAATCCAACGCCTATCATAGCTGGGATCTTGGATAGATCGATACCCGCGACGATCGCAAGAACCAAAGATATACTCATAAGTGCCAAAAATGGATGCACTTTTAGCTTAGAGATCATAACGATCATAAGTATGATGGCTACAATAAAACAGACAATTAGTGAGATTCCGCTCATAAAAACTCCTTTGATCTGAGATTTTGCTTAAGATTTTAGCAAAATTTGCTTGTATTTTTTCTAATATTTTTAAGTTTTTTGATTAATTAAAATTTTTTGATATATTTGAGTAAATTTATGACTATTTGCCTAAATTTAGCCATTTTATAAGCTTAAAATTTTTAGCTTATTTTAAAATAACAAAACCAAGACCAAATTTATCAGTATGCCTATTATAATCAATCAAACTCTCACCATATCCCGTAAAATACTGCAAATAGCCATAAACGCCAGTTGAAAATATCGGAAACATATATGAAATTTCAGCGGCACCTTTATTTGTCTTATCAAAATGTAAGTTATTTCTTAGCATCAGGCTAAAAATGTGATCATTAAGGTTGTAACTAAGCCTTACATCGCCATGCCCGATGTATTTTAATATATCTTTATTATCGCCCTTATTGCCCACTACCATCCAAGCTCTTGGCGAAATACTAAGCTTGCCAAAAACAAAATCACTTTGCACATAAGCTCTATTCCAGCTTCTTGAATTGCTACCATCTCGTCCGTTTGACTCATGCAAAAGTCCAAATTTTAGGTTTTTTACACCTATTTGCTCCAAATATTTTGGAGAGGCAAAATTTAGAAAAATTTCTGGCTGATAGTTCGTCTCACGAAATGGCGCAGATGTCCTTGCTATCTGCCACCAAGATGTCTGCGTGTAGGCTGCCACAAGGCTCTCTCTAAATCCAAACAGGTCATAAAATAACGGCTTTGCAAGGCTTATTTGAAACTTAGTTTCAACGCTTTTTCGCTCATCGTTTGGCACATTTTTGGCATAAGTTACTGGTAAAAGGTAGTTAAATTTATAAAGCTCAATACCAAGTGCATTTTGTAAATTTTTACTACTTTTATCTTCTCTTAAAAGATCAGCTTGCTTTAGCTTTGCCTCTCTTGGTGCTGGCTCGCTCTCTTGCACATTTTGTATCACGTTTTGCTCGTTTAAAGAGCTTTTGGCTAGCTCTTTATAAATTTGCATCGCAGCCTTTATGTCGCCACTTTGCTCCAGCTCTTGTGCTCTTTTAAAATCATCTA
This sequence comes from Campylobacter concisus, assembly GCF_902460415.1. Taxonomy (GTDB): domain Bacteria; phylum Campylobacterota; class Campylobacteria; order Campylobacterales; family Campylobacteraceae; genus Campylobacter_A; species Campylobacter_A concisus_Y. The sequence continues at coordinate 758,845 of NZ_CABPTY010000001.1, forward strand.
ACCCACTTGCCATCAAAAAACTAAGGCCAAGGCTTAAAAATAATAAAATTTTACTCATCATTTATCTTCTTTTCTTGGATTTTCTTTGCCATTTCGTATTCGTCAGGGAAATTTACGTTAAAAAACTGCTCACTATCTTTAAAATTTACGACTTTGCTTTTACAGCTTTTCCTCAAAAGTCCGATTTTATGCTCATTTTTTAAATAAAACTCATGAGCTAAAGTGGCAAGCCTTGGGCTAAAAAAACCACAAAGCGAGTGAATGTGCTCATTATCACTAGCCACAACCATGTCAAATTCATCTTTAAATTTAGCAAGCTCCTCTAAGCTTTTAAGATCAAAAAATGGCATATCGGCTGGTATCACAAAAACACTATGATCAAAATTTTTAAGAATGGAGTAAAGTGCGAGCATTGGCGAATAGTTATTGCTATTTTCATCTTTTATAAGCTTTAGTGGCGGGCTAAATTTCTCAAATTTTGAGCTCACATAAACTTCGTCAAAAACTTTGCTAAATTTCGCAACCTCATAATGAGTAAGCGTCTTAAAACCACCAAATGGCAAAAGTGTCTTATCTTGCCCCATACGCGAGCTTTTGCCACCTGCTAAAATCACGCAAGTTTGCATCTTTTCCCTTAAGAAAGTTATGAGGCTAAATTTAGCTAAAAGCGGCTTTGATCTACCAAAAATATGTGATAAAACTTATTTTTGTTTATGCTACTTGTGAAATTTTAAGCCTGCTTTGCCCTTTTCATTGTTAAAAATTCTTCGTAGCGACGATCAATGATAGCTTTGATCAAGGCATAGTTTTCTTGTGAGTTTTCTATATAAAAATAGGCGTTATCAAAGTATTTTTCACCAAATTTTTTCGAAACAAAATCCGTATAATCCTGCAAATACCAACCATACATTTTGGCAAATTTTGTTCGATCAGTCGTATAGTAAGCTTTTGCAAAGGCTTTACCAGCAGTATTTAACTCCGCACTTCCAAGTACGCCGTCCATAGCGTCAAAAAGATACTGACGATAGTTAAAATTTTCATCCATCTGTGCTATATCGTCCGCAAAATCTGCCGCAAATTCCTTTGAATAAAATTTGTGTTCCATGCACCAGCGAAAGAAAAATGCAATGTGTGTCGCACCGTTTTCATGCGGTATATCAGTCGGCGCATCTTTTGCACCCCAATGCCATTTTGCTTTGTCATATACTATATCTGGCATTTTTATCCTTTTAAAATGCTCAATTTTACTAAAGCCATCTTAATCGCAGTATAAAATCATGGCTATTTTATCCATTTGCTTGCTATGATTAAAAAGATATAATGGCGCCTTTATTTAAGGAGAAGCAATGAGCGAAAAAAATCTACAAATTTTAGGCTGGATCGGCACATGCCTATCAGTTGTTATGTACTTTTCATACATCCCACAAATAATGGGCAACCTTGACGGCAACAAGACGCCTTTTATACAGCCACTAGCGGCTGCACTAAACTGCACAATCTGGACAAGTTACGGCCTATTAAAAGCTAAAAAAGACTATCCACTTTCTGCCGCAAACTTCCCAGGTATAATCTTTGGTCTTTTGGCTACGATAACAGCGTTTTAATGCGCTAAAAATAACCGGTAAATTTGTAAAAACAGTCAAATTTACCGGTTAAATTAATCCATACAAATACTTTAAATTTTTTGATATTTCACAAAGAATTAACTCAATTTTGTCAATTAGAAGAATAAAAGCTTTTTTTAGAAGAGATACTTTTAAATTTTATTTGATTATGTAAAAACAAGCCTAGACCGGCAAGATTTTAAGATAGATTTGGATGTTGTGACGAAATTTTCACACAGGATAAAACATCTAGTTTATCGAAGTGTGAAAATTTCTAACTCATTCAAAGATACTTAAAAGCTAACGCCTATAAGTCCCTTGGATCGGCGATTTTACCTGCTATGGCTGAGGCCGCTACAACTGCTGAGTTGGCTAGATAAATTTCACTCGTTCTATCGCCCATACGTCCTACGAAATTTCTATTCGTCGTCGAGATGCAGCGTTCATTTGCACCTAAAATTCCCATATATCCGCCAAGACAAGCTCCACATGTTGGGTTACTCACAACTGCTCCTGCTTCGATGAAAATATCGATTAAGCCCTCTTTCTCGGCAGCTCTTGCGATCTTTTGCGTCGCTGGAGTAATGATGAGCCTTGTCTTGCGAGCTACTTTTTTGCCTTTTAGGATCTGCGCTGCTATGCGAAGGTCACTTAGACGGCCATTTGTGCATGAACCGATAAATGCTTGATCGATAGCTAAATCGTCACGAACCGCTTGTCTTACGCTCTTGCCGTTACTTGGCAAAAATGGATATGCTATGACTGGATCAAGGTTTGTAACATCGATCTCTAAAATTTTGTCATATTTTGCGCCCTCGTCTGAGTAGAAGAATTTTGGTTTATCGCGTAAATTTTTATCTTTTAAAAACTCTTTTGTGATCTCATCAACCGAGATGATACCGCTCTTTGCACCAGCCTCGATCGCCATATTACACATTGAAAATCTATCATCCATGCTAAGGCCCTCTATCACCTCGCCGCTAAACTCAAGCGCCTTGTAAAGTGCACCATCAACACCTATTCGATGGATGATCTCAAGGATGAGGTCCTTGCCGTAGACGTGCTTATCAAGCTTGCCTTTAAAGACGACTTTGATGCTCTCAGGCACTTTAAACCAGTTTTTACCAGTGATCATAGCGTAAGCTAGGTCGGTGCTACCCATACCAGTGCTAAACGCCCCAAGAGCGCCGTGCGTACAGGTGTGGCTGTCTGCGCCGATGATGACGTCGCCTGGGATGACTAGCCCTTTTTCAGGCAAAAGCGCATGCTCGATACCCATATCTTTTTCATCAAAATAGTTTTTAAGATCGTGTTTGTAGGCAAATTCGCGTGAAATTTTAGCTTGATTGGCGCTTAGGATATCTTTTGTTGGGATGTAGTGATCCATAACGATGGCAAAGCCGTCTGGGTTGGCTAGCTTTTTAGCGCCGCTTCGCTCAAACTGCTTGATCGAAATAGGTGTCGTGATGTCGTTGCCTATGATCATATCGATCTTACTTTCGATGATCTCTCCAGCACTTACCTCTTTGCCAACATGATCTGAAAATATTTTTTCGGTGATAGTTTGTTTCATAAATTTCCTTTAAATTTTTGAGGCGATTTTAACGAAAATTGCTAAATTTAAAGAAAATTTACTAAGCCAAAAGGCCTAGTAAATTTAGAATTTAACGCTAGCGGTCAGCATAAACTGGCGAGCATAGCCTGGTTGTATCGGTATGATATTAGCATCCGTACCAGTCGATGATGAGGTGTAGTATAGTTTATCGGTTAAGTTTTTGATGTTAAAGGCAAAATTCGTCTCGTAGCCCGCGATCTTGGTATCGTAGCTGATGAAAGCATCGTAGACAACCGCACTATCCATCTTGAATGCCGTTCCTGCTGGTACTGCAGATAAATTTGTCCTCATATAGTATGTATACCACGAGCCAAAATATCTAGCTCCACCGCCGATCCTTAGACCTTTTACGCCTAGGTGGCTAAAGTCGTAGTTGGCAAAGAGGCTGGCTTGGTGCTTTGGCGTAGCTTCTAGCGGTTTGCCCACTAGCACGGCAAACGCTCCGCTATCCTTTCGCACCTCGGTTTTAGTGTACGCGTAGCTAGCGCCTACGCTTAGCCCTTGTATCACGCGGCCGTTAAAGTCAAACTCAAATCCTCTAGAGCGCGCCTCGCCCACTGGCGTACTCACGCTATTTACGGTGCGCATGATGTTTTTCTTATTGATATTAAAAACCGCCGCACTAGCCGTTATGCTATCGTTTTGAAATTTAGTTCCCAGCTCGACACTTTTGCCCTCTTCAGGCTTTATATCGCCGATATCGCCTTTCATAGCCATTTGCGGATTGAAACTTTGTGCGTAGTTGGTATAGACCGACCACTGAGGCGTTAGTAGATATAAAAGCCCAGTTTGCCACGTAAATTTGCCATCTTGTTGATCTGTGCTATTTGGTCCACTAGTTGTGCCGCGAGCTACTTGGTCGTAGTATTCATACCTAGTTCCTAAAGAATAGATCAAATTTTCAGTTAAATTTATGCTATCTTGTGCGTAAAATCCGATAGTTTTTAGCTTTTGGTACTGGATGCTTGACTCCCTGGCAGTTGGTAGTCCTACTCTTCCATAGATAGGATGATATATGTTGATGCTTAAGTGGTTACCCGTATCTTTTAGGCCACCTGGTCTATAGCGATAGTATTCCTTTGCGTCGATGCCAAAGAGCAAGTTGTGTTCTATCTCACCAGTTTTAACGTAGCCGTTTAAATTTAATGATCCAGCATGCGTGCGGTGGATAAATCCGTCGTAATATTCGTTTCTCCTAGTTACTGTGCCATTATTTAATACATTCATTAGCCTGATGTGGCCATACTCGTGCTTTGAACGAGAAAATGCATAAGCACCCTTTAGCAGCCAGTTTTCGCCGAGATTTTTCTCAAAATTTATATCTAGCGTGTCAAGCTTTGTTTTTAGCTTATTAAATGGCTCGTCAAGGCGTCTTTTCTTATCTATGGGTAGTAGTTTGCCGGTGCTTGGAACGAGATACATGCCTCGGTCAATCGGATCGGTCGAGCGTGTGTGCGCATAAGCCAAATTTATGCGGTAGTCATCGCCTTTATACGAAAGTGAGGGTGCAAAGAGAACATTTTTATATTCGCCAAACTCTCTCCAGTAGTCCTTTTGCATCGTATCAAATATAAATCTATACGCAAATCCACTCTCTGCAATGGGTCCTGTGGCATCAAAGCCTGTATTCCAGTAGTTGCGATTGCCGATACCGGCCCAAATTTCATTTGAGAAGTCGTATTTTGGCTTTTTAGTGACCATATTTATGATGCCGCCGGGCTCTTGCGCACCGTAGAGCAAGCTAGCGGGGCCTTTTAGCACCTCGACGCTTTCTACGGTTTTATTAAAGCTATGCATGACGCTAGCCGGTACGCCGTTACGCATGATCGAGCCGTCGCGTCCGCCGCCAAAGCCTCGCTTAATGATCGAGTCAAAGATACCGCCCGTGGTGTTTCCGTAGCTAACTCCGCTCACGTTTTGAAGGCTTTCGGCTAGAGTTTCTGGCTTTTTATCTTTTAGTTGCTGCTGGGTTACGACGTTTACTGTCTGTGGTATCTCAAGAATTGGCGTATTTGTCTTGCCCACCTCACTCGTTGTGGCTCTATAACCATCGTCTGCGCTATCTTCAATGCTAATTCCATCCAAGCTTACATCAGTAGCATTTAAAGCAGAAATAGCAAAACAAAGCACCGCACTAATGCGAAATTTATTCATTTATCATCCCTTAAAAAATTTTTAATATTATAAAAATAGTTATCATTATATAAAAATATATTTTAAATTTTTATGAAAAAAATTTACGAAAAATTTATATTTTAATAACATTACAAATAAAACATTTCAAAAAATTAAACATAGATCAGAAAACAGATTTTTACTATTTTTATCATAGCTAGTGATAAAGCTTTTATTAAAACATTTTTGCAACATTTCTGATATAATCCTCACATGAAGTACGCACATTTAGTTCAAATAGCAAGTTATTTATCAAATTTTACAAAGATAAACCAAGCAAAACGCATTAATGATATGGCTATTTTGATCGAATTTAATGGCGAGAAGATCATCTTTGATCTAAACAAATCAAACTCCGCTATCTACAAAGATGACGAGTTAAAAGAAGCAAAAATTTATCAAGCACCTTTTGATAATGTGCTAAAAAAGCGCTTTAATGCCTCGCATATAAAAAGCGTTGAATGCTTAAAAGATAATAGAATTTTAAAATTTATCTGCACGCAAAGTGGCGCATATAAAAGTGAAAATTTTATTCTCTATCTTGAATTTACAGGTCGCTTTACAAATGCTGTGATAACTGATGAAAACAACGTAATAATCGAGGCGTTAAGACACATTGATAATAGCTACCGAAAGATAGAAACTGGCGAAGTTTTAAGGGAGCTTCCAGCTATCACTATCAAGGAAAAAACGTGCGAGCCCATAACTGACTTTGAGGCGTTTTTTAAGAGCGAAGCGGCCAGAGTAAATGAGTCAAGGATAGCTAGCTTAAAAGAGGCGAAGCTTGCAAGCGTACAAAAAAAGATAGATAGCATGAGCGAAATTTTAAACTCACTTGAAGACAAAGATGAGCTGATGAGAAAGAGTGAAGAAGCTGCGAATTTAGGATCACTTTTGCTTGCAAATCTGGGGAATTTTAAGGGCTATGAGAGAGAAATTTGCCTGAAAGATTTTGATGGCAACGAGATAAAACTAACTCTTAGCGATACTCCAAAAAGCAGCGCAAATGAGTTTTACGCAAGATCAAAAAAGCTTCGCGCAAAAGCCCTTGGCGTGGAGATAGAAAAGAGAAATTTAAAAGAAAAAATCGAGTTTTTTGAGGGATTAAAGTCTCTCTTAAAAGAAGCGAGCAGTCTTTATGAGCTTGAAATTTTAAGCCCAAAAAACAAGGCAAAACAAAGAGAACGCCACACAAAAGACGTGAGTGAAAATACCGAAATTTTTTACGTTAGAGAGTTTAAAATTTTAGTTGGCAGAAACGAAAAAGGCAATATGAATTTACTTGATCTTGCTAAAAAAGATGACATCTGGCTTCATCTAAAAGACGCTCCAAGCGCTCACGTTATCATCAAGACAAACAAGAGCAAGGTACCCGAAGATATGCTAAAAATGGCAGCTAAATTCTGCGTGGAATTTAGCGTAAAGGGAGCTGGCAGATACGAGGTAGACTATACTAAGCGTGAAAATTTAAAACGTGAAAACGGTGCAAATGTCACTTATACTAACTATAAAACTATCATAATAAATAAAGGCTAAAAAATGGCTGTAACACCTTTAGGAAATAGTAACTTCATAAACCAAAATGCCCCAGTAGTATCGCAAGTGCATGCAAATCAACAAGCCAGATTTGATATGCAATCTTTGATGGCAGCTGAGCTTGCCTCGCAACAAAGTGAAGAGATCAAAGAGGTGCGTCCTATGGAAGAGTCTTATAAAATAGACCCTGAAAAGGAACATGAACGCCAAAAAAGCGAAGAAGAGGCAAGTGAGTTTGAGAGCGAAAAACAAAATTCAAGAGATAGTGACGAAGAAAATTTGGACGATATAGCAGATAATGAGGAAATAGAATCTAGCGAACATCACATGCTTGACATAACTATTTGATGCTTAAAAAACTCACCAGTCCCACAAACACCACATCTCAAGTCAGTGATACTCCCCAACACCTAACCCTCCTTCAAATTTTTAACGCAGTAAATAATAAAGAAAAACTTTTTAAGATCCACTCTGACTCACCTAAAGCTTGCCCGCTTGGTGGCAAGATCGAGGGACTCTTAACTGGTCACTTCCTAAAAGCACAAGAAGCTTTAGAGAATAGTTTAAGAAGTATTACTTTACAAGATCTATTAGATGAGCTTATTAATTTATAAAATTTAAAAAACAGGCAAACTAGGTTATAGAATTTAAAAAGTAGGCAGATATATAAAAACCAATCTATTTTTTATTAGGAACGCTATGCGCTCCTAACTATTTTTATATACTTTATGTAAGAATTTTTACAAATTTCTAGATTTATTACTCCTTACTCTTCTCTTTTTTAGCTTTACTCTTTTGTGCTTTATCTTTTAGCTTTTCTTTCTTATCTTTTATACTATCATCTTTAGCGCTATCTTTTTTCTCTTTTACTTCATCACTCTTTTTACTTACTTTTTCTTTTATCTCATCTTTTTTAGATTTTATTTTTGATTTTGTGGTGTCTATCTTTGTAGTGCCTGATACTGATATATCTGATTTCAAATTTTCAAATGTCTTATCGCCTATACCATTTACATTTTTTATATCTTCTATTGAGTTAAATTTATTTGCTTTTCTATACTCTATTATTGCATCTGCCTTTGAAGAACCTATACCATCTAAACTCATTAACTCTTCTTTTGTGGCGGTGTTTAAATTTATGGCTGCTAGTAATGTAGAAGCTGCTGCTAATAGTGAGAATATAATCTTTTTCATTTTTGTCCTTTTTGGGTAAATTTGGGTTTGGAGTCTATCATATTTGGTGTTTTTAGTCAACACTCGTATAAAAGCATAAACTAAAAGATATTTATAAACATAGAGATAAAAAGTCTAATTATTTAAAAATATAAATAAATGTAAGACTTGATATTTTATTATAAATTAAGAAATAAATATTAAAAGATGATTGTTTAGATAAAGAAGATTAAAAATTAACAAAGCCCGCAACGACCTACTTTTCCAACATCCCAGTAAGGGAGAGTATCATCAGCCAGGACGAGCTTAGCTTCTTGGTTCGAGATGGAGCAAGGCGTTTCCTCGTCTGTATAGTCACGGGCAGTGTTAAATAAAAAATATATCAGATAAATCTCTTATTTAACACTACTTGATAAAGTTAAAAGTCATAAACAAAGTCTTATAAAAACATATCTTATTAAGTTTTTATCCTTAACAAGGAAGTGATGCTTATTAAAAGATAAGCAGACGAGCTATTAGTACTGGTCAGCTAAAGGACTTTCATCCATTACACACCCAGCCTATCAAACACATAGTCTATATGAGCTCTTAAAAGAAGATTCATCTTGGAGTTGGCTTCCTGCTTAGATGCTTTCAGCAGTTATCACATCCCAACATAGCTACCGAGCGGTGCCCTTGGCAGAACAACTCGTACACCAGTGGTTGGTTCGACCCGGTCCTCTCGTACTAGGGTCAACTCTCCTCAATCTTCTTGCGCCCACGGCAGATAGGGACCGAACTGTCTCACGACGTTCTGAACCCAGCTCGCGTACCGCTTTAAATGGCGAACAGCCATACCCTTGGGACCTGCTCCAGCCCCAGGATGCGATGAGCCGACATCGAGGTGCCAAACCTCCCCGTCGATGTGAGCTCTTGGGGGAGATCAGCCTGTTATCCCCGGGGTACCTTTTATCCTTTGAGCGATGGCCCTTCCACACAGAACCACCGGATCACTAAGACCGACTTTCGTCTCTGCTTGACGTGTATGTCTCGCAGTTAAGCTGGCTTATGCCTTTATACTCTACGAACGATTTCCAACCGTTCTGAGCCAACCTTTGTAAGCCTCCGTTACATTTTGGGAGGCGACCGCCCCAGTCAAACTACCCACCAGACATTGTCCTACTTGAGGATAACTCAAGCTAGTTAGCTATCAGAATAAAAAAGAGTGGTATCTCAACAATGGCTCACCATAAACTGGCGTCTATGGATCAAAGCCTCCCACCTATCCTGCACATTTTTATCCCAATAGCAGTGTCAAGCTGTAGTAAAGGTCCACGGGGTCTTTCCGTCTTGCCGCGGGTAGGAGGAATTTTCACCTCCACTACAATTTCACTGGATCCCTCTTCGAGACAGCTCCCATCTCGTTACGCCATTCATGCAGGTCGATATTTAATCGACAAGGAATTTCGCTACCTTAGGACCGTTATAGTTACGGCCGCCGTTTACTCGGGCTTCGATCAAACGCTTCGCAGAGCTAACGTCATCAATTAACCTTCGAGCACCGGGCAGGCGTCACACCCTATACATCCTCTTACGAGTTAGCAGAGTGCTGTGTTTTTGGTAAACAGTCGGGAGGGACTCTTTGTTGTAACCTTCAATGCTTACGGAGTAAATCCTTCACAAAGTTAGGCACACCTTATACCGAAGATACGGTGCTATTTTGCAGAGTTCCTTGAAGAGAGTTCTTCCACGCGCCTTAGAATACTCATCCCACCCACCTGTGTCGGTTTACGGTACGGGCAACTATAACTAAACTTAGAAACTTTTCTTGGCTCGACAGTATCGGCAATTCGCTATCCATTCCGAAGAATTTCAAACGCCTGTGGGGTCTCGGCTTAAAAAGATCCGGATTTGCCTGGATCTTAACCTATACCTTTCGACTAGCACTACCATCCGCTAGCTTGCTTAACTCTAAGCGTCCTTCCATCGCACATTATAGTTGGCATTGGAATATTAACCAATTTTCCATCGCATACCCCTTTCGGACTTTGCTTAGGACCCGGCTAACCCTACGATGACGAGCATCGCGTAGGAAACCTTGGGTTTACGGCGTTGGGGATTCTCACCCCAATTATCGCTACTCATGCCTGCATGCTCACTTGTATTCGCTCCAGCACTCCTTACCGGTATACCTTCAACGCAAATACAACGCTCTCCTACCACTTAGTAAAACTAAGTCTAAAGCTTCGGTACTCATTTTAGCCCCGTTATATTTTCCGCGCAGAATCACTAGACCAGTGAGCTATTACGCTTTCTTTAAAGGATGGCTGCTTCTAAGCCAACCTCCTGGTTGTTTAAGTAACTCCACATCGTTTTCCACTTAAATGAGATTTAGGGACCTTAGCTGTTAGTCTGGGTTGTTCCCCTCTCGACGACGGATTTTATCACTCGCCGCCTGACTGCCATGATTACACACTAGGTATTCGGAGTTTGATAGGGTTTGGTACATTGGTGTATGCCCTAGCCCATTCAGTGCTCTACCCCCTAGTGTTACTACATGACGCTATACCTAAATATATTTCGGAGAGAACCAGCTATCACGATGTTTGATTGGCCTTTCACCCCTATCCACAAGTCATCCCATAGCTTTTCAACGCTAGCGGGTTCGGTCCTCCACCGGCTCTTACACCGGTTTCAACCTGCTCATGGATAGATCACATCGTTTCGGGTCTGCAACGTCTGACTAAACGCCCTATTAAGACTCGCTTTCGCTACGGCTCCGGGTTTCCTTAACCTTGCCAGACATCACAACTCGCAGGCTCATTATGCAAAAGGCAGTCCATCACCCTGATAAATCATAGGGCTCTGAATGATTGTAAGCAAATGGTTTCAGGTTCTATTTCACTCTGATCACCTCAGTTCTTTTCACCTTTCCCTCACGGTACTTGTGCACTATCGGTCTAGTAGTAGTATTTAGGGTTGGATAGTGGTCTACCCAGCTTCAGACAGAATATCACGTGTTCCGCCCTACTCAGGATACTGCTAAGTAAAACAAAGCTTTCATATACGGGAGTATCACCCTCTATGCTTAATCTTTCCAGATTATTCTATTAGCTAAGTTTAGTCTATATTGCAGTCCTACAACCCCGTTAGTAAACTAACGGTTTGCCCTCTTACGCGTTCGCTCGCCGCTACTAGCGTAATCTCTTTTGATTTCTTTTCCTGAGGGTACTAAGATGTTTCAATTCCCCTCGTTCGCTCCATATTAGGTAGTTAAGCTCGCGCTTAACTGGGTCGCCCCATTCAGAAATTCCCGGATCAAAGCCCCTTGACGGCTCCCCGAGACTTATCGCAGCCTGGCACGTCTTTCATCGCCTCTACTAGCCAAGGCATCCACCACTTGCTCTTTGTAGCTTACCTTTTCTATATTAGATTATTCTAATTCGCATCACTTCCTTGTTAAAGATAACTTTATGTTACTATATTTAAATTCTAGCTCTCAAGACGGAAAGCATTGACAACTATTTAGATAAGTTTTAAATCCTAAATAGATTGTGATGTCAAACTTTTGCATTAAATGCAAAGAGAATAGAAATTTAAATCTTTAACAAGTCCTGTAAAATTGTTTTTAAAACTTGCTTGTGACTATTAACAATATTAATTAAAAGAACATTTAGACAAAAGTCTAATTAGAAAGTTTAATTTTTAAGCTCTCTAATTAGACTTAATATAGTTAAACTATTTTATGGTGGAGAATAGCGGGATCGAACCGCTGACCTCCTGCGTGCAAAGCAGGCGCTCTCCCAGCTGAGCTAATTCCCCAATTAAATTCTCTGGTGGGCCTAACAAGACTTGAACTTGTGACCTCACCCTTATCAGGGGTGCACTCTAACCAGCTGAGCTATAGGCCCCTATAGGTCTATCAATCTTTCAAAACTAAACAAGGATGATTGAGAATATCTTTCTTATAGATATCTTGTGAGAGAATATCTATACGTACTCTAGAAAGGAGGTGATCCAACCGCAGGTTCTCCTACGGTTACCTTGTTACGACTTCACCCCAGTCGCTGATTCCACTGTGGACGGTAACTAATTTAGTATTCCGGCTTCGAGTGAAATCAACTCCCATGGTGTGACGGGCGGTGAGTACAAGACCCGGGAACGTATTCACCGTAGCATGGCTGATCTACGATTACTAGCGATTCCGGCTTCATGGAGTCGAGTTGCAGACTCCAATCCGAACTGGGACATATTTTATAGATTTGCTCCATCTCGCGATATTGCTTCTCATTGTATATGCCATTGTAGCACGTGTGTCGCCCCGGACATAAGGGCCATGATGACTTGACGTCGTCCACACCTTCCTCCTCCTTACGAAGGCAGTCTCATTAGAGTGCTCAGCCGAACTGTTAGCAACTAATGACGTGGGTTGCGCTCGTTGCGGGACTTAACCCAACATCTCACGACACGAGCTGACGACAGCCGTGCAGCACCTGTCTTAACATTTCTGCAAGCAGACACTCTTCTATCTCTAGATGATTTGTTAGATATCAAGTCCGGGTAAGGTTCTTCGCGTATCTTCGAATTAAACCACATGCTCCACCGCTTGTGCGGGTCCCCGTCTATTCCTTTGAGTTTTAATCTTGCGACCGTACTCCCCAGGCGGTATACTTAATCCGTTAGGTGCATTACTGCCAAGACTAGCTTAGCAACAACTAGTATACATCGTTTAGGGCGTGGACTACCAGGGTATCTAATCCTGTTTGCTCCCCACGCTTTCACGCATTAGCGTCAGTTGAGTTCCAGCAGATCGCCTTCGCAATGGGTATTCCTGGTGATCTCTACGGATTTTACCCCTACACCACCAATTCCATCTGCCTCTCCCTCACTCTAGATTACCAGTTTCCCAAGCAGTTCTATGGTTAAGCCATAGGATTTCACAAGAGACTTGATAATCCGCCTACGCGTCCTTTACGCCCAGTGATTCCGAGTAACGCTTGCACCCTCCGTATTACCGCGGCTGCTGGCACGGAGTTAGCCGGTGCTTATTCGTTAGGTACCGTCATTATTCTTCCCTAACAAAAGGAGTTTACGCTCCGAAAAGTGTCATCCTCCACGCGGCGTTGCTGCTTCAGGGTTTCCCCCATTGAGCAATATTCCCTACTGCTGCCTCCCGTAGGAGTCTGGACCGTGTCTCAGTTCCAGTGTGACTGATCATCCTCTCAGACCAGTTATGCGTCATAGCCTTGGTGAGCCATTACCTCACCAACTAGCTGATACAATATAGCCTCATCCTACACCGAAAAACTTTCCCTATCTAACTTATGTAAGACAGGAGTATAGAGTATTAGCAGCCGTTTCCAACTGTTGTCCTCTAGTGTAGGGCAGATTAGCTATACATTACTCACCCGTGCGCCACTAACTCATAAGAGCAAGCTCTTACTTGTCCGTTCGACTTGCATGTATTAGGCACGCCGCCAGCGTTCACTCTGAGCCAGGATCAAACTCTCCATATTAATTACCTAGCAAAATTTATTTGATAGGATTTTATTATGAAGTTTTTAATCAAAAAACTTTTAGTTTTATTTATTAGTTTGTCTAATCTATTATAAATTATAAAATAATAGACTGGCTCAATCGATCACTTGTTTAGATTTCAAAGATTGACTAATAGTTTAACAATTGTAAGTTAAAAGAACAACGATAAAAAGAAAAGGCTTTATTAACCAATGAAGTTAAAGGTGGTTTCTCGTTTCGTGAGCTGGAATTATATATGAGCAATACTTAAAGATAGTTGAAATAATTAGGGAATTTGAGAAAAATTGTTAGGCGCTTAAAAATTTTAAAGTATGTATTTTTATTAGTAGGCTTAAGGGTTTAGTTTTTGAAGTATAAATTTGGAGAGTTTTTGCTCTCCATTATAATTAAGCATTAAATTATGTAAACTTTTACACAATATCTATTAATAAGCCGCGATAAGCTCTATTTCCACAAGCGCATCTTTTGGCAAGGTTTTAACGGCTACTGTGCTTCTGGCAGGATAAGGCTCTTTAAAAAATTTAGCATACACAGTATTTACTTTAACAAAATCTGCCATATCTGCTAGAAATATTGTAGTCTTTACAGCATTATCAAAAGTAAGTCCTGCTTCAGCCAAGATATTTTTTAAATTTTCAAGTGATTGCTCAGCTTGAGCTTCTACGCTACTACCTGCAAACTCACCAGCTGGTGTGACACCAAGCTGACCTGAGATAAATAAAAATCCATTAACGCTTATCGCCTGAGAATATGGCCCAATCGCTTGTGGAGCTTTTTTTGTTGAGATTTGTTTTTTCATATTTTCTCCTTTTGAAATTTTTTAAAATCCTACTATAAATTTTCTAAATTTTTAGTCTCCAAAAGCTATAATGGGCAAAATTTCAAAAGGATGAAGATGCAAAATATACTCGCACCAAATGAGTTTTTAGATGATTATGTACTCAGTGCTGAGTTGGCTAAAAATGCCGGCATCTCATCAAATGCTTATCTTTTTTGGAAAAACGTCATAAGTGCTAAATTTGAAAACTCAAGAATAGTTTTTCTTAGAAAAAATAGCATTCCAGCCAAATTTCGAAACATTATAAAAACCTGCACACCTTTGAATGGACTTATTCCAACAGGCGTATTTTGCTCTTTTACCTCGCTTGCTCCTTCTCATCTTGTAGCAAAAAATGGCTCTAAGATCTACGAGCTCTTTAAATTTTATGAGATTTGCGGCATCAAATTTATAGACTTGAAGAAATTTTATGATGATTTTAATCTTAGCTATTCTTATAGAATTTACATTGAAAAGTGTAAATTTTTTTCACCTGCTCCATTTGAAAAACGCATAAAATTAACTGAAACGATGTGTCTTGGATATTACTAAAGTCCGCTAGCTAGCTTGCTAGCGGGATAAATTTATATCTTTTTGTAAGGTGCTTGCCCGACTTCATAGAAGTTATTACCTTCGCAGTCAATGGCAACTATTGCTGGGAAATCCTCAACTGTAAGCCTAGCAACTGCCTCTGGTCCTAGTTCTGGATAAGCCAGCACTTCATATTTTTTGATACTTTGACTAATGAGAGCTCCGATGCCGCCGATAGCAACCATATAAACACAGCATGATTTTTTCATAGCCTCGACTACTGCGTCACTCCTGTAGCCTTTACCGATCATACCATTTATACCAACTTCATTTATCATAGTTGGGGTGTATTTATCCATTCTGCCGCTTGTTGTTGGGCCTGCTGCGCCGATAGCTTGATTTGGCTTGGCTGGAGTTGGTCCAACATAGTAGATAGTCTCACCCTTTAGTTCAACTGGTAGTTTTTCGCCACGTGCCAATGTTTCAGTAAGTGCCTTATGTGCAGCGTCACGAGCTGCTATGATAGTGCCTGATATTAGGACATTGTCGCCTGCTTTTAGGCTCTTTACCACCTCTTTATTAAATGGTGCTGTTATTCTTTTTACTTCTGACATTTTTTCTCCTTAAAGCTCAGCGTCTGCGTGGCGTGCAGCGTGGCAGTTGATGTTTATAGCAACAGGAAGACCTGCTATGTGGGTTGGATACCACTCGACATTTACTTTAACAGCAGTGGTGTCACCACCAAGTCCTTGAGGACCAACACCAGTTTTGCAAGCAAGCTCTAGTAGCTCGTCTTCTAATTTGGCATATCTTGGATCAGAATTTTTACTATCGACTGAACGAACTGCTGCTTCTTTTGCCAAAAGTGCTGCCTTATCCATCGTACCACCTATGCCAACACCTATTGTTAGTGGAGGACAGGCGTTTGGTCCAGCGTATTTTACAGCCTCTAAAAAGACTTTTTTTACACCCTCTATACCATCAGCTGGTACAAGCATTTTTAAAACCGATTTATTCTCACTACCAAAACCTTTTGGAGCTACTTTTATCTTTAGCTTATCTCCTGGTACGATCCTAGTGTGAATGACGGCTGGAGTGTTGTTTGTGGTATTTTTTCTCTCAAAAAGTGGCTCAGCAACGACTGACTTTCTTAGGTAGCCCCCAATGTAGCCTTCCGCAATGCCCTCATTTATCGCATCTTCAATATATCCACCCTCAATATGCACATCTTGGCCGATCTGCACAAAAACAACCGTCATGCCTGTATCTTGGCATATAGGCGCAACGCCCTCTTCTGCTAGCTTAGCATTTTGTAAAATTTTGCCCAAAATATCTTTACCTAGAGACGAGCTTTCGCTACTTTGAGCCTTTGTAAAAGCAGCCTTTAAATCTGGCGTCACAACATAACAGGCCTGTTTGCAAAGCTTGGCAACGACTTCTCTTATATCTTTTACATTTATTATTCTCATCTTTACTCCTCGTAAAAAACAATTTTTAATTATATTAACTATATTTAAAATTTAAGATTAAATTTTACTGCTAGATATCTACTCGAAAAATTTATATGAGTTTATTTTGCTTGACTACAACTAGAAGACTTGTCTAAAACAAATTTAATAAAATAAGCGATAGCGAAAATTGAGTCTAGAACATCACAATATTGATAGAAATTTACATAACATGGCTTATTTAAGCCATAAATATATAAATTTAAGACTGAATGCTCTCCTCTTCATTTTTTATCTTTTTTCTAACTTTAACTCGTGAGATACTGGCTCCATCCATCTTTCTTACTTCGTAGTAGCAGTTTTCATCCTCGATCTTGTCCCCAACTACTGGCAAACGACCGATTAAGTTGAAGACATATCCACCGATTGTAACTTGATCTGTCTCTTCATCAAAGCTTATACCAAGAACCTCTTCTACGCTCTCTAGATCGTATCTGCCTTGAAATTCGTAAATATTGTCATTTATCTTTTTGTAGTGTTGATCGACTTCATCGTGCTCGTCATTAAAATCACCAAGCACCTCTTCCATTATATCTTCCATCGTAAGAAGTCCGGCTGTACCGCCATACTCATCAACTACGAGTGCAGCTGAAATTTGCTCTTTATTCATCATTACAAGCACCTTTGATATAGAGAGGCTCTCAGGCACGATGACAAATTTACGAACAATTGAGTCAAAACTCTTCTCTTTATCTTTGCTAAAGTGAAGTTGCAAAATATCTCTAATGTGTATCATGCCCAAAATAATATCTTTTGAGCCGTCTATATAAGGAAAGCGAGTGTATTTTGACTCAAATACAACTTGTAAATTCTCCTCAAAACTCTTTTGTTTATTTATGCAGATCATATCGCGCCTTGGCGTCATGATCTCTTTTGCGACTGTGTCACTAAAATCAACTGCATTTTTAATGATCTCAGTCTCAAAACTATCAAGTACGCCACCCTTTAAGCTCTCGCCAACGATGATTTTTATCTCTTCTTCAGAGTGCGCTAGCTCATTCTCTTTAGCTGGCTGGATACCTAAAATTTTAAGTCCAATGGTCGCTAAAATATCAAAAAGCTTAATTACAGGAGAAAATAGCACCCAAAAAAAGTGAAGTGGACGAGCAATTTTTAACACTGAAGTCTCGGCCTTTGCTATAGCAACTGACTTTGGCACAAGCTCACCCATTACAACGTGAAGTAGCGTAATAAGCGTAAATGCGATCGCAAAACCAACCGTATGAACTAAGATATCACTAAAGTTGAAGAAATTTTTAAGTGGGGCTTCTATAAGTCTTGCGACTGCTGGCTCACCGATCCAACCAAGAGCAAGTGAGCTTAGTGTGATACCAAGCTGAGTGGCACTAAGATAAGTATCAAGCTTGTTCGACATCTCGAAAGCAAGCTGAGCGTTTGGCTTTTTCTCTTTGATAAGCTCTTCAAGTCTAGACTTACGAACTTTAACAAGAGAAAATTCTGATAAAACAAAAAAGGCATTTAGTAAAATGAATACAACGGCAAGTATTACCATTAAAAGCGAATTATCGCTACTGGGGTTCAATTATGATCCTTAAGAGTTAAAAATTTTTGCCTGATTATAGCAAATTTATATTTAGCGGTCAAATTAGCCGCGCCCAAAAGTAACAACATTTCTTAAATTTAAGATTTATAAAAAGTTCTTAAATCATATTTTGATAACATTATTTTCATCACTAAATATATGGATTTTACAATGAGCAAAAAGAATTTTTCATCGCGTTGGGCATTTATATTGGCTTGTGTTGGATCAGCAGTTGGCATGGCAAATGTCTGGGGCTTTCCTTATAAACTTGGCACAAATGGCGGTGCAGCGTTTTTACTCATCTATGTTTTTTTCATAGCTCTTTTTTCATATGTTGGTCTGAGTGCGGAGTATGCGATCGGTAGACGTGCAAAAACTGGTACGCTTGGATCATATAAATATGCTTGGCAAAGTAGAAATTTAGGCGTATTTGGCAGTATTATTGGCTGGCTTCCGCTTGCTGGCTCACTTTGTATAGCCATCGGTTACGCAGTCATCATCGCCTACGTACTAAAAGCCCTTACCCAGGCGCTTACTGGCTCATTTATGAGCGTTGATACGAATGTTTGGTTTAACTCATTTGCACTTCAAGATTACTCAGTCTTGCCTTATCATTTTATCATCGTTGTTGGCACGCTTCTTACACTATTTTTTGGGGCAAAAAGTATCGAAAAAACAAATCAAATAATGATGCCACTGTTTTTCGTATTGTTTAGCATTTTGGCTATAAATGTCGCAATGCTACCAAATGCATTTGATGGATATAAATTCCTTTTTATCCCTGACTTTAGTAAGCTTGCAGACCCAATGGTATGGGTTTCTGCGATGGGTCAAGCCTTTTTCTCGCTCTCTATCACAGGATCTGGCATGATAGTTTATGGGGCTTACCTTTCAAAAGATGAAGATATCGTTGAGAGTGCTAAAACTACGGCTTTTTTTGATACTATCGCAGCTCTTGTGGCCGCTCTTGTTATGATCCCAGCAGTCTTTGCCTATGCTATGGATCCAGCCGAAGGTCCAAAGCTACTTTTTGTAACGCTTCCAAAAATTTTACAAAATATGATCGGCGGTCAAATTTTTGCGATCATACTATTTACAGCAGTCATCTTTGGCGGTATCACCTCGCTTCAAAATATGTTTGAGGTCGTGGCTGAGTCGCTTATGCATAAATTTCCGTTTCTTAACAGATTTTGGACACTCACGCTACTTTGTGCAGTTTGCTTTGGCATAGGAGCATTTATGGAGCCTATTAGCAGTTGGGGACCTTGGATGGACTTTGTGTCGATCTATATCATCCCAATCGGTGCGGTAATCGGTGCTATTTCTTGGTTTTGGATCATAAAAAAAGAAGAAATTTTAGACGAGGTAAATTCAGGAGCAAATAAATCTTATGGTAATTTCTGGTATTTTGTAGGTAAATTTATCTACGTTCCGCTAACATTTTTACTTTGTATCATAGCTGTAAGTAAGGGAATTTCTTTTTAAATTTAGCTCGCCAAAAAATGAGCTAAATTTAAAAATTTTTGAAGTTATCTTAGTTTTTTTGTGCCGATGTAAGTGGCAAAAATTTCTTGTGAGCCATCTTTTTTAAATAAAATAACATCGTATTGCTCAGCTTTACTGCCTTGCTCCATACCTTGGCTCTCCATCGGCATGCCAGGCACTGCGATACCAACTACATCTTTTGGCTTAAGCTCTAGTAGGCGCTTTACCTCATCAGCTGGAACGTGACCTTCTATGATATATCCATCGATGATTGCTGTATGGCAGCTTGAAAGCTCTAGCGGCACATTAAATTCTTTCTTAACTTTAGCTATATCATCTACTTTTATGACCTCTTCGCTAAATCCAGCCTTCTGCATCGCCTCACCCCAGCTAGTACAACATCCACAAGTTGGGCTTTTATAGACTTTCATATCAGCCGCGAACGCAAGTGTTGCAAAAAAGCCAAGAGCCAAAAATGCTAATTTCTTCATCATTTTCCTTTACCTAAAATTTGCAAAATGATATAGCTCACATTTAAATTTTATATAAATGCTTAATATTGCTTGCTATAATTCGCCAAAATTTACAAAAGGCACTTTATGTTTTCATCATTTTTTAAAGATAAAAAATGGGCACTCTGGGCTTATGGCGGAGCGATATTTATCATCTTGCTTCTTGTCTATCAAACACACCTAAATGTCCGTATAAACGAGTGGTATAAAAATTTCTACGACATCGTGCAAAACTCAAAAGATCATGATGTAAGTGAGTTTTGGCGAGAAATTTTTAACTTTATAAAAATCGCTATGCCTTATGTCGTGACTTACACTGTGATCTCGTTTTTTGCTAGCCACTGGGTCTTTCGCTGGAGAGAGGCGATGACGTTTAGATATCTAAAATTTTGGCAAAACTGCAAAAGTGACATCGAAGGCAGTTCGCAGCGTATCCAAGAAGATGTCTACCGCTTTGCTAAAATAATGGAAAGCCTTGGCGTGCAGGTTTTAAGGGCGATCATGACGCTAATAGCCTTTATACCAGTGCTTTGGGAGCTAAGTAAGAGCGTGAGTTTGCCTTACATCAAAGATATCGAAGGCTCGCTTGTTTATATCGCTTTAATAATTAGCATCGGTGGCTTAATTATTTCGTGGTTTGTGGGCATTAAACTCCCACATATCGAGTATAACAACCAAAAAGCAGAAGCGGCATTTAGAAAAGAGCTGGTTTACGGCGAAGATGATAAGTCTAAATTCTGTCAGCCAAACATCATGCTAGAGCTTTTTACGGGCGTAAAGTTAAATTATTACAAACTATTTTTGCACTATGGCTACTTTAACCTTTGGCTCATCTCTTTTTCACAAATTCTTGTAATCGTACCTTATGTCATCATGGGAAATGGCCTATTTAGCGGCCTTATAACGCTTGGTGTGCTTATACAAGCTAGCAATGCTTTTTCTCAAGTTAGAGAGAGTTTTAGCGTCTTTATCGATAACTGGACGACAATAACGGAGCTAAGATCTGTAAATAAACGTTTGAGAGAATTTGAGAGAAATATAGACTATAAGGCGTAAGGGTTAAATTTAAGATATAGCGTCTAAATTTTGATTTATGCGGTCATAAACCAAGCAGCACACTGAATACACTTTGTCATCAGGTAAGTATCAGGCAAATTTTAAAATTAGAGCTGGCATATCACGGCTCTAAATTTAGTGGCAAGTAGCTACGAGACCTAAATTTAGCAGTCTGCTAAGGCGAGTGAATGAGATTTTAAAATTTGCAAAAAATAAATTTCTATTTTTGAAATCACAAAATTTAAATTTATCCATTCGTTTAACAATGCATATCCAACACAAGTTATAATACGCGAAATTTTAATCCAAAAAAGGAAAAAATGAAAAAAATTTTACTTATGTTATTAACAGCTAGCATGTTTATCACCGGCTGCACGAGCGTCACGAAATCAGGCGTTGTTGGTGCCGATCGTAAGCAATTTATGCTGGTCTCATCAGAAGCTATGGAGCAAAGCTCAGCCCAAGCCTACGTCAAGACGCTAACAGCTGCTAGAAGTAAAGGCGAGCTAAATGTCGATCCAATCCTTACAAAAAGAGTTCAAGATATCGCTAAAAGGCTCATCGCCCAAACTGGTGTTTTTAGGGATGATGCTCTAAAATGGAAGTGGCAAGTAAATGTTATTAACGAAGATACGCTAAATGCTTGGTGTATGCCAGGGGGAAGGATAGTCGTTTATAGTGGCATCATAAAAAGGCTAAATTTAACAGATGCACAGCTAGCAGCGGTCATGGGTCACGAGATTGCCCACGCGCTTAGAGAGCACAGCAGGGAGCAAGCAAGTGCTGATCAGATGAAAAGCATAGGTATCTTTGCAATAGCTACAGCTACTGGCCTTGGCGATCTTGGAGCTAATGCTCTAAATTTAGCTAGCGAATACACCATATCTCTACCATTTTCTCGCTCGCATGAGACCGAGGCTGATCACATCGGTACTGAGCTAATGGCAAGAGCTGGATACGATCCAAAAGAAGCGGTCGAAGTCTGGGTAAAAATGAGCAAGATGAGTGGCGGAAAGGTGCCTGAAATTTTAAGCACTCACCCATCAAACGAGAGCAGGATAAAAGATCTAAAAGATATCGCAGCAAAACTTGAGCCAGTCTATCAAGCTGCCAAAAGAAGCTAGGCTTCAAAAAATTTGAGCGATCTTGAAATGGTTGCTCAAATTTATAACT
This sequence comes from Campylobacter concisus, assembly GCF_902460415.1. Lineage (GTDB taxonomy): Bacteria > Campylobacterota > Campylobacteria > Campylobacterales > Campylobacteraceae > Campylobacter_A > Campylobacter_A concisus_Y. Next base: position 781,090 of record NZ_CABPTY010000001.1, read on the forward strand.
AGTACATTTTAAAAAACTACGACTGCTGATATTCGGCTAGTTAGCGAGAGCCTTGGTTTAACGCCAACAGCAGCTCGCACCCTATCTTTATCTACAAAGAAAATGATAAAATTTTAGGCTACTGCTCACTGAGTGACTTTAATCCAAAAGTCGCTTACGATATAAGCGTAGAGATAAGCATCTATGTCGCTAAAAAGGCTCTTAAATGGGGCATCGGCAAACAGCTTTTAGCCCACAGCCTAAATGAAGCTAGAGAGCTAAATTTAAAAAACATCATCGCACTAATCTTTAGCAAAAACAAAGCAAGTCTTGGGCTCTTTTTGAAATTTGGCTTTGAAAAATGGGGTGAACTGCCTGGCGTTTGCCTGATGGACGGCGAGTATAAAGATGTCGTTATCTTGGGGCTAAAGCTCTAAAAGCCAAGCATTAAGCAAATAAAGATATAATCACCTTCATCTTGGGTAGATGTCCGAGCGGTTTAAGGAGCACGCCTGGAACGCGTGTGTGGGGCAACTCACCGAGAGTTCGAATCTCTCTCTACCCGCCATAAAACTATCTATAACTTAAAGTCTACTGACCTTTATTTTTATTGCTTAAAACATTGGCACTAAGCAAAAGACTACTTTTTTAAAACTTACTAAAATCTTGCCAATTATCTTTTACTTTTGTCATAGTTAGGCATATAACTAGCATCAAATTTGCTCCATTCTAGAAGAAATTTTAACTATAAAATTCTATTTGCCTTATCGACAGCTACGAACGCCCAGTGCATAAATTCTTGCTTTGGTTTGTATTTGCCGCTGTTAAAATACTCCGCTAGCCGCGCCTCCTCCGTTTCGCTTAGCTCGCCGCCAAGCCCCCAGCGCGTCTTTTGTATGAGCTCCTGCGCGCTTGCTGGCATAAGGCTTAGGCTTAGCGGAAGCGACGGAAAAATCAGAGGCAAATTTGAACTAAAAGAGTCAAAGCTAAGCGTTGCTAAGCTTACAGAGCTTCCATTTATCGAGGCGGTTTTGAACGAGAATTTTAAAGAGCTAGCAAAAGATGAGATGATAAATTTAGGTGGCACTTTAAAGCCTATATTTTGGCATCACAAGGCAACTTTACTTGTGCGAAAATACAAAAATGGTAAGTTTAGAAATTTAAACATAAAAGAGCTTCGGGAATTTTGATGATGCAAAATTTCAATGAGAAAAATGAGTTTAAATACGGCAAATTTAACTACGAAAAAGCGCAAGAAACCGCCGAAGGCTGCACTAAATTTAAGCTAGATGGCGATGAAGAGGAGACGAGCTGTGGGGACGAGAGAAGCTGCTATGACTGCGCATTTAGGCGCTGGAGTAAAGATAGCTTCATCTACGTGGCACAAGCTAGCAAAGACTGAGCTAGCTCTACGCGACCATTTTTTTATCTTTAAGTTTTTCGCCACGTTTGTACTTTAGCTCACCACAAAATCTCTTGCCAAATTTCGCCTCGATTATAAGAACTAGCACAAAAAATATCTTTTCGTCATTCATTCGTGCGATCTGGCGTAAAGTCTGGCTAGCGTCATTAAATTTAACGTCGTTTTCGCGCAAACTCTTGCAAAACTCGCCCTCATCAAAGCCAAGCATGCGTGAAATTTCACTGATGCTGTAAGGCTCAAGCGAGGCGATAATGCGGTCCATGTTGCAGATCGTTGGATTTTTGCGGTGCGTGGTGACATCGATCATCTCATTTATGAGCTTTACTAGCTTTCTTCTGCGGTTAAAGACGTGTAAGATCGCTGCGCAAAATATCAAAATCCCTGCAAATTTGTGCGCGCTCATCATCCACTCATTATACTCGTCCATGGCGAAATTTAGCCCAGTAAATGCAAGCAGGCATATCCCACAAGCAAGAGCGCAAACAAGGCAAAATTTATATATCACTTCTACCTTAAGCAATGCAAATTCCTTAGTTTTTTGAAATTATACACCTACTATGCAAAAAATGAAGGTCGCCAACTAGAAATTTAGCTGGCGCGTTAGAGTAAATTTAGCTAAAACTTATAGTTAAAGCTTAGATTAAATGTGCGTGGATCGCCATAAACCATCATGTTTTTGTTGATACCCTCATAGTATTTTTTATTAAAGAGATTGTCGATATTTAGCTGCACGTCAAAGTTTTTAGCAAATTTATATCCAAACATCAAATTAGCTAAAGTGTAGCCTTTTTGTGTGATTTCATCTGCACCTTTGCCAGTATAAATTTTGCTCTTATACATAGCTCCAGCCCCTACTCTAAAGTCTCTGATCTCATACTTTGCAAATAAATTTGCCGTGCTTCTTGATGAGTCAGTGGCGTATTTCTCGCCATTAGCATCTTTTGCGTTAAAGTGCGTTGCGCCAAAGCTTAGGCTTAAGTTTTTAGTGATCTCGCCGTTTAGATCTAGCTCGACACCCTTGCTTGTCACACCCTTGCCAGATTCATATATGTCGGCATTTGTCGCTGGATTTTTCCTGCCAGTATTTATGCCAAGCTTATCTTGCACGATCTTAAAGACGCCAAGACTTGCTTGAAGCGCCCCGTCAAGATACTCGCCTTTGATGCCCACTTCATAGTCCTTGCCTTGGATCGGATCAAGGTATTTGTCATTTGCGTCCTTTACACTTTGAGGTTTAAATATGCTCGTATAGCTAGCATATAGAGTGTGGTTTGCTCCGATGTCGTAAGTGATGCCAAGATATGGCGTGATCTCATTTGTGAAATTTCTATTATCTTTGCCGCCCTCGATCTCGTATTTGTAGTAGCTAACCCTGGCACCTAGCAAAAATTTAAGCTCATCGGTGATTGATAGTTTATTTGCCGCGTAAAATGCCTTTTGTATCGTTTTGTCTTTATTGTTTTGATCTTCGTAAGGGAGTTTTGGATCATCAAGATGTAAGTTTTTAAAGTCTATCCTACTTCTAGCAGTATAAGCAAGCCCTGCTGGCGTAGTCCTTTGCAGCCAGTAGCTACTTACCTTATCGCTACTTTTTTTATAGTTGTTATACATCGCGCCAAAGACAAACTCATGAGATAAATTTGCTAGCTCGTAAGGGATATTTGCGTATGCATCTACGTTGTGGATATTCTCCTCTCTTTTGTTTGCATAGACGCTAAGACCACTCATATTGCCAGTACCGTCTAAATTTACCGCTCCGCCGTAGTAGAGTAGATTTGAGTCAGTGTTTGCCCGTCTAAATGAGTAGCTTAAATTTAAACTTGCTTCATTTTCAAAGTAGTGCTTAAAATCAGCGTAAAAATCAAGTGTTTTTATATCCCACCTTGTCCAAGGCTGAGAGAAAATTTCATTTTTACTAAAATTTGTCCTAGAGCCATCTGAGTAAAATGCTGGCATGCCGCCCCATCTAATGCCGTGACGTTTTAGCTCTTGATAAAACGCACCAAGACTAAGCCATGAGCTGTCGCCTATGTCGCTATCTACGACGCCATAAATCGCGCTATTTTTGCGGTTGTAATAATCCATATAAGAGTGCGACTTCTCATGCATAAAAGATAGCCTCGCTCTGACGCTTCCACTCTCATTTACAGGCGTTTGCACATCCCCATTTACGCCATATCTATCGTATGAGCCAGCACTTACACCAAAATTTCCTTTTAGCTCTTTTGCGTCTGCTCTTTTTCTTATGAAATTTAAGCTTGCAGCTGGGGTGCCAGCGCCTGCAAGCAGACCATTTGCCCCTTTTACTACCTCAACTCTCTCATAAGGCAGCAAGCTCATATCATTTGCGTCAAGGCTAAAGCCACCAAAGCTAGGCATCGAATCAAGCAAGTAATAATCTATCTGAAATCCACGAACCGTCGGACGTATGCGCTCGTCCCATTTGTTTAGCGTAACGCCAGGGACATTTCTAAGAAGCACCTGATAGTCTTTGATGCCTTGATCTTTTAGTCTAGCCTCTGTTAGCACTGTTAGTGATTGGGGTGTTTGACGAGAGGTTAAATTTAGCCTTGTCGTGCTCTTTACAAGCTCTTTTGCAAAGTAGTTTGCGTCGTCTCTTCGCTCGCTTTCTACGACATCAATTGCTTCTAAAATTTTATCGCTTTGGCTAGCAAAAATTTGAGGTTGCATCAAATTTAATGCAACCAAACTAATTAAAAATTTTTTCATTTTTTCTCCTTTTAAAATTTCTTTTTATCCACAAATAAAGCCCTGAAATGCTTAAAATAAGCGGTGAAATGCCGACTAAAAACCAGATAAATTTTGTGATTTGATTGTAGTTGCCAAAGTGCGATTTTCTAAATGCTGAGAGAATTTCTTCGCTTAGATTTGCATTTTTTATGTCCAAAATGCTTACTAATTCGCCGTTATTTTTATCGTAAGTTAATATGCTTGAATATTCGTTATGCAAGAAATTTTGATCTTTTACATAGCCAAAAAGGCGTATGTTTGCTCCTTGCATAAAAGGCAGTGAGATGAAGTGTGGCTCAAAGCCAGCAAGATCATTTTTTGAGCGGGTCACCAGCTCGTCAAGAGACAAGCTTTTGTTGTAAATTTTTGTATCTATAACGAAGTCATTTTTAAACTCTGGCATGCGTGCCATTTGAAATTCCCACCAAATACCACTTATGCAAATGAGCAGTAAAATAGGTGTAGAAAAAATTCCTATCATTTTATGAATGTCACTCATAAAAACATTTAGCCTATTTACACGAAGCCTAAGTAGTGTCAGCCAAAATTTTCTATAAATCACAAAACCGCTTATGCATATAAAAAACGTAAAAATAGCGGTTAAAGTAAGGATAACGTGACCAATTTTCCCAAGAAATAGCGACTCATGAAGCTCGGTTAAAACTCCAAAAAATCCCTCATCATGTGCAAGTGGCTCGCTCTTTATCTTACCGCTAAAAGCGTCAAAATAGATAAATTTCCACTCTTTTTGGCTGTCATTGTGCTCGATCAACCAAATTTTGTCGCATCTTTTAGGGTCTGTATCAATATTTATGCCAACCATTTCATAATTATTTAGCTCTTTAGCGACAATCTCTTTTATCTTATTAAGGCTTATTCTTTGAGCTTTTAGATTCGCATTTACAAGCTTTTGATTTAGAAATTCCAAAAATAAAATTTTTTATAGAATGTAAAAAATAGATTTGATTTTTAAAAGAATAAACAACTCCTCTTTGTGTATACGAAAAGCCAGAAAAGGGGGAAGCAAAGACTTATCAGTTACAAAAAGGAGGGTCCATTTAGGACGATGGAATAGTATTATTTAAGCATAAATTTTAATAAAATTTTTAGTTAATAAAAAAGAAATTCTAAGTAATACTAGAGTAAATTTAACTTTTATAAAAGCTATATTTAAGAAATTTCTTTTAATTAATGCAAGTACAAAATTAAAATAGCTAATTTTTAGGCACAAGCTCTAATACATTGCAAGCTCGCTTGCTACCCATCTTGCAAGCTTTATCAAGAGCCTTTGCTGAAAGATCGAAGCTTTGCTCAGTGCCATTTCCTTGAAGATACTTTGTCGCTAGCTCGTAGCAAGCTTCACTGCTGCCATCATCACAGAGCGATCTAAATATCTCAAAAGATTTTTGCGTATCTTTTTCTACGCCAAGGCCGCGTCCTAGCATATCTGCATAGATAAAGCAAGAAATTTTATCTTTATTCTCACACTCGCTTGAAAGCTTTTTAGCAAAACTCTCGCAAGCTTTAGCGTTGCTTTTATTAATACACTCTTGCATATTTATATCCCAGTTTGCATTCAAAGACATAAGAGCAAATGCTAAAAATAAAATGGATTTTTTCATAAATTTGTTTGGAAGAAGTTAGCTCCCTTTGGGGGAAAGGGAGCTATTACAAAAAGGAGGTTTCTTGTTGGACAAGTGAAATAATACAAGTTTCGTCTAAATTTAAAACCAACTTTTCTTTAACAAAAAACAATCTCAAACCAAATCTTTTTTGCTAAAGGCAAAATAGCCACAAACTAGCAAAATAATGCCTAGTACGAGCGGATAGATAATCGCATAAGCTACAAATGTTGCCTTTGAAAAGGTGCTTAAAATAAAATAAGATGCAGTACCGATAACTGCTAAATTTGGATCAAAAAGACTAAGCGCTGCTATCCTGAAAAGCTCTATCGGATTTAGTATAGCAATAGCGTAAATGACATACTCATCAACCGAGCTTCGCATAAGGAGTCCAATTAATGCTAGATCAATAAATGCAAGCATTATAAGCCAAAGTAAAAACGCCACGCCTTGGCCTGTCTCTTGATTTTTAATCACGCTTGAGATAAAAAATCCAAGAGATAAAAAAATGATACTTAAGCTAAAAAGTAGTCCAAAGTAAAGCACCAGCACGCCCCAAGGTATCGCAACACCTTTTATAAAACCAACAACAACACAAAGCAAAAGAGCAAACAAAAGTGGGACAAAAACAACAAATGTACGGCCCAGTGCCTTGCCAAAGTAATACTCTTTAAGGCTTAGCGGGAAGCTAAGTATGTATTCAAGCAAATTTGTATCTCTATCTTGATTTATGCTTCTTACGGTTGAGATGAGAATAAAAATAGGCACAATGATGACACAAATTTGAATAAACAAAAGCAGTGCTCTAGTAAGCCCAGAAAAGCCGAGCACACGTGAGTCGGTCACGCCACTAAATAAAAATCCTATCATCAAAGCAGAAAAAAGCGCAGCATATATCACAAACCATCTTGAGCGAAAAGACTCTTTAACATCAAGCTTTGCTATTAAAAAAAGATTATTCACTCTTGCTCCTTAAATTTTCTTCTTTGATTATCTTGCCAAGATCCATATAGACGCATCTATCTAATAAATTTGCTATCTCATCGATACGGTGTGAAATAAAAACAAGTGTTTTGCTTTGCGTGAAGTTATCAAGTAAATTTTTAAAAGAAAGCCTTGCTTTCACATCAAGATTTGCCGTTGGCTCATCAAACATCAAAATTTCACTATCCTTAGCAAATGCGATGGCTATTAGCATCTTTTGTTTCATGCCACCAGAGAGCTTATAAAATGGCTTATTTAAATTTGCATGCAGATCAAGCTCTAAAAGCTTGCTAAATTTCTCAATCTCTTCAAATTTTACATTTGAGCTTTTGCAAACAAACTCACAAAGCTCACGTAGATTAAATTTAAGCGGTGGTGGAGTTTGTGGCACAAATGAGATAAATTTCAAAGCCCCTTTTCTATCTTTTAGGGTATTTACGCCATTTATCGCGATGCTTCCGCTATTTGGGATAAACTCGCCTAAAATGATACGCATGAGCGAGCTTTTGCCAGCTCCATTTTGTCCAAGTATTGCTATTTTTTCACCAGATTTTACATTTAGGCTAACATTATCAAGTATCCTTTGCGAGCCAAAAATTTTAGTTACTTCTTTTATATCTATCAAAAATTTTCCTTATATGAGTTTCTTAAAGCCATTGTCAAATTTTAGTGCGTCTTGATGACACACATCAATACACCTGCCACAAAGCGTGCAATCTGCACCAGCTATCCTAAAGATATTTTTATTCTCGTCAAGCTTCGCTCCCTTTTTTGTCATAAAAAGCACGTGAGGCACTAGACAAACATCGGTGCAAACTAAGCAGTGATCGCATTTTTCTTTATCCCAGCTAACTTTTATGGCATTTGGTTTAGCTAGCACCGAGTAAGTAGCTCCGATAGGACAGACATACCTACACCAAGCTCTACGTGAGAAGAAAATTTCAACCATAAGCATAGCCACAACGAACCAAATAGCATGAAAATAGCCATAGATAATAAATCTTGAAAAAATCCCAACAACATTAAAAATTTCAAATGTAAGGCTTGCACTAGCAAAGCTAAGAGTTAAAAATAAAATGGTAAAAACATATCGCCACTTTGTGTCAAAAACTCGTGGTTTTACTATCTTTTTAGCGCGTAAATTTTCATGGATCTTCTCAGCTATTTCACTTATTAACGAATAAGGACAGATCCAAGAGCAAAAGCCTCTACCACCAAAAATGATATAAAATGCCAAGATACTAAGTGAACCAATTATTAAATTTACATGGATTTCATGCGTCGCCAGAAAAACTTGCAAGCTCATAAAAGCATCTGCCAAGTGAAAACCAAATATCCTTGACGCACTGATGTCGCCTTCTAAAATTTGTATATCAACTCTATATGAAAGCACAAATAAAAGATGAACTAGAATAATGCTAAATATACGCCAAAATCGTATGCTAGGACGCTTCTTGCCATCTTTTGTAGTTGTGATTAACGTGCTTAGAAAGCTTACATTTCTAATCGTCGCACGAGTGTTATATTTGTCCATTTTTACTTTTTAAATTTAGAAATTTCATCTGCAAGGCTTTCAAGCTCGCTATCACTAACATTTGTAAGTAGCCCCTTCATAAGTGAGTTTTGCACCTTACCAGCCTTATAATCAGCCAGCTTTTTAAGCAATTCATCCTTACTTAGATGCGTTATATCAGGAGCTACGACGCCTTTTGCATTTACACCATGACACGGAGCACAAGTTGTTAGATACTGCTTACTAACGCCTTCATTGTGCACTTTAGCCACACTTAGACTTAGCTCTTTTACCTTTTTTAGCTCATCTTCGCTGGCAAATTCTTCGCTAGACTTTAGCTGCTCTTTTGTAAAATTTTGCTCTACTTTTGGCTGAGCATTAGTTGTTACCTTTTCCTTTTTAGGCGGAGTCTGGCTTAACATAAACACCATGATACCGCAAATTGCTACTGCTAAAATAATGGTTATAATCTTTCCTACTTTCATTATTTGCTCCTAAATTGTGTATTAAAATCACTGATTTCTTTAGCTAAATTTCTGATTTCACTATCATCCATTTTTTTAACAAGATCTCGCATCAAGACATTGACTTTTTCTTTATTTTTATAAGCATTTATCATTGTATAAATTTCATTTTCGCTTTTTGTTAAAAGTGATGGCCCGATGATGCCATTTGCATAATCATCATGACAAGCTGAGCACTTTGTGATGAAATTTTTGCTAAGTCTACCCTTTATAAGTCTTAAATTTATAGTTTGAAGAGGGGTTCTTACCATTGCTAAAGCCCCGATTTGACGGCTTACGTTATTATCTTCAAGTCCAAATTTTACGCTCTTTTCGCCGTGCATATCGTATTTTATGAAGTCATTTTGTTTATTTGTGCTTTGGTTATTTTCTTTTTTTTCAACCTTTATGCTAGCACTCGTGGCCACATTTATTGGTTGCTCGCTGGCTGCTTTTTGCGCTTTGTCATCACTCTTTTCACAGCCGACAAATAGCAAAGCAACAGCCACTAAAGACATTATTAATCTCATTCTTTCTCCTTATAAATTTCATCATAACTCATTTTTGGGGCAATATTTATAATTTTTACAGGGCAAACCTCAGCACACACCCCACACCCAACGCAGCCATGCTTTATGAGTGGTAAATTTGCTTCACTCATTACTATTGCACTATCGCCAACTGGGCAAATGCTGACACAAAGGTCACAAATTTGACCGATTTTGCCTTTTATCTTATCTTTTTCTGCCTCTTCCCTATCGTTATAAACTTTGCGAACAAGCAAATCTTCAACGCTATCTTTGCTTAGCTTTTCTCTTTTTAGGCACATACAGGCATTTGCATTACTTAAGACAGCAACACCCATTTTCACATCATCAACAACTTTTGTAGCATGATCTAACGCACCACTTGGACAGGCGAGCACACATGGGAAAAGATCACATAAATAGCAACCTCTCTTTTTAGGATCGATGTATGCTGTACCATTTGAATATCCATCTTTTATATCAAGCAAGCTTATACTGTGATAAGGGCATACCTGCACACACTGACCGCATTTGACACAAAGATCATCGAAGTCATCAACCGCGCCTGGTGGTCTAAGATAGAGTTTATCGCCGCTACTTTTTGGCAAAATTTTACCTATGCCATATCCTGTGGCAGCTGCGACTGAGCCTAAGATTATAAATTTTCTTCTATCCACGTTTTGCCTTTAACGCGTTAAAATTTGAAGCATCAAGTGGTTTTATCCTTGGCGTGCTATCTTCAAGTAGCTTTACTGGCTCAGAAAATGGCGCGAGTTTGGCTAAAAAATTTAAGATACTAAAGACACTTGAGCCATAGAAAAACTGCAAATTCGGATAATACTGCCAAAGCTGATCGGCATACGATAGATGCATAAAAGGCGTATCGCCATAGCCATCTTTATCTCTATCAAAGCTCTCATACTCATCATAATAATTTTTACTCCACCGATTTAATGCCATTTTATCGCCTGGAGTGTCGTTCGCAACGATATCCATATTGCCTATAAAATCATTATTTTCAAATATGCTTGTCCCCTGAGTAGCGTGAAAATATACGCCAACTACGTTGTGTAAAATTTTATTGCCTAAGAAATTTATCGTTGAGCCTGGCTGAAACGGCGAGTTATCAAGCAAAATTCCTCTCGCATTATAGATAAGCGTATTGTTTTCGATAGTAAAATTTGAAACATCTTTTAGACCGATACCGATACCAAAAGCGCCGTCACTATCCATAACAAGATTATTTTTTATATTTGAGCCAGCTGAATACATAAAAAACATACCGACTGCATTGCCGATAAAATCATTGTTTTCGACTAAATTTTGATTCGCATACATAAAGTGAAGCGAGTATCTACCGCGGATCGCTTTATTTTTTAAAAATTTATTGTGACTCGCATACCATGCAACCATATCGCGGCTATCATAAATATAATTACCCTCGATTAAATTTTCATGGCTATACCAAAGTCTAACCGCATCACCTCTAAAGCCAAGACTGGCCCCTTTTTTAGAAGTGATGTTATTTTCAGTGATCTTTGAGCTGCTGCACTCTTTAAAATCAACACCAAAAAGTACATCACTCAAGTCATTTTGCGTAACCAAGACATTATTTGCTTTATCACAGCCAATGCCAGCATCTAGCTCACCAAGGTCATTTCCGCTACCACTTATCTTTAAATTTCTAAGCGTAACATTTGAGGCAATAATCTTTACAACTGTGCCTTTACCATTTCCTTTTATGTGAGCGTTTTTGCCCTCACCAACTATACTAAGCGGCTTATTTATAGTTATGCTTCCTTCATAGATACCGTCTCCTAGCTTTATAACATCACCAGGGCTAGCGTTATTTATTGCATCTTGAAGTATATTTGCAGAGCTAAAAATAGGCAAAAAAGCAAGGGCAAAATTGAAAATTTTACGCATTTAGCTCTTTTTTCTTTGAAAATACTGCAAGTATGCAAAATACACTCATAGCGATCATAACCCAAAATCCGATACTTGGATAAGAGTGAGTTGTAAATTGTGCAACGCTACCATCGCCTAGGACTGTTGGCATAAATGGTTTAATCTTAAATGCACCCCACTCTTGCATATTGTGTCCATACCAGTAAAGCCATCCTGCAAATGCACTCATAAATAGCACAGGCGCGATAATGGTTGGAACCATAAGAAGCGAGTTAAATTTACCGTTGTAATACAAAAATGCAAGCATACAAAGCGTTGAAATAAGCAAATAATAAGGCGCTATCGCTCGCTCTAAATTTCCGCCATGCTCCATAGGATACATACCGATGTAGTGATTTATCGTATTCATCTCATGCACGTCACCGCTATATCCATCTACGTGAAAATATACAGGAATTCCATCAGGAAAGGCTGATTTTGGATAATTTGGAGCTTCAAGAGAGACGTACCAGATAGGAAAAGATGGCGTGCCTATCTCTGCTTTTTGTTCGATCATCTTATGAAGATCGCTTGCTACATCTTTTGATAAAAGGTGATTTTTATACTGAAATGAGCTATAAAGATTATAGATACCGTAAGTATAAGATGGTAGTTCATCACCATCAGCTATACGCTCTTTTGCTCCGTGCCAACCAAGAACAGGCAAAGTAAAACAAACAGTCATTAAGACAAGTGCAACAATGGTATAAATTTTATATTTACTCATGATCTCTCCTTTAAATTTTAAAATTTCATCTGCCTAAAAATAAAATTTTAAAATTTAAAAAAGGGGCAAAATGCCCCTTTAAAAACTACATACCAGCGTTTTCATCTACCCATTTTAGGTATTCGATGATATTTTTGATCTCTTCATCACTCATATGCTGATTTGGCATTCTAAGGTTAAAGTAATCAATCATTGATTTAATGTAGTCGTCATTATAGAACTTAGCAGGATCTTTGATAAATTCTGCTACCCATTTTTCGCCGTTTTCATGTCTTAGTAAAACGCCTGTTAGGTCTGGACCTGAGCTTACTTGACCGATAACGTGACAACCATTACAACCGCCTTTTAGATAAGCCTCTTCGCCTTTTGCAGCAGCTGGACTCATCGGAGTTGCGATCTCTTTAGCTAGGTTATTTTTAGCTCTTAAGCCAACGTCAGCTGTTTTTACCATGTATTGCCATACTTGGTACTCCCAAAGGATAGCGCCGTTTACGTCGCCTTTTTTGTAAGCTTCGTCAGCTTTAGCTTTTACCTCTTTGATGTGGCCGTATTGATCAAGTGCGTCATCAACCAAAGCTTTTACTTTTGGATATTTCTCATAATGTTTCTCTTTTAGGTATTTAACAACCTCTTGGATAACATCGTCAGTTGCCTTATTAGTTGCGATTACTTTGTCGTATTCAGCTTTTAAAGCTTCTGGGCTTAGAGTTTTTAGCTTGTTATTTTTAGCAGATTCATATTTTTTATTAGGATCTTTAACAAGTAAATAACCCATCATCTCTAGGTGAAGTGCTGAGCAAAACTCGGTGCAGTAGTATGGGAAGACACCTTCCATATCAGCTACAAAATTTACTGAAGCAGTTTTGCCAGGCTCTAGTGAAGCGTGAATGTTGTAAAGGTCGATGCCAAAGCCGTGAGTCTCATCTTGAGCGCGCTCTAGGTTTGTTAGGTGAATTGTTACGTTATCACCTTTATTTACCTCGATGTGCTCTGGGTTGATGTGGCTTCTGATCATTGTCGCATAGACGGTTACATTTTTTCCGTTTCTTTCAACTCTTTCTTGACCAGCTAGAGTTGCATATGGGCTAGCCTCGCCTGTTCTTGAGTTTGTGCCCATATTGTAAGTAAGCGCTGGGCTTAGTTTGCTAGCAGCTATTGACACAACATCGTGTGGCTCGCCAAGTGGTATTGGCATATCATAGATTAGATCCATTTTTGCACCAGTGATGTCTATTAGCTGGTGATTTTGTGGATGAAGTGGGCCAACTGGGCTAAAGCGATCGATTGAAAGTTTATCAAGAGCGATTGCATATTTGCCAACTGGTTTTGCTGATTTGCCTTCCATTGTATCAAGGTGGCCGATATTGTAGTGAACATTTATCTTATCAAGCACTTTTAAATTTTTATAGTCCCATTTTACGATTTGACTATCAACGTAAAGTGAAGTATAAAGTACGCCATCTTGTGAGTCAAATGATGTATGCAGTGGTCCAAGACCAAGTTCGACTTGTCCGTGCATTGACTTTTCTCTATCTAATATAGGAATTCCGTATGGGTCAGTGCCAGCATACTCTTTTTTATCAATTAGCTCTTTGATCTTTCTAAAGTCATAAACTGATGCGTGAGTATCAAGCTTACCGCCAATAATGATATATCTACCATCTGGACTTACGTCACAACCATGTGGGCTCTTTGACTCTGGGATCAAAAATAACGCACCTGCTTTTACAGCAGCGTCTATTGTAACTACCTTGTGTCCATTTATAACTTTGTAGTTTTTCTTGTCTTGAACAAGTTTTTCTAAAATTTTCCAGTTATAAACGTGTAAGAAGTCAGTGTCATTTCTACTTGCACCTGCTTCAAATGGAGGGAGACCTTTTTCGATACCGCCAGTATACATCTCAGTATTTATTGAGTTTGTAAAGCCCCAGCCGTAGCTCTCGCCTTTACCAGCATCACTTAGATCTTGCCAGTATGGTGGGAGCTCAAGAGAAAATGACTCTTTCTCGTCGATCTTACCTTTTGGATAGTCAAATTTCCAAAATGTTACAGCACCTCTATAGACTGCTTCATAGTCGTCTATTGAGTGATAGTTGTTATCAAGTGGAGCTGCATATTGGCTAGCTTCGATAACATACTCGCTATTTGGAGTGATGAAGCTGCCGCCATGCTCACTCTTCATGATAGGGTTTACAACGATTTGAGTTGTCTCAAAGTCATGCAAATTTATAACTGCGATTCTTGGGTTAGCTTTATCGTTGATAAATAGATAATCACCAACATACTCACCATTTTTCTCAGTGAAATTTGGGTGGTGTGTATCGCCCCATGTTATCTCTTTACCCCTGATGTTGCCTTGTTTCAAAACAGCTTTTGACTCATTGTCATAGCCATATCCTTGCCAAGGCTCTGGTGTGAAAACGCCGATGTATTTATAAATTCTCATCGACGGAACGCCATAAACTAGTACTTGACCGCTTTGCCCGCCAGATGAAAAGACGATGAAATCATCTTTTTTACCGCTAGGCTGATAAGTTTTAGCAGCTGCAAGGACATCTTTTTCGCTTAGCCCACGCTCTTTCATGACTTTTTCAAGGTCACTACTAGCAGCACAAGCAGTCGTTAAAGATAGCCCAAGCAACGCAGCACTTGCGACACAAAATAACTTTTGCATTTACTCTCCTTTTTAAAATGAATTTATCTCTAAACTCTTTATCTCATTGTCTAAATTTACGCCATTTAAGACGCCTTTATCTATAAAAATTCTTTTTATCTCATTGCTAAAAAGAGCCTTTTGTCCTTTTAGCTTAAGATCTTTGTCAAATTTATAGACTACTCCATCCCCATCACCTATAAAAATTTCATCCTCCATACACGCAAGAGCTGAAATTTTAGATTTTAAAACTTGCTTTTTGATTCCACTTTTAAAATCTAAAATTTCTCCATCTCTAAAGCCAAGTAAAATATCATTCCCTTTAAATTTACAGGCGCTAAGCGGAGCAAAGCCAACACGCTTTTTCTCTTTTAAATTAAGCTCTTTATCAAGCAAAAATGCTTTGCCATTAAAGCTCGTAAAAAATAGCTCATCATCAATTGGCAAAAGGCTTGAAATTTTATAAACATCTTTATAATTTTTAGTTAAAAGTTTATTTAGATTTTTATCAAAAACGCCTATGCTTACTTCATTAGCCATATCGCAAGCTACGTAAATTTTATTTTTAATTGCCATAATTTGTGAGATTTTACAGCCAACATTTGGCATAGCAAATAAGAAATTTTTCTCATTTGTTACCTCAATAATCTCATTATTTAAATTTGCGATATAAAAGGATTCTCCATCATTTCCACACTCTTGATTTTTATAAATCGCCTCTTTTAGATCCAAATTTTTAATCTGTCCATCTTTTATAAAAACGATGCTTTGGTTGTTTTCATTAATAAAGCAGCCTAATTGCTGGGCAAAAGCTGTTATCAAAAACAAACTTATACAAAGCAGAAATCTCATAACCCAAGGCACTTTCATCATAAATTTAATAAACAAAAAAACTATACATACTTAACTCTTAAAAGCAAATTAGCGATTAATTTATTTTTTTAAGCTTTTAAAGAAAAATATCAATAAATTTTTTTAAATTTTATTATTTACATTATATAGACATTATGATTTAATCAATACTAATATGGCTTTAATAAAATTTATTATTTATTAAATCACTTATTTTTAGTGCTAATTTGAATAAAAATCTAAATTTGAATTATTTCTTAAGAAAATTATTTAAATTAAATAATTATATTAAGTAATGAGAAATCTTTAGCATTTAAGTAAAAGCCAAAATTTTATGCATTTGGTATATTTTTAGCTTAAAACCATTGGTAATTTAAATTTGTTTAAATAGGCTATAATCCGCCAAAAAAGGAGAGATAATGCTAACGCATTTAGATGAGAAAGATCGTCCAAAAATGGTCGATGTAAGCCCAAAAGATCCTACAAAAAGAGTGGCAACTGCTAGCGGGATCATCAAGATGAGCAAAGAGGCCTTTAGAGCGATAAAAGAAAATACTGGCAAAAAAGGCCCAGTTATTCAAACAGCTGTCGTTGCTGCGATAATGGGAGCAAAAAAGACAAGTGAACTAATCCCGATGTGCCATCCACTAGCTATTTTAGGTGTGGATTGTGATATCGAAGAGCTACCTGAAATTTGTGCTTTTAAACTTTATGTGAGTGTAAAAATAGAGGGCAAAACAGGTGTTGAGATGGAAGCATTAACTGGCGTTAGCGTGGGGCTTTTGACCATTTATGATATGGTAAAAGCTATAGATAAAAGCATGGAAATAAGTAATATCGTGTTAGAGAGTAAAACAGGAGGAAAAAGTGGCGAGTATATGCGATCTAAATAACAAAAAAGCAAAAATTGATTACCCAACGCATTGGGAATATAAAATAATATTTGACGCAGACGTCAATGTAGAAGAAAAGGTAAAAGAGATAGTAAAAGATAGAGAATTTAAGCTAGTCTTTTCAAAATTTAGCAAAGATAAAAAGTACGCGAGCTATGACTTAGCCGTGCTAGTTTTGAGCGAAGAAGAGAGGCTAGAGATATTTTCTGCACTAAAACACGAAGCAAAATACGTTTTATAAGGTAAAAGATATGAACAATTTAGAAAAAAATTTACATGATTATAAAAATAGTGATGGCTTATTAATAAGCATAAAAGCTCTTTGCAATAACTTCTTTCAAGATGCTGCAAACAAAGATATAAATGCTTTGCCAGAAATTTTAAAGGCTAAAATGAACGAGCTTTATGACAAGATGAACAAAGAAGATCTCATAAACGCAAAAAATCTAAAAAGTGCCATGGAGGGAATAAATCAAGCCATTGTCGGTACTGAAGAAAAAGCACTTTACGAGCTACTTGATAAAAAAGATGAGCTAAATCGTGCAATAGAAGCAAAACGTGAAGAGATAAAAAATAGGCTCAAAATTTCATTTGAAGCAGCTGAAGAGGTCGTAAAAGATAGAAATTTTAGTGAAAAAGAGGAAATTTTAGAGCTTTTAAATAATGCGATCATTAGAGAAACAAGGCTTCTTGGTATCTTAAAAGAGAGCGCTCAAATCGCATTTTTGACAACTCTTGAAGGCGCAAAAGATGTCGAGGAAACAGCTGGTGCGATAGCTAAAAATATGACCTATGTTGCGATAATTGGAGGAGAGTTTAGCAAAGAGCGAATACTTGAAATTTCAAAAAATATCATCATAGCAGCAGCAAATTTAGCAGACGAGGGTCATATCTTTGCAAAAGAGTTGATAAGTGGAGCGATAAGTGGCACAAGAGATGGCATTTTAAGGGCCATAGAAAAGCTTAAAGATGAGGCAAAATTTGCTCCAGATGAGCTTAAGCTAAACTCGCAACTACTAAATTTAAAAAATATTGATGAAGAATTTATAGCCTTGCTTAGGGAACTTGAAAAAGAATTTGAAGGTGTAGCAAGAAATGAGATCGAAAATGTGATAAATAGCGAGCTAGATACAAACCTAGCAAAATTTAAACGCATTAGCGATCAAGCAAGAGAGCAGATCATTTCAAGGATAGAAGAGTTAAAGTCAAACGGCATGGCAAAGCTTATGAGTGAGGCAAATAATAAATTTGAAGCCTTAAAGCAAGAGCTAAACGACAAGAGTAAAAAGCTAAAACTAAATTTTGATACAAACGACAAAATCGAAGAGATCAAACAAGAGATCGCTAATCTTGAGAAAAAAGCCAATGAAAAATTTGAAGACATCAAACAAATTGACATCAAATCAGAAGCCAAGAAATTTGGAGATAGGGCTTATCAAGCTGCAAAAGATCTGTTAAATGTTATTAAAAAAGATAAAAAAGAGGATTAAATTATCAAGCTTATCTTGAAATTTTTCCTGAAAGATACTCGCACTACATATTCTTGCCAAGTGTGAAAAATTTCTCCACACTTGGCTTTTACTTTTTTAAAGCTTTAAATCATAAAAATAGATAAAGTAAAAATGTCCCCAAAATCAAGCGGTAGATGACAAAAGGAAGCATCCTAATCCTTGAGATAATCCCCATAAATAGCTTAACGCAGAGATAAGCACTAACAGCACTTATAATGACACCAAGGGCGATATCGCTCCAAGGAAGTGCATTTGGGTCTTTTATGAGCTTGATGCTCTCAAGTCCACCGGCTAGGATAATGACTGGGATCGACATCAAAAATGAGAAATTCGCACTTCCCTTGTGGCTAAAACCTAAAAATAAGGCTGCCGTCATCGTTATACCTGATCTTGAGACGCCAGGGATAAGTGCGACAGCTTGAGCAAGGCCGATAATAAGCGCAAATTTTATGGTCATTTCATATTCGCTTTTATTTGTCGAGCGAAGATCAGCAAAGTAAAGTGCTATGCCAAAGACGATCGTAGTAATAGCGATCACAACGCCACTTCTTGCGTATTCTTCGATAATGTTGTTAAATAAAAGTCCAAAGATCCCAACTGGAATGGTGGCAAATCCCACGCACCAGACAAGCAAGCTATCGCCTACCATCTTTCGTTGTGCGATCGAGGCAAAAAAGTCGCGGAGTAGCTTAAAAATCGTATCTTTAAAATAAAAAATTATCGCACTTAGCGTACCAACGTGCACTGCCACGTCAAAGGCAAGCCCTTGATCTGGCCAGCCAAGTAGCTTTGGCACCAAGATAAGATGAGCCGAGCTAGATATCGGCAAAAATTCGCTTATACCTTGCACCAAGGCCAAAACGATAACGTGAGAAATTTCCATAAAATGCCTTTTTTGATTTTAGATTGCAGTTGGGGATTTTACTCCCCAAGATTAAATTTATATAAGTTCGCTAGCAAAATTTGCAAGTTTTTGTGGCGTAAATCCAAAGTGATCAAATAGCTCGTTGGCCTTTCCGCTAGCGCCAAAGCTATTCATGCCATAAACTGCATCGGCAAATTTATACCACTCAAAGCCAGTTGCAGCTTCAACTGCGACGATCGTCGTGTTTTTATCTAAAATTTTAGCCACGTATTCATCTGGCTGCTCGCAAAGTAGGTCAAAACAAGGTGCTGATACGATATTTGCGCCAATGCCTTGTTCGCCAAGAATTTCAGCTGCTTTTACACAGAGTGATACCTCGCTACCGCTTGCTATAAATGTGATCTTTGCTTCTTTTACCGAGCTTAAAAGATATGCGCCGTTGCTAACACCACCAAATTCTCCTTTAGTGAGAGGATCAAGCCCTTGGCGGCTAAGCACAAATGCGCTTGGAGCGTTTAAATTTAGAGCCACTTTCCAGCTGGCTGCATTTTCGTTGCCATCAGCTGGGCGGAAAGTGTAGAAATTTGGCATCGATCTAAATGTGCTAAGCTGCTCGATCGGCTGGTGTGTAGGACCATCTTCGCCAACGCCGATGCTGTCGTGTGTGAAGACAAAAAAGTGCTTGATGCCCATGAGTGCTGCTATCCTCGCACTTGGCTTTAGATAGTCGCTAAAGATGAAAAATGTCGCTGAAAATGGCAAGAAAAGGCCGTATCTAGCGATACCGTTGTTGATAGCCGCCATAGCGTGCTCTCTGATGCCGTAGTGGATATTTTTGCCATTTGGGAAGTCGCCCATGCCCTTTAGCTCAGTCTTATTTGAAGGAGCTAAGTCAGCGCTACCGCCGATAAAGCCAGGTAGTTTTTTAGCTATCTCATTTAAAATTATATGGTTTGTATCTCTTGTGGCTAGCTTTTTATCGCTAAAGTCAGGGAATTCGATCTTACTAAAGTCTGGATTAAGAAGCGAGTTTAATAAATTTTTGCCTTCAATGCTTAGTGCCTCAACCTTTTTGTTCCACATCGCCTCTTCCAAATCGCCCTTTTCAACTGCACCTCTAAATCTTAAAAGCACGTCCTCATCAATGGCAAATTTCTTCTCAGGGTCAAAGCCAGCTGCAGCCTTTGCCTTTTTGATGATCTCTTCGCCAAGTGGTGCGCCGTGGCTGTGGTGACTTCCTTCAAGCTCCATTGCACCACGTGCTATGCGTGTATTTGCGATGATAAGATATGGCGACTCTTTCTCGTTTGCCTGCTCTAGTGCAAATTCGATCTGATCGTAGTCGTGTCCATCGATGCGTGCGACCTCCCAGCCCTGTGCCTCAAACCTCGCTTTTACATCCTCGCTAAAAGCTATCGCTGTGTCGCCCTCGATCGTAATGTTGTTTGAGTCGTAGATGAGC
The DNA here is from genome assembly GCF_902460415.1 of Campylobacter concisus. GTDB lineage: Bacteria > Campylobacterota > Campylobacteria > Campylobacterales > Campylobacteraceae > Campylobacter_A > Campylobacter_A concisus_Y. The sequence continues at coordinate 801,302 of NZ_CABPTY010000001.1, forward strand.
ACAAGGTTGTCCAGTCTTAAATTTCCGGCTACCGAACATGCCTCATAGCTTATACCCTCTTCTAGGTCACCGTCGCCGCAAAGGCAGTAAATTTTATGATCGATTATTTTATTGTCTGGTTCATTTAGAACGTTTGCAGCGTATTTTTCTGCCATGGCTAGGCCGACTGCATTTGCTACGCCTTGACCAAGCGGGCCAGTAGCAACCTCAACGCCTGGAGTATGAATTTCTGGGTGACCTGGAGTATTTGAGCCAAGTTGGCGAAAATTTTTAAGCTCATCAAGACTTAAATCGTAGCCACTTAAGTGCAAGAAGCTATAAACCAAACTTGAAGCGTGGCCACCGCTAAAAACGAGCCTATCTCTGTTTAACCATTTTGGATTTTTTGGATTGTGTTTTAAAAAGTTGCTTAAAACCACCATGATATCAGCTAGGCCCATAGGAGCACCTGGGTGTCCGCTGTTAGCATTTTGCACCATGTCAGCGCACAAAAATCTTATAGTATCGGCTTGTTTTTTTAGCATATGATCTCCTTTTATTGCGTCAGATTATACAAAAAAGTGATTAAAACTTGCCTTGCATTTTTGTCCAAAATGTCTAAATAGTGATATAAATTTTTTAAATTTTTAGTAGTAAAAAAGCTAGAAATTTCTAGCTTTTATCTAAGGTGTTTATCCGTAAGCTCTAAGATCATCTTTGCTATGCCAGCATCTATCTGTTTTAACGCCTCTTCTATCTCGCAAATAAGCTCGTCTTTTTTCTTTTTTGCGCCAGATAGACCAAGTAAATTTGTAAATGAGTTTTTAGCTAGGTCGTTATGCACAGGCTTTCCAGCAGCTGCCTCGTCGCTTGTAAGATCAATGATGTCGTCTTGTATCTGAAAAGCAAGACCAAGTTTTAGGCCGATATCATAAATTTTCTCACACTCACTATCGCTTAAATTTATTATTACAGCGCCCATTTTTAGGCTTGCAGCGATCAGCTTTGCAGTTTTGTGGATGTGTAAAAATACTAGCTCATCAAGGTTTAGCATCTTGCCAGAGAGACCAAATTTAGCCTTTGCTCTTTTGATGTCCTCTTTGTTCGTATTTTCAAAAAAACAATCCAGCGCCTGACCTAGCACCATGCCGCTAACGCCAGCATTCTCGCTTAAAATTTCCACGCATTTTATACGTGTTTCAGCTGGCAAATTGGCACGTGAAATTTCATAAAAAGCATGCGTATTTAGCGCATCCCCTGCAAGTATCGCAGTTGTCTCGTCGTAGGTTACGTGAAGCGTTGGTGTGCCGCGCCTAAGGCTTGCGTTATCCATAGACGGCAGATCATCATGGATAAGCGAATAAGTATGCATCATCTCAAGCCCTAAAGCCACTCTCATAGCCTTTTGCGTGAGGCTTTTATCCACACTTTCCACCATACCAAGAAGCAAAAGCGCCCTAAAGTGCTTGCCTCCAGCCTTTAGCATAACGCCAAGTGCCTCCTCATAATAAGGATGAAAGCTAGGCGCCTTTGGTAAATTTACGTTTAGAAATTTTACAAAGTCCTCAAGTAGGCTCATTTTGGCACTCTTGCAAAAAACTGAAAGTCATTTCTAGTAAATAGAAGCGTAAAGTTTTTTAATTCACCAAGCTTCTCTAAAAGCTCTTCACGACTACTCACGCTCTGTTTATCAAAACCTAAAATTTTATCACCAATCTTGATGCCAAAAATTTCTGCATTTGACTTTGGCTCGACCTTTGTAACGACTAAATTTTTATCCACCGTAATGCCATAATCAACCAAAATCTTATCATCAAGCATTGTTTGTGGCTCTTTTGGCATGATATTAAAATTTGGTATATCAAGGCTTGAAGGGGCGTCTACATCGAGACTTTGGTTAAATTTCACCTCCCCGCTTACTGGCACTTGAAAGAGTAGCTGCTCTCTATCACGCTTCACGACGACGTCTAGTTTTGCGCCCTTTGGAGCAAAAAGCACCATCTCATTTAGCTCTCTTAAGCTCTTTGGTTTGATGCCATTTATCGTAACAAGCTCATCATCAACCATCATCATCTTGCCGCGGCCCAGTAGATCAACAAGCCCTACAAAAAATTTATCCTCTTTTTGCAAGAATTTCACGCCGATATCGCCGTAATAGACGTCATCGTAAGATACAAAGTGCTTTAAATAGCGGTTTGGTATAAATTTATCAGCTCCAACAGCTATACCTATCATCTTGCAACAAGGCGTGTTTATCTCGCCAGTCGCGTTATACTCGAAGCTTAGCGTGTCAAAGTCGCCTAAATTTTGCCCTAAAGACTTGATGTGACCCATGATAGTGTTGTTTGCGTCATTTAAGATGCCAACCCAAGTGCTCTTTTTTATGCGCTCCTCGTTGGTCTCATCAGCCATCACGACAGGGCTTAGCTCCTTGCTAGAGCGCACTAAGAAAAGCTGCAAATATGGGTCAAATTTGACATATTCACCAAGTGGCGCTCCCTCGCTTTTTGGCACTGCGATCAAATTTTTAGTGATAGCCACGCCAAAGTGTTTATTTACCGAGACGATTGAGTTTTTGTTCTTTTCAAAGCAGGCGTTAAAATCCTCTTGCGTAGGCCTAGGATCGGCGTTTAAGTAAAGCGCTGATAGCAAAAAAGCAAGGGCAAATTTATATTTTAGTCTCATTTTATCCCCATCGAAGCAAGACCGCCAAGCATCCTTGAAGCGGTATTTTTCTTATCGGCCTCAACCGACTTTAGCACGTCATTTACGGCGCTTATTAGCAAAATTTGCATGCTCTCTTTATCTTCAAGCAAGCTATCATCTATGCTGATATCAAGTATCTCGCCGCTGCCGTTTGCTCTCACGCTTACTAGTCCGCCGCCGCTTTTTGCGCCAAATTCTTTATTTTTGCTCTCTTCTTCCATCTGCTTGGCTTGCTTTTGCACATCCTCAAGCATCTGCCCCATCTTTGAAAAGTCAAATCCCTCAAACATCGCCTACTCCTTTATGATCTCGTTTTTGTTATTTACATGCACGATGGTTGGCTTAAATTTCTTAGCCTTTTTAAATTTCATGCTAGCGTAAGCCACGATGATGACCACATCTCCTACGCAGACTTTTCTAGCAGCTGCGCCGTTTAGGCAAATTTCGCCTTTTTTGCCCTTTATCACGTAGGTGGCAAATCTCTCGCCGTTATTTACGTCTAAAATTTCAACCTTTTGATTTTCTATCAAATTTGCAGCTTTTATAAGCTCCTCGCCGATGCTGATCGAGCCAACATAGTTTAAATTTGCGTCTGTTACGACGGCTCTGTGGATCTTACTAGCTAAAATTTCTATATTCATTTTTACCTCTTTAAAACCTCTTTTACTACTTCTTTGTCGCTAAATGGGTGCTTGACGCCCTTTATCTCTTGATATGGTTCGTCGCCTTTGCCAAGTATGACAAGCGCCCAGCCGGGTTCTAGCTTGCTAATGGCTAGCGCGATCGCCTCTTTGCGGTTGGCGTTTCGTATCAAATTTTCATTTTGGCTCATGCCAGCGCAAATTTCATCGATTATGCTCTCTGGCTCCTCGCTTCTTGGATTGTCACTTGTGACGATGCAAATTCTTGCGTATTTTTGGGCTATCGCTCCCATTTTAGGGCGCTTTGTCCTATCTCTATCGCCGCCTGCGCCAAAGACTGCGATCAAATTTAGATGTCTAAGCGAGTTTAGCACCTTTTCTATGCCATCTGGCGTATGGGCAAAATCCACGACGACTAGCGGATCGGTGCTAACGACCTCCATCCTGCCGCTTACGCCTTTAAATTTACTTATCGCCTTTGAAAGTGCGGCTGCGTCTGGGTGCTCTAGCAGGCAAACTGCGCCAAGGGCTGCTATTAGATTGTAAAGATTAAACTCGCCTTGAAGGCTTGAGTCTATCTCGACATCGCCATTTGGCGTCTTGATAACTGCGTCTATGCCGTCCTTTAGCCCATAAACTATCGGCGCAAAGCTGGCTGGCTTTTTGAGTGCGTATGTGTAAGCGTTTTTTGGGTTAAATTTAACTCCGCCATCATCAATGTTTATGAGCTTTACGCTCTCATCGTCAAAAAAGCTTGACTTTACCCTAGCATACTCCTCCATGCTCTTGTGGTAGTCGAGATGGTCTTGAGTCAAATTTGTAAAAATTTTTAGAGCAAATTTCAAGCTCTCTATGCGTTTTTGGGCGATCGCGTGTGAGCTAACCTCCATCACGAAGTACTCACAGCCTTGCTCGCTAGCTACTTTGAGGTAAGAAAGGGTCTTTAAAATGGCACTTGTCGTAAGCGCCTTGTCATCTATCTGCTCGCCCTCTATAAATGCCCCTCTGGTGCCACTTAGGCCGCATTTTTTGCCTAAATTTCGCAAAGTCTCGTAGATAGCCGCAGCCGTTGTTGTCTTGCCATTTGTCCCTGTGATGCCAACTATTTTTAAGCTTTCATCGATCTTTAAAAGCTTTTTGCACTCTTCAAGAGTGATTATCTTAGCGCCATTTTTTACCGCAGCTTCTGCAAATTTCGCATTTGCAGTAGTTTGCACGAAAAATGAGCCATTTTCGCACTCGTTTGAGTCATCTGTTATAAAGCTATTTTCTACTGATATTTTCATCGTTTTGTCTTTTTTGTATCTCTTTAAAAAGCCTATCTATACGCTCGTCGCCGCCAAACATCACCGCCGCACTCTCAAGATAGTTTATACTCATTTCGATGAAGTCATTTTTTATCAAATTTCCCAAAAATTCTAAAAAATCATCTTTGTTCGAGATCATTACCTTGGTTGAGAACATGATATTTTCAAAGACCTTTTTGAAGCTCCCATCCTTATAAACAGCCTTTTTAAAGTCCTCGTAGCTGATCGCGTCTTGCTCTTCAAAATACTCATCGCTAGCCAATCTTGATTCTAAAATTTTTAAAATTTCATCCATTCCTTCATCATCTTCGCCAGCTCTTAGTTTATCCATAAAATAGTCAAATAAAAGTTTTGCTTCCTCTGCATTTTTCTCGCCAAGGGAGCAAATTTGTATCAAAAATAGTAAATTTTTATCCTGTGTCTTTTCGTAAGCTAGAGAGAAGTAAAAGATCGCTTCTTTAAATTTAGAACGTTTGAAGTGTTTAATGCCTATTTTTTTATAATCTATCAATGTCAAATTCCTCGCCGATCGGGATATTTACGACCTCAAGCTCTGGGTGAATATCCATACGAAGTTGTCTTTCGAGTCCATATTTTAGTGTAGTTGTACTAGCTGCACATCCATGGCAATGCCCTGTAAGTCTTACATAAATTTTACCGTTTTTTATGCCAAGTAGTTCCATGCCACCGCCATCATTTTCAAGCATTGGTAATACCTTTTGCAAACTCGCACTGACTGGTTTTAAAAGTTCTTCATCGCTAAATGGGATCATATTTTTTCCTATTAAATTTTTGGGCTATTATAGCAAAATAAAAATGCAAAAAATAATGGCTATATTTTTGCTTAGTGCTAATTTTGCTTTATAATTTAAACCTTTTTGACACGCCTAGTCAGTTTTGATTATTAAATATTTGAGTTAAAATTGAGTAAATTTTTGATTATAAGTTTTAGGATAAAAGGGCAAATTTTGCCCTTTTGTTTAATCTATTAGAAGTGATTTTATATCTACTTTTTGCTCGATCATCTTGCTCTCAAGCATAAATTCTTGCGTAGCTTCAAGTGCTTTTATATCTTCAGGCGTGATCTTTGGACTAAAGTCATACTGCGGATACATACTCTTTACCGCCTCTATGCTAAGCCCGGTCTCTTCAGCTGTAAATTTTAATGCCTCTTCCTCATTTGCTTTCATAAAAGCCAAAATTTCATCTTGAGCCTTTTTAAATTTCTCAACTAGATCTTTATGCTTTTTGTAAAATTCTCCGCTTGTGGCAGTAACGATGACTGGAGTGATGACGCCCTTGCCTGTTGTTACGACACTAAGTCCTGATTTTTTAGCATTATAAGCAGCTGGTCCAGCAAGAAGTGCTGCATCGACGCTACCATTTTCAAGTGCAGCTTGTGCAGCTGGGATGCCCATAGAAACGAACTCTACGTCATTTATGCTTAGACCGCCAAGAGCAAGATACCTAACCAAAAGCTCATTTAATATCGTGCCTTTTGGGCCTGCTATTTTTTTACCTTTTAGGTCTTTAGCGGTTTTTATACCTTTATCTTTAGCAAATATCGCAAAAGCTTCAGGTGCTCTTGAATAGGCACTTATGATCTTTATGTCAGCTTTATTTGCTGCGGCAAGTATGACTGAAGTTCCGCCAACACAATTTAAAAACTGGAGCGAATTTGAAGCGAGTGCTTGCGTTTGTTTCGCACCTGAGGTGATCTCGGAGTACTCGACTGGCATGCCAAAAGATTTAGCATAAAAACCTTTAAATTTATCGACGATTGAGGGGACGTTTAGCGGCGATTTGACATAGGTCATACCGATCTTATCTAGCTCACTTGCGTTTGCGACTAGACAAAGCAAAGAGGCCGCACACAAAATCTTAAAAAACTTTCTCATATTTGCTCCTTTAAAAATTTTCCAAATTATATAACTTTTTGCTTCGTTTTGGTTTTAATTATCATTTTATAAAATGCTAAATTTCACTCAAAATTTTACGCTTTAAGTTTATTAGCTCATCGCAAAGCAAATCTCTTGGCTTAGCTAGATTTGACAGGTCATAGTTTGATTTTATCCCACCTTTTTCAAGCAAAATGATCTCATCTGCTAAATATAGGGCTTCATCGACATTATGAGTGACAAAAATGATGGTTTTACCGGCTTGGAGCTTTAAAATTTCAGCCTGCATACTGGCTCTAGTAAAAGCATCAAGTGCCGCAAATGGCTCATCCATAAGGATCAAATTTGCTTCATATGCTAGCACTCTTGCAAGAGAAACGCGCGAGCTCATGCCGCCAGATAGCTGCGAAACAGCGGCAAATTTAAAGTCGCTAAGCCCTATCATCGATATGAGCCTATCTATCTTTACCTCGTCTATCTCATGCTTTTTAAGCGCAAATACGATATTTTCATAGACATTTAAAAAAGGCATGAGCCTAGGCTCTTGAAAGACAAAGCCAATCTTTGCTTGCTCTTTAAATTTTATCTCGCCTAGACTTACACCCTCAAGTCCTGCAATAAGCCTTAAAAGCGTAGTTTTACCGCATCCACTTCTGCCAAGTATAACAGTGATCTTATCTTTTTTTATAGTTAAATTTAGCTCTTTTAAAACATCGATACGCTTGCCATTAATAAAAAAATGCTTGGATAAATTTAAAATTTCTATCATTTTTCACTTCGCAAAAGGCTAAATTTAGATATCAAAAACAAAAATATCCTATCTATGAGTACGCCGCAAATTCCTATCGTAAAAATACCAACAAATATCCTATCTGCACGCGAAAGCTCCTCAGCATCAAGTATGAGATAGCCTAGCCCGCTGGAAGCTGCGATCATCTCCGCTCCCACAATCGCTCGCATAGCGTAGCCAAAACCTATTCGCATGCCTACAAAAATATCTTTTATGGCATTTTTTAGGATGATTTTGTAAAAAATTTCAAATTTACTAAAACAAAAAATTTTACCAACCTCAATAAGCTTCACATCGCAGCTAGTTAGCCCTTTTTGGATACTTAAAAACATTGGGAAAAATGATGCTAGGATGATAATAATAATTTTTGGAGTTTCGTTTATACCAAACCAAAGCACCAAAATAGCAATAAGGCTAAGTGGCGGAACATTTCTAAAAAACTCTAGTATCCACTCATAATAAATACTAGCTTTTGGAAATAGCGCCGCCACTCCGCCAAAAATAAATGCCAAAACAAAAGCCAAAATATAACCAACAAATATACGCTTAAAGCTAATCATCACATGCGTTATTAGCTCACCACTTAAGCTCATGTCAAACATCGTTTTAAGTGTCATAATAGGACTTGGCAAGATATAGGGCGTGAAAATTTCTAGCTCGCAAACGACCTGCCAGAGAGCAAAGATCACTAGGATCAAAACGCTCTTTTTTAAAATTTCTATCACAGCCCATCTCCATTGTGACAGCCGTTTTCGCAGTATAAAAGCTCGATGATCTGATAGTTTTTAAGCTCGCTAAATTTATATGAAAATGCGTTTTGTATCTTTTCTTTACTGCATAAGCTTAGTGTTTTTATGCCTAAATTTTCAAAAAATCCAGGCGGGATCGGACTTGACTCTATTTTACTTATTTGTAAATTTATATCGTTTAGCTCTTTAAAATTTTTCCATGTTAAAAATGTAGTTCGCTCTAATTTTAAAGAATTTCCAAGCTCAGCCAAGTCCTCACAAGGCGTTGTTATATAAAGCCACTCATCTTCTTTTAGATTTGAACTAAGCTCGATGGCGCTTTCTATTAAAATAGGATTTAAGTTTGAAATATTGCTTGAAAAATCTTTGAAATTTGATCTTATAAAATTTACAGCTCTTGGACATCGACTATCTAAAACCATGCCTTTAGAGCATAAATTTTTATATGAATTTTTGACATCACGAACATGATCTTTTTCGCACTCTACTATGTTAAAGCCCTTATTTTGCAAGAGCTCTTTTAACGCAGAGAAGTCATACATATTTTTTACAACGGGATTTAGCCAAAGTAGCTTTCTCACGAGTTCTCCGTAATTTTAATAATAGAAATCAAGATTCTATCATTTAAAAATTTAAACCAAGTAAAAAGAGCCTCTTATGACTAAAATCATAAAAAGATAGGCGGTACAAAAAGCTAAACTTAGCCTACACTTTTATATCTAGTTTATGTTTTTGCTCCACTTTTTCCATTAGCTTTAGTATATCAACTCCGTTTTTCTCAAGCTGCATTAGCTCCTTAAGATAGGCAAATTTCTCATCTTTGTTGATGTCGTAAGTAGCCAGTTTCTCACTTCGTCCGATCACTGAAGCATAGACTTTGTTGCCATCAAGTTTGTCTGTATTTTGTACATTATAAAGCGAGAGCACGCCCTCTACCACCTCTTTAAAATCCGCCCCACTCTTCATGCCAGCTTTCATAAGCGTAAGAAATCTCTGTCTGCTCTCTTCGTCAGTGAAATTTATATTTTGTAGCGTCTGGTACTCGATTGGTGGCTTATTAGTGCTTGTTAGCATAGAGATAGCCTTTTTGCCTATCGTAATGCTCTCCACACCGACTCTTTCACCAAGATACTGCCTAAGTGCATAATCAATCCACTTATCCTTAAATTCATCTATGCTTAGGTCCTTATCAAGTATCTCAAACCCTTCCACGTGACTCTTGTGACCAAGTCCAAGAAGTGTGTTGCCATCAAGTTTTGATGTGTACTCTTTTGCAAAGAGATCGACATCTGTTGGATAATATCCTATGATCTCTTCGTGAGCTCTGCCAAAGCCAAGTGCTTTGGTCTCGTTGATAAAATTTTTGAGATCATTTATCTCATCTTGGCTGACTTGTTTGTCGTATCCCATGAGCTTGCCCCAGATGCTTATCTTGCCATTAGCAGCTATGCCCGAGAGTGAGAAATTGCTAGCAAATGTTAGATTCTCGCTATTTTTTTGAAATTTTATCGTATTTGTTTCATTTAAATTTATTGGCCCACCTATAGTATCGGTATGACTTTTTCGTTCATCAACTAAACTGCTAGATAAATCATTTAAAGAATTTTTGTCTATATTGGGTTTAGTATTTTTAGTATCAAGCTCTTGCGCTCTACTACTTTGCGAGCCAACATAAAAATTTGTCCCAACTCCATTTACACTACCTATCATCTCAAATCCTTTGAAATTTATTAGATGCCTGAAACAAATATCGTCTTAATAAAATAAAATTTTAGCATAGAGTTCAAAGGTAAAAATTTAAAATATATGATTTTAGATTAAAGGATTTACAACTTTTAACTATTAAATTTATGATTTTTTGGTTAATAAAATTTGATAAATAATTAAAGAAATTTATACTTTAGAAAGCTTTTGAAAGAAGGATTTTATTTTAAAGGTAAGAGAATTTTATATTCAAGAAATTAAAAAAAGAGAGCCGAAGCTCTCTAATAATTATTCAGCTACTAGCTCTATATAAGCCATCTCTGCTGCGTCGCCTCTGCGAACACGAGTCTTGATGATTCTTGTATAGCCGCCATTGCGCTCTTTAAATTTTGGAGCTACTTCAGTAACTAATTTATTTGTTGTTTCTTTATCTTGTAAAGAAGCAAATACTGCTCTGTGAGCGTTAGAGTCACCTTTTCTGGCTCTTGTAATTAGCTTCTCAACATAGCTTCTAAGCTCTTTTGCTTTTGGTAAAGTCGTCTCTATCTTTTCGCTTTTGATGATAGCTATCGCCAAATTTTTAAGCAATGCAGATCTATGAGATGACGTTCTACCAAGTTTGCGATATCCGTGTTTATGTCTCATCTATTGTCCTTTTATTCTTTTACACTCATTTGTGCTTTAAGCTCGGTTATTTTCTTTCTTAGTTGCTCTTTGCCATCTTTTAACACATCGGCACCAACTGGATAGCCTATCTCTTCCATAACCGCTTTAATCTCTTCAAGAGATTTTTTACCTAAATTTTTAAGCTCTTTAAGCTCATTTTCGTCCATTAATGCAAGCTCACCGATAAATCTAATATCAGCTTTGTCAAGGCAGTTAAAACTTCTAGCGCTTAAATTTAGATCTTCTACACTAGAAAGTAGCTTTGAAAACTCACCGCCTGCACTTGAGCTAGCAACTGGAGTACTAACATCAATATCTAAAATTCCTTTAAATACTGACATTTGTTGATACATAGCTTCTAAACAATTTTTAAAAGCCTCTATCGGACTAACTTGACCATCAGTTGTTATAGTAAATACGATCTTTTCATAGTCTGGATCATCCTCAACCAAGACATTTTGTATATCATAAACTGCTTTTTTAACAGGTGTAAAGAAAGCATCAAGTGCGATATAGTCGTCTTCAATCTCTTCTCTGATCTCTTCACTAGGAACATATCCGATACCTTTTTGAATGATAACTGAAAAATTTAACTCAGCATCTTCGTTTATTGTAGCAAGGTATGCGTCTGGGTTAACGATCTCGACTAGATCATTATTTAGATCAGCCCCAGTTATCTCTTTTGGTCCTTTAAAGCTATACTCTATAACTTCGCGCTCACTGGTACTTTTTAATTTAAATCTGATCTTTTTCAAATTTATAATAAAAAAAGCTACGTCTTCTAGCATACCACGCATACTATCAAATTCATGGCTAACGCCTTTTATCTTTACACCAATAGGAGCAAAACCTACTGTGCTTGTGTAAAGAAGACGACGCAATGGGTGAGCCAAGGTAACAGCATAACCAGCCTCAAAAGGATATGCTGTAATGTTAGCAACATTTTCACTAACACTTTTAACTTCAATTTCAGTTGGCATATAAGCTGATGTAGTAATCTTTCTCATCTTTATACCCTCTATTATTTTGAATAAAGCTCTACTATAAATCTTTCCTCAACAGGAATGATAACCTCTTCTCTTTCTGGATTTCTAGTGAAAATTCCAAATTTTTTCTCTTTTTCAACATCTACCCAAGCAACAATACCAGTTTGTGCTGTAAGATCTATCGCACGAACAATTTGTGGATTGTTTTTAGATTTTTCAACAATCTCTACTTTTGCACCTGGCTCAACTCTGTAAGATGGTATATCTACTCTTTTACCATTTACTAAAATATGTCCATGAGTTACTAGCTGACGAGCAAAACGACGAGTTGTTGCAAAGCCCATTCTATAAACAACATTATCTAATCTTTGCTCTAATAGTTGAACCAAAAGAGCACCGGTATTACCTTCGCGGCGTGCTGCTTCTTGAAATAATCTTCTAAATTGTTTCTCAGAAACACCATACATAAATTTAGCTTTTTGCTTCTCGCGAAGTTGTAAGCCATATTCGCTTATTTTTGCTCTTCTTTGTCCATGTTGTCCTGGCGCATAAGGTCTTTTTTCAAAAGCACTTTTACCAGCAAGTCTTCTTTCGCCTTTTAACGCAAGAGACACACCAAGACGTCTTTCTAATTTTTCAACAGGTCCTGTATATCTAGCCATAATAATTTCTCCTATTTTTCTCTAATTATACGCGGCGGCGTTTTGGCGGTCTACAACCATTGTGTGGTAAAGGTGTAATGTCTTTAAAGAAAGATACCTTAATTCCTTCAACAGTTCCTACACTTTTAACAGCCGTTTCACGTCCGCTACCTGGACCTTGAACCTTAATACCAACTTCTTTTATACCATGCTCTTTTGCTTTATTTAGAGCATCTTCAACTGCCTGTTGGGCTGCATAAGGAGTTGATTTTTTACTACCTTTAAAGCCTAAGCCACCTGCACTACTCCATGCAATAGCATTTCCCATTTCATCAGTTACAGTTACCATAGTGTTGTTAAATGTTGCACTGATATAAACGATACCTTTGGCTATGCTTTTTCTAACTACTTTTTTCTTAACAATTTTTCTTTTCGCCATTTATTATCCTTTAACCCTTGCCTTACTTAGTAGCCGCACCGACAGTTTTACGTCTGCCTTTTCTGGTTCTAGCATTAGTTTTAGTCTTTTGGCCACGAACAGGAAGACCTTTTCTGTGGCGAAGACCTCTATAACTTCCAAGATCCATAAGAGCTTTGATATCCATTGCAACTTGTTTTCTCAAATCACCCTCAACGACGTGGTGCTCTTGAATTTCTTTACGGATAGCTGCTGCTTCGTCTTCGCTAAGCTCGTAAACTCTCTTGTCGTAAGAAATTCCAGCTGCGTCAAGAATTTGACGAGATTTATAAAGACCTATACCATAAATATAAGTCAAACCATACTCGATTCTCTTTTTGTTTGGTAAATCTACACCTGCAATACGTGCCATGCCTTATCCTTGTCTTTGTTTATGTTTTGGATTTTCGCAGATAACACGAATTATGCCACTACGTTTGACAATTTTACATTTGTCACACATCTTCTTTACAGAAGGACGAACTTTCATTTTAGTCTCCTAAAAATTTATTCCACTTTTTTAGGGGCTGCATCAGGTCTAAAGAAAGAATTTAGACCAACTATTTTCAAAATAAGTGGGGAACTTTGAAAATAATTCTTCATACAGCTTTTAGCAAAGCTTGGATTTTATCCAAAACCAGCTTTAAATTTACTTAGCATATTTTTGCCAAGAGGCTAAATTTACTTATACCTATAAGTGATCCTGCCTTTATCTAGGCTATATGGCGTAAGTTCTACTTTTACGCGGTCGCCAGGCATTATCTTTATATAATGCATTCTCATTTTTCCGGCGATATGACATAAAATTATATGTTTGTTGTCAAGCTCAACTTTAAAAGTTGCATTTGGCAGTGCTTCAACAACATTTCCATCAATCTCAATGACATCGTCTTTTGCCACAAATTCTCCTTTCTCTAAATTTTTACTCTATTTTATACTTGGCTTAAAATTTCGGCTTTGCCATTAACTATCGCCATGCAATGCTCATAATGGCTAGTTCTCAAACCATCTTTTGAGGTTACTTTCCAGTTATCACTTCCTAAAACTGGCGTGCCGTCTTTTTGGCAGATCATTGGCTCTATACAAAAAACCATTCCCTCTTTTATCTTTGGTCCGGCTTTTGGGTTATGTCCCTCAAGATAGTTTGGAATTTCTGGCTCTTCGTGTGGCCTTTTTCCTATACCGTGACCGCAATATCCACGTAAAGGTACATAGCCTCTATCTAGTATAAATTTCTCAAGCTCGTAGCAAATTTCTTTAAAATGCATACCAGCTCTTATGAAATCTATCGCAAAATATAGTGCATCTTTTGAGCACGCGATCAAAGCCTCGTCTTCTTTTGAAATTTTACCAACCCCAAAAGTCCTAGCTGAATCACCAAAATAACCATCTAAATTTGAGCCGATATCAACGCTAACGATATCACCCTCTTTTAGCTTGTATTCATTTGGGATTCCGTGGATCACCACTTCATTGACGCTTATGCAAGCTGCATTTGGAAAGCCATAGAGCCCTTTAAAAGCAGGTTTTGCTCCAGCAGCCCTTATCATATCTTCACAAATTTTATCTATCTCAAGAAGTGAAATTCCAGGTTTTATGATCGTAGAAACGTGATCAAGAGTTCGAGCGACGATCTTGTTCGCCGCTCTCATTTTCTCTATCTCAGCTGGTCTTTTTAGCGTGATAGCCATTTTATAGACCTACTGCGCTTAGAGTTTGGTATTTATTTGTATAAGACTGAGCTTCTATACGTCTCATAGTATCAAGTGCTACTGAAACAACGATAAGTACTGACGTGCCACCAAAATAAAATGGAACACCCATAGTCTTTACAAGTACCCAAGGCAGTGTTGAAATGATACCCAAGTATAAAGCACCGCCCAAAGTTAGCCTGCCAGCTACTTCATTTAAATAGCTAGCTGTACTCTCACCTGGTCTAACGCCTGGGATAAATCCGCCTTGTTTCTTTAAATTTTCACTTATATCTTTTGTATTAAACACAATAGATGCGTAGAAAAACGCAAAGAAGATAATAAATAAAAATGTTAAAAAGTTAAACATATAGCCATTTGGACTTAAAAAGTCATTGATAGCTTGGATGATCGGATTTGTACTAGCTTGTAAAATCGTACTTGGAAACATCAAAATCGCACTAGCAAATATCGGTGGAATAACGCCGCTTAAATTTATTTTGATCGGTATATAGTTCATTATACGTTTGTTTTGATTTTCCATTATAACTTTTCTTGAGTAAGAAATAGGGATACGCCTTTCACCCATCTCAACAAATATGATAGCACCGATGGTGGCTAAGATAATCACCAAAATAGCGATGACTGTTAGGAAATTCATCTCAGAGGTGTTTACTAAATTTACAGTTCCACCGATCGCACTAGGTATGCCAGAGACGATGCCTGCAAAGATGATAAGACTTATACCATTGCCTATACCACGTTGTGTTATTTGCTCGCCTATCCACATAAGTAGCATAGTTCCAGTTAGCATAGACACAGCAGAGATCGCGATAAATAAATTTATATCAATCATGATAGCTTGTTCGCCACCACGTCCGCTTAAGCTTTGAAGTCCGATGGAAACACCGATTGATTGTACAAGAGTGATAACGATAGTTGCATAACGTATGATTTGCATATACTTTTGCATACCGTCACGTTCTTTTTTCATCTGACCTAATTTTGGAAATGTTGCTGCTAAAAGCTCCATAATGATCGAAGCTGTAATATAAGGCATGATACCCAAAGAGATAATACTTAAACGCTCAGCAGCTTTACCACTAAACATATTAAATAGACCCAAGGCATTGCTGTTGTTTGAATTAAAAAATTCTTTAATTACGTCGACATTAACACCAGGAACTGGCACATAAGCCAGTATCCTGTATGCGAACAAAAATGCCAACGTGATTAAAATCTTGTTGGTCAGTGTTTTATCCATTATTTTGTTCCGCTAACGCTAACGTTCTCGTCTTTGATCTTAGAAGCAAGAGCTTTTGCGCTTGCACCGATTAGTTTTATCTTAGTAACGCTCTTTGAAATTTTATGAACGCTAGCTATTGTTGCTATTGAAATTTCAGCAAGCTCTTTTATAGCTACAATTTTCTCAACATTAATAACATAAGGTTTTTCAAATTTAGAAGTAAAACCTACTTTTGGAAGACGTCTTTGAAGTGGTTGCTGTCCGCCCTCAAAACCTCTTTTCTCATTGTAGCCTTTTCTTGCTCTTTGACCTTTGTTACCTTTGCCAGCAGTTTTGCCATTGCCGCTACCTTGACCACGACCTATTCTTTTGGTTGCATGAGTTGAACCTGCAGCAGGTGTTAATTTTTCTAATGCCATCTTAACTCCTTTCTCTTAGCTTTTTAGCAAACTAAGTGCTTTTATAGTAGCACGAACGACGTTTGCTGAGTTGTTTGAGCCAAGTGATTTAGTAAGGATATCCTTAATACCTGCAAGCTCGATAATAGGACGTGCACTACCACCAGCGATAACACCAGTACCCTCGCTAGCTGGGCGAAGTAGCATTCTACTTGCGTTGTATTTTACTTCTACATCGTGAGGAATAGTTGTGCCCTTGATCTTAACGTGGATAATATTTTTAAATGCGTCGTCAATTGCTTTTCTCATCGCATCTGGCACCTCTTTAGCTTTGCCATATCCAAAGCCGACTAGGCCATTTCTATTACCAACAACAACTAAAGCTGTAAATCTAAATCTACGACCACCTTTAACAACCTTTGTAACCCGACCGATATCGACGATTACTTCTTCAAATTCTTCTCTATTATATTTTTCCATCGATTTTCCTTTGGGTTATAGCTTGACGCCATTTTCTCTTAAAGCTTCAGCAAATGCTGCGATAACGCCATGATACAAATAACCATTCCTATCAAAAACTGCAACATCTATATTCTTAGCTTTTAAAGCCTTAGCAAATTCTTTAGCTAAAGTGACCGCACCTTCTTTATTTGCTTTTATGCCTAATTTTCTACCATCAACTGCAGCTAGTGTAGTAGCTGTAACGTCGTCAATTGCTTGAACGTAAATAGTTCTATTTGATTTGAAAATAGAAACTCTTGGGCAAGTTGCAACACCAGAAATTTTACCTCTGATTCTTCTTTTTCTCTTAATTCTAAGAGCGATTTTTCTTTTTAGTACTTTTGCTGTCATTTACCGCCCCTTACTTCTTAGATGTCTTGCCCGCTTTGCGGATGATACGTTCTTCTATGTATTTAACGCCCTTGCCTTTGTATGGCTCAGGTGGTCTAAATCCTCTAACTTGAGCAGCCACTTGGCCTACTACTTGTTTGTCATCACCTTTGATAGTAATAACGTTTTTCTCAACACTAGCTTCAACGCCTGCTGGTAGCTCATAGTTGATAAGGTGTGAAAAACCAAGAGAAAGCTCTAAAATTTTACCTTTTGCAGCTGCTTTGTAACCAACGCCGTTGATCTCAAGCTGGCGAGTAAATCCCGCAGTGATACCAGTTACGATATTATTAGCAAGTGCTCTATATGTTCCCCAGTAAGCTCTACTTTGGCGATCTTCGCCCTTTGGAGCAAAAACTATATGACCATTTTCTACCTTGACATCAACATGACCTTTTGTGTCAAGCTCTTTTATATGATTGCCCTTTTTAAATTTTAGGACATTATTTTCAACGCTAACGTCTACACCACTTGGGATAGCGATAGGCTGTTTTCCAATACGTGACATTTTTTTCCTTTACTTGTCTAGGGTGTTCCTACATTTACGAATAAACACCACAATGCCGTAAATTTTATCGTCAAATTTGACGAAACCTTCATTTGAATTTCTAAATTTAGCTTTGGCAAAATCTAAAATTTTACCAAGCTAAAAATTTAACCTTAAAATCATAAGGTTAAATAGCGTTTAATGCAGTTTATTACCAAACTGTACAAAGAACTTCGCCGCCAACGCCAGCTTTACTTGCTTCAATACCGCTCATAACGCCTTTGCTTGTGCTAACGATAACTGTTCCGTAACCATTTTTAAAACGCTTAATGTCGTCTTTGCCTTGATAAACACGACGACCAGGTTTTGAAACCCTTTTAAGCTCGTTTATAACGCTTCTGCCGTACTCATCATACTTTAAAACTACATTTATAAATTTCTTGTTACCTTCTTCGATAACGTTGTAGCTCTCTACATAGCCTTTTGCTGCAAGGATAGAAAGAGTAGCCTCAACAACCTTAGAATGAAGCAATTTCGCAGTTTCAAGCTTTCTCATACTTGCATTTCTAATGCGTGTTAATCCATCTGATATTAAATCGTTTAACATTTCTCTTCCTTACCAACTTGCTTTTTTAAGACCAGGTATTAGGCCTTCGTTAGCCATTTTTCTTAGGCAAACACGGCAAATTCCAAAATCTTTATAAACAGAGTGCGGACGACCGCAAATTTGGCATCTAGTATAGCCGCGAACCGCAAATTTTGGCTTGCGTGCAGCTTTTGCTATCATTGATTTCTTTGCCATTTTACTTTCCTTTTGCAAACGGCACACCAAATAGCTCTAGCAATTTGAATGCCTCTTTATCATTTTTAGCCGTAGTAGCAATCGTAATATTCATACCATGAGTTCGTAAAATTTTATCATACTCAACCTCTGGAAACATTAGCTGCTCGCTAAGACCGAAGTTATAGTTTCCACGTCCATCAAAGCCATTTTTTGGAAGACCACGGAAATCTTTAACTCTTGGGAGAGCAACGCTGATTAGCTTATCTAAGAAAGCATACATTTGCTCTTTTCTCAAAGTTACTTTGATACCAACAGGGAAACCTTCGCGAACTTTAAAGCCAGCAACTGATTTTTTAGCATCAGTGATAACTGCTTTTTGTCCAGCGATAAGTGAAATGGTATCAGCCATATTTTGAAGCACTTTCTGATCTTTAGCAGAGTCTCCAGCGCCTACACTGATCACAATTTTCTCAAGTGCAGGGATAAGCATTGGATTTTTGATGTCAAATTCTTTTACGAGAGCTGGCTTGATAGTTTCGTTAAATTTATCTTTTAATCTACTCATATCTCTTATCCTTCAACTTTCGCGACATTTGATATGTCAATTGGCATCTCTTTATTTACGTGACCACCATTTGGAGTTTTTTCGCTTGGTTTGATAGCTTTTTTAGCTATTTTGCATCCCTCAACTATAACCTGACCTTTTTTTGCAAGAACTGCTAAAATTTTACCAGTTTTGCCTTTATCGTCACCAGCGATGATCTTAACAGTATCGCCTTTTTTGACTTTAAATTTTACATTAGCCATTATAAAACCTCCGGAGCTAGCGAAACAATCTTCATAAAGTTAGCATATCTAACTTCACGTCCAACTGGTCCAAAAATACGAGTGCCGACTGGCTCTTTTTTGCTATCAAGTATAACAGCTGCATTCTCGTCAAAGCGGATTAACGAACCATTATCTCTTTGAACCTCTTTTTTAGTTCTTACGACAACAGCTTTTACAACCTGTCCTTTTTTGATCTTACCATTTGGAAGAGCTTTTTTAACAGAGCAAACTATGATATCGCCAAGTGTAGCGTATCTTCTTTTGCTGCCGCCAAGAACTTTTATACACATTAACTCTTTTGCACCACTATTATCAGCAACTGCAAGTCTTGTAAAACTTTGAATCATTACTCAACTCCCTTTGCCAATACAGCTTTTAAGCGAAAATTCTTGCGAGCTGAAAGTGGTCTGCACTCGATCGCAACAACTGTATCGCCTGCTCTTGTCTCATTTTTCTCATCGTGAACTAAATACTTTTTAAAGCGTTTTACAAATTTATGGTATCTTGGGTGCATAACGCGTCTTTCTACCAAAATAGTAGCTGTTTTATCTCCAGCTTTTTGTAAAACAACACCTTGAATTTCTCTTTTTAATGCCATTTTACGCCCCTTGTCTTGTTGCACTAATTGCAGTGTTGATCTGAGCTATCTCTTTGCGAACAGCACTAATCTCATTAGGGTTGCTTAACTGCATAGTTTTTAGCTTTTGTCTTAAAGTAAATAAAAGCACCTTTTTCTCTTTTAGCAACGCGTTTAATTCTGCAACGCTCTTATCTTTTAACTCAGTATATTTCATTTTCACTCTCTCGCGTTACAAATTTTGATTTGAAAGGAAGTTTGTGTAGAGCCAAAGTTAAAGCTTCACGAGCTAGCTCTTCGCTAACACCAGCCATTTCAAATATTATACGACCAGGTTTGATATTCATAACCCACTCTTCAACTCCAGCCTTACCTTTACCCATACGAGTTTGTAGAGGTTTTTTAGTAAGTGGCTTATCAGGGAAAACCCTTATCCAAATTTTAGCCTGTCTTTTTACATGACGAGTTAGAGCTTGACGAGCAGCTTCTATTTGGCGAGAATTTATTCTACCAGCTTCAACAGCTTTAAGTGCAAATTCGCCAGTTGCTAAAGATGCTCCACGAGTCGCATAACCACGGTTGCGACCTTTCATTTGCTTACGAAATTTCGTTCTTTTAGGCATCAACATAATTATTTACCTCTTCTTGCTCTACGTGTTTTCTTAGGTGCTTCTTCTTCAGTTTTCTCAGGCTGAACACCTTTTTGAAGAACCTCACCTTTAAAAATCCATACTTTAATACCTATGTTTCCATAAGTCGTATGAGCCTCAGCTACACCGTAATCTATCTTTGCTCTAAGAGTATGAAGCGGAACGCGACCTTCTAGATACCACTCGGTTCTTGCCATCTCAGCACCACCTAAACGACCAGCAACTGAAATTTTGATACCCTTAGCGCCTGATTTTTGAGCACCTTGGATAACTTTTTTCATAGCACGTCTAAATGCGACACGCTTTTCAAGTTGCATAGCTACGTTTTCAGCAGCAAGTTGAGCTGAAGCTTGAGCTTTTCTTTCTTCTTTGATATTTACATTTACTTCTTTACCGATAAGTTTGCTAACTTCGTTCTTTAGGTTTTCAACATCTTGACCTTTTTTGCCGATGATGATACCAGGACGAGCTGCAACTACGGTTACACGAAGTTTTTTAGCCGTTCTTTCGATTAGAATTTGGCTAATTCCTGCATAGTAAAGTTTTTTCTTTAAAAATGCACGAATTTTATAATCTTCACCGATATTTTCAGGAAGACTTTGTTTGGTTGGAAACCATCTAGATTCCCAGTTGCGGTTAATTCCTAGTCTAAGACCTATTGGATTTACTTTTTGTCCCATATTATGCTTCCTTCTTTTCAGGTTTAGATACTTCTACCATTACATGAGAAGTAGGTTTGCGAATTTTGCTCGCTGTTCCTCTTGCTCTTGGTCTAAATCTCTTTAATACAGGACCAGCATCAACGCGGCAACTAGTTACTACAACCTCTTCTGGCTCAAATCCGCCATTTGCTACTGCTGAGCTAATAGCGTTTGCTATAAATTTAGCACCACGATTTGGCATAAATTGCAAGCTTGCAAGTGCTAGCTCGGCATTCATGCCTTGAACTTCTCTTGCTATAAGTCTTGCTTTTGTAGGAGAAAGTCTTACGAATTTTATAATTGCTTTACTCATATTATCTTCCCTTACTTGCCGATTTTCTTTTGCACTGAGCCTTTATGACCCTTAAATGTGCGTGTTGGAGCAAATTCGCCAAGTTTATAGCCTATATGATTTTCTGTAACATATACAGGAATAAAGCTCTTGCCATTGTGAACGTTAAATGTTAGTCCAATCATTTCAGGTACAATCGTGCTACGTCTTGACCAAGTTTTGATTGGTTTGTTATCGTTTGCATTTTTTGCGGCAATAACTTTTTTCATTACATGATCATCTACGAAAGGACCTTTTTTGAGTGATCTTGCCATCTCTATTTTCCTTTCCTTCTTGAAATTATAAGCTTATCGCTAGCTTTTTTACGGCGAGTCTTAGCACCTTTAGTTGGTTTACCCCATGGAGTAACTGGGTGACGGCCTGAATTTTTCTTACCTTCACCACCGCCGTGTGGGTGATCAACTGGGTTCATAGCAGAACCACGTGTTTGTGGGCGGATACCGCGGTAGCGATTACGTCCAGCTTTACCTATAGTGATGTTAGCCCAGTCTTCATTGCCTACTACACCGATACTTGCCATACACTCAGCTAGTACTTGTCTCATCTCGCCACTTGGCATTCTTAAGATAACATACTTCTCTTCTTTACCCATTAGCTGAGCATAACCGCCAGCTGAACGAGCTATCTGAGCGCCTTTGCCGGGTTTTAACTCTACGTTATGAACGATAGTACCAACTGGGATAAATCTTAATTTCATAGCGTTGCCTGGTTTAATATCTAGTGAGCCCTCATCGATAGATGCGATAACGTCGCCAACATTTAGGCCATTTGGTCTAATGATATAGCGTTTTTCGCCATCTTTGTAAGCTATAAGAGCGATACGGCAGTTTCTGTTTGGATCGTACTCGATCGCTTCAACTTTACCTTCTATACCAAATTTGCGACGTTTAAAGTCGATGATACGATAAAGTTTTTTTGCACCTGCTTCTTTATGTCTTGAAGTTATACGACCATTGTTGTTTCTACCGCCAGTTGCAGGTAGTTTAACAAGCAAGCTTCTAACGCTTGGTTTAGCTGTTATGTCTTCAGAGCTTAGTCCAGTCATATATCTACGACTAGGTGTATATGGTTTATATGATTTTATAGCCATCTTACGCCTCCGTATTTTCTAGGCTTACGCCTTCAGGTAACTTAACGTAGAATTTCTTTATCTCGTCACGTTGGCCTGCTCTTCCTCTAAAACGCTTAACCTTGCCGCTAATTCTAAGTGAATTTACGCGAACAGGCGTTACTCCAAAATACTCTTGCAAAACCGCTTTTAAGCTGTTTTTTGTAACTCTTGGTGAAGTTTGGATAACAACAACGCCTTGTTCTTGAAGGCCTAGAGTTTTTTCTGTATAAATAATTGTTTTGATATCAGTTATATCCGCCATTTTAGCCCTCTTTTGTTATAGTTTTTAGTGCAGCTTTTTCAATAATAACCGAACTAAATGTAGAGACAAGATAAGCATTTACCTCATTTGCATCTACTACATAGCAGTTTGCTAAATTTCTAAAAGCAAGTAGTGTTTTATCGTCTAGTAAATCTTTAACGATAAGCGCGTCTTTTACTTTTAAATTTTTGATGATATTAGCTGCATCTTTTGTCTTTCCAGACTCGATTGAGATGCTATCTACTGCGAAAATTTTACCATCTTGTGCTTTTACTGCCAAAGCGTACTCAAGAGCTAGTCTTTTTTGTTTTTTATTGACTTTTTGAAAATAGTTTTTCTCGTTTGTTGGACCAAATGCAACTGCACCGCCTACCCAAACGTTAGTTCTAGTTGAACCCGCTCTTGCACCACCACGTCCTTTTTGTCTCCATGGTTTTTTACCACCACCGCTTACAAAAGCACGGCTTTTAGTGTGAGCCGTATTTGCTCTTATACCAGCAAGGTAAGATTTTACATAAAGATATAGGTTGTGCGGATTTACTTCAGCGTAGCTTGCAGGAAGCTCTAGCTCGCCTGAATTTTCAAATTTATCGTTTAATACGTGAATTTTACTCATTTTACAATCCTTATTTTACCCATTGCACCATTGTGACCAGGAACGCAACCTTTTACAACTACGATGCTATTTTGAGCGTCAAAGCTTATTAGCTCGTTTTTAACAGTAACTTTCTCATTGCCCATGTGTCCTGCCATTTTCATACCTGGTTGAACACGACCTGGCCATTCGCAGTTACCAATTGAACCGTGGCGTCTGTGGAAACGTGAGCCGTGGCTTTTTGGACCACCACCGAAACCATGTCTTTTTACTACACCTTGGTAGCCTCTACCTTTTGAGTTAAAGCTAACTTTTAAAATTTTAGCCTCATTTAATGGTGTAAAGTCTAGGTTTCCAACTTCGCTATTAGCTACTTCAAGCGTAGCAAATTTGTTAAATTCTGCAGTCAGATTGTATTTCTTTTGCTGACCAGCGATAGCTTTGTTGTTTGCTTTAGTGTGGGCATACGCTACGATAGCACGTTTGTTTTCGTCGATCTCACATACTTTAGCCTCAACTAGCTTAAGTAGTGTAACTGGCGTACTCTTCGTGGCAATCGTTCTACTCATGCCTATTTTTTCTACAATATATTCCATACTCTTATCCTTTTGTCCGCTTATTTCATCGCACGAACTTCGACGTTAACTTCTGGAGCTAGGTCGAGTTTTGTTAGGCTATCTACAGTTTCTGGAGTAGCAGCTACGATGTCAAGCATACGAGCGTGTATTCTCATCTCAAACTGCTCACGTGAGTCTTTGTTGATGTGTGGAGATTTTAAGACTGTATAGCGTTTGATCTTTGTAGGCATTGGTACCGGGCCACGAACGTCGGCACCTGTTCGTTTGACAGCTTCTACGATTGCTGCAACAGTGCGGTCTAGAACTCTATGGTCGTAAGCTTTTAGCTTTAACCTGATTCTTTCCATGTGTTTTCCTTTAAAAAGAACTTGTCGCAAACTCGCGACCTCTTTACATCAAAATAACTCGCATAGGATCAAGCGATCGTACGAGCAAAGACGATTGTCTTTTCGTAAAGAGAACGCGATTTTACAAAAAAGCTATTATAGTTGTCAAGAAAAACGTTATTTTTTGATGAATTTTGATTAATTATTTCCTTTTAATAAGGAAGATATAAAATTTAAAAAGATAAGATTCCAAGAAATTAAAATTTTAAAGAGAAAAGATGCCGATCTTTAATACAAAATTCTTACTAACCCAAGATCAAGACGAAGAAAAGCTTAAAAAGCGTTATATAAATTTGCAAATGTATCAGGCAAAAGCTAGCGACATTAAGAGCTTCAAAGAAGAGAAATTTCAAACTCAGTTTCTAAAAGATATCTTTGAAGACTGCCTTGGCTACACTTTGGACACTACTAATCCTACAAATTTCAATCTTGAACGTGAGAAAAAGAACGAAACTGACGGCAAAAAAGCAGATGGGGCGATACTGATAAATGGCGAAGTTAGATGCGTGATCGAGCTAAAAGATCAGACTACACAGCATCTTGATAAAACTCCGTCCAACCGCGAGCTTAGCCCAGTAGATCAAGCTTTTCGCTATTTTATCTCGCATGAAAATGCCAAATATGTCGTTGTTTCAAATTTTAATGAACTGCGTTTTTACATCGGCAATAAAACAACATTTGAAAAATTTGACCTTTTTACAGCAAGCTTTGACGAGTTTAAAAGACTTCATTTGCTGCTTAGCTTTGAGAGCATTAGCACGGATCTGCCGCTAAAGCTAAAAGAGAAATTTGCCACTCACGAGCGCGAAATTTCAAATAAATTTTATAAAGACTTTAGCACATTTAGACTTACTCTTTTTAAAAATATTTGCAAAAACAATACTAGCGTTGATAAAAATAGGCTTTTAAGCCTAACTCAAAAACTATGTGATAGGTTTGTCTTTATACTATTTGCCGAAGACCGCGGACTACTAAGACTTCGCACGATAGCCGAGATAAAAGATAAATTTCAAAACCAAGTTACTGAGCTTAGTTTTTATGACTTTTACAAAATTTACTTTAAAGCCATTGATGAAGGCAGTGAACGTCTTGATATCAAACGCTATAATGGCGGTCTTTTTGCCACAGATACTGAGCTTGATGGACTAAAGATAGACGATAGCGTACTTGAAGCGCAGTTTTTAAGCGACTATGACTTTTTAAGCGACATCGGTGTAAATATCCTAGGACATATCTTTGAAAGCTCACTAAACGACCTTGAAGAGCTAAATGCGCAAATAAATGGTGATGAGTTTGATGCCAAGCAGAGCAAACGCAAAAAAGATGGCATATTTTATACGCCAGAGTTTATAACAGAATTTATAGTTGAAAATTCGCTTGGTGCGCTTTGTAAGGCCAAAAAAGATGAGCTAGGGCTTGATCTAAATGAGTTACTAGCACCAAAAAATCCCAAAAAATTGACCAAAGCAGAAAGTGAGATCAAAGACAAAATTTATGCTTACCGTGAGTGGCTCTTATCTCTTAAGATACTTGATCCAGCTTGTGGCTCTGGTGCGTTTTTAAACCAAGCTTTAGAATTTCTCATTAGCGAGCATGGCGCATTAGACACTTACCGCAAAGTATATGAGGGCGAGGGCTTGGGGCTTTACGATATAGAAAGCACGATTTTAGAAAATAACCTTTACGGCGTAGATATAAATGCCGATGCAGTCGAGATCGCCAGACTATCTCTTTGGCTCCGCACAGCTGCCAAGGGACGAGTTTTAACAGATCTTAGTAAAAATTTAGTAGCAGCAAACTCGCTTTTAGAATTTCCTTTTGACTTTAAATTTGATGTCGTTATCGGCAATCCTCCCTATGTCAGACAAGAGGCGATAAAAGAGCAAAAGCCAGCCCTACAAAAATATAAAGCTTATAGCGGCACGGCTGATTTGTTTGTCTATTTTTATGAGCTTGGCATTACACACCTAAAAGAAAATGGACTTTTAGGTTTTATATGTTCAAATAAATTTTTCCGTGCCAGCTATGGTAAAAATTTACGTAAATTTATATTAGAAAATACACAAATAACACACATTATCGATTTTACTGGGGTTAGAGTTTTTGAAGACGCAAGTGTAGATAGTGCGATTACCATTTTTAAAAAAATAAGAGCTGATGAAAATTCAAAATTTAATTTCCTAGCTTCGAGCACCATAAATTTAAAAATGCAAAAATTTATCCAAATACCACAATCCACACTAACCGAAACAAATTTCACTTTCCTCGATAACAGCAAATTTGAGCTAAAAAGCAAGATCGAAAAAGTTGCAAGACCATTAAAAGATTGGGGTGTAAATATTTATCGTGGAATTTTAACTGGATTAAACGAAGCATTCATTGTAGATAGCGACACTCGTGATAAAATTTTAAGTACTTGCATTGGGGACGAAAGAGAACAGACACAAAAGCTCATTAGACCGATCTTAAGGGGTCGAGACATAAAGCGTTATGACTATGAGTGGGCTGGGCTGTGGCTCATAAATATTCATAATGGATATGGCACCAAGCCTCGCATAAATATAGATAATTTTCCTAAGCTAAAACTATATCTTGATAAATTTGAGCCGAAACTTTCCAATCGTTCTGATAAAGGAGCCACTCCTTATAATCTGCGAAACTGCGCATATCTGGAGGAATTCGAAAAAGAGAAAATTTTATGCGCCAGAATGGTACAAAGCCCAAAATTTGCTTACGATGCAAATAATAATATTCCAGACAATACTGCATATTGCATAACTGGCGAAAATCTAAAATTTTTATTAGCCTTTTTAAATTCAACAGCTGTTTATAAAATTTTCAACTTTTTCTATGCTGGAGGCGGACTTGAAGGCGAAATAAAAATAAATCGCTTAGAGATTTTACCTATCCCACAAATCACGCCACAAAATGAAAATTTAGCAAACGAGATAATAAATTTGGTCGATGAAATTTTAAAAGCCAATGAAAAAATCAAGCTTTATGAGAAGCACATGCCTACTTTAACTCTTGATGAAAAGCTAGAAGCCAAAGAAAATATCGACGCGCTAAACGACAAAATCAAGGCAAGTGACGAAAAAATAGACAAACTTGTCTTTGAGCTTTATGAACTAACAAGCGATGAGATTGCGCTTATAACAGGGGGGGGGGAAATTGACGGTATAACAAAAATTTACATATACATCTTACAAAGGGGAGAAAATGAACCAATTAGAGCTTTATTACAATCAGCCGCTTAAATCAAGTAAATTTATCCCCAGAAAATACGAAATCATCTCGCCAAAGACGCTTATAATAGGCGCCATTTCAAGTGGCAAAACAGCCCTTGTTTATGAGTTTTTGAGCCATTATAAAAGCGAAGAAAGACTTTATGTAAATTTAGACGATCTAAGGATAGACAGAGCCTTGCTTTTAGCAAATTTAAAAGAATTTTTAGAAAAAAATGCTCAGATAAAGGTTCTTGCAGTTGAAAATTTACAAGCCGCCGACCTTATAAATTTAGGCTTTTTAAAGGGTGCAACACTTGAAAATATCATCCTTACAAGCAAGGAATTTTCACTCACGATTGACGGCTTTGCTCGTATAAATTTAAACTATCTCGATTACGAGGAATTTATACTATTTTTTAAGAAAAATTTGGATCAAGATCTGCTTTTTAGCTACTTTTTGGCTCACGGCAACGAGATAGCAAGTGCTTTTTTGGACTCCAGCGAGGTCACAGCTCACTTACAACAGCTCTTAAGAGCAAATTTAAGCGAGCAAAGTATTGCGATTTTAAAAGAATGTGCTCCAAAATGCCACGATATGCTTAGTACTTTTGGTATCTACAAAAACCTAAAAGAGCAGATGAAAATCTCAAAAGATAGTGTCTATAACACAGTAGCCAGCCTTAATGAAAATGGCTTTATAGAATTAGTACCAAATTTAGATGAGAGCAGCACGAGTAAAAAGCTCTACTTTACAAATTTTGCACTTCGCAACGCTTTATACCTAAAAAAGGATTTTTTAGCTGTCTTTGCAAATGTCGTTTTTTGCGAATTGCTTAAATTTAAAGATGAAATTTACTACACAAAAGAGATTGATTTCTTCCTTAATAAAAGGAAGATCGCGATCATCTGTGTACCGTTTTCTGCACCAGAGATCATCTTTTTAAAATTTAAAAAACTCCACGCAAGCTTAAAAGAGCTGGGTGTAAGTAAGCTTCAGATAATCAGCGTCGCAAACCAAGCCGAGCTTAGCTTTGAGGGCATAAAATGCGAAATTTTGCCCTTTTCTAGGTGGAGTCTAGGTTTATAAATTTAAACCTTTATTTGATTATTGTTTTAAAAGCTTAAAGTAAAGAAGCTATAATCAAAAAAACTATAAAGGACGGACATGAGAGCATTTATTGGGATTTTTATACTTATAGTAGGTCTATTTGGCTATGAGATAAATCACGAAAACTGGGCAAAATTTTATAAATTTATTGGTGAGGCAAATGGTATAAAATTTGAAGTTTATATGAACTATTTTAAAGATGAATTTGAAAATTTTAAGCAAAGTAAGAGCTTTAAAGTGCCGGCCAAGATAAGCGGACATATCTTTTTTGATGGTACAAAATACGACTACGAAAAAGGTAATCTTGAGCAAAATAGCAGTGAAATTTCGTCGCTAAATGCTGTATCTGATAAGATAAATTTAGACGTTAAAAATGAAAATGGCGAGCTAAAGGGCAAAATAATCGTTAAAAACAAAGCCTATAATGCGACTATCAAAAAAGAAAAAGAGTATGAAATGCTAAATATTGGCATCCAAATGATTGAAGCAAATGGCACGAGATACGAAGCTATAATTAACGATATATTTGCCAAAGAATCGGCTAAAAAAAATAAGAATAAATTACTCTCGACGCTTTATGACTTAAAAAGCGAACGTAAAAAATGGCCAAATAACCAATTTGAAAGCCTAGATAACATCTACTATATAAATGACAAAATAAAAAGCATCTGCACCTATAAAAATAATAAAACTAGCTGCGATGTCGTCTTGCTTAAAACCAACAAAAAGCTAAAGTTAAAGCAGATTTTTAAAGATATGAACGACCCCCATCTAAAAGCAATCCTCGCAACAGCAGGCGTTAGCGAAAATTTTGTACTTTCGCCACTTGGGCTTACCTTTTTAAATGAGGAGCAAATTAGCGTGCCACTTGATGAGCTAAGACCTTACTTTAGCGATGAAATCGGACTTTAATGGCAAAAATTTGTGGCATAGATGAAGCTGGGCGTGGGGCTTTAGCTGGGCCTTTAAGTGTAGCGGCCTGCGTGCTTAATAAAGAAATTTCAGGCTTAAACGACTCCAAAAAACTAACTGCAAAAAAGCGCGAGGAGCTTTTTAAAGAGATTATAAAAAGCTCAAATTTTCTCATCATCTACTTCTCAAATGCGCAAATAGACGAACTTGGGCTAAGCGAGTGCTTAAGACGAGCGCTCAAAATTTTTAAGGCGCATTTTGAGGGTTTTGAGATCATTTATGATGGTAATTTAGACTATGGCGTTGGTATCACAACGATGATAAAAGCTGATAGCAAAGTCGCTGGGGTAAGCGCTGCTAGCATATTAGCAAAGGTTAGCCGTGATAGTTTGATGAAAGGCTGGGATAAAATTTACTCAAAGTATGGCTTTGCTGGACACAAAGGATATGGCACAAAGGCGCATCTAGAAGCCATTGCTAAGTTTGGCTATTCAAGTCTTCATAGAAAAAGCTTTGTAGTAAAATCTTTTGAAAAATCTCTATTTGACTAAGATTAATTATCTAAGCATCAAATAGATGCCTAGATAACGCCTTTTTTAATGGCAGCCACAACCGCAACTACCGCTACTTTTAATAGCATCAAATACTGCATCGTAGTTTGGCTCTTCTGTCACTTCAGGGACGATTTGTTTGTGAATTATTACGCCATCATTGATGACAAATACCGCTCTTGCAAGTAGCCCTTTTAGCGGGCCATCGCTCATTAAAACGCCATAGTTTTTAGCAAATTCTCTGTATCTAAAGTCGCTTCCAACACATAAATTTTCTATGCCTTCAGTCGTGCAAAATCTCCCCATCGCAAATGGTAAATCATTTGAGATGATGCTTAGTTTTACACCATGTTTGCCAGCTACTTTTTCGTTAAATTTACGAGCCTCTGCTGCGCAAACGCCAGTATCAAGTGATGGCAAGCAGACAAGTACTTCTACACCATTACTTCCGCCTACACTAAACTCGCTAAGATCTTGTGCTACGACTTTTGCTTCAGGCGCATAAGAGCCTACAAAGACCTCGTTTCCACTTAAATTTACCTCACTACCTTTAAATTTTGTAGTTGCCATATTTATCTCCTTTATTATTTTTTTGCTTTTTTAAATGCTTGATCAAGATCTGCTATTAGATCATCAGCGTTTTCGATACCGATTGCTAATCGAAGCAAGTTTTGCTTTATGCCGATCTTATCTAGCACCTCTTTTGGATACGCCTCATGCGTCATCGTTGCAGGCCTGCAAATGAGGCTTTCTACGCCACCAAGACTTACCGCTAGATCAAAAATTTCTAGCGATTTTACAAATTTATTTACATCATATTTTTCATCAAGCTCAAATGAGATGAGCGCGCCAATGTCGCTTGCTTGAGCTGCTTGTATCTTTGCCTCTTGCTCGCTATATGAGCCAGCAAAATGCACCACGCTAACAGCGTCATTATTCTGCAAAAATTTGATTATTTTATGGGTATTTTGCGTTTGCCTATCAAACCTAACGCTAAGCGTTTTAAGCCCACGTATTAGGTAGTATGCGTCCATCGGGCTGATGATGCCACCAAGCGTGTTTTTAGCAAACTTTATCTTCTCAGCCAAAGCATCGTCGTTTAGCGTGACAATACCAGCGATCACGTCAGCGTGTCCGCCGATATATTTTGTAGCACTATAAACCACGATATCAGCTCCATGATCAAGCACTCTTTGATAATAAGGCGTTAAAAATGTGTTATCCACGATGACTAGAGCGCCTTTTTTGTGAGCGATCTTTGAAATTCTAGCGATATCTGTCACTCTTAAGAGGGGATTTGACGGAGTTTCGATAAATATCGCCGCCACGTCGTCACTTATATCATCTTCGCTTAAAAAATTTAGATCATCTATAAATTCGCTCTTTATGCCGTGGCTTTCAAAAACGGTTGTAACATATCTATAAGTGCCGCCATAGACGTTACTATTTAGCAGAACCTTTCGCCCAGTTTTTATAAGGCTAAGTGCGGCTGCTGTTGCTGCCATGCCTGAGCCAAAGCTAAATGCGTATTTGCTGGCTTCAACCTTTGCAAAAATTTCATCAAATGCTTTTTTGGTTGGGTTGCTACCACGAGAATATGCAAATTCTTGAAAATTTTCAAGATCATCTTGCACAAATGTACTTGCTAAAAAAATAGGCGGAATGACAGCTTTATTTGGATTATTTTTAGCTTCAATGCCTTTTACGATCAAGGTATCAAGTTTCATAAATTTCCTTTTAAAATTTTATGAAATCTTACATAATAAAGATTAATCTTCCCCAAACCCACCCAAAACGTAGCTAAATCAGTAAGTGGTAGTAACATTTATTTTTAAGAATACATTTTTTAAATTGCTGGGATAAATTTAAGCTTTTGCTCTCTCCCCGCAAGCCTAATAAATTTTTCTTTTTACTCGCCTTTAGCTACATTTCCACCATAAATTTTACTCTACAAGATCAACTTGCCAGTTTGCCTCTTGCAGCTTCATATCTAGCTCTCTGATCTCTTTGGATAGCTCGTCTATTTGCTTTTGAAGCATAGCCACATCAATACTACTTAAAATTTTTATCTCACTATTTGAGTAAAGATCGACCTTTTGGCTTGCGCTTTTGGCAAAATCCCTAAGCACGCTTACTTTTTGGCTTAGCGTATCTTTTTTAGCGATCATTTCAGTTAGGCTCGCGCCTTCAAATTTTGCACTTGAGTTTGTTAAATTTATAGCCAAGATCAGCCTAAATAGCTCATCGCTTAGCCTATCAAGCTCTTTTAAAAGAAGCTTTGGATCTTCGCTAGGTCTTTCATTTTCTTGCATTTTTGCATTATCAAGCAACCTACCTTTTAGCTGCTCTAAACGTTTTTGTGTATCGGCTCTTAAAATGAGAGCCTGAGCTAATTTCATCATTTTTCCTTTTGAAATATTAAATTGAGAGAAAATTTCAAATTATATTAGTATCTTTTGGGTTATAATTGATTTAAAATTTTATTTTAAGGAAAAGCTATGAAGTACGATTTTGATACGCTTATTAGCAGAGATGGCACTAACTCATCAAAATGGCGAATGAAAAACGATGTTTTGCCAATGTGGGTTGCTGATATGGATTTTAAGGCTGCACCTGAAATTTTAAATGCCCTACAAAAGCGTCTTGATAATGGCGTCTTTGGCTACTCATTCATTCCAGAAGAGTGGAATGAAGCGATTAAAGGCTGGTGGAAAAGGCGTCATGATGTTAGCTTTGAAAACGATTGGATGTGCTTTTGCACTGGTGTTATACCAGCGATTTCAACTGCTATTAGAAGATTTAGTAATCCAGGAGATCAAATTTTAGTTCAAGCTCCTGTCTATCACGTATTTTTTAACTGCATTAAAAATAATGGCCGTGAAATTTTATCAAATGACCTTATCTATAAAGATGGCTCTTATGAGATTGATTTTGAAGACCTTGAAGCAAAGCTAGCTCAACCACTAACAACTATGATGCTTCTTTGTAATCCTCACAATCCAATAGGAAAAATTTGGGACAAAGAGACGCTTAAAAAAATAGGCGAGCTTTGCTATAAGCATGATGTTTTGGTTATCAGCGATGAGATCCACTGCGACATAACTGATCCTGGTCTAAGCTATGTGCCATTTATCAGCGTTAGTGAAGAGTGTAAAAATAACTCAATCACATGCATCTCACCTACAAAAGCTTTTAATATCGCAGGACTTCAAAGCTCAGCCATCATCACGCCAAATGAGCAAATACGTGCCAGAATAAATGCAGCTGTAAATTATGATGAGATAGGTGAGGCAAACGCATTTGCGATAACTGCGACAATAGCGGCATTTAACGATAGCCAAACATGGCTTGATGAGCTTAGAAATTATCTCTTTGAAAACAAAAAAATCGTTATAAATTTCATAAAAGAGCAAAATTTGCCAGTAAAACTTCTGCCTTCAAATGCGACTTATCTTTTATGGCTTGATTGCAGCGCGTTTTGCGAGGATTCAAGCGACTTTATGAATTTCTTGCGTGATAAAGCTGGACTTTGGCTAAATGACGGCAATGCTTACAGGGGAGATAGATTTTTCCTCCGTATGAACATAGCAACCCAAAGAGCCAGAGTGCTTGAGGGGCTAAAACGCTTACAAAATGGTATAAATTTATACACTTCAAAAAGATAAATTGAGTAAATTTGGCTGGGTGGCTTTTGAATTTTAAGCTACTCCTGCCTGATATTGATACAGCTTGGGGCATTTTTGAAACAGTGAACATTGCCCCCCCACCACCATTTTTTAACATCAAATCAAGTTTTGCTGATAAATTTAAAGGCAAGATGGCCTACGCTAGTTTTTGTTTAGTTGCTTTAAATTTAAGCATAAAACCGCTTAGCCATAATAGGGCAGATCGATAAAAAGAGTAATTTGTACCTTTTTGAATTGGTAAAGATCGCGTTCATAGCTCATAAATTTAGCAGTGGCTTTAAAATTTTTAATAAAGTAGAAATTTGATATTCTGGCTTTAAATTTAAGAGAAATTGTTTGCTAAAACAAAATTTTGAGCCATTTTTGAAGTTGTGCTTTCTTTTAAAACAAGGTAGTTTTTTGCTAATAAATTTGATGATTTTAAAAATTTAGATAAAAGCAGAAATTTAAAGGCGGGAAAGCCCCGCCAGATATTATTTATGAAGCTCTTTTGTATAAAACTCAACTGAGCCAAGGCCCTCCTTTAGTGCCCACTCGTAAGCTTTGCTTACAAATTCCCAGTTTATGTTCTCATAAAATGTCTCTAGGTATTTTGGGCGAGCGTTGAAGTTGTCGATGTAGTAAGCGTGCTCCCAAACATCAACGACTAGAAGTGGCACTTTGCCGTCACTCACTGGAGTTTTTGCATTGCTAGTTTGTACAATCTCTAGCTTTTTACTGCTTGGATCAAATACAAGCCACGCCCAGCCTGAGCCAAAAAGCGTTGTAGCTGCTTTTAAAAATTCCTCTTTGAAATTTGCGAAATTTGCCTCGATCGCAGCTTTTAGCTCGCTTGACATCTCGCTTTTTTTAGCGATGCAGTCCCAGTAAAAGTCGTGGTTATAAACTTGAGCAACGTTGTTGTAAAGCCCACCTTCGCTATTTTTTAGGATCTCGTAAAATGATGCGTCAGCAAATTTTGTATCTTTTATAAGATTGTTTAAATTTGCTACGTAAGTTGCATGATGCTTGCCGTAGTGGTATTCACAGGTTTTTACGCTAACTACTGCATTGCTATTTGCATCAAATGGAAGTTTTCTAAGTTCAAACATAATAATTCCTTAATAATAAAATTTGTTGTTTCGTATTATAGCCATAAAAAATTAATAAATAAAAATCTTTTAAATTTAGCCGCAAAATATAGGCTAAATTTAAGCAAACCTAAACTTACATTTTTTAGCTGGCTTTTAAGCTTATGAAAAAGCAAACTTAGAGCAAAATATCCCATGCATTTGTTTAAATGGATTCAAAAATTTATTAAAAGTAAAAATAAAATAAATTTTATGTGTAAAAAAGTAACAAATATACTTTAAAAGTTT
>NZ_CABPTY010000001.1:836506-847537 GCF_902460415.1 Campylobacter concisus
ACTTGTGGGTTGCCACCAACTACTTTAATTTGTTCTTCAAGTACCTTTGAGCTTTGGATTCTAAATTTTTGTCCTTTTGCAGCTTCTACACCAAAGGGCAAGGCAGCTGACTTTTTTGCTAAACGTGCTGAGGAGCTAAGTGGCGGTAAATTAAAAGTTCAAGTCTTCCCATCAGCGCAGCTACTTGACGACGATAGAGTTTTTGGCGCGTTAAAGCTTGGCAATGTTCAAATGGCAGCTCCAAGTTTTTCAAAATTTACGCCTATTGTGCCGCAGTTTCAGCTATTTGACCTACCTTTCATCTTTAAAGATGCAGAGCACCTTCATAAGGTCCAAGATGGCGAGGTCGGTGAGGAGCTAAAAGCCCTTGTTACAAAAAAAGGCTTTGTGGCGCTTGATTATTGGGATGCTGGATTTAAGCATTTTAGCTCAAGTAAAAAGCCAGTTCTTGTGCCAGAAGATGCAAAAGGACAAAAATTTAGAATCCAAAGCTCAAAGGTACTTGAAGAACAAATTAAAGTAGTTGGTGGCAACCCACAAGTTTTACCATTTTCAGAGGTTTATTCTGCACTTCAACAAGGCGTAGTTGATGCGACTGAAAACCCACTTTCAAATTTCTATAACTCAAAATTTCACGAAGTTCAAAGCTCGCTTACACTTTCAAGTCACGGATATTTGGGCTATTTAGTCGTTATGAGTGATAAATTTTGGAGCAAGCTACCAGATGATCTAAAAGCAAATGTAAAACAAGCTCTAAGCGAAGCAACAGCTTTCGAGAGAGAAGAGACAGCAAAAGAGGACGCTCACGTCATAGCTGAGCTTGAAAAATACATCGCTGCTAGTAAAAAACTAGAAATTTATAAGATCGATGACGCACAAAAAGCCGAGTGGCAAAAGGTTATGCAGTCAATCTATCCTAAATTTTATGATGTTATCGGTAAAGACCTCATAGAAAAGACTCTTGGGACAAAATAATGAAGAGCTTTTTTAATGTCCTTGATATAGCGATAGCCTCACTAAATAAAACTATCGCAGTAGTTGGGCTCGCAAGTGGAACATTGCTAGCCTTTGCAAATGTCATGGCTAGATATTTTTTCGATAAAAGCTGGTCTTGGGCGAGCGAGCTATCAAACTATCTTTTTATCTGGTCGGCGTTTTTTGCCGCGGCATACGGCTTTAATAAGGGCATTCACGTCAGTGTAACTATTTTGGTGGAAAAATTTCCACCAGCCCTTGCAAAAGCATGTTTAATCTTTTCTCATGTGCTAACAACTGTCTTTTTGTTATTTATCGCGGTTTATTCTATTGATTATCTACAAATTCTTCACGAGATCGAGCAGATGATCATAGACCTTGGCATACCTCAATGGGTCCCTATGCTAGTGCTTCCTATAGCCTTCGTCACAGCTAGCTACCGCTCGGCTGAAAAGGCTATCAAAGTAGCTCTAACTCCAGCAGCTCATGTCGTAAGTAACGAAGCGCACGAGCTAGCTCATGGTAGCGTAGTCAAAGACTAGGGAGAAAAAAGATGACAATAGCATTTTTATTTATCCTACTTTTTGCACTGATGCTAATAGGCGTGCCTGTGGCTGTCTCACTGGGAACTAGCACCGTTTTAACGATGATATTTTTTACAGATATCGACATCGCTACGATCCCACAGCTTATATTTGATGGTATCAATAAATTTTCGCTAATGGCGATACCGATGTTTATCTTGGCTGGAAATTTACTAAGCAAAGGCGGCTCAGCAAGACGTATCATCGACTTTGCAAAATCTATGGTCGGACACTTGCCAGGTGGTTTGCCGATGAGTGCAATATTTGCCTGCATCATCTTTGCAGCAGTATCTGGAAGCTCGCCTGCGACGGTTGTAGCTATTGGCTCAATTATGTTTGCAGCGATAAAAGAGGCTGGCTATCCAAAAGAGTACGCGGTGGGCGGCATAACTACGGCTGGCTCACTTGGAATTTTGATCCCGCCTTCAGTTGTTATGATAGTTTATGGTGTAACTGCTGAGGTTAGTATCGGTAAGCTTTTTATGGCAGGCGTTGTACCCGGTCTTATGCTCGGCGCTTTTATGCTTGTTCAAACTTATGTTGGCGCAAAAAAGCTTGGCTTTAAAGCAACTAAGGCTGAGCCATTTAAAGTAAGAGTGCAGAAATTTGCCAAAGCATTTTGGGCGCTTTTGATCGTCGTTGTGGTCATCGGCGGAATTTATGGAGGAATTTTTACTCCAACTGAAGCTGCTGCGGCAAGTGCTGTTTATGCGCTATTTATCTCACTTTTTATCTATAGAGATATAAAGATAAAAGATCTTTGGGATATCTGCTTAGACTCAGCCCTTACAACAGCTATGATATTTTTCATCATCGCAAACGCTGTTGTTTTTGCATATTTGCTAACTAGCGAGCAGATCCCTCAAGCTATCGCTTCGATGATACTTGACGCAAATATCGGTATGATAGGATTTTTGATATTTGTAAATATCCTGCTCTTTATCATGGGTCAGTTCATGGAGCCTTCAAGCGTCATCATGATCATGGTGCCACTTTTGCTTCCGATTTCAACGCAACTTGGCATAGATCCGATACATTTTGGCATTATCTTAGTTGTAAATATGGAGATAGGTATGGTGACTCCGCCTGTTGGACTAAATTTATTTGTCGCAAGCGGTCTTACAAATATGAATCTAAAAGAGGTAATCATGGCATGCTTGCCGTGGACACTTACTTTATTCTTTGGTCTTATCTTGGTTACTTATATACCACAAATTTCTCTTTGGCTACCAAACCTAATGTATGGACATTAAAATTTAGAGGCTCTTGCCTCTAAATTTATGCTTTTGGGTCGTAATCCGCACTCATAACGATATTTTTACCACTTCGCTTACCAGCATAAAGTAGATTATCAGCTTGTTTTATCATCTTTTCTAAGCTAAATTCTCCCGTACCATCATGAGCAACTACTCCAAAAGTCATAGTTGCGTTGATCTTTATGTTTTCAAACTCAACTATATTTTTACTCAAAGTCTCTCTAACACGCTCTACGATACTTACAGCTGCATCTTTTTTTACGCCCAAGACGACTGCTAAAAATTCTTCTCCACCAAATCTAGCTACTCTATCTTTATCTCTAAATGTGTTTTTAAATATGCCTGATAAGCTTTTTAAAACAGCATCTCCTGCGCCGTGTCCATAGGTATCATTTATCTTTTTAAAGTTATCGATATCACACATAACGATAGCAAAGTCCCTATTTTTATAAAGATCGTTTTGACTTAAAATTTTCTGCATCGAAGTACGATTTAAAAGCCCTGTTAATGGATCGTGATTTAAGATATTTTCAGCCATCTCTTTTTCCTCTAAGATACTTAAAAATATAAATAAATTTGAGCTCTCCAAAAGGTACGAAACAACAACCGAAAATACACAAACCATACTTAAGTTAAAAACAAAAAGTAGATCTCTAAATCCGTCAAAATTTTTTACAGGCTGACCATCTAAATATATATAGCAGACTATGGATAAAATTATTTGCGTTGCAACTATTATGTAGTTAAAAAATTTATAGGTAAATGAAGTAAAAAATAGTATTAGCGACGATGCTAAAAACAATAATCCAAAACCGTATCCCCATCCAAGTGTCAGCATACAAACTAACGCATGAAATAAAATTTCAAGCTGGACTATTACCATTGTTATCTTGTTATTTTCAGGACTATCGTAAATAAGCCTTAAAAGAAAAAGATAGGTTGCTACTGAAAATATATTCATAACCGCCAGAATTTCTTCTTTCATAAATAAAAAAATAAAAAAATAACAGACGTGAGTTAATAATATTGAAAATATGATAAGTTTTTGGGTCGTATAGAGTGAAATTCTACGCATCCGAGCCCTTTTTTAAAATTTCTAATTCGATACGGTCTTTGCCATTTTGCTTGCCTTCGTAAAGCAGCTTATCTACTAAAGTTATGGCTTCCTCAAAATCCACCTCAACACCATTTGCACATATTAGCATGCCAAAGGTCATAGTAACTGGAGTTTTATCTGGAAGTTTTGCGTTGTTTATCTGTTTTTTAAGCCTTTTGCTCACTTCGTGGATAAATTCTATCTTTGTATCGGGCAAGATTATCAAAAATTCTTCTCCGCCCCAGCGGCAAACATAGTCTTTACCTCTAAATGATTTCTTTAAAGCACTGGCTACATCTTTTAAGACCTCATCACCGCAGTCATGCCCATATGTATCATTTATTTTTTTAAAATTATCAATATCGCCTAGCATTATGACTAAATTTGTATTACCACTTCTTTCCTTGTTGGCAACTAGTTCAAATCTTAAAGTTTTTTCTATTGTTCTTCTATTTAAAAGCTGCGTTAAAAAATCATGCTTTGAGTCCTTTTCAAGCTCTTCCGTCTCTTTTCTTATTTGCTGATATCCACTAGAAGTGATAATATCTGCAAACATTGAAAGTCTTAAAACAATAAAAAAAGCAAAAACAATACTGCACACGACTATCGTCCCTCGTATAGCTGATGGGATCAGCGGCGCCTCATCTTTATGAATAAAATAAAGAAGTATAAGCAAGATTAATTCTAAAAATGCCATTATATAAGTAAGGCTCTTTGAATCAAATGCTAGGAAGTAGTTTATAAAAATTACACCAACAAGTATTATCCAAATTCCAGTATTCCAACCCATAGTAGTAACAATAATAGTAACAAGCAATATAATATTTAGGTGAAATGCAAGAGATATTAATACTCTATATTTTATGTCAAATTTTATTCTAAGCAATATCCCAGCTGCTATAAATAATAAGCACATAAAAAGTAGCGGTGTAGCCATGATCATAAAAAGCAACAAAGATAGTGCATTCACAGCTATCATAACGTCTAATATCGTTTTATAGATATCATCGATCGCTTTATAACTACTTTGATCTACAAAATCGTGTGTCAAACAAAACTCCCTGTAAATTTATTCCATTAAATTTCATTAAGTCATTCTAGTAAGAGTCGTAACTATCTTCGTC
Source organism: Campylobacter concisus (assembly GCF_902460415.1). Lineage (GTDB taxonomy): Bacteria > Campylobacterota > Campylobacteria > Campylobacterales > Campylobacteraceae > Campylobacter_A > Campylobacter_A concisus_Y. The sequence continues at coordinate 841,542 of NZ_CABPTY010000001.1, forward strand.
CTCGTCACTATCTTCGTAGTTGTAGTCATTTTCATCATAATTATAGTCATAACTATCGCTACTATCGTCCTCATCGTCATTAAATTCAGAGTAGTCTTCTTCTACTTCTTCATAGTCAAAATCATCACTCATTGTTTTCTCCTTAAATTTTATCTTTGACACTTTCAATATACAAGCTTTGGCTTGGAAATGCGAAATTTAGACCATTTTGCTTTAAAATATCCATAATCTTTAGCATTACATCTTGTTTGACATCTAAAAATTCTCCCCAAACGATAGTCTTTGCAAAACAATAAACTAAAATATTTATCGAGCTATCTGCAAAATCATCAACCACGACAAATAAATTTGATTTATATCCAGCATAATCATCGACTGACACTATACTTTGTCTATATTTTAGCCCTTTTTTCTTTGCTGTTATGTCCTCGCTTTTGGCAATATCTGGATGATTTATCAACATAGTTTTTATATCATCTACACATTTTTTAATCTCATCAGTTGTCGCTCCATACTCAATGCCAATTAGCATTCTGATACGTCTACCGACTTTTCTTCTACTCCAGTTTCTAACAGGATCACTTGCTAGTTTTGAGTTTGGCACAAAGATTAAAGCATTATCAAAACTTCTAATAGTCGTCTTTCTAAAGCCAACCTCAACAACAGTACCCTCTATATCACCACAAACTATCCAATCTCCTTGCGAAAATGAGTTATCAAAGAGCATCATAACAGAAGCAAAGAAGTTTGCGATGATGTCTTTTGCAGCAAATGCAACAGCAAGACCACCGATACCAAGTGAAGCTATGAGCGCTGATATATCAAAGCCAAGCTTTTGAAGAATTAGTAAAAGTGCGATTATTAATACAATTACGTAGACTACTTTTAAAACTAAATTTACGACCTCTTTTCGTCTACTCTTTTGCGCGATTTTATCGATTATTACTATGCCATAACCATTTAGGATAGTTAAAACAAGCCATGAAAATGCGACTATATAGACGATCGAAAAGATATTTGCTAGAGTTAGTGGCACTGGTACTGGGTAAAAGCCAACACCTATACAAATATTTAGCGCATAAATGATAAGAAGTGCAGAGATAGGCTTTTTAACGATATCTACTATCTGATCCTTTGCCTCCTTTACGCCTTCGCCTGATGCAATGAGTGACATAAGCCAGTATGTGAGTTTGGCAAGAATTCTTGTAAGTGAGACAAAAAATAAAAATACTACGATTATAACTACGATCTTACCAACGTTAAATTTTGCCGAATTTATAGAAGTTAGCTTATTTATATATTCGACCGTATCGACTAAATTTAGCTCAGATAAGATCATACTTGAGCTTAGAAGATCGGCATTATTTTTAAGATAGATTAAGATTTCCTCATCAGTCTCTTTTTTTAGATCAAGCTCGGCAAATGCGTTATCGTAAGAATTTGAAGTCTCATTTAGAGAATCTTTTAGCTCTTTTATGCTGACGTAAGAATTTGTTTGTAAATTTAAAAGTCCGTTATCTATCACCTCTTTTATAGAGTTTGCTTTAGCGCCTTTTTTAAATATCTCTTCAAGATTAATTAAAGCTGAGAAGTATGCATAATCTATCTTCATTTTCTCAAGCTCAATAGCGCTTTGAACATAAGCATCTTTGTTTAATTGCTTTTCTAGTCTAGCTACTTTTTTTTCTAAATTATTTTTTTGCAAAATAAATTTATCAATATCATTTTGAGTTACTTCAATCTGCATAACATATAGTGGAATTTTTTCCAAAAGGTCATTTTTTTTCTTTTGAAGTCCAGCTAAATTTGAATTATCAGCTTTTGTTGAGTTTGTATCTTTTTGCTGTGCTTTTATGATTTGGATTTGATTATTTAAAGTCAAAATTTGATTTGTTAGGCTTAGTATATTTTCTTCTTGTGTTTTATTATTTTCAGCACCAAAAAGCATTATAAATGAGAGCAAGATGATAGTTAAAATTTTACGCATTTTCACCTCTTTTATCTGCTAAAAGTTTGAATGTGCCTTCTTTTAAATCGTAACTGAAAATTTCGCCGGTTTCTATAATGTAGTGCCAGCCATAAATTTGAAGGTTTCCTCTTTCATACTCCTCTTTTACATTTGGATAAGTCATTATATTTTCGATCGAATTTATCACATTTAATCTCTCAGTTAGCCACGCCATCTTTGCTGGATCGTCGCTTGTAAATTTAAGCACTTCTCTCTTAATTGGTTCTATTAGCTTTATCCAATTTCTAACATTTGGCGTGGTCTTGAGCTTTTTTTCATCCATATAAAGCGCTGCACATCCACCACAATCAGAGTGTCCGCAAATAATGATATTTTTGATATTTAAAAGCTCTAATGCATATTCGATAGCAGAAGTCGTTGCCAAAAATTCCTCGCTCACTCTATAAGGCGGCACGATGTTTGCGATATTTCGTACCATAAAAAGCTCGCCCGGAAGGCAGTTTGTTATCAAATTCGGCACCACTCTTGAATCAACACAGGATATAAAAAGGGTATGTGGGTCTTGTCTATTTTGTAGACTTTTAAAGAGCTCTTCATGCTCTAAAAAGCCATCTTCCATAAATTTTACCGCACCTTCAAGTAGCGAGTCATCCATAGAAATTTATCTCCATTTTTTATATTTTTACGCGATTATAGCAACTTTTATTTAATCTAAAAAATACTTTAATATATAAATTTTTAACTAATATAATTTGTTAAAATTCTTTTTATTCATTGTTTAATTATTTTAGGCTAAACTCATTCAAAAATTCATAAGGAGATAAAATGAGTCTGTATGATAGGAACTATGCAAAACAAAATCAAGAAGAACTTGCGTATTCTCAAAGCTCACTAAGCACTTTTATAAAACAAACTTATCAACTTTTTGCAGCATCACTACTTTCAGCAACAGCTGGCGCTTATGTAGGTATTAGCATAGCTGGCGTTTTTGCGGCAAATAGATTTTTGTTTTGGGGACTTGTTATAGTCGAGTTTGCACTACTTTTTGGCTTAATGGCAGCTAAACGTAAAGAGGGATTAAATTTAATACTTCTATTTGCATTTACTTTTATAAGTGGCCTTACGCTAACTCCGCTACTTTCAGCAATCCTTGCCATGCCAAGCGGAGCTGGTATTGTAGCTCAAGCATTTGGACTAACAACAGTTGCTTTTGGTGCGTTAAGTGTCTTTGCAATGAATACAAAACGCGACTTTACAACAATGGGTAAAATGTTATTCATAACCTTAATTGTTATCGTTGCAGCAGCTATTATCAATATTTTCGTTAAAAGTACAATGTTTCAACTTGTAATCGCAAGTATTTCATCGATCCTATTTAGCGCATATATACTTTTTGATACGCAAAATATCATCCGTGGCAACTACGAGACACCAGTTGAAGGTGCAGTTGCTTTGTATCTTGATTTTGTAAATTTATTTACATCATTACTACAAATTTTAGGCATTTTTAATAGAAATGACTAATGACGAGCGCATCTACCGAGTGATAGATGCGAATCTAAATAGGCTAAAAGAGGGGCTTCGCGTCGTTGAAGATATAAAAAGATATGTCTTTGACGATGCTAAGCTCGCCTATAAGATAAAATCCCTCCGCCACAAGGCAAAGATCCCACAAAAAGAATTTTTAAAATTTAGAAATTCACAAAACGACGTTTTAAAAACCAGCACAAAAAGCGAGCAAGAAAGATCAAATTTAGATGAGATCATCACTGCAAATTTCAAGCGTGCCCAGGAGAGCGCCCGCGTGCTTGAAGAGTGCTTTAAGCTTATAAATTTAGAGCGAGCCGAGCTTTTTAAAAGCATAAGATACGAGCTTTATGAGCTTGAAAAAGAACTTTAACTAAAAATTTAAATCTTTTCTTGTATAATCGCAAACTATTTAAAAAATTTAAAGGAAATTTCGTGAGTTTAATATTTTTAATCTTGCAATTTGTTCTAGCTGTCGTTATCACGATCGCAGTTTTACTCCAAAAGAGCTCATCTATCGGTCTTGGAGCATACAGTGGAAGCAACGAGAGCCTTTTTGGAGCAAAAGGACCAGCTGGATTTTTAGCTAAATTTACCTTTGTGGTGGGCGTTTTGTTTATCCTAAACACACTTGCGCTTGGATATTTTTACAACAAAGATCTTAAACGCTCTATCGTTGATAGTGTCGATAGCAAATCTCTAGTCATACCAAAATCAAACGACGTGCCAGCAGCTCCTATCGCACCACAAAATCCAGCAAAATAACAATGATAAAAACGTTTTTAGCGTCACTTTTGACGCTAACGTTTGCTTTGGCAGACGCTCACATCCTAGTTTATCACCGCTTTGACGATCCAAGACATACAAGCACTGATATTTCTATTAAAAATTTAAGAGAGCAGTTTGAATATTTCAAAAATAATGGCTATGAAGTCGTTAAACTCTCAAAGCTAGTCGATGCTGTAAATGCTGGCGAAAAAATACCTGATAACTGGATCGTCATCACTGTAGATGATGGTTATAAAAGTTTCTATGACAAGGCCCTTAGTGTATTTAAAGAGTATAACTATCCATTTGCACTAATGCTTTATGTGGAAGCCAGTGCAAATAAATATGGCGATTATTTGGATTTTGATCAGATTAAAGAACTTGAGGCTTACGGCGAGATCGGCTACCACTCATACGCGCACCCAAGGATGACGAAGCTTAGCGATGAGGCATTAAGAGAGGATTTTCAAAAGGGTGTAGAGACCTTTGAAAAACATATGGGCTATAAGCCAAAATACTTTGCAGTCCCTTACGGCGAGATCGATAGTAGAGTCGTCTCCTTGGCAAAAGAATTTGGTTTTTTAGCACTTTTAAATCAAAACTCAGGCGCAGTTTCAGATAAAAGCGACGTTTATGATCTTTACAGAACGCCAGTGATGAACGGCACAAAGATAGCGCTAACTTTTAATAGCAAATTTTTAAATGCCCAGTGGATATTTCCAGAGGGCTATCCGCAAAATAACGCGATCGACAAGCTCATCATCAAGACCGATACAAACGCTAGCGAGGGTAGTTTTTTCATGACTGGCTTTGATGGCTTTAGAAAAGTACCTATGACAAATGGCGTTTTTGAGTGTAAATTTAACCCACCACTCGATAAACGCAAAGTGTTAATGTCGCTAAAAGTAGATCATCACAGAAGTACAAAACTTCTAATAAAGGACACCAATGCTAAATAAAATTTACGATACCCAAAAAGAGGGTTGCGAAAAGGCGATCGCTTCTTTAAAACGCGATTTTACAACGCTAAGAACTGGCAAAGTAAATATCAACATCCTAGATAACGTTATGGTTGATTACTACGGCTCGCCAACTCCGCTTAATCAAGTAGCCACCGTGCTTACGAGTGATGCTTCGACTATCGCTATCACTCCTTGGGAAAAGAGTATGATAAAAGCGATCTCATCAGCCATCCAAGCTGCAAACATCGGCGTCAATCCAAACAGCGACGGCGAGAGCGTTAAGCTATTTTTCCCACCGATGACCGTCGAGCAACGCCAAGAAAATGCAAAACATGCAAAATCAATGGGGGAAAAAGCCAAAGTTAGTATAAGAAACGTAAGAAAAGATGCAAATGATGAAGTCAAAAAGCTTGAAAAAGACAAAGCTATAACTGAGGACGAGAGCAAAAAGGGACAAGATGAGGTTCAAAAGATAACTGACACCTACACTGCAAAAATCGATACTCTTGTAAAAGAAAAAGAAGCCGAGCTTTTAAAAATCTAAAATTTTTAGAAATTTTTCCTTATCTAGCTACTTTTATGTGGCTAGATATTCTCTCAAAATAATATTTTAGAAAAATATTTATCAGCAAGTAGTTTATTTTTTTGTCTGTTGTGTTTTTACCTATTAAATATAAATAGAACCTAGACTACATAAAGCCTAGCCATCACTTTGTCTTTAAGCTATTTCCATGAATTTTTAATTTAAATTCTTATTTTGTATTCGTCCT
>NZ_CABPTY010000002.1:0-29090 GCF_902460415.1 Campylobacter concisus
CTCCTTACTCTTCTCTTTTTTAGCTTTACTCTTTTGTGCTTTATCTTTTAGCTTTTCTTTCTTATCTTTTATACTATCATCTTTAGCGCTATCTTTTTTCTCTTTTACTTCATCACTCTTTTTACTTACTTTTTCTTTATTATTTACTGCGTTAAAAATTTGAAGGAGGGTTAGGATTCTTTATTTAATATTTTAAATAAGCTTACTATTGAATATTCTAAATATCTAATTAAATTTATAAAAAACTCTATTTAGATAAAGCCCTTCAGCTGGAGCTGGGATACGAGTTAAGGCAGAGCATCCATTAAGTGAAGCATTGATGAGCTCGGCACCATTTTTGATACTTAAGGCTTTAAGCAAATTTGCAACCATAAGCCGTACTTGAGCGCGTAAAAATCCATTCGCTTTAAAAACTATGATAGTTTGGTTTTTGTATTCATAGCAAAATGCTTTAAAAATTTCTCGTACTGGGCTTTTTGTGTCACTTCCTGTTTTCATATAGGAGCTAAAATCATACTCACCAACAAAATTAGATAAAATTTCATTTGCTTTTTTGATATCAAATTTTGGCAAAAAGACTTTATAGTTTGAGCTAAAAACATCAAATTCTCCATGATCTATAATGTATCTATAAGACCTTGCTACGGCGTCAAATCTTGCTTGAAAATTTTCATCAACTAAATTTATACGTTTTATATGAATATTTGGATGAGCATGGCGGTTGATTAGCTCTTTTAGATGCTCTAAATTTTTAAAATGATCGCCACAAATTACGCTTGAGCTTTGATTGATCGCATGGACGTTTTTGTCCGTACGTGAGCTAGAGACTATTTTTTCAAATATTCCGACGTGAGCTAGGGCACGCGAAAGCTCATCTTCTACGCCATTTTCATGCGGTTGAGTTTGCGAGCCTTGAAATTTGGAGCCATCGTAGCTATAAATTAGTTGGATTTTCATTAGTATCTTCGCATGATCTTGGCTTTAAAAAGTAAAATTCCTGCCAATAAAAAGACGAAAAATATGAGTGGAATCGCAAAAGCTGGCTTTGATGAAAATAGCATTATGAGCGTAAAATACCCAAATAAAACGCCAAATGTCCCAACATAAACCATGCCCTTTTCATATCTATAAGTAACGATGCCAAAGCTTATAGCAAAAAGTGTACTGGCAAGTGGAAATAGTGCAACAAGTACATACGTACTAAGATCTTTTCTTCTTTTTTCGCTACTATTTGCCTCCGTCCAGTACTCTTTTATACTGCCTATATTGCTTATCTCTTCACTTTGGGCAGTCCTTATCTTCATAGATTTGAAGTTACTTTGGTGATAAATTTCATCTTTTATGTCATACATTTTTCCATCTAATAAAGAGAGTTCGATGCTTTGATTTGTATTAGTGATCTTTGCATTTTTTGCAGTGATTAAGCGTTGGGAGTCTTTAATGTAAGGATTAAACATCACGATATCTTTATAAGTAGTGCCGTTGTTATCTTGCATTTCACTACCCACATAGACCATCCAGTCAGAGAATTTTTGTCCAAACTGAGTTGGCTTTAAATTTAGCTTTGCAACAGTCTTTTTATAATCAATAAAATTTGCATTTAGCTGTGCGGCTATTGGTATCATTACTATAGCGATTACAAGTAGAGCGGTGCTTAAAAATGCTGAAAATATTAAGAAAAATTTAGCAATTTTATTTGGTGAGCCACCAAGCGTAAAAATAACGATGCTTTCATTCTCTTTTGATAATCTAAAAAGAGTCATCGCAAGTGATACAAAAAATGCGATAGGCACGACAAAAAGTAGCACGCGTGGAAGCATAAATGAGTAGAGTTTAAAAAGCTCACCAAAGCTGATCTCAATGTAAGAAGTGATGCGCGCGATCTGGATAAAAAATACGATCGACATGATCAAAAAAAGCGTACTAAATAGTGACGCAAAAGTCCCTAGGAAATTAAATAAAAGATATCTATTCACTCTACTCATAAATAAACCTTAAAATTTCTAAAATTCGCTCTTTAAAAGCGTATGTAATAAGTAAGCCAAGACTTAAAAATGGCACAAAGGCTAGCTCATAGCTCTTTTTGCGAACGAGCGCATAGACTGGAAGTGTAAAAAGTGCTGCAAGATAGATCGCCACTAGAGCCAGTTTGACTGGCAAGATAGCTCCGATGATAGCTGCTATAAAGATATCTGCACTACCCATCGCTTCTTTTTTTATGGCAAAACTTACGACAAATCTAAGCACCCAAAAGATAAGTGCAAAAAGGAATAAATTTAAAATTTGGACAAAATTTCCTTTAAATATAAAAAGCATCAGAGTATAGATAAATGCGAAAAATAGCACTGTAAAAAGAAGCGGATCTGGCACGGCTTTATATCTTATGTCTATGACGCTAAGGGCTAGCAACATAATAAAACAAAGTCCTAAAAATAGTGCATAAAGCAGAGTTTCCACGCTTAAAATTTTGCCGCATTCTTTAAAAAAGCAGATCAGAAAAAGTAGCCCAGAGGCTAGCTCAACTAGCGGATAGATAAGGCTTATCTTTTGCTTGCAAAAAGCGCATTTTCCACCTAAAAATAGCCACGAAAAAATTGGAACATTGTGATAAAAATTTAGCTTATGATTGCAGTTTGGGCAATGAGAAGCTGGAAAATTTATACTTTCATTTTGTGGCAAGCGATATATCAGTACATTTGAAAATGAGCCCACGCAAATACCCAAAACAAAAGCAAAAAAGGCAAAAAAGATGACTATATTATCCATTATCTCGCTAAACTCCGCCAAATCTTCGCTCTATGTTTTTAAATTTACTAACGATATTTGCAAGCTCATCCTTGCTAAAGTCAGGCCAAAGTGTGGGCGTAAAAAATAGCTCTGCATAGCTTGCTTGCCAAAGCATGAAATTTGAAAGCCTGCTCTCGCCACCAGTCCTAATGAGAAGATCCACTGGCTCACTCTCATCAAGTGCCGCATTTAGGCTCGCTTCATTTATCTCGCAGCCTTCTAAAGTTAGCTTTCTTGCAGCTCTAATGATCTCATCTTTTGAGCCGTAGTTTATAGCTAAATTTAATAATAAATTTTTATTCTCTCTTGTAGCGTTTTTGGTGATCTTTATCTCGTTTTTTAGCTCATCGCTAAATGGTGAAATGTCGCCGATCGTGTTAAATTTGATCCCATTTTTTATAAAGTCAGCACGCTTTAAAATGAGAAATTTCTTAAGCAAATTCATCAAAAACTCGACCTCTTTTTGTGGTCTTTTCCAGTTTTCAGTACTAAACGCGTAAAGACTTAAAATTTTCACGCCATTATCGATACAAAATTCGCACATATCGCTTACTACATTTGCTCCGGCTTCGTGCCCATTTGTCCGTAAAAATCCACGTTTTTTAGCCCAGCGTCCATTTCCATCCATGATAATAGCAAGGTGGTTTAATTCATTCAATCTTTAGCCTTTTATATCAATAATTTGTTCTTTTTTGCTCCAAAGAGCACTCACATTTTGCACTGTTATGTTGGCGCTAAATTCTCTTTTTAGCAAGCTAGCTACATTATTAAATGGAGTCGTGATCTCGCATAAAGCTTCATCTTTAAATTTAAAAATAAGTGGAGCAAAATTTGAAAATATTAAAAAAATTTTTATATCATTCTCCTCTTTTTTTAGCTGAAAAACACCGTTTATGCCATTATAAATAAATGGTATATGCACGACATTTTCTTGCAGAGCAAAGAGCATTTTTGCTAGCACTTTCATCTCGTCTTTTGTCTTAGCTTCACTTAAGCTTTTAAATAAATAGTCATAAAACCACGATAAATTCTCATGTTCTATCAAATTTTCGATAAGATTTAGCCCATCGGCTAAGACATCTTCGTCTAAAATTCTTGGCTTTTCGTATAAATTTTTTATGACAATATTCTCGCCCTGGCTTTGCACCTCGCCCCAGTATTTCGAGCCTACATTTAGCTCTTTTGCGCTTTTTGTGTTTAAATTTCTATTTGCAAAATTTAAAATGTATCTATTAAAACCGATCTTTTGGCTTACTAAGATACTAAGCGGAAGTGACGAATTAATCGCTACTAGTGGCGTATTTGCATTTTTTGCTATTTTTTGAATGCGAGAAATTTTCTCTATCATAAATTTGCCGCTAGTTCCACGATATGTCTTGCGATCTCATCTTTTGCGGCAAGCGGCAGCAAAGTTTCATTATTTTTCGTGATAAAATTTATCTCATTTTGCTCGCTTGCAAAGCCATTTTTCTCACCCAAGATATTTAGGCAAACTGCGTCAAGCCCCTTTTGCTCTAGCATTGCTCTGGCATTTTTGTGTGCGCTCTCACTTGAGATTTCAAGCTTAAAGCCGATCTTTTTACATTTAAACTCTTTTAAACTTTGCAAAATATCGATATTTTTGTTTAGGCTTAAATTTAAAACTTCGCTAGCGTCCTCTTTTTTGATCTTGCCATGAGCCTTCGTCGGTACAAAATCGCTCACCGCAGCACACATTACAAGTAAATTTGCGTCCTCACACTCACTCTTGCAAAGCTCTAAAAGCTCGCTACTTGAGCTAAATTTAAGGCTTTCAAATGGCTCGTTTTCCGCTTCAAAACTAGCAAGTAGTTTTACCTCCGCACTTACGTAGTAAAAGGCTCTAGCCAAGGCTTTTGCCATCTTGCCACTTGAGAAATTTGTAATGGCTCTCACATCATCTATCTTTTCAGTTGTCGCACCACCTGTGATAACTACTTTTTTGCCTACAAAAAGAGGCTTGCTAAGTCTTTTTATGACAGCTTCTACTATCATCTCAGGACTGGCAAGACCGCCCTTGCCAACGTCGCCACAAGCTAGAGTTTTTAAAACCGGCTCTACTACTAAAGCACCGTTTTTCTTTAAAATTCCAAGCGAATTTTGCGTCGCGAAGTGCTCGATCATATTATTATTTGCAGCCGGAGCCACAACTAAAGGCACGTGTGAGGCGGCGATTAGCATTTGCATAAAGACATTGTCGCATATGCCAGCTGTTAGCTTATTTATCGTATTTACCGAGGCAGGTGCGATGAGGACTAGATCCATTTTAGAGTAGGCTATGTGATTTACGCCGTCTTGCCAGTTTTGCGTTTGTGAGCTTAAAATTTTATGCTCACTTAGCGCCTCAAAGCCGCTTACACTGCAAAATTCAAGCGCTCCGTCGCTTAAAGCCACATAAACATCAGCGCCTTGCTTTTTAAGCAGTGATAAAATTTCGAATGCCTTATAAAAGGCGATACTGCCGCAAACGGCAAGTAAAATTTTCTTATTTTTTAACATCGTCTTTGCCAAAGAATTTCTCAAAAAAGCCGCTTTTGTTCTCTTGACGACCTCTGCTGATAGCTAGAGCGCCGCTTTCAACGTCTTTTGTGATGGTGCTACCAGCTGCAATGATGACGTTATCAGCGATATTTACAGGGGCGACTAGCTGTGTATCTGAGCCAACAAAGACGTTTTTGCCGATTTTGGTTTTGTATTTAGCTTTGCCATCGTAGTTGCATGTGATCGTGCCACAACCTATGTTTGTGCCACTTTCTATCTCGCAGTCGCCAAGATAGCTTAAGTGTCCAGCTTTTACGCCGCTAAGAACGCCTTTTTTAACCTCGACGAAATTTCCTATGTGTGTGTCAGAAATTTCAGAATTTGGCCTTATGTGAGCTAGTGGCCCGATGTCTGAGTTTTTGATGACGCTACTTTCGATCACTGATGAGCTTTTGATGATACTTTCTGTTATAACGCACTCGCCAAGGATGCTTACGTTTTCTTCGAGCACGCACTCGCCTTCAAATTTAGCCCTGCTATCTATGAAAATGCTCTCAGGCATGCGCATCAAGACGCCAGCTTTCATCAAATTTTGCTTGATCTCATCTTGCATTATTTTTTCTGCAATGCTAAGCTGAAATTTATCATTTATGCCCATGAAATTTTGCTCATTAACATTAACCGCAACGCACTTTAAGCCCTTTTCATTTGCTATTTTTATGGCGTCAGTTAGGTAGTACTCTTTTTGTGCGTTTTGATTATTTATGAGCGGTAAAATTTGCTCTAACGCTTCGCGTTTAAAGCAGTAGCAGCCAGCATTTACGCTTTTTATGGCAAGTTGCGCTTCACTAGCATCTTTTTGCTCGACGATGCCTTCAACTTTGCCGTTTTTTATGATAACTCTGCCATAGCCAAAAGGATTTGCCGCTTCAAATGAGCTCATAACCACGTCTGCTTCGGCATTTGCTAGACGCATAAGATCAGTTGATCTAACAAGTGGCATGTCGCCGCAAGTGACAAGTACCTTTTCACCGCTTAAATTTACGCCCTTTATCGCGCCAGCAGTGCCTGGGAAATTTGCTAGATCTTGCTCGAAAATTTTAGTTTGAGGGAAAATTTCTTTTATCTTTTTGCTAATTAACTCTTTTTCGTAGTGAAGCACGACGCTAACGTCATTTGTAATCGCATAAGCTTGCTTTAATATGTGAATGATCATTGGCTCACCGCAAAGTTCAAATAGGACTTTTGGACGTTTTGATTTCATTCTAGTGCCAAGACCAGCAGCTAAAATTATGATTGAAGTATTGTTCATTTTTAAGCCTTTTAACGTTAAAAATTTCGCAGATTGTAGCAAAAAATGGCAAACATTTTTTTTAATTTAACGATTGTTTCAACAAAAAGCTAATAAAATAGCAATTCTTAAGAATTTATAAATAAAGTGAGCTTAAATGGATTTAGGAACCGTCGTCGGCTGGGTTTTGACCCTAGTGCTTTTGTTTGGATCAATGGCGATAGGCGTTGGTATAGGACCATACATCGATATTCCTTCTGTGATGATCGTTTTTGGTGGTACTATCGGCGTTATGATGGTTGGCTTCAAGATGGAGACGCTTAAAGGAATTGGTAAATTTTATGGCATTGCTGTTAAGCCATCAGTCGTAGTAAATTTACCTGAGACTATAAAAAAAATAGTTGATTATTCAACTAAAGCTAGACGTGATGGTATCTTATCGCTCGAAAGCGAAGTAAATAATGAGACAAATCAGTTTTTAAAAAGAGGCCTCTCAATGGCGGTCGATGGCAATGAGCCAGATGCGATCAGAGCGCTTTTGGAGATCGATATCGATCAAACTAGTACAAGACATTCAAATAATATTAAAATTTTTGAGCAAGTCGGCGGTTTTGCGGGTGCTATGGGTATGATCGGTACGCTTATAGGTCTTGTTGCGATGCTTCTTAACATGTCAGATCCTAGTGCGATCGGTCCATCAATGGCGGTTGCTTTGCTTACGACACTTTATGGTGCGATGATAGGTAACATCATAGGTGCGCCTGTAGCAAATATCCTCTCTATTCGCGATGCTGATGAAGCACTTGAAAAACAAGTCGTACTTGAGGGAATCATGTCGATACAAGCGGGCGATAATCCAAGAACGCTTGAAGCTAAACTCTTAGCATTTTTACCACCAAAAGATAGAAAAAGTCAGTTCGAATAATGGGTAAGTTAATAAAACCAGAAGAGTGTCCAAAATGTATGCCTGAGTGGCTAGCTGCTTTTGGCGACCTTATGTCACTTTTGCTTTGTTTTTTCGTTTTATTGCTTTCTATGGCGACAATGGATGCTAAAAAGATGGAGGCTGCCGTTGGCTCACTAGCTGGTGCTTTAAGTGTGCTTGAAGGTGGTGCTAGACCTGAAAATCAGATAGAAAAAGAGACAGATCCAGAAAATACTCGTGCAAAAAAGATAAGCAAGCAAAAGGGCTCACAAAGTGAGCTAAATATGAATGTTAAAAAGATAAATGAGCTGCTAGCTGCTAGTGGGGCACCTGAGATCACTATGGAAGAGAGCGAGGATGGCTTTATCGTAAGGCTTCCAGCAGCTATGCTTTTTGATAAAGATAGTGCTGAAATTTCTGGCGAAGATGCGAAGCTGTTTTTAAAACGAATAGGTATGATTGTGGCGAAAATGCCTAATGATGTAAAAGCCGATATTATCGGCCATACAGATAATATAGAACCAAGCAAAGACTCAGCTTATAAAAATAACTGGCAGCTCTCAACTGCAAGGGCTTTAAGCGTGGTTGAAGAGTTAATCAACGATGGCGTGCCACAAAATAGAATAATAGCTTCTGGCAAAGCTTCGTTTGATCCGATCGCTAGTAACAGCACAGAAGATGGCAGAGCCAAGAACAATAGGGTAGAAATTCACTTCATATCGCTTGAGCCAAAAAATAAAGAGGCTACTAAGAAAAGTATCCTTGATATGAGGAATTAGTCGTGAAGGCACTGCTTGCTTTAGCGGTTTTACTTTGCACGGTTTTTGGAGCTGATCCTGCACTACCAACTATAAATTTAAGTCTAAATTCTCCAGCAAATGCCGAGCAGCTTGTAAATTCTTTAAATGTTTTACTAATTCTCACTGCACTTGCACTTGCTCCTTCGCTCATTTTTATGATGACAAGTTTTTTAAGGCTTGTTATCGTATTTTCATTTTTACGCCAAGCCATGGGCACACAGCAAGTTCCTCCTTCAACAGTGCTTATCTCGCTTGCGATGGTTCTTACATTTTTTATTATGGAGCCAGTTGGGCAAAAGAGCTATAATGATGGCATAAAGCCTTATATAGCTGAGCAGATAGGCTATGAAGAGATGCTTGATAAGAGCTTAAAGCCATTTAAAGAATTTATGGTAAAAAACACAAGAGAAAAAGACCTTGCACTTTTCTTTAGGATTAGAAATTTACAAAATCCAGCAAATATCGAAGAGATACCGCTAAGTATCGCGATGTCAGCTTTTATGATAAGTGAGCTAAAGACATCTTTTGAGATAGCGTTTTTGCTCTATTTGCCATTTCTTGTCATCGACATGGTCGTAAGCTCAGTGCTAATGGCCATGGGTATGATGATGCTTCCTCCTGTAATGATCTCACTGCCATTTAAACTGCTCATATTCGTGCTTGTTGATGGCTGGAATTTACTAATAGGAAATCTTGTAAAAAGCTTTCACTAATGAAAAAAATTTTATTCATTTTTTTGCCGGTATTTTTGCTTGGTTCAAATTTAAGTGTGATCGCAAACAAAGCAACGCAAAATGAAATTTCAAAGATCAAAGAGCTTGAGCTAAAAAGAGCAAATTTAAACGATGAAGCCACATTAAGCTCATATATGCCAAGCCTTAGCCTAGAGGGCTCATACGGCAAAAATGCAAGCACTTTTCCAAGCATAGTCGCTAAAGAGTCAGCCGGTGTGCTAGCTAGGATAGATTTTTTGCTTTATGACGGCGGAGCGAGAGAGGCTAGGCTAAAGATGAGCCAGCTTTTAAAAAATAAAGCCGCCATCGCAAGCGATGAAGCCAAAAACTATCTTGCACTTAAGGCTGTAAATTTATATTTTAATGCTCTAGCACTTGAAAATATAATCGCAGCCAAGCAAGCTCAGGCAAATTTCTTAAAAGGCGTTTTAGATAAGCTTGAAAAGGCAAACATTGCAGGCCTTGCCGCAAAAGATGAGCTTGAAAATGTAAGGGCTAAATATTACTTAGCTAATAGCACGCAGCTTGAATACAAAAATAAAATGGAGCAAATTTTAAATGAGATAAATTTGCTAACTGGTGAGAAAATTTTGCCAGTAGGCGGAGCAAAGATGGCTGATATTAGCTCAAATTTAGCTTCAAAAAATGCCGAGCTTGATAGACTAAGCCAAGATATATTTTTAGGCGAGGCCAAGCTTAGTGAGGCAAAGGCTGGTTTTTTGCCTCAAATTTTGCTTTATGATACATATGGATTTTATAAAAATAATTACGATATTGATCTAGGTAGGCTTAGTTCTTACCGCTCATACGTAGATAAATATCTAAAAGAAGATACTCATGGCAATAAATTTGGTATCGCTTTTAAATGGAAAATTTTTGATTTTTTCGCCACTAACAAGATGAGTCAGGCCCAAAAGATCGCGCTTGATGAGGCAAGGCTAAATTTGGAGTATAAAAAGCGTGAAAACGAGACAAGGCTTAAAAATTTGCAAAGTGAAATCGTGGTGCTTACTTCAAAAATCGCTTCACTAAACGAATATGTAAAAGCAAGCGATTTGGCATTAAAAGCTAGCTATGAAAAGTATAACTCTGGGCTTTTAGGATATAGCGACCTGCTTGAGGCGCTCTCACAAAAATTTGATGCCATTAGTCTTTTTGAGAGCGCAAAGGATGAGCTCGAGATCAAAAAAGTGGAGTTCTTTTTTGAAAATGGCGAGCCGATTTTGGAGAGGATTAAAGATTGAAAAAGCTGATAATTTTAATGATATTTTGTATTTTTTCATTTGCAGGGGAGGAAATTTTTGCTGATTTTGAAGTCTATGCCAAGCAAAGCTCAAAGCTTGCATTTGAGAGCAGCGGCAAGGTGGATAAAATTTTTGTAGATGTTTCAAGTCATGTTAAAAAAGGCGATGTTTTAGCTAGCCTTGATCAAAGTAGCCTAGAAATCGCTCTAAAAAAGGCAAAAAATGATCTTGAACTTGCAAAAAATGCTAGTGAATTTGCAAAAAATACTTTAAACAAATTCACTCAAGTAAGAGACGTCACTTCAAAGCAAGAATTTGATGAGGTAAAGTATAAATTTGACGAAGCAATACTTCGGGTTCAAAGTGCGCAAATTGCTATTCTAAATGCGCAAGATCGCCTTAAAAAAGCTGTTTTAAAAGCTCCTTTTGATGGTGTTATCGCTAGTAAAAACATTGAGCTTGGAGAGGGTGTTTCGCCGCTTAGTCCAGCTTTTGTTTTAAATTCAAATGAGGCTAAAATTTTAATAGCGATCGATGAAAAATATGCAAATTTAGTAAAAGTTGGCGATACATTTAAAATTAAACTTGACGCGACAAGCGAGGAAAAAGAGGTAAAAATCGCACTCATCTATCCAGAGATTAAAAGAGAGACTAGAAAATTTTACGCCCAGGCTTATGACAGCGGGCTAAAACCTGGCATGTTTGGTCAAGGCAAAGTGCTAGTTAGTAAAAGAAAATGATAAAAACAGCCATCAACCGCCCTATAACTACATTAATGGTTTTTTTAAGCCTCGTTGTCTTTGGCATCTACTCGCTAAAGACGATGAATGTAAATTTATACCCGCAAGTAAATATCCCAATCGTTAAGATCACGACCTACGCAAACGGCGATATGAACTACATCAAGACAAAGATCACGCAAAAGATCGAGGACGAGGTCTCAAGCATCGAGGGGATAAAAAAGCTTTACTCAACCAGCTTTGACAACCTAAGCGTGGTAAGCATCGAATTTGAGCTAAACAAAGACCTAGAGAGCGCTACAAACGACGTCCGCGACAAGATGCAAAAGGCAAGGTTAAACGCAAACTACGAGATAGAAAAGCTAAATGGCCTCTCTTCAGCCGTCTTTAGCCTCTTTATCACAAGGCTTGATGGCAACGAAACTAAGCTCATGCAAGAGATTGATGATGTGGCAAAGCCATTTTTAGAGCGCATTAGCGGCGTTTCAAAGGTCAAGACAAATGGCTTTTTAGAGCCAGCGGTGAAAATTTTACTAGATAGATTTAAGCTTGATAAAAACGCTCTTAGCGCAAACGAAGTGGCAAATTTGATAAAGGTTGAAAATTTAAAAGCGCCACTTGGCAAGATAGAAAATGAGCAGATCCAAATGGCGATCAAGTCAAATTTCAGTGCCAAAAGTATAGATGAGATAAGAAATTTAACGATCAAACAAGGGGTCTTTTTAAAAGATATCGCAAGCGTTGATCTCGCTTACAAAGACGCAAACGAAGCAGCGATAATGGATAAAAAAAGTGGCGTCTTGCTTGGTCTTGAGCTAGCCCCAGATGCAAACGCTCTAACCGTGATCGCTCTAGCAAAATCAAAGCTAGATCAGTTTAAAAGCCTACTTGGCAACGAGTATGATGTAAAAATAGCTTATGATAAGAGCGAAGTGATACAAAAGCACATCGATCAAACCGCCTTTGATATGATCCTAGGCGTCTTGCTGACCATAGTGATCGTATATCTGTTTTTAAGAAATTTCTCGATCACCATCATCTCAGTCGTAGCGATACCAACTAGCATCGTAGCGACGTTTTTCATCATAAATGCCCTAGGCTACGACATAAACCGCTTAAGCCTTATAGCGCTCACACTTGGCATCGGAATTTTCATCGACGATGCGATAGTTGTCACTGAAAATATCGCTAGCAAGCTAAAAGATGAGCCAAATGCCCTAAAAGCAAGCTTTGCAGGCATAAAAGAGATAGCATTTAGCGTCTTTGCGATCTCGCTCGTGTTGCTTTGCGTCTTTGTGCCAATAGCCTTTATGAGCGGCATCGTTGGAAAGTACTTTAACTCCTTTGCGATGAGCGTGGCAGCTGGCATCGTCATCTCGTTTTTTGTGAGCATCTTTCTTGTGCCAACGCTTAGTGCTAGGTTTGTAAATGCCAAAGAAAGCAGTTTTTTTCTAAAGAGTGAGCCCTTTTTTGAGGCGCTTGAAAATGGCTATGAGAAGCTTTTAGCCTTGGCGCTTAAATTTAAGCTCATATTTTTAGCTATAACGCTTGCGGTCGTTGTTTGCTCATTTGCTCTGGCTAAATTTGTAGGCGGTGACTTCATGCCAAGCGAGGATAACTCGGAGTTTAACATCTACTTTAAGCTTGATCCTTCACTTGGCCTGCAAGCTAGCAAAGAGAAGCTAAAAGATAAAATTTCACTCATAAACGCCGATCCTCAGGTAGCTTACGCCTACTTTATCCTTGGCTACACAGACGCCAAACAGCCATATCTTGTAAAGGCTTACGTTAGGCTAAAGGAGCTAAAAGATAGGGTTAATCACGAGCGGCAAAATGCTATCATGCAAAGTTTTCGTGACAGACTAAAGAGCGATGATATGAGCGTCATCGTGGCTGATCTGCCAGTGGTTGAAGGTGGCGATGTGCAGCCAGTTAAGCTTACTATTACATCTGAAAATGGCAAAGAGCTAGAGAAATTTGTACCAAAGATCAGCAAAATGCTAAAAGAGATAAATGACGCAACAGATGTAAATTCACCTGAAGAAGATCTGCTAAAACGCGTGCAAATTTCTATAGATGAAGATAAGGCTAAAAGGCTAAATTTAGATAAAGCTAGCATTGCAAGTGCTGTTTATAGCGCATTTAGCCAGAACGAGGTCTCTGTTTTTGAAAACGAAAATGGCAAAGAGTATGAGCTTTACATGCGCCTTGATGATAAATTTAGAAGCGATACAAATGATATTTTAAAGACCAAGATAAGAAGCAAAGAGGGCTTTTTCGTGACACTTGGTGACGTAGCGACGATTAGTTTTGAGCAAAAGCCAGCTAGTATTTCGAGATTTAATAGAGCTGATGAGATAAAATTTCTAGCAAATACCAAAAACAACGCGCCGCTAAATAGCGTGGCAAATGAAATTTCAAAGAAGCTTGATGAAATTTTGCCTGCAAATTTTAAGTATAAATTTCTTGGATTTGTGGAGCTCATGGACGATACAAACGCTTCGTTTATCTTTACGGTAAGTGCGAGCGCAGTGCTTATTTACATGGTGCTAGCGGCACTTTATGAGAGCTTTTTGCTGCCATTTCTCATCATGCTTGCCATGCCGCTTGCCTTTTGTGGCGTCGTGATTGGCCTTTTTATAAGCGGCAATCCATTTAGTCTATTTGTCATGGTTGGCGTCATCTTGCTCTTTGGCATGGTCGGTAAAAACGCCATTTTGGTGGTTGATTTTGCAAACCACTTTGCAAATAGCGGCATGGAGGCAAACGAAGCTGTGAAAATGGCTGCTAAAAAGCGACTAAGGGCTGTTTTGATGACCACTTTTGCGATGATATTTGCCATGCTGCCTCTTGCTCTTAGCAGGGGTGCTGGCTATGAGGCCAACTCACCTATGGCTATAAGTATTATCTTTGGGTTAATTAGCTCGACCTTGCTTAGCTTGCTTGTCGTGCCAGTGCTCTTTGCGTGGGTCTATAATCTTGATAAATTTATAAGAAAATTTTATGAAAGGGAGAGAATTTGAAGAAGATTTTAGCGGTTTTGCTCTTTGCTTTGCCTCTTTGGGCTGGAAATTTACTAGAGATCATCGCTCTGGCGCAAAGTGCAAGGCTTGAGAGTTTGAAAGAATTTAATAAAAATGAATATATAAATAAAAATAAAAGCAAAAAGCTAAATTTATCCCTTGATGGCAGATATACCTTTGTGCCTGACGAGCTAAAGGGTGGATATATGACAAAGACTGGATCGATCACGGCAAAGGTTGAGTATCTTATCTTTGACGGGGGTGCGAGCGAGGCTTCGGATAAGATTTTAGACCACAAGGGCGTGGAGAAAATTTACAAAGATGAAGAGCTGATGAATTTAACCGCTTTTCAGGTCGCAAAGGTCTATTTTAATGCCATTGCACTAAATTCTCTTATAAATTTAGAGACAAAATTTGTAGATAGTTTTGCTAAGGCTGCGGCTGAAAATGAGTTTTGGTTTGAGTATGGTGAGATAAATAAAGCTGAGTTTGATGCGATAAATTTTACTCTTGATAAAAAAAGAGCTGAGCTTGACGAGCTTGGGCTTAAGCTAGCCGAGCTAAACTCAAGGATAAATTTGCTCTCAAACGGCGAGATCGGCTTTAATGCTGGTTCAAAGATAATGATGCCAGATTTTAGCAAAGATGATATAAGCGCAAAACTTGGGGCGATGGAGCAAGAAAAATTTATAAAAGAGCAAGAAAATGAGAAGCAAAAGAGTAAATTTGCTCCAAAAATTTACTTAAAAGATACGCAAAGTGTGAATAATAACAGCTTTAAAAAAGGTGAGAGGACGACTTCACAGATGATAGGTGCTTACACTGATGCGAACAAGCCTAGAGTGGAGTTTGAGTGGAAGCTGCCTGATAGCTTAAGTCTTAGCAAACAAAGTCAAGTTAAACGCATTGAAGAGCAAAAAGCGGCACTTGATCTAAGCGATGAAGAAAATAGGATAATCACTCGCCTAAAAGAGCTAGAAAGCACGATCAAAGGCTTAAATGCAAAGTTAAATTTGCAAGATTTTAAGCAAGATAAGCTTGATAGTGATTTTGTTGATCTGCTAAATGGCTATCTTGATGGCGAGATAAAATATGAAGAATTTCTATTTGTGAGTGAGAAAAATTTTAGTGATAGGGCAAATTTTATCCTTGATGGCGATTTACTTGAGCTAAACAAGCTTGAATACTTTTTTGAATGCGCAAGAAATATAAATGAGGTGGTGATAGAATGAATAAACTGATATTTGTGACCATTTTGTGGGCGTTTAGCTTTAGCTTGATAGGGGAATTTTTAGCTGGCAAGGTCGATAGCTATCTGGCTGTTTTTGTGCGTGTGACGCTTGCAAGCCTAGTTTTTTTGCCATTTACGAAATTTCGAGGCGTTAGTCCAAAGCTAGCCCTTGGCATAATGGGCATAGGAGCGGTGCAAATAGGGCTCATGTATCTTTGCTACTACAACTCGTTTTTGTATCTAAGCGTGCCAGAAGTCGCGCTTTTTACCATTTTTACGCCTTTTTATGTCACGCTCATATACGATGCTTTTAGCTTTAAATTTAGACCGCTTTATCTCTTTAGCGTTGGCGTGGCGGTCTTTGGCGCGCTTATCATCAAGTATGGTGCGATAAACGAAGGGGCGATAAAGGGTTTTTTGCTAGTGCAAGCGGCAAATATCTGCTTTGGGGCAGGACAGAGTGCATATAAGGCGCTTTTAGAAAAATTTGACGTGGATCAAAAAAATGTCTTTGGCTACTTTCATTTTGGTGCATTTTTTGTAGCTGTCGTTGCGCTTCTTACTCTTGGCAATCCAGCCAAATTTTCACTTACTTCAACGCAAATTTTAGTGCTTCTCTGGCTTGGCATAGTAGCTAGTGGAGTTGGATATTTTATGTGGAACAAAGGTGCTTGCGAAGTCGATAGCGGCGTGCTTGCCATCATGAATAATGCTCTCATTCCAGCTGCCATCATCGTAAATTTAGTCTTTTGGCAAAAGGATACAGACTTAACTAGGCTAATTTTAGGCGCTGTCATAATGTATATATCTTTGATAATTCATAACAAGATAATGAAATTTTATGGTATGAAGATCGCTTAGGCGTAAATTTTATAGCCAGCAACGAAAAAGCATAAAAGCCCAAGTAGTGGCAAGATGTAGAATATGGATCTAAATTTTATAGCTAGAAGCGAAGCGATATTATAAAAGATAAAAATAATAGCTGGCACGAAAATTTTAGTCGAGCTTAGTCTAAAATTTAAAACATTATTTAGCAATCCATCAAAAATGTCGCCATACGAAGCGATATGAAGTGCGGCACTTAATGGATAAAAAACGCTAAAGATGTAGTTGATAGCAAGGACGCTAAGCTGCTGTAAGCTAATGAGTGGAAAGAAATAAAGCACGCAAATTTCCATTGCAAAGCAAACATATAAATTTAAAAGTATAAGATGAATGAAAGGCGAAAATTTATCTTTTAGGTGTTTAAAATATAAAAATATGTAAAAAACGCCCATAAGTGAAAAGTAAAAACCTACGCTAAAAAGTAGCTGTGGAAAGAGTGATATGCTAATAAGTGCCACTATAAAAAGTGTTTTGAAGTTTAAAATTTTGACGCCTTTTAAAGTGCAATAAAATCCTAAAATGCTCATTAAAAATGCTCGCAAAAAGCTTGGTATAAAGCCTATTATAAAAAAGTAAAATGACAAGATTATAAAAACGACAATGGCTAGATCAAAGTTGTAGTTTCTAAAAGGTAAAAATCTCGCATATAAAAATTTTAAAAGTGGTCTAAATGCAAAAAATATAACTGCGCTTATAAAACCTAAATGATAGCCACTAATGGCTATAAGATGCGCTATGCCAAGGTGCGAGACGTCATCTCTTAGCTTGCCGTCAATACTTGTGCCTAAAAATAGAGCTGAGTAGAGCTGTGAAATTTTACTATTTTCATGCTGGGCATAGATTAGTGATTGTAATTTTTGGTTGATATTTAGCGTGGCTTTTTGTGGTAGTTTTTCGCGTGAAAAGCTAGGCATGTAAAAGGAGGAAGCAAGATAGTCTTTAAAACTAACGTCTAAATTTATGACGCTTAGAAATATATTGTCTCCAGCTTTAAAGTCATCTGTTTTGGCTCCAAGCGTATAAAATAAAAACTCATCAGTCCTAAGCTTTAAAATTTGCCTTTTCTTGCCGTCATCTCCAAGCTTTTCGTAGCTAGAAATCACGGTTGCTGTTAGCTCTTGTTCGCCTTTGTCCATAAAAATTTGATATTTATGGTAGCTAATGGCTAAATTTATAGAAAAAATGCAAAGGCAAAACAGACAAAATATAGTAAAAATTTCTCTATTTTTTAAAGCTTTAAAACGCATCAGCCTTCAAATGAAACATCAGATACTGGCATTGCAGACATATCTTCAAACCTTGAGTGTTGCTTTTGAAAGAGCACATCAACTGAGCCAGTTTCACCATTTCTATTTTTGCCAACTATGATCTCAGCCTTTTCTTGAAGCTTATTAAAGACATGATTGCTCTTGTACTCTTTGCCCTCGGCACTTGCGCGTTTTTCTTTCTCTTTTTCTTCTTGCTCTAGGTAAAACTCATCTCTATAAACAAAAAGAATGATGTCGGCATCTTGCTCGATCGCACCTGATTCTCTTAGATCGCTTAGCATAGGGCGTTTATTTGCGCGAGATTCAAGGCTTCTGTTTAGCTGAGAAAGAGCGATGATTGGCATATCTAGCTCACGTGCCAAAAGCTTTAATCCACGAGAAATTTCAGCTATTTGGACGTGACGATCAGCGTAGTTATTTGTACTCATCATAAGACCGATGTAGTCGATCACGCAAAGTGAAATTTCAGGATGCATAGCCTTTAGTTTTCGCATTTGCGTTCTTACTTGATGGATATTTACATAGCCACTATCATGCACAAAAAGCTTGCTAGCAGCAAACTCCTCACAAGCATCGCTAAATCTAGCCAACGCTTCATCATCCATCTTTGCAGTCATTATGTCTTGAAGCGGGATAGAGGTCTTGCTTGCTAGAATTCTCATCATTATTTGCTCAGCTGGCATCTCGAGCGAGAAAAAAACAACTCCAGCATTATTTTTTAGAACCTGACTCATAAAATTTAAACAAAGTGTCGTTTTTCCCATGCCTGGACGAGCTGCGACGATGATGAGGTCTCCATTTTTAAAGCCCTTTATCATCTCATTTAGCTTTTTAAATCCAGTATCAAGTCCAACGATATCTTTTTCACCAAGCAAGGCTTGAGCATTAATATGATCCATCATTTTCATGATGATCTCTTTGCCTTCTTTTATAACTCCAGTGCTTCCACCTTCTATCAAAGAGTAAAATTCCTGGCTAAGATCATCGACCATATCGCGGCTTGGCTTGTCTTCATTTACTTTGCTTGGTATATTGTGAGCGATCTTTACAAGACTTCGTTTTATAGATTTTTCTCTTAGTTCGTTTGCGTATTTTTGAATGTCTATTAGAGAGTTTGTGCCTAAAATATCTAGTATTAGCTCTTCGTCGTATTTTTCACCAAGTCTATTTTTTAAAAATGGCATAGTTATAGGATCATCGCTATTTAGGCATGCTACCATTGCATCATATATTTGCGAATGCCCTTTTAGATAAAAATCCTTTGCCTTAACAATGTCAAAAATTTCACCTAAAATATCGTTGTTTTGCAAAATGGAGCTTAGTATAGCTCGCTCCATATCAATGTCGTAAAGGTTTGTAAATTCTATCTCGTTAACTCTTTGCTTTGCCACAACTTTTCCTTTAGTTCCTACTTTTTATCTCATCATCGATCTCTTGTAAAAATCTATCTACAAGCTCGCTCTCAGGCAGCCTTGCGACCACTTCGCCGTGACGCATGATCATGCCATTTCCTTTGCCAAATGCTATGGCAACATCTGCGCCTTTTGCCTCACCGATCGCATTTACCACGCAGCCCATCACTGAGACATTTAGCGGCTCTTTTATCCCTTTTGTCTTTTCTTCTACGAGCTTTACTGCAGCCATGAGATCAGCTTGCAAACGCCCGCAAGTTGGGCATGAGATGATATTTAGTCCCTCTTTTTGGCGGCCGCTATCTTTTAAGATCGCCTTTGCGACTTTGATCTCCTCTTCAAGCTCTCCTGTTATGCTAACTCTCATCGTATCGCCGATGCCCTCAAGCAAAAGCCCGCCAAGAGCGATCGCGGACTTGATAGTCGCGTGAAATGTAGTGCCAGCCTCAGTAACGCCAAGGTGAAATGGATAGTTTGTCTTTGGACGAAGTGCTCTATAAGCTTGCATCGTGCGTTCAACGTCGCTTGATTTAAGCGAAATTTTGATATCTGTAAAGTCAAAATCCTCAAGAAGCTTGATGTTATACATCGCACTCTCCACCATAGCTTCAACAGTGCGACCGTAGCGGTCCTCAAACTGCTTTTCAAGCGAGCCAGAATTTACGCCTATGCGGATAGGTAAATTTCGCTGTTTGCAGGCATCAACGACTGCTTTTATATTTTTGGCTGAGCCAATGTTGCCTGGGTTTATACGGATAGCATCGACAAATTCGCTAACGATGAGTGCATAGGTGTGGTTAAAATGTATGTCTGCAACGACTGGGATGGGCGAGCCTGCAACGATCTGCTTTATCGCGCTGGCGTCCTCTTTGTCAAAAACTGCGCAGCGCACGATATCACAGCCTGCAAAATATAGCCTTTGTATCTGCTCAAGCGTGCTTTTTACGTCCTTTGTCTTTGAAAATGTCATTGATTGCACGGAGATCGGTGCGTCACCGCCTATTAAAACATTGCGAATTTTTATCTGTTTTGTCGGGTATCGTTGCAAAATTTTGCCTTTAAATTTTTATTGGGGATTATATAAAATCTTGGCTTTTAAATAAATTTGTTAAAAGTAGTTATAAATATTTTTTTAATTGATAGCATTATATGCTGGTAATATAATCTAGCGTGTAAATTTTATTTTACACACCCCAACTCTAAAAAATCTCTTTCTTTATATATTTTGTATTTTGTCTTATCAAAAATAGTTAAGGTTTTGCCTTTGTTATCATCTATAGATTTTCTTATTAAATCTATATTTAAATATTTTGATATGCTCGAATTGCTGTCATGCATTTTTGCTAATATCCTTTGATATGCTACATCTCCAGCATGAAAGCCATCAATAAATTCACAACTATCCTTATAATAATTTCTCATATCATGAAAATCATAATGTTCTATGCCAGTATTATTTATTAAATTTCTAAATTCATTTATGTAATTATACTTATTGACAAGGTTATCCATTTTCTCAACAACTTCATTTGCTAAAGGCGGTATAAATAATATTAATTTTATATTGTTGTCTCTCGCAAAGTTTAAAATATCATAAAAAATTTTGACTCTACTTTCAGAGATATGCTCTCCATATTCAAAAGGAAAAAGCCCATTATTTATTCTCGAAAAAGTATTTAAAAATTTTATGTCATCATTTTTTTTGTTACCTAAGATAAATTGTGAATATTGATATGAACCATCCTTTCTAAAACCATTTGAATATTCTAAAGACATAATACCCACATTGTCGTAATTTGTTATGTTGTTTCTACCTCTTGAAATATACTTAAATATATTAATGTCTATTTCATTTTTTATAATAGCAGATAAAACTTTGTTTATTTTATCTTTTATGCTAATGCTTGTATCTTTGTTGTTGTCAAAATATTTAGGCTGAGAGTATTTATCATTAAACCACCAAAAATCTAAACCTAGAATTATAATTTCTGGTTTGTAATATCTTGTCATTTCCTTTAAAAATAGATATCCCTCGTTTAAATAATTCATTGCCCTACCAGTTGTTATGAAGTCTTGGTTAAAGCTTTCTTCTCTAAATTGCATGACTCTTGATGAACCTAGGGCTACAACTTTTGGTTTTGTATTTTTGATTAATTTCATCTTGTATGCATATTTAAGCAAATTTAAATCCAAGGGATTATATATGGTATTTTCTTTTAATTGAATTCTTACTATTTCTTCTAATGATATATCTTCTTTGGCTGTATGTAATAATTTATAGATAAAAAGAGAAGGTATTGACACGACAAGAAATGTAAAAAGGAATATAAAAAACATAATTATTGAAAATTTTTTATTTGTTAGCATTTAAAATCCTAAAAATTAAAATATAAAAATTCTGTTTTTGCAGCTATCATTGAGTAAAAAGATAACAATAATATGAATATAAGCTTAATTATTTTTTGATAGCTTGGTTGAAAACTAATCATCTTTTCTATAGAATTTTTAAAAGCTAAGATTAAAATAAAACCAAGCATTATAAATAAAAGAGTATTTTTGTCCCCAACTCTTTCTATAAAGTTATCAAACCCAACTCCGTATTTAGATAAAAACACAAGTTTTGTTTCTAGAAAATTTGGCAAAACAATACCACTAAGCCCAAACATCCCTTTTAAAACTTTTAAAGCATCATCCCAATCTTTTGCTCTAAAAAATACCCAAGTAATATTTATAAAGTTAAATGTTATAAACCAAGCCAAAATTTTATTCATCTTAAAGCCAAGTTCGCTCCAAATTCTGTGAGTAACCAAGGCAACGCCATGCAAAAATCCCCAAAAGACAAATGTCCAGCCGGCCCCATGCCATATACCACCTATTATAAAGGTCGCCATTAAATTTACGTATGTTCGAAGCCTGCCTTTGCGGTTACCACCTAGCGGGATATAGATATAGTCTCTTAAAAACCTGCTTAGTGTTATGTGCCATCTACGCCAAAAGTCTTGAATATTTAAGGCTTTATAAGGTGAGTTAAAATTTATTGGAAGCTTAATATTAAAAAGAAGCGCTGCGCCTATAGCCATATCGCAATATCCACTAAAGTCAAAGTAGAGCTGAAATGTATAGCTTAGGCTAGTCGCCCAAGCTTCAAAGAAATTTAAAACGATAGCGTTGTCAAATCCGTTTGTTGCCCAAACAGCAAAATTATCAGCGATAACTACCTTTTTAAAAAGACCTATCGAAAAGATAAATAAACCAAGTGCTATATTTTTGTAGTTGACTATTTTATGTCTAGCATTTGCAAACTGCGGCATCATCTCTTTATGGTGCACGATCGGACCAGCGATTAGCTGCGGAAAAAATGTAACAAATAAGCAGTAGTTTAAAAAGTCATACTGCTTCGTACCCCCCCCCCGTAGCACTATCGACCAAATAGGCTATTTGCTGAAAAGTAAAAAATGATATCGCAAGAGGCAAAAGTAAATTTAAATGAGGTATATGAGCATTAAAGATAAAATTTACATTGCTTATAAAGAAGTCTGAATATTTAAAATATCCAAGGAGTATTAAATTTGCCGCAATCCCTAGTATAAGAATAAATTTTTTAGAAATTTTACTATCTTCTTTGTTTAGCTTCACTCCAAAGCAGTAGTTAAACAACATGGAGCCTAAGATTAGCGGTAGATAAATGACGTTCCACCAGCTGTAAAAAAAGAGAGATGACAGAACCAAAAAGCCTTTTGCCAATTCTGTAAGGCGCTTTTTATTTAGATAAAAGTATATAAAAAATGTAAATGGCAAGAATAAAAATATAAATTCATAAGAGTTAAAAAGCATGTTTATCCGTTAAATTTTTGGTGAGATTATAGTAAACATTATCTAATCTCTAACTAAAATTGACTGGATCAATATCGATATCGCTAAGCTCACTTTTGCAGAGGTTTGCAGCTTTTAAAAGAGGTATGTGAGAGTTTGAGCGGAGTAAAATTTCATATCTAAATTTGCTTCCAAGATACTCTATCTGGCACTTTCCGTATCCTATGATCTCAAGCTCATCGCCCTTTAAGGCTTCCAAATTTCTTACAAAATCATTTGTCATGCCCTTTGCCGTGCTCTCATCTTTATGCGAAACGACCACACGAAGAAGCCTAGCAAATGGCGGATATAGTCCCTCGCGGTAGCCAATCTCATCTTTTAAAAATGCGTCGTAGTCGCTGATGTAGCTCTCAAAAAATTCTCTTTGTTTGCTTTGAATGATAACTCTGCCAACCCCGTTTCTGCCAGCTCTTCCGGCTACTTGCATGGCAAGAGCAAGTGTTCGCTCTCTGGCCTTATAATCAGGAAAATTTAAAAGCTCGTCAAATCCCATGATGACAGCAAGCTCTACGTTGTGATAATCATGCCCTTTGCTTAACATCTGCGTACCAAGCAGGATGTCTATCTTGCCGTCGTTAAATTCCTTCAAAGCCTTTACAAGCTTGTTTTGCGTCGTTATCTCATCCCTGTCAAATTTAGCGATTCTGGCGTTTGCAAACTCAGCTTGCAGCCTTTCAAGTAGCTCGCTAGTGCCAATTTTTTTGGCCTCTATCATCTCGCTACCGCACTGGTGACAAATTTTTGGCACGGCCATTTTATGCTCGCAGTATTGACACTTTAGCACGTTTTGTTTTTTGTAATAGCTCATACCGATGCTGCAAAATGGGCACTTTAACGTTTCACCGCAGTTTTTGCAGACTAGATATTTAAAATTTGCCCTTGTTGGCAGGCAGATAACGGCTTGCTTTTTATTTTCAAGCGTCTTTGCGATCTGCTCTTTTAAAATTTCGCTTATGCCAGTCTCGCTCTCGTCAAATATATAGCTCTTTTGCGACGCAAAATATGTCCCTTTTAGGCGAAAACATTCCTGCTTGTAAAAGCTAGTGAGGCTTGGCGTGGCACTACCCAGAACTACTTGCAGGTCAAATTTGCTAGTTAAAAAGAGGGCGAGATCCCTTGCGTTGTAGTGGGGCTTTGAGCCTGTGTTTTTATAACTATCGTCGTGTTCTTCGTCGATGATGATGAGTTTTAGCCTCTCAAGTGGTAAAAATAAAGCCGATCTCGCGCCTGCAACGAGCCTAACTTTTCCACTTTTTATGTCTTTTAAAATTTGCTCTTTTTTCTTTGACGTGATCTTTGAGTGCCAGACTGCTACTGCCTCGCCAAAGAAGCTCTCAAGGCGTTTTTGCATTTGTGGTGTGAGTGAAATTTCAGGCATTAAAAATAGCGCTTGGTCGCCTGCGTTTAAAATTTCTCTGATCTTAGCGATGTAAATCTCGCTTTTTCCGCTTCCAGTGTCGCCAAAGATGAGTGAAATTTTACGTTTATTTATAAAATCCAAAGCCTCTTGCTGTTTTTCGCTTAGTTTGGGTGCTACATTAAAATTTTGATTTTCATAAAATTTATCTGCTGCAATAGTGTCATTTGGTTCAAATAAATTTAGGCTGACGCCAAGCTCACATGTGTAATATTTTGAGATAAATATAGCCAATTCGCTTTGCATTGAAGTTAGATTAATCGGTAGAATTTCTAAAATTTTACTTGTTTTAAACTCTGGCTTGCCAGTCTCTTTTATGATAAAAGCAGTAAGAATTTTGCCTCTTAAAGAAGCCTTTACGCCTTGAAATTTTTCTAGTTTTTGATCGCTTTCATAAGTGAGTGGGGCTAAATTTAGCCCATAAAATGCGAGTACGTAATAATGCATTACTGAAGTGATTTGCAAATTTCATTTTCATCACTGCAACCAAAATCACCAGTATTTTTGTCGTATTTGAAATTTGCTACTTTGCCATCTAGTCTAAATGTGTATTTGTCATCGCTTATTCTGTGCCAGCCATTTTTGCTGCCGCTATCTTTTATCGGTATATTTATAACATTTTTAAAGAGTCTGCTTGGATCGCCATCGTCTAGTTTTTGTGGAAATTCCGGCTTTGCTTGCAAGATATTGTCATTGTATTTTAGTGAAATTCCACTTCTTATAGCGGCAAGTTGAGTTTTTGCATTTGAGACGGTAGCATCACTTCTAGAAAAAAATAGCCTAGGTATAGCGACTGTGCTTAAAATACCTAGTATAACTACTATAAATATCAGCTCAAGCAAGGTGTAAGCTCGTCTTTTCATCTCTCTTCTCGCTTTAATATCTCATCAACATTGCCAGTTAAATTTTTTACTGCCTTTATCACAGCATAATTTTCATAACATTTTTCTATAAAGGCATTTAAAAGCTCTTTTGGCTCGATAAATTGGCGCCCGCCCATTAAATTTTGCCAGTCATCTTCAAAGAATTTAGCAAAATCATCATCAAGCGTGATCGTGTAGTCGCGAGATGATATAGTGAGCGTAATTTTTTTCATATTTTAGCCAAGCTTATCTGCCAAGGACAGCTTCGATTTTTCTCATTACATCGTCAGCTTCGGTATTTTTCTTGTCAAGATCCTCTTCTAAACGCATGATTTGATTGCTTTTTGCCTCATTTTGTGCTTTTAAAGTTACGATCTCATTACGCAACTCTTCGTTCGTTTTGCAAAGTTCGTCATATTTGGTGATCAGGTCATTTACTTTATCGCTTAGTGTGGTTAAGATCGCATTATCTTCAAACATAAAAGTTCCTTTAAAATAATAATTAGGCTCGTATTCTAACACGCAGAGGCTAAATTCTTATTAAAATTCTCATTTGACAAAGCACTATCTTTGCTATAAAATTCGCCCAAATTTAAAGGCAATCAATGAGTAAATTTGAAATTTCATCTAAATTTAGCCCAAGCAGCGACCAAGCAAGAGCGATAAAAGAGATAGTAAAAAGCATAAAATCAGGCAATAAATACCAAACACTTCTAGGTGTTACAGGATCTGGCAAGACTTTTACCATGGCAAACGTCATACGTGAGCTAAACATGCCAACGCTTATCATGACGCATAACAAATCCTTAGCTGCACAGCTTT
This sequence comes from Campylobacter concisus, assembly GCF_902460415.1. Lineage (GTDB taxonomy): Bacteria > Campylobacterota > Campylobacteria > Campylobacterales > Campylobacteraceae > Campylobacter_A > Campylobacter_A concisus_Y. The sequence goes on from NZ_CABPTY010000002.1 coordinate 25,815, forward strand.
ACAGTGAGTTTAAGGGCTTTTTCCCAAAAAACCATGTGGAGTATTTTATAAGCTACTACGACTACTACCAGCCAGAGGCCTACATCCCAAGAAGCGACCTATATATAGAAAAGGATAGCTCAGTAAATGAGGAGCTTGAGCGCCTGCGCCTCTCTGCGACGGCTAGCTTGTTAAGCTTTGATGATGTCGTCTGTGTCGCCTCAGTCTCTGCAAACTACGGACTTGGTAATCCAAGCGAGTATAAAGGGATGGTAGCCTATCTTAGCGTAGGGGAGAAAATAAGCCAAAGAAAGCTTTTAGAGCAGCTAGTAGATATGGGCTACAAGCGCAATGACAACTACTTTGACAGGGGTGACTTTCGTGTAAACGGCGATGTGGTGGACATTTATCCGGCTTATTACAACGACGAAGCGCTAAGGGTTGAGTTTTTTGGCGATGAGATAGACTCGATGTATCATTTTGACGTGCTTGATAACAAGAGACTCAAAGACATCTCTAAATTTACGCTTTATGCCACCAGCCAGTTCATCGTGGGCGCTGATAGGCTAAAGATCGCGATGAAAGAGATCGAGGAGGAGCTTGATGCGCGCTTAAAAGAGTTTAACGAGCAAGGCAAGCTAGTCGAGGCGCAGAGGCTAAAGCAAAGGGTGGAGTTTGATCTCGAGATGATGGCGAGCACTGGCATGTGCAAAGGTATCGAAAACTACGCGCGACATCTGACTGGTCAAAAGGCTGGAGAGACGCCGTACTCGATGTTTGACTACTTTGAGATAAACGGCGAGGACTATCTGGTTATCGTCGATGAGAGTCATGTGAGTTTGCCTCAGTTTAGGGGCATGTACGCGGGTGATAGGAGCCGCAAAGAAGTGCTTGTGGAGTATGGATTTCGTTTGCCATCAGCGCTTGATAATAGGCCGCTTAAATTTGATGAGTTTATAAGCAAAAAGGCAAAATTTCTCTTTGTCTCAGCCACACCAAACGAGTACGAGCTTGGTATCAGCCAGGGGCACGTCTATGAGCAAATTTTACGTCCTACTGGGCTATTAGATCCGCTCATCGAGATAAAAGATAGTGACAATCAAGTCGAGGCGCTATTTGACGAGGCGAAGGCGGTCATCGCTAGAAACGAGCGTGTGCTTGTCACGGTACTAACTAAAAAAATGGCCGAGGAGCTAAGCCGCTACTACATCGAGCTTGGCGTAAAAGTCAAATATATGCACTCAGACATCGACGCGATCGAGCGAAATGAGATCATTAGAGGGCTTAGAAGCGGCGAATTTGACATGCTAATAGGCATAAATTTGCTCCGTGAGGGGCTTGACCTACCTGAAGTGAGCCTGATAGCGATCATGGACGCCGATAAAGAGGGCTTTTTGCGCTCGACCACGAGCCTTATACAGACGATGGGGCGTGCAGCCAGAAATGTAAATGGCAAGGTGCTAATGTTTGCCAAAAATATAACTAAGTCCATGAAAGAGGCGATAGATACGACGACAGCTAGGCGTAAATTTCAAGATGAGTACAACAAAGCTCACGGCATAACGCCGCACTCTGCAAGCAGGAATATCGAAGAGAGCTTGCACGTCGAAGATGATGGTGAAATTTATAAACGTGGTAAAAATTTAGAGAAGATGCCAGCTAGCGAGCGAGCTGCGATCGTAAAAGAGCTAAGAAAGCAGATGCTTGAAGCGGCGGCACAGCTGGAGTTTGAGAAGGCGGCGGCGCTGAGAGATGAAATAGCAAAGATGAGAAAATTATAAAAAAGACAAGCCCTTTTTATTTTATACTGCGTTGGATATCGCTTCAAACTTCGGTCACGTATCATATATACGCTCCCTTGTTTTTGCTCATCCGCCTTGTCTAAAACAAAAAAATCTTGTATTTGGCGATTTGTCTTTTTCTGCTATACGTCGTTGAAATTTCATTCTACTTCAGTCACATACTATATGTATGCTTCTTTGTATCTTAAAATTTCGCCTCATCTCCTCGTAGCGAAGTCTCGTTGCAAGCAAGGCGAAGCAAGCAAAAAATACTGCCTCTTGGGGTTTTAAAATTACTAAACAAAACAAAAATTTCTTGTCTTGACGGCTTAAATTTTACGAGCTGAACTTATATATTCTATCTTCGGTCGAAAATTTCTTCGTAGCATTTAAAATCATCACAAGATATTTTGTCTTGATGATTCAGTAGTCAAAATTTAAATTTTTATGTGTCTAATCTATGCAAATTTTAACTGCGCAACATTTAAATCTATCGCAAAATACTACCGCTTTTGAGCCCATTCGTATCGCGAAATTTCGCCTCATCTCCTCATAGCGAAGCTAAAGACAAAATCATCTTATCTTTAACTGTTTAAATTATAAATTTATCGCCAAATGCCGTTTTATGATCTATCCTGCTCTCTTGTGTCTTTTTTCACGCTATACCAAGCAATTAGTAAAAAGAAAAACTCTGCTATACTAAAAAGGTCTATGTTTTTGGTTAAAAGGCCTATAAAGTCTGGCTTACCCGGAAATAGTAGTGCTAAAAGTATGACTGAACTTACCACAAACAATATAAAATTTATCCAAAATAGCCTACTTTTAGTTGCGCTCACTAATCTTGTTGTAAATAAAAATAAAAATACTGTAGCTAACAAATGAGCAAATACTCCAATGTATAAGATTGTATTGGCACTAGAAACTAAAGATTTAATTGAGGCATTGTGTGTACCAAAGATATTTAAAAAATTATAATCGTAAGCATATATATACATGTAGTCAGTTGTTGCTTTTGCTATTGTAAATATTACAAAAAGGATAGAGAAAAATAAGAAATTTGTATGTAGTCTTATCTCATTTAACGTATGTGCTATCTGCTTAACGGTAGAGTAAATAATCGCTAATACTACCGCATAAACAAGAGGCTTTATAAATATTATTGGCCGAAGTGACATTCTTTCTTGATGTGCTAACAAATATTCAAAAAATATATAGTAAAAAAATGTTGCGACAAGGCCAATCAAACAGGCTTTCGCGGCTAATTGGCTTGGAGATTTGATAGCAGTCACGTTTAAAATCCCATCTTCGCTAGTTGTTTGGATTTCGTTACTACTTACTTGTGTCTTTAGTCGCCACCATGCGATTAAAGCAAGAAAGAAAGCTCCAATATCAATATAATCATAAATTTTGTGATCAATTTTAATAAAGTAGCTTGCTATATGAAATGCACCAAATAATGCATAAGCCCAAAACATTTTTTCTTTTGTTATTTTTATTAATTTTGCGATAGATATAA
>NZ_CABPTY010000002.1:30206-81768 GCF_902460415.1 Campylobacter concisus
ATACATAATCTCTTCGTTGCTATAAAAATAATTCAATATCGTAAAGATAAAATTATCATAGTTAAAATTTCTTTCTCCCAGATACATGGCAATTTTAAAAGTCAAAAAAGTTAAAATGACATATATCAAAATGAAAATAGTAAAAATTTTAAAATATGTTCTTAGTTTTGAGGAATTATAAACAGAGCATATCAATGAAATGGCAAAAAATAAAAGTAGCCAACTGATAGAGTCGCAGCATGCTTTGAAGATAAGACTGAAATCACGATCAAGGGTTTTGTAAAGTCCCGAAACGAAAACTAGATACTTAAATATCACCACGATACAAGATATAAGCCCCAACTCTCTGGCACTTTTTAGCATATATTTTTTTTCTTGTTGTAATGGTTCCAAATTTACTCCTTAAATTAAATTAGTTATTTTATTATAATTAGTTTAAAAATATTCAAATATTTTAAATCAGGTTAATTTATTTTAATTTGGTATTTATTTATCTCGTGACTGACCTTAAAAAGTAGCTAGAAACCGCGCATATAAGCGATACTGCTGCGACAAAGTAAAATGAGTGTATAAGGCTAAAGATGTCAGCGATCTTGCCGATGACCGTTGCGAATATGCAACCATCGTTATACTAAGGCCAAGCATTACGCCGGAGGCTAGGCCGATTTGATTTGATTATAAAGACCAGCGTCCCTTTTAGGCCAAAATTTCCCACAAAAACGGCGACTAAAATGGGTCCAACCGCAAAGCCCACATTGCCACCAAATGAAAATATACTTATGCTTTTGGCTCTATTTTTGGTGTTTGAGGCGTAGTTTACGATCCTTGCAGCACTTGGGTGAAAGAGCGCGGCGCCGATACCGCTTATCATCACGCAAACTAGGATGATGTAGTAGTTTGTCACAAAGCCAGTGAGGCTCATGCCCCCCCCCGCCAGCAAGCAGTAGCCCAAGCGGGATGACGTATGGCAACTCTTTTTTGTCGCTTAGGTGACCGATGAGCGGTTGGATGAGCGAGTTTGCTAAATTCGTGGCGGTCACGAGCGAGGTGGCTGTAGCGTAGTCGTAGTGGTAGCTCGCGATGAAAAATGGCAGCATCGCGCCAAGGGCACTTTGGTTTATGTCGCTACAAAAGTGCCCAAGCCCCATTAGATACTTTAAATTTTCCGCCTTTTTCATCTAAAATAGCCCCTTTAAAAACCCCTTTAAATTTTGTTTGTCGTTGTTAGAGTCGCTATCTTTGCCAAGCTTTTTATCTAAAAATCTACCTATCTCTTTTTTGACCTTATTTTCAAGATATTGCGATCTGACGTCGTATTCTAGGTTGTCTGTCATGCCTGAGATTTGCACGTTTAGATCGGTCTTTTCTAGCCTGCAAACAAGCGGCGCGTTAAGCATTTTTGTCGCGGTATTGTAAGTGCCGTTTGCAACCTTTATGTCGCTCTTTGGCGAGCTTAAATTTACGTTAAAGATGACGTTGTCGCCCTTTATATCGCCGTAAATTTTACCGTCTTTGTAAATTTCTTTTGTGATGTCCTTGCCAGTGAATATTTTTATGTTGTTTGTGAGATTTGTGCTGGCTAGGTGACCCTCTTTTAGCAAGATGTCAAATTTGCCGAGCTTTTGCTTCGTTTCGTAGTCAAATTTAGCATCGCCATTGCCGTCATATAGATGATCCAGCCCCAAAGTCTGCGTTAGCCCTTTAACCTCAAAGTTTTTTAGCACCGCATCAAGCGCGCCACCTTTGTAGGTTGCCTCTAGCTTGCCCCTAAATAGATCATCTGAAGTGGCTTTTACGCTTAGATCATCCACTTTGCCGTTTGCCGTTACGTGGGCTGCAAATTTACCGTGAAGCTCGCGACCAGCTAAAAATGCAAGCTTATTTAGCTCCGAAACTACCGCTTGAAGCTTTAAGTTTAGCGTATTTTTGCCCACGTCAAAACTGCCATCTATGCCCTTTATATCAGCTAATGAGCTAAGAAAGTCACCACTAAATTTTGCCATGTCGCCTTTATAGTCTAGGCTCAAATTTGAGCTAAATTTCTCATTTTCAGGGAATTTTTTATCAAGCATTTTGCTAAGTGCTACGGCGTTAAATTTACCATCATTTAAAGCGATCGTTGTGGCGATGCTTGGGCTTTTACTAAAGATATTTTGCCCCTTTGCTTGGACATTTGCCTTAGCGTTTGCCAGTCTGTCATTGCCGCTGAGCGCCAAGATCTCTCCTAGCTGCGCCTCTTTTAGGCTAAGATCAAGATTTTCATTTTTTATTGTGGCGTTTAGCTTGCCAGCAAAGGCATCACCGCCTAAATTTAGCTCATCTATCTTGCTAGCCTTGAGCTTCACATCGCCCGCAAGCACCATCTTTGAGCTCACCTCAAAGCCGCTAACCGCTTTAAATTTCTCAGGGTCGCTAATGAGCAGGACAAATTTGCTAAAAATTTGGCTATTTTTTAGGTCAAAAACGCCCTTTACATCCTTTAACTCACCAAGGTCGCTAAGCACATTTGCGTCAAAATTTACAAGCTCATTTTTCGCGGTAGCGCCACCTTTTAGCTCAAATTTTGCCGCATTTTTAAGCTTTGCAAGACCATTATTTATAAGGCCGTTTTTTATCTCAAATTTAGCCTCGCCCGCAAGCTTTTTTAGCTCGTCAAAGCCGCTAAAATTTGCATTTAAATTTATCTCTCCGTCTGCGTAGCTAGGCTGCAAGGCAAGCGCTAGAAGCTCTTTTAGCTTTATGCTGGCCGCATTTAGGGCTAAGTTTTTACTATCAAAATTTGCATTTATCTTGCCACCAAGGCCGTTTATGTCAGCCTTTAGGTTTTTAAGGGTGTTTTCTTGCATTGTAATTTCGCCGTTTGCATCCACGGCGCCACTTAGCTGTTGCCCCAAAAGCTTGCCAAAAAGAGCAAGATCAGGCACATTTAGAGAAAAGTCGCTCTTTAAATTTTTGCTACTTAGATCATAAGTCGTCTCATTTGCTTTTAAAGTGGCTTCAGGCGCAATGATAAGGGTTTTTGCGGTCACTTTTTCATTTGCAAATTTAGTATTTACACCGCCTTTAAAGTTTATATCTTTTGCTAAATTTATCCCAAATTCGTTTTTAAGAATTTCTTTGTTTATCGCTGCATCACTTGCTAAAATCTGAGCGTTAATGATCGGCTCATTTTTCTCATCAACCCCTTGCATATTGCTCGTTAGATCAAGCTTACCACTAGCTAAATTTGGCTTTTGAGCAAGAGCTGATATCTCAGAGAGTTCGATATTTTTAGCGTCAAGATTTAGAGCTTTTGGCAGATAGTCTTTTAAATTTGCATTTAAATTTATGTTTGAGCCAAGCGCTGTGCCAGTTGCCACTAGTTTGAAGTCACTAAATTTACCAGCCACGTTTGCTTTAAGTGCTACATCTCTTTTTAACCCAAGCTCGCTAGCCTTTGCCTTGTCGGCATTTATATCTATATTTAAATTCATACTTTGAGCAAATAATGAGAGATCGCCATTTGCCCTTAAATTTATGGCATTCATCACGGTCGCTTCTAAATTTAGCGTACTAAGCCTAAGATTAAAATCTTTAAATTTCACATCGATACCGCGAGCAAGTGCCTCTTTTTCTATTTTGTTGGCTATAAATTTATTACCAAAAGAGCTAAAGATAAAGCCAAAAATGCAAAGGATTATCAGCGCCAAAGCCACTACCAAATAGGCTATTTTTTTCATAAATTTCCTTTATATTAGTTTTATATATCATAAAACTTTAGTGCAAGTGACTAAAGTTTTAATAAAATTTAACTATAAATTATTGACTTTTTTAGAAAAAAGTGCTAGGATTTCATCACTCAAAAATAAAGAGTGCTAAAAAAGACAATTAAACCAAAAGGATGAACAATGAACTTTCAACCATTAGGCAAGCGTGTTCTAGTCGAACGCGTAGAGGAGACAAAGACCACAGCTTCGGGCATTATTATACCTGATAACGCAAAAGAAAAACCTTTAAGCGGTGAGGTAAAAGTAGTCAGTGCTGAAGTAGAGGGTGTAAAAGTTGGTGATAAAGTTGTATTTGCAAAATACGGTGGCACTGAGATAAATTTAGATGATAAAACATATCTTGTTTTAAATATCGATGACGTTTTAGGCGTGATCAAATAAGGCTGCAGATGGCTACGATTATGTATGTTGATTTTCCGCAAGAAGGTCTTTTTGGAGACGAGATGTCAAAAGCTTTTGAGGATTTGGCTAAAAGCATCAACCAAGAACCTGGTATGATATGGAAAATTTGGACTGAGAACAAACAAACAAAAGAAGCAGGCGGAATTTATCTTTTTGACAATAAGGAGAATGCGGAAAAATATCTGAAAATGCACAGCGAAAGGCTAGCTAAAAACGGCTATTCAAATATTCGCAGCAAAATTTTTGATATTAATATGCCTTTGTCGATGATAAATAAGGCTGATTTTTTAAAATAAATTAAAACCGAAAGGAAATACAATGGCAAAAGAAATTTTTTACTCTGATGATGCAAGAAACCGCCTATACGAGGGCGTAAAAAAACTAAATGACGCTGTGAAAGTGACAATGGGACCAAGAGGTAGAAATGTCCTTATCCAAAAGAGCTTTGGCGCTCCAAACATCACAAAAGACGGCGTTAGCGTGGCTAAAGAGGTTGAGCTAAAAGATACTATCGAAAACATGGGTGCAAGCCTAGTTAGAGAAGTAGCAAGCAAGACAAACGACCAAGCAGGTGACGGCACTACAACAGCGACTGTGCTAGCTCACGCGATATTTAAAGAGGGTCTTAGAAACGTAACTGCTGGCGCAAATCCTATCGAAGTAAAACGCGGCATGGATAAAGAAGTAGCAGCTCTTATAGATGCACTAAAAAACATCTCTAAAAAAGTTTCTGGCTCAAAAGAGATCGCGCAGATCGCTACTATCTCTGCAAACTCAGACGAGAGCATCGGCAAGCTTATCGCAGATGCGATGGAGAAAGTCGGCAAAGATGGCGTAATAACAGTAGAAGAGGCAAAGTCTATCCAAGACGAGCTAAGCGTTGTTGAGGGTATGCAGTTTGACCGCGGATATCTAAGCCCATACTTCATCACAAACCCTGAAAAGATGCAAGTTGAGCTAAGCAATCCATTTATATTGCTATTTGACAAGAAGATCACAAATTTAAAAGATCTACTCCCTGTGCTTGAGCAAGTACAAAAGAGTGGCAAACCACTTCTAATCATCGCTGAAGATATCGAGGGTGAGGCCCTTGCAACACTTGTTGTTAATAAACTTCGTGGCGTGCTAAATATCTCAGCTGTTAAAGCTCCTGGCTTTGGCGACAGAAGAAAAGCTATGCTTGAAGATATCGCTATCTTAACAGGTGGTGAAGTTATCAGCGAAGAGTTAGGCAGAACACTTGAGAGCGCTACTATAAACGACCTTGGACAAGCTTCAAGCGTAGTTATTGACAAAGATAACACAACTATCGTAAATGGTGCGGGCGAGAAGTCAGCGATCGACGCTAGAATAACTCAGATCAAAGCGCAAATCGCTGAGACAACAAGTGACTATGACAAAGAAAAACTTCAAGAGCGTCTTGCAAAACTAAGCGGTGGCGTGGCAGTTATCAAAGTAGGTGCTGCGACTGAAACTGAGATGAAAGAGAAAAAAGACCGTGTAGATGACGCTCTAAGCGCTACTCGTGCAGCTGTTGAAGAGGGTATCGTAGTAGGTGGCGGTTCAGCTCTTATCCTTGCTTCAAAGAGTGTAAATCTAAATTTACAAGGTGATGAGGCAATCGGCGCTGAGATCGTTAGAAGAGCGCTTCGTGCTCCACTTCGCCAAATCGCTGAGAACGCTGGCTTTGACGCAGGTGTAGTGGCGAACGCAGTTGAGACAAGCAAAGATGCAAATTTTGGCTTTAACGCTGCAACTGGCGAATATGTAAATATGTTTGAAGCTGGCATCATCGATCCAGTAAAAGTTGAGAGAGTTGCTCTACAAAACGCTGTTAGCGTGGCTAGCTTGCTACTAACAACTGAAGCAACTATCAGCGAGATAAAAGAAGAAAAAGCAATGCCTGCAATGCCTGACATGGGCGGAATGGGTGGCATGGGCGGCATGATGTAGCAGCCCTTTTCGAGCTAGAGCCTTCTAGCTCGAATTTATATTTAAACTTTAACCTCACTAAATTTATAAAATTATTTACTCCTTTTTAAATTTATTCTTGTATCATTTTGCTTTCTTTTATGGAGAATTTACAATGAAATATGATGAAATTTTTAGAGAATATGACATCCGCGGTATTTTTGAAAAGGACTTGACAGAAGATAGCGTCAAGGCTATAGGGCTTGCTTTGGGTAAGAAATTTAACGAATTTGGCGTGAAAACTTTAAGTGTTGGTTTTGATGCAAGGCTAAGTGCTAGCACGCTTTTTAGGTATCTGCTAAGTGGTCTAAACAAGGCTAGCGGCTTTAAAATTTATAACATCGGCTTACTTCCAACTCCCGTTGGCTACTTTAGCGTTTATGCTGATTATTTTGACGCAAACATCATGATCACGGGCTCTCACAATCCAAAAGATTATAACGGCTTTAAGATCACTATCAAAAAAGATAGTTTCTTTGGCAAAGATTTGCAAATTTTAAAAGATAAGGTGAACGAGATAATCGCCTCTGGTGAGCAAATAGCAGACAATGAGAGCTGTGAGAAATTTAATATCTTAGAAAAATACGTTGAGTTTTTTGTAAAAGAATTTAGCGAGCTTAAAAATTTCAAAAAGCCTTTTATCATCGACTGTGCAAATGGCGCTGTTGGCGTGAGTTTGGTGCCTATCGTCAAGGCACTTGGACTAAATGCAAAAATTTTATATGAAGATCCAGACGGAAATTTCCCAAATCACCACCCAGATCCAAGTGAAAAAGAGAATTTAAAAGAGCTATTTTCTCTTATCGAAAAGAAAGAATTTGACCTTGGATTTGGCTTTGACGGAGATGGCGACAGGATCGCCGTGATAACGCCAAAAAGAGATATAAAAGGCGATGAACTAGCATATCTTTATGCTCTAAATATGAAACATCCAAAGGTGCTTGGTGAGGTTAAATGCTCGCAAAATATGTATGATGAGATCGCAAAGATTGGTGAAGTTTTTATGGGAAAAACAGGACACAGCAACATCAAAAAAATGATGAAAGAGCTAAATGTCGATCTTGCGGCTGAAGTGAGTGGCCATATCTTCTTTAAAGAGCGCTATTTTGGCTTTGACGATGCGCTTTACGCGATGATGAGGGTGCTTGAGCTAGTTCACAAGGGCTTTGACCTTGATGGCGAGCTTGATAAGATGCCACTTGTCTTTAGCACCGATGAGATCAAGGTAAAGACGACTGATGAGGCTAAATTTAAGATAGTTGCCAAGCTAAAAGATTGTGTGAAAAATGAGAGTTGCGACCTGCCAAAGATAAAAAATATCATCGACATTGATGGTATAAGAATTCAGTTTGAAAATGGCTGGGCGCTGGTACGTGCATCAAATACAACGCCAGTTATCGTCACTAGATTTGAGGCAAAGAGCAAGGAATTTCTAGAAGAGATCGAACAAAAAGTGACAAATTTATTAAAGAGTTTAATGTAGCTTGCAATGAGCATTTTGGGCTAAATTTACTCCAAAATACTTTTTAAATTTTTATTTAAATATTCAAAAACTGAGATTTGTCTTTCTTGTATGGCTTTCGCGGTTTTTCCTCTGCATACATACTATCTGTAATTTAAATTTATCAAAAACATGCATCTTAGCTTTTTGAACCTTCATGTGGATAATGTAATTTAAATCCGCAAGTAGTCTATCTATAGCTCATTATTGCAAGGAGCTCGTCTACTAGCTTGCTACTCAGGTATGTTAAGATATCCGCCCTTTATGGATTTTATGCAGTGTAATCTACTGGCAAAAATTTTTACAAACGTATTTGTCAAATTTAAAAAAAAAGAGAGATGGCGTAAAAATTTACGCCATTAAATTTTAGAGTTTGCCGCCTTCAACGACAAGTGATTCTGGATTGACGCTGTCGCCGTAGATCGGTTTTAGCGTAGCATCATAGTCTTTGTGGAAGAAATTTTCTTTTCCAAGCTCAATGATCTCATTGTTTAGCCAGTCAAGTAAAACTTTGTTACCTTTTTTAACAGCTGGTGCTATCACATCCACATCACCAAGTGCTTCAACGCCTACAACAAAGCCAGGGGTCTCTTTTGCCCAGGCAAAAAGTAGGGCGTTATCATGCGCTAGTGCAGCACCTCTTTTATCAACCAAAGCTGCGAATGTTTCAGTATTTTGGTCATATTTTGCAAGCTTGATATCAGGATAATTTTTTGTAAAAAACGCGTCTGCGGTTGTGCCCTTATTTACGATTAGGGTTTTGTCTTTTAGCTCATCGATGCTCTTTATCACTGCACCTTCAGGGCTTACGATGCCAAGCGAAACCTTCATGTATGGAAGCGCAAAATCAACAACTTGTGCGCGCTCAGGTGTTTTTGTAAAATTTGCAAGCGTGATATCTACTTTATCAGCTACTAAAACTTCAACTCTACCAGCAGCCTCGACTAGCTCAAATTTTACCTTGCTTTCATCGCCTAGTAGGTCTTTTGCGATACGTTTTGCAAAGTAAATATCATAGCCTTGGTTTTTGCCGTCTTTATCGACATAGCCAAATGGTGGTTTGTCGCTGAAAACGCCAATTCTTACATATCCGCGCTCTTTGATCTTTGCGATCGCATCAGCTTCGTTTGAAGCAGCTTTTGCCGTGTCGGCACCTTTGTCATTACCACAACCCGTTAGAAAGACGGTAGCGATTAATGCTAATAAGAAAAATTTAAATTTTCTCACTCTTTCTCCTTATAAAAAATTTAAATAAATAAGAGCGTTAAATTTTCGCTCTAAACGCATTTTGAAAAAACGGCAAATTATCTCTTATTTTTTCTAAAACGAGAATAAATTTAGAAATTTCTTCGCGCGGTCACTCTTTGGATTGGTAAAAAATTCCTCTGGCTCGCTGATCTCCACGATCGCTCCAGCATCCATAAATACGATCTTGTTTGCAACCGCCCTTGCAAAGCTCATCTCGTGGGTAACTATTAGCATCGTCATTCCATCTTTGGCTAAATTTAGTATCACGTCAAGCACCTCTCTAACGATCTCTGGATCAAGTGCAGCCGTAACCTCGTCAAATAGCATAATCTCAGGGTTTAAACAAAGGCTTCTTACTATTGCTATGCGCTGCTTTTGACCGCCGCTTAACTCCTTTGGGTAGGCAAATTTCTTATCAAGAAGTCCAACCTTGCTTAACCACATATCAGCCGTTTTTTCAGCCTCGGCCCTATCTCTTTTTTGTACCTTTAAAGGCCCAAGAAGGACGTTGTCAATGACGTTCATGTGATCAAACAGCTCGTAGCTTTGAAAGACCATGCCGACTTTTTGGCGGATCCTTTGCCAATCATTAAATTTAGCATCTATCGCTTCGCCATCGATTATTATCTCGCCGCTTGCGATACTCTCAAGTCCGTTTATACATCTAAGAGTTGTGCTTTTGCCACAGCCCGATGGTCCAAGAAGCACGACCACTTCACCGCTTTTAACCTCTAAATTTATATCTTTTAAGGCGTGAAGCTCTCCATAAAATTTGTTTATTTTTTTAAGTTCTAATATGTTTTCGCTCATTTTAGCTCCATTTTTCTTCTAGTTTTTTTGATAGTTTTGAGACTGGATAGCAGATCACAAAATATAAAAAGAATATGAGCGTGTATATCCAAAATGGCGCCATAGGATTTGTAAATACATTTCGCTCGATGATCTGCTGACCGACCTTGACTACCTCTACAACGCCAATTAGCACGACGATAGAGGTCGTTTTTATCATACGGCTTAGTAAATTTACAGCTCCAGGCACTAGCCTTCTCGTGGCTAGTGGGATGATGACGTGAGAGTAAATTTGAAATTTACTAAGTCCAAGTGAGGCGGCTGATTCAAATTGATGTTTTGGTATTGATGTTATTGCACCACGCACGATGTCCATCATTTCAAAAATTCCCCACAAGCTAAAGACGATGAGTGAGGCTGTAAATGCTGAAATATGAATATCAAACGCCTTGCTGACACCAAAATAAAATAAAAATAGCCAAACGATCTGAGGCATTATACGAACGATTTCTAGGCAAATTTTTAAAATAAAATAGATAAATTTATTTTTCATGCTCATAAGCACGCCAAGCACTAAACCGCCGATTATAGAGATAAAAATAGAGATAAATGAAATTTCTGTGCTAACGACTAGACCTTCAAAGAGCCTTAGTAAATTTTGCGTGTCAAATAAAATACTAACTCCTTGCATTTCTCACCCTTTTTTCGATATAGCTAAGCACTAGCGAGACTGGCAAGATGATGATGAGATAGCTAATTACTAGCATAAAAAGCGCTTCGTCTGTTTTGTAATAAAGCCCGATGAGATCCTTTGCGACGTAAACTAGATCAGCAAGAGCTACAATACTAACGATGCTTGTTTCTTTTAGTAAAAAGATAATATTTGCACTAATGCTTGGCACTGCTACACTAAATGCTTGAGGCAAGATAACATATCTTAAGAGCTGATTTTTGCTAAGTGCGATGCTAAGACCTGCTTCTATCTGCGACTTTCTAACCGCCTCAAAACCAAGTCTAAAGCTCTCACTCATGTAACTACCGCCAAGAAAGCTAAGTCCCGCGACCGCACAGGCAAAGCCGCTCATCGATACACCAAGCTTTGGCAAGCCATAATATAAAAAGAAAAGCTGTATAAGAAGTGGCGTATTTCTTGAGAGTTCGACGTAGCAGTCAATCACTTTTGATAGAAATTTTAGCTTGTAAAATTTTACAGCCATACAAAAAATACCGATCAAAATAGAAAAAATGATCCCTAAAAAGGCGATCTCACAGGTAAGCACTCCGGCCTTAACATAAAGCGGATAAAATTTCTCAATAAACTCAAAATCCATAAAACTTTAATCCAATCTGAAAAATGGAGTTATTTTATCTTATAATCATAAATTTAAAACTAATTAGATATGATCTTGCTTTAAATTTAAGCTTGCAAAAAGGATAAAATTTGATCGACCTTTTTCAGATCATCGGCTTTTTAGGGATGATTTGCATCGTGATGGGCTACTTTTTACTTCAGATCGGCCGCCTAAATAGCCGCGATCTAGCCTATCAGATAATAAATTTAGCAGGTGCGGTGCTACTTATCATCTCGCTTTTTGTGCACTTTAACCTCGGTTCATTTTTGATAGAGGTCTTTTGGATAATCATTACGATTTATGGAATTTACAAAATTTATAAGGAGAGAGCGTGAGAGCGTATGCAGAGTGGGAAGAGCAGGAGCTTTTGTTTTTATCGCTACCACATAGTAAGAGCGACTGGGAGCCTTATTTAGAGGAGATTTTGGCGAGCTATGAGGAGCTAGTGGCTGCTATTACGCCCTTTGAAAAGGTGGTACTAATCTGCCCTGATGAGGCAAATTTTGATAGATTTAAGAAATTTAAAAATATTGAGTTTGTTAAGCTTGATACTGACGATACTTGGATCAGAGACTACGGTATGATCGACGTTTGTGCTGAAGATGGCGTAAAGAGCTACGACTTTAAATTTAACGCTTGGGGCGGTAAATTTAAGAGCTCGAAAGATGATGCGATAAATTTAGAACTAGCTAAAATTTACAAAACCAAGCTTGAGCCAGTCGATATGATACTAGAGGGCGGAAGTGTTGAGTTTAACGGAGATGGCGTGCTTTTAACCACTTCAAAATGCCTGCTAAATGAAAATAGAAATTCCTCTCTTAGCAAAGAGCGGATCGAGGAGAAGCTTAAAAATTTATTTGGCCTAAAGCGTATCATCTGGCTTGAAAATGGCTTTATAAAAGGCGATGACACAGATAGTCACATCGACACTTTAGCACGCTTTATCACACCTGATACTATCGCTTATGCGAGCTGCGAAGATGAGAGTGATGAGCACTTTGATGAGCTTAAAAAGATGGAGGACGAGCTTAAAAAAACTGGCTTTAAGCTGCTTGCTCTGCCGCTACCAAAACCTAAATTTTATGAGGGCAAAAGGCTTGGCTGTACCTATGCAAACTTTATATTTATAAATGGCGCTTTGATCGTGCCAACATATAACGACGAAAACGATGAAAAGGTGCTAAATTTACTAACCAAGGCGCTGCCAGATAGAAAGATCATCGGTGTAAATTCGCTAGTTTTTGTCCGTCAAAATGGCTCGCTTCACTGCTCAAGCCAAAATAGATACAAAAGGTCTTAGTCTTGTCAAGTCCGTTTGATTATGAGTTTAATCGCATAAATAAGCAGGAGTGTACGCAGGGCGAAAATAAGGCAGTTATCGCAGCTGGAGCTTGCGCCTTTTTGCTCGCACTTGTGAAATTTACAGCTGGGCTTTTTAGCGGCTCGGTCGCTGTGCTTGGCTCGGCGATTGACTCGATGCTTGATTTTATAGTCTCGCTTTTAAATTTATTTGCGCTTAGAAAGTCAAGAAAGCAAGCCGATGAGAGATTTAACTTTGGCTATACAAAGCTAGAGGCGTTAGCAGCGCTATTTGAGTGCGTCATCATCGTTGTGGCTGCTGGATATATATTTTATGAGAGCATTAAGAAATTTAGCGAGCCAAATTTAGAGATAGACCTTGGCTTGAGCCTTGGTGTGATGGTGTTTTCAGTCGTGGTTACGCTATGTTTGGTGCTATTTTTAAACCAAATTTCTAAAAAAAGTGGCAATCTTATCATAAAAGCAGACGCACTGCACTACAAGATCGACCTTTTTAGCAACCTTGCTGTCATTATTTCTCTTCTTATCATTAAATTTAGCGGATTTGTGATGATAGATGCGATCTTTGGTATCGTGATAAGCGGCTACATCGCTCAAAGTGCGATAAGCCTTGGCAAAGACGCTCTTGGTGTCTTGCTAGATCACGCAGCAAGCCCTGAGGTCACAGCTGAGATTATCAAGATGATAAAGGCAAAAGAAAGAATTTCTGATTTTCACTATCTAAACACAAGACAGAGCGCAAATACCATATTTTTAACGCTGCATTTAGTTTTTGACAAAGATATCTCGCTTTACGACGCGCACGAGGTGGCCGACTCGCTTGAAGCTGAGATAAGAGAGAAATTTAAGGAATTTTCGTGGCAGATAACCACGCATTTAGACCCATACAACGACAAAGAAGGGAGATGAGATGAAAGTAGCACTACTTCAACAAGAATTTAAAGGGACAAAAGAGGCGACTATCGCAAAGACACTTGAGCTAATCGCCGAGGCAAAAAAAGGCAGCGCCGATCTAGTCGTCTGCCAAGAGCTGCACCAGACGCAGTACTTTTGCCAAAGCGAGGATACAAATTTCTTTGATCATGCAAACGACTGGCAAGAGGACGTCGCTTTTTGGGGCAGGGTGGCAAAAGAAAATGGCGTGGTTTTGGTCACTTCGCTTTTTGAAAAGAGGGCTGACGGACTTTATCACAACACCGCCTTTGTCTTTGAGCGTGACGGCAGCGTGGCTGGCAAATACCGAAAAATGCATATTCCTGATGACCCTGGATTTTACGAGAAATTTTACTTCACGCCTGGCGACATTGGCTTTGAGCCAATTGAAACAAGCCTTGGCAAGCTTGGCGTTTTGGTCTGCTGGGATCAGTGGTACCCAGAGGCAGCAAGGCTGATGGCACTAAAAGGGGCGAAAATTCTCATCTACCCAACGGCTATTGGCTGGTTTGAGGGCGATAGTGACGATGAAAAATCAAGACAGCTTGAAGCATGGGTGGCAGTTCAAAGAGGTCACAGCGTGGCAAATGGCCTGCCGGTTGTTGCGGTAAATCGTGTGGGCTTTGAAAAAGATGATAGCGGCGTGATGGATGGGATAAAATTTTGGGGAAATAGTTTTGTTTTTGGGCCACAAGGCGAGCAGCTTTTCCGTGCAAATAGCACAGATGAGCTTTGCAAGATCGTTGAAATAGATATGAAAAGAAGCGAAGAAGTGCGCAGAATTTGGCCATTTTTAAGAGATCGCAGGATAGATGCCTACGCAAATATCACAAAGAGGTTTATCGACTAAATTTAGAGCTAGAATTTCTAGCTCTTTTAAAATGTAAATTTCTTATCTACAATTCGAACTATCCTGCCGCCAAGCCTTTTTGTCTGCTCTTCATTGTGCGTGGTGATGATGATGGTGTATCTTTGCGACAAGCTTTTTAAAAGCTCCTCTACGATCAAAATATTTTTCATATCAAGCGATGAGCAAGGCTCGTCAAGCATGAGCACTTCAGGTTTTGTAGTTAGCATCCTTGCGATGCAAAGTCTTTGCTTTTGACCACCAGAGAGCTTGCTAGCTGGCATATCTAGGTCACTTATTTCACCTAGTAAATTTACGCTTTTAAGTAGCTCTTCTACCCTTTTTTGCTTATCTTTTATGCTGCCCTCGTAAAATTCCATTGCATAGGTCAAATTTCTCTCGACACTAAAAGGAAAGAGCGTGGCGTCTTGAAAGAGTATAGCTAGCTTTCGTCTTAGCCAAATTTCGCCCTTATTTTTGATATTTTCGCCTTTAAATAGTATCTCTCCGCTATATCTGCCGCCTTTTTGCTCCAAAAAGCCATTTAGCGCTGAAAGAAATGTCGATTTACCACATCCTGAGCTGCCCATTAGACAGATGATCTCGTTTTCGGCGACGCTTAAATTTAGATCTTTTAAAATTTCATTATCTTGATAAAAAATACTAAGATCTTTTATGTTTAAAATATCTGGCAATTTTCTCTCCTATATCAAATAAAACTACGGCTGAAAGCAGATGCAAAATGATCAATATAAAAATGAGCACGAGCGCCGTGGCGTAGGCATTTTGCGTTGCGACTGACTGGCTTAGTAGCATGTGCAGATGAAAAGGCAGTGCCATGACTGGCGAGAGCAGCCCCTCTACTTTTGCCATGAAGACGACTCCAGTTAAAAGTAGCGGTGCGGTAGCCCCTATGGCGTAGCTGCCAGCAAGTATTAAAATAGATATTATATTTTTTCTAATAGCTGGCAAAACCAGCTTTCTAGCCATGAAATTTTTATCAACACCAAGCGCGAAGCTATCTCTTAACATCTTTTCATCGATCTGCGAGATCACCTTTTCAACGCTTACTTCAACGAATGGAAAGACCATCAAAGCAAGCGTAATGCTAGCTGTTAGCAGGCTCTTTGGGATATCAAGACTAACTATAAAAAGCCCATAAACAAACATCCCAAGCAAGATAGAGGGTATGGAGGCCATCGTTTGGATGATAAATTTAAGCCCAAGCTTGATCTTGCCAGAGGTGCAGTAAATTTGCCTATAAATGGCGCAGCTAACGCCAAGAAGTGCAGAAAATATCATAGATAGTAGCATCAGCAAAAATGAGCCTATGATAGCGTTTTTTATGCCGCCACTCTCACCTAAATTTAAACCTTGCGGATTTTTAGTTAGAAAGTCTAAATTTATCTGAGAGATGCCATTTGCGAAGATGAAATAAAATATCCAAAATATCACCGCAACGACTATAAAAACGCAAAGATAGGCGTAAAATTTGACTAGATGATCTTTAAAAGCGTTCATTGTTTTTCTCAAATTTAAAGATAAAAATATTTAGCAAAAATATAAAAACAAGCAGGACAAATCCGCTTGCTATTAGGGCGTGATAGTGCAAGCTACCAGCCTCGCTCATGCCCATTTCAAGGGCTATTAGAGATGGTATGGTCTGAGCTTTTGAGAGTAGGTGCGGAAAAAGTGGAGTGTTGCCTATGACCATCATCACAGCCATCGTCTCGCCAGCTGCCCTTGAGAATGCGAGTATAAAGCCTGAAATGCTAGCTTTTATGGATTTTCTAAAAATGACTTTTCTTATAAAATATCCCGTGCTTACGCCAAGCGCGTCTGAGTTTGTTTTGAAATTTTGCTTTAGCAGATCAACACTTTGGAGCAAGTGCGAGGTAAAAAAGGGCAGTATCATGACGCTAAGGATGAGGCTAGCGGCCAAGACTGACTCGCCAGCGGACATTTTTAGCCCTGACTCTAAAATTTTTACAACCGTGTAAAGCGCGAAAAATCCATATATGATAGAGGGTATGCCAGCTAGTATTCTTATCATCCAGTCTAGCACGTGCCTAAGCCAGGCGTTCGCAAAAAAGCAGATAAAGATAGTAACTCCAAGCGAGATGAAAAATGAAAATATGCAAGCTAGAAATGCGACTGCAAAATTTGCGATTAGGATATTAAAAAGCCCAAAGCTAAATGGCTCCGTGCTAAC
Organism: Campylobacter concisus; assembly: GCF_902460415.1. GTDB lineage: Bacteria > Campylobacterota > Campylobacteria > Campylobacterales > Campylobacteraceae > Campylobacter_A > Campylobacter_A concisus_Y. Next base: position 46,549 of record NZ_CABPTY010000002.1, read on the forward strand.
GTCCCAGTCGCCATTTAGTAAGAAGTCAAAGAGACTTACTTCTGCAAAGAAACTCGTGGAATTTAGCAGCAAAAACCCCACGAGTAAAAGCAAAAGCATGGCGGATAAAAGTGTGAAAGCATATACCCCGCCTTTAAAAATTTGCCCTGTCATTGGCTATTTTACTGGTATAAATCCCATTTTTTCGATAGTCTTTTGACCTTCGGCTGAATTTAGTACGTCAACAAAAATTTGCTCGCTCTTGCTTAGATCACCACTTTTTACGATGATGAGCGGACGAGAGATGTAGTATTTGCCATCAACTATATTTTTTACAGTTGGCTCGACGCCGTCAACGTTTAGTGGTATTAGCTTGCCTTTGTTTTGGTTTGTGATACCAAAAGATGCGTAGCCAATAGCGTTTTTATTTTCGATTATTTTTGATACAAGCGCGCCCATTGAAGGTGACTGGATGACGTTTTTGCTAACTTTGACATCTTTCATTATCTTTTTTTGAAATACCTCGTGAGCACCGCCGCCAAGATCTCTTGTAACTACGACTATTTCGTCATTTGGTAGGGATTTGTCAAGATCGCTCCACTTTTTATACTCGCCTGAGAAAATTTTGACGATCTCATCTTTACTCAAATTTCCGCCCTTTAGCTTTATCACTTCATTTTCTGGGTTTACAGCTACGCAAAGTGCGTCTATGCCAAGCGTATAGGCTTTCATATCTTTGATCTTTGCTTTTTCGCTATCTTTTATGTCGCGAGCTAGCATACCAAAGTCAGCGACATGATCAAGCACAGCTTTTACACCAGCGCCAGAACCACCAGCTGAGACAAAGATAGTGATGTTTTTGTTTGGTAAAGAGCTATCAACTTTGTCCCAAGTCTCGTACTTTTCGATAAAGTCGGTTGAAATTTTAGCGATGACTGGAGCTAGAGTAGATGAGCCACTAAAGCTAACTTGCGTTTTTTCATCCGCACCAGAAGCGAAATTTAAAGATAAAAGCAGCATAGAAGCGGCCAACATAAGTGATTTTTTCATAAAAATCTCCAAAATTTGATTGTTATTAACATTTGTAAAAGCTATTGATTAGTTGTAAATTTGCAACAGTTTTTCTAAAACTTAGAACTGCGGTGGATTATACAATAAAAAATGATATTTAAATAGCCGGTTTATCAAATTTATTTTGGCTGATAAAGAAATATAAATTTAATCTTAAGAAAATATTTTTTTAAGTCTTGATTGTGTAGAATGGTTGCAACTTTACTAAAACGGCATGAAAATATCATATCAAATAAGGTAAAAAGCTAAATTTATAGAATAAAATAGCCTTAAATTTCTTGAAAGGATCTTAGATGAAAACTACTTCTTTGGCACTTGCTGGCTTGCTTTTAGCAACAACTCTTTCAGCAAAAGAATTTATCAGTATCGGTACTGGCGGCATGACAGGTACTTATTATCCGATAGGTGGAGCGATTTGCCGTTTAGCAAACAAAAATACTAATGTAAAATGCTCAGTCCAATCAACTGGCGGCTCAGTCTATAACGTGAATAACGTCCTCAAAAAAGAGCTTACATTTGGCTTCGTTCAAAGTGACGTTGTCTATGATAAATTTAACGGTACTGGCAAATTTGACGGAGCAAAAGATGAAAATTTACGCTCAGTAGTTGCTATCTATCCAGAACTTCTTGCATTTGTTGTAGCAAAAGATAGCGGTCTTACAAGTGATCTTGCTTCATTTGCAGGTAAAAAATATAACGTCGGAAACCCAGGCAGTGGCAACGAAGTGAGCACGCTTGAAGTCTTTAAAGCAAAAGGCTTTGACGTTTCAAAACTAGGCTACCGCGGTGTTTTAACAGTTGGTGAATGCCCACACGCACTAAAAGATAAAAAGATAGACGGATACAGCTTTGTCGTCGGTCACCCAACTGCAAATATTACTGATGCTGCGACATCTTTACCTATTGATATCCTAAATATCGAAGGTAGCGAGATTGATAATCTTCTTAAAGAGAAGCCATACTTTGCAAAAGGTGTGATCCCAAAAGGCTCATATGACGGCGTTGATCACGATGTAAATACTATTGGTGTAAAAGCTGTTTTAGTAACTAGCAAAGATACAAAGGACGAGGCTGTAAAAGCTGTGATAAAAGCTATTTTAGACAACTTTGATGAGTATAAAACTCTTCACCCAGCGCTAAAATCAGTAAATAAAGAAGATCTTGTTCAAGGTCTTTCAGCTCCGCTTCACCCAGCTGCAGAGGCTGCATTTAAAGAGGCTGGTATTTTAAAATAATCCATTTCCAGGGGCTTTTGCCTCTGGATAAAATTTAAATATGCAAATTTTTAATTTATATATTTAAATTTTAAAGGAGAGAGATGAACGAAGTCAAAGATAACGAAGAACAATTTGTCGAAGTAAAGACAAGGGAGATAAATAGCAATTTTTACAACTATTTCATTGCGATCGTATGCTTTTCTTGGTCAGTTTTTCAGCTTTACATAGCTTATTTTCCACTAAATACCAACATTTCGCGCTCGATACACTTAGCCTTTGCGGTTGGGCTTGTATTTTTACTCTACCCAGTCACTTTTCATAAAAAGGCACATTCTAGTTTGCCATTTTACGATCTGGTCTTTTGTGTGGTAGGCGTTGTAGCCGTGCTTTATCCAGCTGTTTATTTTTATGAGCTAGCTGATAGGACAGGGGACTACATCACGCAAGATATCGTCATATCGTTTTTAGCGATCATTGTCTTGCTTGAGGCTGGTAGACGCGTAATGGGGCCAGCACTTCCAATTATTTGTATACTATTTTTGATATATGATCACTTTGGCCCTTATATGCCAGATATCATTGCTCATCAGGGTGCAAGCTTTGAAAAGATCGCAGGACATATGTTTTTAACGACTGAGGGCATCTTTGGTGTGCCTATCGGAGTTAGTGTTAGTTTTATCTATCTTTTTGTTCTTTTTGGCTCATTGCTTGAGAGAGCAGGTGCTGGACAATACTTCATAAATTTAGCTTTCTCTCTTCTTGGAAAATATAGAGGCGGCCCAGCTAAGGCTTCAGTCATAGCAAGTGGCCTAACTGGCATGGTTTCAGGAAGCTCCACTGCAAATGTTGTAACAGTTGGTACATTTACCATACCACTTATGAAAAAAGCTGGTCTTTCGCGCACAAAAGCTGGAGCCATCGAGGTTGCAGCTGGCGTAAATGGACAGCTTATGCCTCCGATCATGGGCGCAGCTGCTTTTATCATCGCTGAGTTTTTAGGCATGACATATACAAATGTCATGATGGCGGCGGTTATCCCAGCGTTTGCTTGTTATTTGTCGCTATTTTTTATCGTTCATTTAGAGAGTGTGAAGCTTGGCTTAAAAGGTATAAATCAAAGCGAGTTTCACTCAAGATTTAAAATTTTTGTAAGTGGACTTCACTATATAACTCCGATTTTGATTTTGCTTTATACGCTATTAATCGCAAAAGAGTCAGCCATCGCTGCAGCATTTAATGCGATTGGATTTTTATTTTTAATAATGATCTTTCAAGAGCCAACTAAAAAGCTAGCAAGTGGCGAAAAAGTTGGCATAAATGACGTACTTCTTGGCTTTGAGGATATATTTTGGGCGATGGTTGCAGCTGCAAAAAGTATGACTACTATTGCCATCGCAACAGCGCTTGCTGGCATCATCGTGGGCTCTATCTCTTTAACTGGCCTTGGCCAAGTACTTTCAGATTTAGTTGAGTTGCTTGCTGGTGATAATATAGTTATGATATTGCTTCTTACTGCGTTGATGTCACTTATACTAGGAATGGGCCTTCCAACAACAGCAAACTACATCGTAGTTTCAAGTCTTGTGGCACCTGTCATTTTATTTTTGGCGCACAAAAATGGCTTTTTGATCCCAGCCATTGCTGTGCATCTTTTTGTATTTTACTTTGGAATTTTAGCTGATGATACGCCACCAGTTGGCATCGCAGCTTATGCGGCAGCTGGTATTGCTAAAGCAAATCCTATAACCGTTGGCGTTCAAGGATTCTTTTATGATCTAAGAACGGCGATCTTACCATTTGCCTTTTTCTTTAATAACAAACTTATGCTAATAGAAAGCGTAAATGAGGGCGATCCGCTTGATTCAAAAGGAATAGTCTGGATGAGCAATCCACTTGAAATTTTACTTGTCTTTGGTATGGCGATCGTGGGAATGTTTGCTTTTTCAAGCTTACTTCAAGGCTACTATGTCACAAAGCTTAGGATCTGGGAGCGTATTCTTTTGATCCCTGTTGTGCCACTAGCTCTTGTACCAAATATATGTGCGAAATTTAATCTTATACCAAACGAATACACTGCTTATATCGTAGCTGCTGTACTTTATGGATTTGTTTTTATGACTCAATGGGGTATTAAAGACAAACCACTTGATCAAATAAAAATAATCTAACCTTAGGCAAGAGCATTCTTGCCTAAATTTCTAATATAAATTTTTAGAGCCACCTTTATACTTTGAGTAATTTCTATTTAAAATAAGTGTTTTTTGGATTTTTTGTTTTAAGAAATTTTTAGGCTCGTAAGCCTAAAAATTATAGTTGTTTTGAGCGTCTTAGATCTCCTGCAAATTCGCAAGACATCTTATCGCCTAATTCGCAGCCTTTTACTAAAAATTCATAAGCTTTTTTAAATTCTTTAGCTTCTATCAAGATAGAACCTACCATCTCGCAAGAATATCCATCATTCTTATCACAAGCTTTATTAAAAAGTTCTCTTGCTTTTTGCGGCTCAGTATTTAGATAAAGCCCACCAGCTGCCGAGCAACCTTCTTTTTCACCGCTTTGGCAAGCTTTATTATAATACTCTAAAGCCTTGTCTAGATCCGGTGTCGCTGTTTTGCCTAGCTGATAAATGGCGCCAGTTTTTACACATGATTTTGCATCATTTTCTGCACATCCTGCTTCAAATTTAGCTAAAGCTTCTTTGAAATTCGAGCTCCCATATGCCTTTAGGCCATCTTCAAAGTTACCTGCAAAAGCACAAGCAGCTAATATTGAGATAAAAATCATTTTTTTCATTGAAATTCCCTTTTTTGTGAATTAACATGCAATTTTAGCATATTAATTTTTACACTTACTTGATGAAAAATAATTACGCTTTTAAAATTTGCTCTTGTTTTTTATAATCAGGCATGATTTTTTCTATAAAATCGTAAAAACTTTTTTGATGATGCGGATAGAGCAGGTGTGTTAGCTCGTGAAGAACGACGTAGCGTACGGCTGAGAGCGGCTTTTCTATGAGTCTTAGGCTTAGGTTTATATAGCCTTTTTTGTGATTGCAACTACCCCAGCGAGTTTTGCTATTTCGTATGACGATGCGCTTGATTGGCTTATTTATAAAAGGCTGAAAATGGCTTACAAGCTCTAAAAATAGCTCTTTTGCTCTTACTTTTACAAAACACTCAAGGCTTTTTAAATTTGGCGTAAAGACAAACTCGCCATCAAAAAATGGCTCTTTAAAATTTTCATCAAATTTTATCTTATAAATTTGTCCAAGAAATTTCATCTCATCATCTTTTGGTAAATTTGCAAGAGCTTTCTTGTAAGTATTTTCAAGCCAAATTCTGTGCATCTCAAGAAAGCTAAGAGCCATCTTTTGTGTGCTGTAAAATGGCATAGATAGCGTGATTTTAGCGTCCTTGCCAACTCTTAGACGCATGGATTTTACATTTGTTTTAAAATTTATTAAAACGCTTAGCCCATAAAAGTCTAAATTTATACTCTTTTGCTTTAAACTAGGCGTTTTTCTTGCCATTTTTTGCTTCTCCAACGCCACGTATTTGCAAGGCCCCTTAGCCATTCATCAGCACAAAACCCTATCCAAACGCCGATAATTCCCCAACCAAGATAGATGCCTAAAAAATATCCAAGTGGCAGCGAAAGCCCCCACATAAAGATAAGCCCGGTTGCTAGTGGAAATTTTGCGTCGCCGCTTGCACGAAGGGCGTTTACGATGACTATGTTAAAGGTTCTGCCTGCTTCAAGAAATATCGAAAGTGTAAAAAGCGGTAGCATGATCGCACGTAAATTTTCATTTAAATTTAGTGCGTCCATGATTTGATACTTTAGTGCATAAGCTATAAGCACGACTACTAGCGTGATAAAAACTCCAAGTCTTAGCGCTCTAAATGTCCTTGTATAGGCCTCGTTAAACTCACTTGCTCCAACTAAATGTCCTACAATGACCTCGTTTGCTACGCTGATGCTTGCTCCACAAAGCAAGATAAGAAGCGTGATCTGAAAGTAAATGGTCTGCACGCTAAGGCTAGCCTCGCCCATGCTTGCCACAAAGCCAAAAGCGACCATGTATTGCGCCATCCAGAGTAAATTTTCGCCTGCACTTGGAAGGCCAATTGAGAGGATTTTCTTTAAAATTTCAAATGGTACGACAAGTAGCTTTTTAAAGTAAATTTTAATTTTTGCCTTTTGACTTAGCATATAAGCTAGCACGAAAATGCCTACTAGTCTACCAACAAGTGTCGAGATAGCGACTCCTTGTAGGCCTAAATTTGGCAGATTAAACCAGCCAAAAAGGGAGATAGCATTGCCTAAAATCGTAATTACGTTCATTAAAACTGAAGTTAGCATAACAGCAGTTGCTAGGTTATAAACACGAAGTACCGCAGCTAGCACCATGCCGATACCATCAAAAAGTAGGGCAAAGCCAAGGATATGAAGATATGAGAAGCTATCATTTATAAGCTCTTTTGGCACGTTTAGTAAATTTAAGATGTTGTAGCCAAAGACGTAGATGATGATAGCTGAGAAGATACCAAAGAGCGTATTTGACGTGATGCTTGCGTGTATGACGTTTGAAGCAAGATCGTTCTTTTTAGCTCCAAGTGCTTGGGCGACGACGATTGAACAGCCAATGCTTAGGAAGTTAAAAATGGTCATAAAAAGATCCATCACTTGATTACCAGCACCCATTGCACCAACTAGATGCACACTCACTTTTGTAACCATGTAAGTGTTGATGATGAGCGTAATGAAGTGTAAAAACATATCTAAAAATATAGGAATTACTAATTTTTTTATAGAAAGATTCATTAAATGCTCGCTTGAAAGTCTAAATTTATGTGGCAATTATAGCCAAATTAGGTTTTAGCTCCCTTTTGATATAATCGCGAGAAATTTAAAAAATGAGAGAAAAATGGCATTAATCGACCTGATAGACGTAAGTAAAAAATTTGGCGCAAACGAGATTTTAAACGCTGTAAATTTTAGTGTAAATGAAAATGAGAAAATAGCTATCATCGGCAAAAATGGCAGCGGTAAAAGTACGCTTATGAAGATCATCTCTGGCGAGGTGGCAGTAGATAGTGGCAGACGCATAGTGCAGAGTTTAATAAGCGTCGAAATGCTAGCTCAAACTCCAAATTTTAACGCAACTTTTACCGTAAGGCAGGCGTTAAATAACGAGCTAAAAGAGATATTTGACGCGATAAGCGAATATGAAAAGAGCGGTGTTTTGCTAGCAAGTGACCCAGAGAACAAAGAAATTTTAAAAGAGCAAGAGAGGCTTTTAAAATTTATAGAGGCAAAGGACGGCTGGAATATCGAGCACAAGATCGAGAGAATTTTGCAAGAATTTAAACTAAAAGAGTATGAAAATAGACCCATTTGCTCACTAAGTGGCGGCGAGATCAGACGCGTGGCACTGGGTGCACTCATCCTTAAAAAGCCAGATGTGCTTTTGCTTGACGAGCCAACAAACCACCTTGATGTTTACATGGTCAAATTTCTTGAAGATATGCTAAAGGGCTCAAATCAAAGCATAGTTTTTATAAGTCACGATAGGTATTTTATCGATGCGCTGGCAACCAGGTGCGTTGAGGTTGAGGATGCAAGCTTAAAAAATTTCGAGGGCGGATATGCAAACTATCTAACCAAAAAAGAGGAAATTTTAGCAAGCCTTGCAAAGTCGCATGAGACTCTGTTAAAACAGCTAAAAGCCGAAGAGGAGTGGCTAAGGCGCGGCGTGAAAGCTAGGCTAAAGCGAAACGAGGGCAGAAAAGAGCGAGTGCTCGCCATGCGCGAAGAGGCTAAGAAAAATCCAGGCGTGATAAGACGCGTGAGGCTAGAGCTTGAGCGTGCGAGCAAAAATTTTAACCAAACGCAGAGCCAAAACCGCAAAAAAATGCTATTTGAGTTTAAAAATTTAAGCAAAAGCATAGACGGCAAAGTGCTTTTTGAAAAATTTGACGCAAGAATCTTGCAGGGCGAGAGGATAGCCATAGTTGGGCGAAACGGTAGTGGCAAAAGCACGCTACTTAAAATTTTGCTAGGACTTGAAAAGCAAAGTAGCGGCGAGATAAAAAGAGGCGAGGTGAGTATCGGTTATTTTGATCAAGCTAGAAATGTCCTTGATGATGATAAGAGCCTTATAGAGACATTTTGCCCAAATGGCGGCGATCACGTGCTGGTTCGTGGGCGAAATATGCATGTTTATGGCTATCTTAAAAATTTTCTCTTTCCAAAGGAATTTTTAGATAAAAAGATAGGCGTTTTAAGTGGCGGCGAGAAAAACCGCATCGCGCTTGCACTTCTTTTTACTAAAACTTACGATGTGCTGGTGCTTGACGAGCCGACAAATGACCTTGATATCGCAACTATCAACATTTTAGAAGACTACTTGCAAAGCTTTGAGGGGGCTATCTTGCTAGTAAGCCACGATAGATATTTTGTCGATAAGATGGCAAATAAGCTCTGGGCGTTTGAGGGCACAAAGATAAATGTCTTGCATGAAGAGTATAGCGTCTATTTGGAGCTTGAAGATGAGCTAAAAGAGCTTGATAAATTTGAAAAAGAGCTCTCAAATAACCAAAATGAAGCTAAACAAAAGAGCAAAACCGGCGTAAAACTAAGCTACAAACAAACGCAAATTTTAAATACATATCCAGATAAAATTTCAGCCCTTGAAGCAAAAATTTCTGAGCTAAATGAAGGTTTAAGTGATCCTAAAATTTATCAAGAAGTAGGTCTTACTAAGCTTTATGAAGAGCTTGAAAAGGCAAAAGCCCAGCTTGAGAGCCTAGAAAATGAGTACTTTGAAGTGCTTGAGATCGCCGAGGCACTGGAGTAGGGAAGATAAAGTATCGCAAGATGAAGTCATTTGCAGGTTTAAAATGATAAAAAAATACCCAATAATTGTCATAGTGCTACTTTTTGCTTTTATCTTGCTTGGTATTTATATATTTATGTTTATTTCCGCTGGCTATATAGATGAAGATAGAGAAAAATTTAAAGATATAAGAGGCAGTGTGTTTTATACCACCGAATATGACAAGGTCTATGCCATGGTGCCAAGTGGGGGTAAATTTGAGCTAATAGGCGTGAGGGCCAGCAAATTTAGATACATTGACACCGGCAAATACGACAACAGAAACGTTGGTGCTAGCGATAAGGCGGTATATTGTGGCAATCTCGTGATGAGCGGGCTTGATCCAAATGGCGTTAGAGCGCTTGGCAACGGCTATTTTGGCGATGGCAAGATCACATATTTTTGTGATAGCGTAAGCGAGACAAACCTTGAAATATCCGCACTTAAAGAGTTTTGGGACATCTTCTCACATAAAATGTTTGATACGCCTAAAGCGCAAACTCATATCTATAAATTTAGACAGGTTGATAACGTAAATTTAGCAGCGATCTTGGGCTTTGGCTACGCAAGCGACGGAGTAAAGGTCTATCATGAGGGCAAAGAGCTAGATGGCGCAAATGCCAGCAAGATGCGATATATCGAGCAGATATCTGGCAGAAAGAGCATGCATTTCACGACTGACGGAGAAAATGTCTATTATGACAGCACAAAACTAGGGATCAAATTTAGCCCGCAAATGCGTGATATCGGCGAGATATGGCGCATTCACTATCTGTATGAGCCAAATTCTGGCATGGTCTATGCAAACGATCATGAATTTGACCCAAAATTTGCCCCATACGAGCCACTTTTTAACCTAAAAGATGAGCACTCCTATCATGCGCTCTTTCGTGGCAAAGGCGGTATCTATCACTGGGAGCGAAAGTGGCAGTGGTATAACAGCATAGATGAGGGCGAGTTTGTAAGAGACGGAGACGATCCGTTTAAAGGCGAGATAACGCCGCTATATGGCGACGTGGTGATAAGTGATGGCAAGACATATTTTCTAAAAACCTATGAAATTTGGCACAACACGAAAAATGATCACAGCCTAAGCTCACGCCACACGTGTATCGTAAGGCTTGATACAAAAGAGCAGTGGCGAAAGATAGGGCTTGTAAGAAACGATGGCTACGGAGCGGTTTATGCAAACGGAGATAAGACATATTATTTTGATAACGTCGGCTACGGCTGGCATTTTAACATCAGTGTTTATGATATAAACGACCTTGGCGTGGTTGAAATTCTCACTCGTCCTTATGGTCCAAATGTTAAGAATTTAAAACTTGATGAGATAGTAAAAATGGTAGATCAAGGCGCTATGACGCCAGCTGATGGTGAGATGGTGATCGATGCGATAAGCGACTTTGATGATTACTCGCAAAAATATGCCTACTGGATATTTCTTGCCATTGCATTTGTGGCCTCGGTAGTTGGCGCTATTTTTAAAAATAAAAAGCAAACAAAAAAGCTTAAAAAAAGGGTAGATGATTATAGATTATGAGAAAAATTGCTATTAGATTTATTTATTTTTTAGTCATCTTGACGCTACTTTTTGTTTTGGCGATGCTTTATCTGTGGCATGAGGGCGAGTATCAAAGAAGCTTTGCAAACATAGATAGTAGCGGGTTTTATCGCTCGCCAGAGGGTAAAATTTATATTCAAATTTCAGGTAGCGGCAAGCATGAGCTAAAAGGCGTCGATGAAGCTAGTTTTAGGGTCTTAAAGCTAAAACACGCATATGACTACTCAAACGTGGCGGCTGATAAAAACAGCGTCTATTGCGCTAGAGAAATTTTGCCTGGTCTTGATCCAAAGAGCGCCAAAGTGCTTGGCAATGGCTATATAAGTGACGGCAAGATAAGCTATTATTGCAGCACTAGAAGCGAGAAAAAGGCGGGATTTAACGAATTTATCGCCGTTATGAAAAGCGTCGCTCACGTCTTTATAAAAAGCTACGATGATAGCTCATATTTTTATAGGACAAAGCTGGTTGAAAGTGCAAATTTAGAGCCTATATTTGACGCTGGCTTTGCAAGAGATGGCGGCACGCTTTACTACAAGGGCGAAAAGCTTGACGCGCAGCCTAGCGAGCTAAGATACATCACGGCAGAAAATGGCGCTCCTAGCGGATATTACACAGATGGTAAAAGCCTATTTTTAGGCTTTTATAAGCTTGATATGAGCTACACAGATGAGGTGCGCCGGATATGTTATGACCCAAAGCACGATATAGAATATCTTTTTGAGCCAAAAAGTGGGGCGGCGTTTGCAAATGAGCGTAAATTTAGCGCTCAAAATATGCCTTATAGCGCCATTTATAGCGTAGATAACGTGCACTCGTTTTGGCCTCTTTTTGCCAGCAAAGATGGAATTTACTTTTGGGATAGCACGAAAAACGAACAAGCTAAAATTTCAGACTACCAGCTAAAAGGCGAGCTAAAAAGGCTCTATGCTGACGTTTTTGTAGATGAGAGCTCGGCGTATTTCTTACAGCAAGGCGAAGAGTGGCGGCGTTCAAAGCACGGCAGGCACTTAGAGACGCAAACAGTCTCTTTATATAAATTTGCCCCAAGTAGCTCTTGGCGTGAGATAGGGCTGGTAAAAGATGGCGAATATGGCGCAGTATATGCAAACGGCGATAAGCACTATTTTTTTAGCAAGATAAAGCCATTTTATGGCATAAAGCATAGCGTTTATGAGGTGGCGGATCTTGGCGTCATAGAAATTTTAACAAGAGCGTCTAAAGAGCTTAGCGCAAAAGATATCAGCGAGATGATAAAACGTGGCGAGCTAGTGGAGGCAAGCGGCGAAGAGGTCGCAAGGTCGAGGATAGAGTATGACTCGCCAAAGATCATTTTGTATATCACATTTGGCATTGCTTTTGTCGTCATAGTGCTAATAACTCTTGCAAAACCAAAGAGAGATAAAAGCGACTTGAGATAAATTTCAAAGTGGCTATTTTTGGTGGCTAAAGCTTAAAATTTCATAAAAATTTAAAGAGAAAATTTGACCCATTTACTCTTTTTTGTTATTTTGAAATGAAGCTGAAATTTACAAAAAAAAGGAGAAAAATGATCAAATTTCAAAGGTCGAAATTTAACAATTCGGTATTTATCCCATCGCTTGTCGTCATATTTTTAATAACGGCATTTGCAGCGATATTTCCAAATTTCTCAAATGAGTTTTTTAAAGGTATGCAAAACTACATCGCGGCCAAATTCGGCTGGTTTTACATCCTGGCCGTCGCCGTCATACTTATAAGTATCATTATCCTTGGCTTTAGCAAGCTTGGCGAGATCAAACTAGGAGCCGATCACGTAAAGCCAGAGCACAAAAATATCTCGTGGTTTTCTATGCTTTTTGCCGCCGGCATGGGCATCGGGCTTGTGTTTTTTGGCGTGGCCGAGCCGCTCATGCACTATCTAAACCCACCAGTTGGCGACGCGCAAACTATCGCAGCGCAAAAGCTAGCGATGAATATCACCTTCTTTCACTGGGGTATGGGCGCATGGTCGGTCTATGCTATCGTGGCGCTGATACTTGCCTTTTTCTCGTATAGACATGGCTTGCCGCTCACGCTTAGATCGGCATTTTATCCGATCATCGGAGATAAAATTTACGGCAAGATAGGTAGCGCCATCGACACATTTGCCGTCGTGGCGACGCTATTTGGCGTGGCGACCTCTCTAGGATACGGCGTACTTCAGGTAAATGCGGGTCTTACGCACGTTTTTGGTCTGCCGACTATGCACATCACGCTTCTTGTCGTGCTTTGTCTGGCTGCGACCGTCTCAGCTGCAAGCGGCGTGGATAAGGGGATTAAAATTTTATCAAACTCAAATATCGCGCTAGCCATTTGTTTTATGTTTTTGATACTATTTTTGGGCGATACGACGCAGCTTTTAAAGTCGTTTGTGCAAAACAGCGGCGACTACGTCTCGACTCTCATCTCAAACACCTTTAACCTCTACGCCTACGAGAGGCAAAATGAGAGTTGGCTAGGCGGCTGGACGCTGCTATACTGGGCTTGGTGGCTATCTTGGTCGCCGTTTGTGGGGCTATTTATCGCTAAAATTTCAAAAGGCAGGACGATAAGAGAATTTGTGATCGGCGTGCTTCTCGTGCCAACCGGCTTTACTTTTGCTTGGATGAGCTTTTTTGGTAACTCAGCGATCGCTCTTGTGCAAGGCGGCTTTAGCGAGCTAGCTACGACTGTAAATTCCGACTCGGCTTCGGCGCTTTTTATGTTTTTGGAGAAATTTAGCTTTTCAGGCGTGCTAAGCACGATCGCGGTCTTTATGATCGTCATATTTTTCGTGACTTCTGCCGACTCTGCGGCGCTTGTTATGAACATGCTTTGCTCAAACGGCAAGGACGATACACCAGTTTGGCAAAAGGTCTTTTGGGGTGTTACAGTTGGCGTCGTGGCGGCATTTTTGATGCTAGCCGGCGGTCTTGGCTCGCTTCAAGCTCTCACAATCACCACGGCATTGCCGTTTGCTATCGTGCTACTTGGCGCCATTTACGGGCTATTTAAAGCCTTGCGCGTCGATGTGACCAAAAAAGAGACAAATAACTTTAACAACATGCCTCTTAGCGATCTTTCAAAACCTTGGCAAGAGCGACTAAGTGCGATCATTACGCTACCAGGCAAAAAAGATGGCAAGAAATTTTTAAACGAAGTTGTGCTAAAAGCTTTTAACGAGTTAAAAGAGGAATTTGCCAAAAACGGCCTTGAAGCAAAGGTCACAAATGGCGAAAATTTTGTAAATTTAAATGTCGGACTTGGCGACGAGATGGACTTTAGATATGGCGTCTATCTCACCAAGAGCCAGAGCCCAGACTACACCAGAGAGCTTGACGGCGACGATCTTTACTACAGGGCTGAGGTCTATCTAAAAGAGGGCGGTCAGGACTACGATGTGCTTGGCTGGAGCGAAGCCACGCTGATAAACGACGTCATAGAGCAATACCGCAAACATATGCAGTTTTTACATGTTGTTAGAGAGTAAATTTGAGTGAAATTTGCCTGGAATTTGAAAATTTCTAGGCAAATTCTAAATTTTACTCACTCGTTATCGTTTGTTACTGAATTTAAAAGCGTGATATACTTGTTTGTAAATTTTAAAATTTAAATGAATTTATGCACGTGGTGTAAAGCAAGATATGAGTGTCCTTATTTTTTAGAGAAAACAAATTAGAAAATTTAACTTTATTAGTTTGTATTTTTGCTTGTAGCTATGAGATAAATTTGAAATAAAAAATGTTAATTTTTTGTTGCGTATCGTTCAAATTCCAGAGCCAAAATGCATTTTCTGTAAATTTTTAACTTTGATAGATGTTTTGCTGTATCGGTCATTGTAAAAATTTATAAAATCTCAAGTCTGGTGCTGATATCAGCAACGCCTTTTGAATACATCGCTGATGTTACTATCGCATCGGCATTTGCGTAATCTTTTGCATTTGATAAATTTATACCACCGGCTGCTAGGATAATGGTATTTGGCGAAATCTCATCTCTTAAAGAGAGTACATTTTCGATGAGTTCTGGACTAAATTTATCACACTGCACGACGTCACACTTTGCTTTTAGAAGCTTGCTTGCTTCATCTAAATTTTCGGCTTCGATGCATATTTTTCGCTCGGCCATTTTTGCTTTAAACTCTGGTAAATGCGATAAAAATTTATCAAAGCTACCGTAGGCTTTCATGTGGTTTTTAAAAAATAAAATGCTATCGCTAAGCCCAAGCCTATGGATACCACCACCGCCTTCAAGTACGGCTTTTACGCAAAATTTCTTAGCAAATGGAAAACTCTTTCTGGTTGCTAAAATTTCACATTTTTCATTGACGCACTTTGTGGCATTTACCATTTTATTTGTATAAGTGGCGATGGCGCTAGCATATTCTAGTGCGACTTGAGCTAGTTTCCAAGCTTTATGCACATCTTCGTAGCTGCCATAAATTTTTATGATTACATCGCCAGCTTTGCAAATTTGAGAATTTTGCACAAAAATTTCACTCTCACACCCAAGTAGCCTTGCAACACTTGCGGCCACATCAACGCAGCTAACACAAATTTCATCACGTGAATAAATTTCAAGTGAGGCATTTTTATCGATATTTTGAAGCGATGTAGTAAGATCAAAGTAAGGTACATCTTCATTTATGTAGCTTAGAATTTCTGCGTCGCTAAGTGTCATTTTATGCCTTTTTTACCTCATTTTTTGCTTTTATTATCATTTTTTTGAAGATTCCATTATCATAAAGCCCAGCATGATAAAGAGCAAAGCAGGTAAATGCAATGCCTGAAGCAACGTGAAATTTCTTAATGCTTTTATTTCTTTTCATAAAAAGGGCACTTAAGCAAACTGAGGCTAAAGTGATGCCCATACCGACTTTTGATACTTGTCTATGAGTGTTTATATCAAGTAGTTTGCCACTTATTTTTGTTTCGTTTTTCAAATTCTTCTCCATTTAGTTTTTATTCCAGCAACTTGTATTTTTTATACCAAGACTTTCTGGGTCAAATTCTGGATTTAGCCCAGCCTTTCTTTGAGCTTCGTAGTCTTTGACTGCTATTATCACTACCTTTGAAAGTAAGAATATAGCGATAATATTAATAGTTGCCATTGCAGCCATCGTGATATCAGCGATATTCCAAGCGAGCTTTAAATTCATTTGAGCACCAATAAATATCATAACGACGGCCGTTATCTTAAATAGCAACGTAAGCTTGTGGTTTTTGGTTAAAAATTTCATATTTGCCTGAGCGTAGTAGTAGTTGCCAATAAGTGAAGTGATAGCAAAAAGTACGACTGCAAGAGTGGTAAAATGAACTCCAAATTCGCCAAAGTACTCTTTCATAGCGGCTTGAACGAGAGGAAGTGCTATTAGCACCTCACCACTTGATCCAGTTTGCTTCGTAAGATAGGCCTGTGAAAATAGCACGATCATACCAGAAGCGATACATATAGTCATGTCTATAAAGACTGCCATTGCTTGAACTAGGCCTTGTTTTACTGGGTGGCTAGTATGTGCTGCGGCTGCTGCGTTTGGAGCTGAGCCCATGCCAGCTTCGTTTGAGAAAAGGCCTCTTTTGATGCCTATTACGATCACGCTGCCGGCAAATCCGCCAAATATGGCTTTAAAATCAAAAGCATTTTCCAAGATCATCTTGATAACATCAGGAATTTCTTTGAAATTTAAAACGATAGAAATAAGTGCTAGCGAGATGTAGGCAAGTGCCATGAAAGGCACGATGTATGAGCTTACTTTACCGATGATGTGACTTTTGCTAAAAAACATAACCGCCGCAAATGCTGTAAGGATAAGGCCGATGCCAACAGGTAGGCCACTTTGTGCAAAGCTAACGTTGCTACCAGCTTTGTCATAGTAAATTTCAAAAGCTGATGTCATGGTGTAGCTTTGAAGGCCGTTAAAGCCGTATGCGTAGGTGATGATGAGAATCACCGCAAAAAGCGAAGCCAACCACTTTATGCCAAGGCCATTTTTGATGTAATAAGCTGGACCACCTTTAAATCCAAAAACGTCTTTTGTCTTATAAATTTGTGCTAGCGTACTCTCTATAAAAGCTGAAGCTGATCCTAAAAATGCCATCAAGCACATCCAAAAAAGAGCACCAGGACCGCCCGCAACAATGGCAGCTGAAATTCCAGCGATATTGCCTATGCCAACGCGTGAAGCAGTCGAGATCATAAGTGCTTGAAACGGCGTTAAATGGTGCTTATTGTACTTGTCTTTTTTTTCTACTAAGACCCTGCAAGCCTCAAAAAACATCCTAAACTGCACAAAACGAGTCAAATAACTAAAATAAATTCCCGTAGCCACAAGAATAATGACTAAAAAATATCCATATAAAAAGTCGTTGGCTACGTCCATTTTGCCGTTTAAAAAATTTAAGAAACTATCAAGCACCATCTACCCTTTCAAATTTATTTCGATTTGAATTTTACGCCCTTCATTGAGTTTAATAAAAGCCAAATCGTTGTGCCATTATGAAGCATGGCAGTTGCTATTGGATTTAACATGCCAAGTGTCGCAGCACTTAGTATAGCTGTGTTTACGCCAACGGTTGAGCGGAAATTTGAGCTAATTAAATCCATTGTTTTATTTGCAAGCTCTTTTACGAGAGCTACGCTCATGATGTCGTCTTTTAAAAGACTTATGTCAGCCGTCGCTTTAGCTATATCAGCACCTTTGTGCATGCTTATGCCCACATTTGCCTTAGTTAGACTTGGAGCATCATTTATGCCATCTCCCACAAAGGCTACTTTTTTGCCCTCACTCTTTAGCTCTTCGATGATAGCTGCTTTATCTGTTGGTAAGCACTCTGCATAGACCCTATCAAGTCCAAGCTCACGTGCTACTTCTTCAGCCTTGCTTTTGATGTCGCCGCTTAGCATGACGACCTCTTTTACGCCAAGGCTTCTTAGCTTTTTAACCATATCTTTTGCGTTTTCTCTCATATCATCTTTCATAGCGATGACGCCAACTAGCTCTTTATCATATCCTACATAGAGTAAGGTTAGTCCGCTATTTAATGCTTTGCTTATTAAAGCTTCATGAGCTTTAAAGCTTATCATCTCGTCATCTTCTAAAAAGTGTCTACTGCCGATAACCACCTCTTTGCCGTGCATCGCAGTTTTTACGCCGTGAGCTACGATAAATTCAACTTCATCGTGATGAATATGGTGGAAACCACGCTTATTTGCAGCTTCAACTATTGCTTCGGCTACTGGATGAAAGTAGTGCTCTTCGGCACTTGCAGTTAAATTTAATATATCATTTTGAGAAAAGCCCTCTTTAAATGAGTAAATTTCAACTACACTTAGGCGTCCGTGTGTCAGAGTGCCGGTCTTGTCAAATACAAAAGTATCAACTGAGCTTAAAGCTTCGATCGCCTTTGCACCTTTTACAAGAATGCCGTTTCTGCCTGCTTTTGAGATGCTTGATTTAAAAGCAACTGGTGTAGCAAGCTTTAATGCGCAAGAGTAGTCTGCTTGAAGTACGCTAGCAACACTATTCATATTTTTATTTATAATGTATGAAAGTCCAGCAAGCGAGATTGTAACAGGCACAAGTTTATCAGCTAGTTTTAACGCTTTTACACCAATGGCTGATTTTTCATTGAGTGAAGTTTGTATGTACTCTTTGATCCTAGCTGTTGCTGTATCACTACCTACATTTTCAGCCCAAATTTTTATCCTACCTTCATCAACCACAGTGCCACTTATAACACGGTCGCCTCTAGCTTTTGGTATAGGCTCAGCCTCTCCGGTCATTGAGACTTGGTTTACATCAGCGTTACCTTCAACGATATAGCCATCAACACCTATCGTCTCACCAGCTCCAACTACTACGATGTCGCCCTTTTTTAAATTTTCGGTTTTTACTTTTTCAAGCGTCTTTTCACCATTTAAATTTCTCTCGACCCAGACTTCTTCGATATTTGGTTTTGCTAGCTCTTTGATGAGATCATCACTTCTGTGACTAGCACTTTCTTCCATATATTCGCCGATATTTATCATCAAATTTGTGCTATTTGCTGCTAAATGATCGCCCATTGCTAGGCTAGTGCCAATGGCAGTTGCCTCAAGCACTTTTGAAGTAACGCCCTCATGCCTTAGCTCTTTTGCACCTTCTATTAAATTTGGCGCTGTGGCATAAAGAGTCACGGCTGATTTTAGAGTTTTATTGCTCATAAATGGCGTTATACCAAGTGCAGCAGCAGCCTTATAGATATTTGCCTTGCTTGGCAAATTTGGATCTTTAGCCTTTGTTGGAAATTCATAGCTCTTTATAAAGTTTAAAATTTTATCGTAGTTTTTATTGTATTCAACGATAATGCTTTTTGCGTATTTATTTACACGAACACTTAGTGCATCAGTTCGCTCTGAGATCGCAGCCTCGATAGCGCTGACGTCGCTTCTAGCGTTTAGGCTCTCGCAAATAAACCTCGCTCTATTTTTACTCTTGTGAGCTAGAGTGATCTTATTTTTGTGAGTCAAGTTCTGCTTTGACATCTTCAAAACGCTCTTTTAGTTCTTCTATGCCAGCATTTATAAGCTCGCCACCTTTGATAATCGCTTTAAATACGCACTCTTGTGCTTTTGGATTAGTTAGTACATAAGCTGCGATACCACCTAAAACTAGACCTTTTACAAAGCCAGCAGCATTAAAATTTTCAGGTACAAATGGTAAATTTTGAGCTGCATTGTTTATTGCGTTATCAATTGCGCTTGGCTGAGTAGCTGCTGCATTGTTAGCCGCAGTTTCACTTGCTACGTTTTCTTCGTTGATGTAAGGGTTGTTCATTATTTACTCTCCAATTTTATTAGTTTTTCTGCTATCAAAAGACCGCCGATACCAGCTGCTGTAAAAGCTGCTGCATTTAGATATTTTTTTTGTGCTATTAAATTTGAAGCATGAATACCAACAGCACCTACAAAACCACCTGTTACAGCGTATTTCGCTATCTTTTTAGCGACATCTTTTTTAGTTGCTCTATTATTTAGATAGTCGCTAAAGCCAAGTGCAGTTGCACCCATGCCAGCGATTAAAGCACCACTGATGAAGTGATCAAATGGAAGTCTTGTGCTTGAAAGTGTAAAAAGACTATTTTCTTGCATTCTCTATCCTTAAGCTATATCGTTTGGTGTGATAGCTTTTGGAGCAGCTGGCTTTTTAGTGCGTGGTTTTCTTGTTTTCTTTACCACTTTTTCAGCCTCTTTTTCTACTTTTTTAGCACCGCGTTTTGCTTTTTTCTCTTCTTTTACTATAAAGTCTTTTGCATCTTTTGCAACACTTTTACCTTTTTTGTAAAGATCTTTTGCGGCCTCTTTGCCTTTATCAAAGCCATCTTGGGCGTACTCTTTGATCTTATCTCTTTTATTCCAAGCAGCTATCGCTAAACCGCCTACTGCTAAACCCGCTAAAAATGGTAATGCCATTTTAAATCCTTTCTTTGTTTGATTTTGTAAATTATTCATTTTCTTCATCCTTATTAAAATTTTTGCTAACTACTGAAATGCCTAATGCCCCAAGCGCAAGTCCGCTAAAAAACGAGAAATTTGGATTATTAGTTATCTTTGCTAACTCACTTTTATCAGCCTTGCCACTTGCGATATTTTGCAAGCTTTTAGTTATCTCATTAAAGTCATTTTGATAGTTTTCTAAAATATTTGTTATGCCATTTTGCTCAAAATTTTGTGAAATTTCATTTAAATTTAGCTCATTTTTTATTTCACAGCCACTATAAATTTCTTTTAAGCGTTGTTTTAAAGAGGTGACATATTCGTTATTTGAAGTAGCCCAAAGTCTAAAAAATAGATCTTTTAGCTCTTCATCATCTAGGCTTTCACAAAATTTTTCATACATTTTATTTAGTTCTAACTCGTAGTTTAAAGCTTGTATTAGTGCATCTTCTTTATTTTTTGCTGGCAAAAATATAGCTTCATTTTCGCAAGCAAGCTCATAATCATGTGTACTCGCAAATTTTTCTATCAAAATGATCGCATTTTTTCTGATATTTGCGATCTCGTTAAAAACATCACCAAATGAAGCTAAATTTTCATATAAACTAAGTGCGTTCTTTTCGCTGGTGTATGATGCATTTAAAAGTTCATTAAGCATATTTCACTTCTTTTGCAACTTCATTTACTCTAGTTGAAATTTCTTCTAAATTTTGCCCTTTTAAAAGATCTTCCCAAAGGTTTTTTGGAAAAATTTCATGATCATATTCGATCGTTACAGAGCCGATTAGCTTGTTAAATTTTACATTTTTTATACCATTTATTTGAGCTATCACATCATCTAGGCTAGCTAAATTTACGCTGCTACTTAGCTCTTTTATCTTTGGACTAACTCTTACTCTTAGTCTGCCGTTTGTATGAGCTATCATTGAAAAATAGCTTGCAACTTGTGCTAAAGTTTGTGTTTTTATATCCATTTTCATCCTTTTTTTAATTGCGTATTATCTATTTCACAGCTTAAATAAATCTGAAATTTTTTTGTCTTTCATTATCAAAAAGTAAAATGAAATGATAAAATTTAATTTCCATTTTTCTCTTGGCAATCACTACAAATGCCATAAAGTATCATCGTATGCGACTGTTCACTAAAATTTTTTTCTTTGCAAATTTGCTCTTGCCTTTGCTCTATCATCTCATCTTCAAAATCAACTATCTTCTCACAAATTTCACATATCAAATGATCGTGCGAGGATTTTAAATTTAGCTCAAATTTCTTTACTCCATTTTCTTCAAAGCAGTTTGCAAGATGATGCATTTCGAGAAAATTTAAAAACGAGTAAATTGATGTCATTGAAATTTCATTCTTGTGGATTTTGTAAATTTCTGAAGAAATTTCTTGAGCACTTAGATGAGAGTTGCTAATGAAAAGTACATGCAAAATTTGTTCTTTTAACTCTGAGCTTTTTTGCCCAAAGGCTTCCAAAAACTCTTTAAAATGCTTATAAAATAGTTCAAAATTATCCACAAAAACCTAACTAAAATGATAATGAATATAAGGATTTTACAACTTTACTTATAAAAAAAGCATAAAATTTCTTACGAATTTCAAGTAAAGTATTTTATAAGATTGTTTTGGTATAGTGTCGCATTTTTTAAATCAAAATTAAGGAATAAAATGACTTACGACGAGCTTGAATTAGACGCCGTTTTGTTAGAGGTTTTAGAAAATAGAGGCAGTTTTGACTCGATGGATGACGAAGAGCTTTACGAGCTTATCGAACAAGTTGCACAATATACAGATGGCGATTACGAAGAAGCGTTTGAGTATATGACTCAATTTTCTCCAATCCCTAAAAAACGCTTTGTTTCACTATTTATGGTTTAGCAAAAAGCTAAGCCATAACTTCTATAAAATTAATCAAAAAAGTAAAAATAAAAAGAGCTCTTGACCCACTTAATGAGCCAAGAAATTTGAGCTATAAGAAGTATTTTGAGATTATTTCTTTAAATTTTAGAGTGTATTTACTAGCTTTTGGGCTATTGTTGTAGATATTTTCAAAATCATACATTCGCTCATAGTAATCATTTGTATCTTGTATATTTATTTTAAGCCTTGCTACATCTAGGCTAACGCCTACAAAAGCACCACTTGTCTTGCCGCGCTCCTCAGCAAATGCTGAAATTTCAGGCAAATCACTTGTGATTGCTACTTCGTTACCAACACCACCAGTTGCTTCTGCTTTTAGGCTGATCGTATCTTTTGCATTAAATAAATTTGCATAAGCTTCTGAATTTTTAAATAAGATAATCATATCAGCTGAGCTGTAACCAAGCTGTAAGCCTACGCTTCCAGATGTGTAATTTACAAAAAATGGGCTTGACCATTCACCATCATCGTTTTTAGCGATAAATACGCCTTTACCTGTTGATCCAGTTACAACAGCGCCTGCTTTTGTTACATCAGGGATTATGGCGATCGCTTTTATGCCTTCAAATTTAGTGTTTGGCTTTAAATTTCTCGCACCAAAAGCATTTAAAATATTTATTGCATTTTTTAGCTTTTGATTTTGGATCACATCAGCATTTAAGCATGGCGTGAAAAATAAACCAGCAAGAAATATGATCAATAGTCTTTTCATTAAAATTCCTTCCTTAAATTTTTCGTTATTATAGCCTAAAATAAACTAATGGTAAAAATATTATTAATGATTTTTTATGAGAGTTCATTATAAAATGCGACCTTTTAAGGAAAAAATATGAGTTTAATACTTTTTGTCGAATACGTCGGTATCGCATCAGCTGCACTTAGTGGCTTTTTATTTGCAGTAAAAAAGGAGTGTGACTGGCTTGGAGTCTTTTTGTCTGCATTTTTGACCGCACTTGGTGGCGGTATCATGCGTGATATGCTTGTTGGTAGGGCGGTTTATTCATTTACACACTACATGCCAGTAAGCGTTGTTATTTTTATGTTGATTGTTTCAAGAGTGGCAAATTTACACATAAAAAGAGAAGGTTTGGAGCGAAAATTTGTATTCATTTTCGCCGATGCGATCGATGTTATTTGTTTTTCGATCGTTGGAGCAATGGTTGCTATTGAGTACAACTACAACATCTTTGGTGTGATGATGATTGCCTTTTTTAACGGCGTTGGCGGCGGTATCTTAAGAGATATATTGCTAAATGAAATTCCATGGTTTTTGCGCACCGGACTTTACGGCACGATAAGCCTTGGCGTGGGGCTTGCTTACTTTGTGCTATATCATCTAGGCCTTACCAACATATTTTTTACCATGCTCTTGCTCGCTGCTGGCATTACAGTTAGGATGTTTGCATTTTACAGAGGTTGGAAGCTACCTGATCTATGAAATTTAGCGAGTTTTTTGATATCTGGGTCAATGAAAACTACTATAAATTTGGCGTAGATATTGGCAAAAAGGGTGATTTTTACACAAATGTAAGCGTTGGCTATCTTTTTGGTGCTTGCCTTGCAAACTATTTTTTAAAACTACTTGGAAACGGTGAAATTTCTAGCTCTTGTAAGGTCGTGGAGATCGGTGCGAACTCTGGTGATATGATAGCTGATTTTGCACAAGGCATCTTTACGCTTGAGCCAGAAATTTTGCCAAATTTAGAGTTTATAATCATCGAACCTCATGAAATTTTACGCAAAAAACAGCTTGAGACTTTTGCAAAACACTTTGGCGATGATATCAAAATAAAACACTATGAAAATTTAGACGAGTGCTCGTTTAAAGAAATTTTTGTCATCTCAAATGAGCTACTTGACACATTTAGTTGCGAGGTGATAGATGGGCAAAATATGCTTTTTGTGGATAGTGATCTAAAATTTTACTGGCAAAAGGCTGATCAAAATTTGTTAGCACTTGCAAAGAAATTTGGCATAAAAAAGGGCGAGATATCAACTAGCTACGCTAAATTTGCGCTCCAGCTTGCAAATGCGGCAAAAAAGGTGAGATTTTTAAGCTTTGATTACGGCGAATTTGAGCCAAAAAATGAGTTTAGTTTAAGGGTTTTTAAAGACCATCAAGTATTTTCTTTATTTGAAATTTCAGACCTTGAGCAATGCTTTAAAAGATCGGATCTAACTTATAGTCTTTGCTTTAAGCAGGTAAAAGAGACTTTTTGCGAGGCTGGCTTTTTGATGCTTAATTTTAAAAAACAAAACGAAGCTTTAGTTTGCGATCTTGGTGTGGATGAAATTTTATCTTTAGTACTTGAAAAAGGTAGCAAGCAAGCCTATGAAAATGCAGCCAAACAGGCGAAATTTCTACTCTCGCCCGAGTTTTTAGGCGAGAAGTTTAAATTTATAGAGTTTTTAAAGAGCTAGCCTAGCGATATTGGCAAAACTTGCCCCGCAAGCCTTTAAAAGATCATTTGGAGCTATTTTTATCTGTTTGCCTCTCACTCCAGCGCTTACTAACACGTATTCTTGTTCTTTTGCGCGTTCATCGATAAATGTTGCAAAGTGTTTTTTCATAGCAAGCGGTGAGCAGCCGCCCCTGATGTAGCCAGTGATCTTTTCTAAGTCTTTTAAATTTATAAGTTCGCAGCGTTTAGCTCCGCACACATGAGCAAGCGCTTTTAGATCAAGCTCCAAATCACCCTGCAAGCAAGCAACAACGAAATTTTTAGGCTCACACTCACAAACAATAGTCTTATAAATTTGCTTTATATTTTGCTTAGTACTAGCTGCTACGTGGAGAGCTGAAAGATCGTTTAAATCGACCTCATACTCTAAAATTTCATAATTAATTTTTAGCTTATCTAAAGCTCTGGCAGCATTTGTCTTATGTATCATTTTTTCTCATTTTTGCGAATTTTTTGTATAATTATAGCCAAAACTTAAAGGAGGAAAGATGGCTGAAGAAGTTGAAGAGAAAAAGGCAAAAAAAGGTGGCAATGGTGCATTAATGATAATTATCATTGCGATATTTGTTTTGCTGCTAGTTATTGGAGGGCTAGTCGCGTTTTTGATGCTTAGTTCAGACGAGCCAAAAGAGGCTAACATGATGCAAGCACCAGCTCAGACTCAAACGCAGTCCATGCCAGCTCAAAATAAGGCAAAGCATGGTAGCAACGACTATTCAAATATGGGACCGATATATCCGCTTGATCAGTTTATTGTAAATTTGCTTAGCGAAAATGGCTCAAGATTTCTTAAAACTAAGATCGATATGGAGCAAAGCGATGAGTTGCTAACTCCTGAGCTTGATAAGAAAAAAGCACTTTTAAGAGATATTATTATAAGAACACTTTCATCAAAAACCTACGAAGAAGTAAGCACTGCAAAAGGCAAAGATAGGCTAAAAGACGAGATCGTGGGTAAGTTAAATGAAGTGCTAAATGATGGCTACATCAAAAACATATTTTTTACTGATTTTGTGGTGCAATGATAGGTATTGATATCATTAAAATAGATAGAATTTCTAGACTTAAAGCTCGTTATGGCGAGCTTTTTTTAAAAAAATTTCTTAGTGATGACGAGATCATGCTAGCAAAAAATGATGCGACTTTGGCTGGATTTTGGGCAGCCAAAGAAGCAGCTAGCAAAGCCCTTGGTGTGGGCATCAGCAAAGAGTGTGGCTTTTTAGACATTATGCTCAGTAAAGACGCAAGAAACGCACCAAAGATAAAATTTAGCCCAAAAATTTATACAAATTTTAATATCAAAGAAGCAAGCCTTAGCATAACTCACGACGGCGGATTTGCCGTAGCTGCAGTGATGATTGTCTAAAATTTATGCATTTTTACAAAGCTTTTTAATATCTTTTAACTACTTCTGATAAATTTAAAAAACGTATTTTTATAAAATTTTTTAAAGAAAAGACGATATCTTTAATTAAGATTTAATGGAGCTAAAGAGACTAAGGATAGTAAAATGCAAATTTCTAATAACCTCCCAACTACTAACTACCTCTCAAGAGAGAACATGGCAAGAGAGATGGGCTTTAAATTTAATGATATAAACGAGATACTTAGTAACGATATGGGATATGGTATGAGCTTTCCTAAATATGCAAGGCTTGATAGAAAAGCTCAAGCTGCGTCTTATGATAGACATATATATCCACTATCTGGCTTTACAAAGGGAGATGAAGCAAAAGTCACTATCATAGGAAAGCTCAGAGGCTATGATCCTGACTTTACAAGTGAGCAGCTATCAGATCTTAAAAATTTCATAAATGAAAGCAAGGGTTTATTTGTAGAGTATATACAAGGTCAGCAAGCAAAACCAGACAATGATAAGCCAAAAATTTTAAGAGATACCCCATACACTGTAAATGAATTTTTAAATGAATATCGTGGCGATAGCGATTTGCTATTTATGCAAAACTCAAGGACTATTGATCTGCTTGATAGCGATATGAGTATCGATGAGTTTAAAGAGGAGTGGGCTAAATATGCGTTAAAAGAGCGTTTTAATCTAACTTTGTCTAGTGAAGATGCTAAAAATGCTGTTAATATATTAAAAGAGCTAAACGAAAAAGGTATTCAGAATATAGATAATCTTGAAAAAGAAGACAACGCTAAAGAGAAGAAATTTACACCTATACAAGTTACTAAAAAATCTCAAACCTATAAGTTTGAAGCCGATGAGAGATTTAAAGAGCTTTATAAATTTATAAAGAGTGAATTTGATAGTGGTAAGAGTATGTTTGAAATTTTAGAAAAAGTAGCAAAGCTTAAAGTGGATAAGAGGGCATAGGTATTTTATAAGCAAAGAACGGAATTTTTATAATTTAAATTTCAAAGAAAAAAGCATAGATATCCTAAGACTTATGCAAAAGATAAAAAATATGGCCTAGCCAGCAAAGTATTGATGTTAAATCGCTGGCAAGACAAATTTACATCCACTCAAGCACTTGTGTGATATCTTTGGCGTAAAAGCACTTTAGCCCTTGTGTGTCAAGCGGTTTGTTTGGGATGATGGCGTTTTTAAATTTCTGCGTTTTTGCCTCTTTTAGTCGCTGGTCGAGGTTGAAAATTTCTCTTATCTCACCATTTAGGCTTAGCTCACCGATGAATACACTATCCTTGCTGATAGGGCGGTTTTTAAAGCTACTTATTATCGCTGCGATGACGGCTAGATCTGCCGCAGTTTCGCTTATCTTAACGCCACCTGAAACGTTTATAAAGACGTCGTAGTGCCCAAGTGGAATTTCAAGCTTTCGCTCAAGTAGGGCTAGCAGCATATCTAGGCGGTTTCTCTCAAAGCCAGTCGAGCTTCGTTTTGGATAGGCACTTTCGCAAACAAGGGCTTGAATTTCTATGCTAAGTGCCCTTGAGCCTTCCATTATAATAGTGATCGCACTGCCACTCATCGCCCCACCACGTGTGAAAAATTTACTCGATATCTCATTTGCACTCACCAGTCCGTGCTGGCTCATCTCAAATATACCAACCTCACTCGTTGAGCCAAAGCGGTTTTTAAACCCACGTAAAATTCTCAGCTCTCTGCTTGTATCGCCCTCAAAATAAAGCACCACATCGACCATATGCTCAAGTACCCTTGGCCCTGCGATCGAGCCCTCTTTAGTAATATGACCGATGATGAAAACGCAGATATTTTGGCTCTTTGCAAGCCTCATCAGCTCAAATGTGATCTCACGAACCTGCGTGATTGAGCCTGGAGCGGAGGTTATATTTTGGCTATAAAGTGTTTGAATGGAGTCAATGACTAGTACCTTGTAGTCGCTCTTTTGCACCTCTAGCATGATATCTTCTAGGCAAATTTCAGTTAACAGGTATAAATTTTTATCCACCGCATTTAGCCTGTCAGCTCTCATTTTTATTTGGCTTTGGCTCTCTTCGCCGCTTACATAGAGCGTTTTTTTACCGTCTTTTGCTAAATTTGAGCCAATTTTTAGAAGCAATGTTGATTTACCGATGCCCGGGCTACCGCCTATAAGCACAAGTGAGCCCTCGACCACGCCACCACCAAGAACAAGGTCTAGCTCGCTATCTTTAGTGCTAAACCTCGTGAAATTTTGAATTTCAACTTCGTCTATGCTTATGGCTTTGCTGGCTACTCCGGTGCTTTTTGCTATCTCTTTGCTTATCTTTATCTCTTGCTGGCTAAGCTCGACAAAGCTATCCCAAGCCCCACATTGTGGGCATTTGCCCAGCCACTTTGCCTGTTGATTACCACAGGCTTGACACTCAAAAACTGGCTTTGCTTTTGCCATAAATTATCCTTTTTAAAATTTCAACTACTATCACTCCAAAAGCCGCTCCGATCATGTCAGCCACGATGTCAAGCAGGCTAAAGCTCCTGTTTGGTAAAAACGCCTGAACGATTTCTATTTGCACTCCGAAGGCTAAAAGCAGGGCTAAATTTTTAAAAATTTTAAACTCATAGCCAAGGTAGAGCAGTATATAAAGGACGAAAAAAGCTAAAAAATGATTTGCTTTATCCCACGAATTTTCGATGATAGTAGGAGATTTTGGAGTAAATGCAAGAAAATCAATTGCTAAAAGAGCAGCGAAAAAGCAAATTTTACTAAGAAATTTTACTCTACTCAAAAATGGCGTCCATTAGCTCGTCTAAAAACTCATCTGGGTTAAATTTGATGATATCATCCATGCTCTCGCCAACGCCTATATAAAATATAGGTAGCTCAAGCTCTCTTGCCACGCCAAATAGCGCTCCACCCTTTGCGGTACCATCAAGCTTTGTGATGATGACACCATCAAGCGAGATGATATCGTTAAATGCCTTTGCTTGCGCAACTCCGGCGTTACCTTGCGTGCCATCAAGAATCAAAATTTTGCGGTGAGGCGCTTTTTCGTAAGCTTTTTTGCTAATACGAACGATCTTTTCTAGCTCGTTTGCTAAATTTGTCTGGTTTTGAAGTCTGCCGGCTGTGTCAAGGATGACTCGGTCGATACCTTTTGCAAGGGCTGAGCTGATCGTATCGTAAGCAACAGCTGAAGGATCATGCCCTTGCTGTGTGGCGACTATTGGCACATTTAGTCTAATTGACCACTGGCGGAGCTGCTCGATCGCTCCAGCTCTAAATGTATCACAAGCGCCTAAAATAACGCTTTTGCCATTGTTTTTATATAAATTTGCAAGCTTTGCGATGGTTGTCGTCTTACCAGCACCATTTACGCCGAGGATAAGATCGACAAATGGCTTATCAGGCTCGATCATACGCTCGTTTTCGTAGATAAAATAGCTACTCATAACGCGCCTAAGATCAGCTCTGCTTACTTCATCTTGTGGCGGCAAGTAGTATAAAATCTCTTCCACGATCTCGTAAGCTACGTCAGCTTCAAGTAAAATTTCTTCTAAGCTCTCTTTGTCTATCTTTTTTGACTTTTTAGCCGAGCTTATCGCTCCAAAAGTCTTCTCAAGGCCTTTTTTTAGAAAGTCAAGCATTATTTTGTTGCCCTATTTATGTCATTTTCAAGCATCTCTTCAGGCACAAGACCGATGTAGCCTTGAACGTAGTCACCATTTGCTTTAAAAAGTGCTGACGCAGGCAAGCCTTTTATGCCACCCATTGCTTTTTCAAATAAAAAATTTCCCTCGCCGACCGCGACTTCGTATTTTATTTTATATTTTTGAGCAAAATCTTTTACTTCATCTTCACTTTTGTCTTCAAGTAGCACACCAACGATATCTAGCTCGTTTTTAAATTTCTCGCTTAGATTGTTTAAGTGCGGGATCTCGGCCTTGCAAGGAGGGCACCAAGTGGCGAAAAATACGTAAAGAGTTGCTTTTTTACCATCTTTTACATCAAAGCCATTACTTCTTTTTGTAATCTGCATAGTTGTGCCATTTAGTAGCTTTAGATTTATCTCTTTTATCTCGTTTTCTTGGACACTTTCACTCATTTTTGGAGTGAGTGAGTCTTTGCTTAAATTTTCATCTTTGCTGGCATTTTTATCTAAAATTTTGCCCTGCGTTTGTTCGCTTGTATTTTGCTCGTTTTTTTGCTTGTTCTCGTCGCCGCATCCAAAAAATGCAAAAATGCAAAGTGATGTTATAATTGCTCGTTTTAATGTCATAAATTTCCTTTTGAATAAGATTTCAGGATTATACAAGAAAGAGCATAAAATGAGCGTTAATTTAGAAAAAAATGAATTTAGAAAAAATGCAAGAGTAAATTTGATGAAACTTACTAAATTTAAGGCCAAATGCTCGCACTATAAAGCTACGAAAACTCTTTTAAAATTGATAAATTTTACAAATTCTAAGAAAGTATTGTTTTATTTGCCACTTAACTACGAAGTCGATGTGCTTAAAATAAGGCGAAATTTATCACATAAATGTGAAATTTTTGCCCCTTTTATGGTAGGTCTTAGCTTAAAGATGGTAAGATTGCGACTGCCATTTATAACTTATAAATTTAACGTCAGACAGCCATCTGGCAAAAAAATGGATAATGTTAGACTTGATATGGCAGTAGTTCCAGCGATTGGGGTTGATGGAGCTATGGCTAGGATAGGGCACGGAAAAGGATTTTATGATAGATTTTTTGACTCTTTGCCCATTAAGCCAAAACGGATAGTTTTTCTTGAGATAAAAGACTTTTATACCAAAGATGTGCTTTCAAATACACAAGACGCGGTAGCAGACTTTTATATAACCCCAAATAAAAATTATATAAAAAAAAGAGGAATAAATGATAGAGGTTTTAATAGGCTTAGGAGCCGGTGTGGCGGGCGTTGGAGCAGGATATCTATACGCCAAAAAGATAAATGATGCAAACTACAACATCTTCTTAGAACAAGCAAAAGCAAAGGCAAAAGCTATTGAGTATGAAGCTGAGCTAACGCTTAAAAATTCTAAAATTTCAGTACAAGAGGCTGAATTTGAGGCCAAAAAAAGATACGATGACAAGACGACAAAGCTTCAAAAAGAGTATGCAAGTAAATTTGATGAACTAGCCAAAAAAGAGAAAATTTTGCTAAATGAGCAAGAGCTTTTAAATGAGAGCAAAGAGCTTTTTGAAAAAGATAAGCAAGATGCTAAGGTCACTTACGAAGAGGGTTTAAATTTAAAAGCGACTTATCAAAACAAAGTAGAAGAGGCGATAAGAGTGCTTGAGCACGCTGCT
This sequence comes from Campylobacter concisus, assembly GCF_902460415.1. Classification (GTDB taxonomy): domain Bacteria; phylum Campylobacterota; class Campylobacteria; order Campylobacterales; family Campylobacteraceae; genus Campylobacter_A; species Campylobacter_A concisus_Y. Next base: position 77,815 of record NZ_CABPTY010000002.1, read on the forward strand.
GGCTTAACGGAGGAAGAGGCAAAAGAGGTCGTGCTTAAAAAGGTCGAAGAGAAGTCACGCGCCGACATCGCTCACATCGTTAGAAAGTACGAAGAAGAGGCAAAAAGAGAGGCTAAAAAGAGGGTTAATTATATCTTGGCGCAGGCTACGTCAAGATTTGCTGGAGAATTTGCGGCTGAGCGACTAATAAATGTCGTAAATATCAAAAACGATGAGCTAAAAGGTAGGATTATTGGTAAAGAAGGACGTAACATCAAAACCCTTGAAATGGTGCTTGGCGTTGATATCATCATTGATGATACCCCGCACGCGATCATACTAAGCAGCTTTAACCTTTACAGACGTGCGATCGCTACAAGAGTGATCGAGCTTTTGGTGGAGGACGGCAGAATTCAGCCTGCAAGGATAGAGGATCTTCACAAAAAAGTAACTGAAGAATTTGAGCAAAGCATACAAGAAGAGGGCGAAAACATCGTCATGGACCTTGGTCTAAATAAAATTCATCCAGAGATCGTAAAACTAATAGGTAAACTTAAATTTAGAGCAAGCTACGGTCAAAATGCCTTGGCCCACAGCCTTGAAGTGGCGCATTTAGCTGGCATCATCGCAGCTGAGTGTGGCGGAGATGAGAAGCTAGCAAAAAGAGCTGGCATACTTCACGATATCGGTAAGGCGCTAACTCACGAGTACGAGGGCAGCCACGTCGATCTTGGAGCTGAAATTTGCAAACGCTATAAAGAGCATCCAGTCGTCATCAACGCGATCTATGCTCACCATGGTCACGAAGAGGCGACAAGTATAGAAAGTGCTGCTGTTTGCGCGGCTGATGCACTAAGTGCAGCTCGTCCAGGTGCAAGGCGTGAGGTGCTTGAGAGCTTCTTAAAGCGTGTCGAAGAGATCGAAAATATCGCAAAAAGTAAGGACGGTATCAAACAAGCTTATGCGATAAATGCAGGCCGTGAAATTCGTGTCATCGCAAATGCTAAACTCATAAACGACGACGAGGCCGTGCTTGTAGCAAAAGAGATAGCTCAAGAGATCGAGAGCAAGGTGCAGTATCCTGGTGAGATAAAAGTAAGTGTCATCAGAGAGACTCGTGCTGTTGATTTTGCAAAATAACGGCAAGATATGAAATTTCTTTTTTCAATTTTATTATTTTTTTCACTTGGCTTTGCCAGCGAGGAGCTCATGCTAGACTCGGCAAACTCGTTTATAACAACGATGAGAGGCGCTAGAAACGCTCCTATAAAAGAGCTAATCGAGCAGTCAAAAGCGACGATCATCTTTCCAAGTGTTAAAAAGGTCGGTTTTGTAGTTGGTGGTATGGGTGGAGATGGTATCATGGTTGTTGGTAACATTAACTCGCCAAGTGAAATTTTACCAGTTAGCATAAGTGGCGGTAGCATCGGTATACAGCTTGGTTATGAAGATAGTTCGCTTGTACTTTTTATATTTAAAGATAGCATTATCCACGATATCAAAGATGCCAAGATCACGCTTGATACAAAGCTATCAGTAGCTTTTGGTGATATTGGGCGCAATTACAGTAAAGTAAGCGATTTTAAATTTTCAAGTGATATCTACGCATATGCCGCAAATGATGGTTTTTTTGCGGGTGCTAGCTTTGGTGGAGCAGTCATCAGTGCAAGAGAAGAAATTTTAAAGCAAAGTGGCTATGCCTATGAACAGCTAATAGCCTCTGCATCTAAACTTTTAGGAGATTAATGCAAGATATCATAAACTCAGTTTCAACATACGGCTATATTGTATTGTTTTTTTATAGTCTTGGTGGCGGTATGGTTGCATTAATCGCCGCTGGAATTTTAAGTTTTGCCGGTAAGATGGATATCACTCTTAGTATAATTGTCGCTGCTGTGGCAAATACAATCGGTGACACACTAATTTTTTATGTCGCAAGATTTAATAAAAACTCACTTATGCCTTATATCAAAAATCATAAAAGAAAGCTTGCTTATGCAGGAATTTTGGCCAAAAAACATGGCGATAAGATAATATTTATCAAAAAATTTATCTACGGAGTTAAAACTTTGGTTCCTATCGCACTTGGACTTACGAAGTATTCATTTTATAAATTTAGCATTATAAATTTCATCTCGTCAGTGCTTTGGGCGATCATTATCGGATTTGCCAGCTTTAAAGCGGGTGATTATTTTGTAGGTGCAAGCGACTATCTTGGCGAGCATGGATATATTATGCCTCTTGCTATGGTTTGTTTGTTGCTTGGAATTTGGTTTTTTTTACAACATATTACAAAAAGGAGAAAAGCATGAAAAAGGTGATATCTGTTTTAATCGTAGTTATCTTAGTAGCCATTGGAGCGGTTTATTTTGCTTCAAATGAGGTGGAGAAAAACTATCAAAGGATAGTGAATGATCTAAACAATATTAATGGCTTTAAAATTTCTAATAACGATTACAAAAAAGGTTTTTTTGGCTCAAAAGGATCATTTGATTTTAGTGTTTCAAAAGATCTTTTGGAAAATATATTTGGTAAAAATGTAAATGAGGATTTGGTTTTTAAAGTAGAAAATGAAATTTCTCATACAGTGCTCGCTTTTATAGATGGCTTTGAAATAGACTCAAAAATTTCTATCCAAAACGATATGATTAAAAACATTATCGCAACATTCATGGGTTCAAACGTCATTGCAACAACTAAAACAAAAGTTAGCTTAACTGGCGATAAAGATGTAGATATCAAATTTAGCAATATTGAATTTAACGATAAGCAAAAAACTGCCGTTAATACAAAAGATATAAAGATTGGTATGACGCTTGATTCAAAAGATAGTATAAACAGCTTAAAGGTTGAAGCAGATAAGATTGTTTTGAAAGATTTTAGTGAATACAATAAAGTTGATCTAAATATCGAAGGGTTTTATATTGACTCAAGCTATAAAGAGCCAGTTAAGATTTCAAAAATTTTAGAGAGTCAGCTTGTACCTTATCTAGCAAAAGTTAAATTTAAAAGGGTGTCTTTCGCATCTAATGATATAAGTAATATTTTGATAGATGACTTTAAGTATGACTCAAAATTTGAAATCTCAAATGATCTTGGAAGATCGGACGATGTTATAAAAATAGGTATAGTAGCAGTTGATAAAGTAAAATATACAGATTTTGTCTTTGATAGCAAAATCGCAAATATCAATGTGCCTGCATTAAATAATGTATTAGACAAGCTTAATAATTTAAATAATGAAGAAAATTATAATGTTTTAGCTGGATTAAATTTTGATGAGATAATAGATCAAATCTTAGAAAAGAATCCAAGCATAAAAATAGATACATTAAGCTTTAAAAAAGGAGATAAGGCTTTAAAGCTAAATTTGGATGCAGCAGTAAATGGCTTTAAAAAGGGAACAAATCAGTCAGAAATTTTTGATAAATTATCTCTTAGTGGAAAAATAAGCGTCGACGAAAGTCTAGCGAATTTTTTTGATACACTAGTGCCAGAAGTAGCTTTTGTTGAGCCTACTTTGATATCTGCTGGATATTTTAAAGAAGAGGATAAAAAAGTAATAAGTGAATTTAAATATGATCCAAACAAAAAAGATATTATATTTAATGGAAAAGTTGGACTTCAAAATTTCTTTATGGGTTTTTAAAAATTAGCCTGATTTTTATCTGCATTTAAGCATCACTTCTATATACTTCACTTTCTGTTTTGCAAAACGCAGAGCAGAAAGTTCTTTTAACTTACAATTGTTAAACTATTAGTCAATCTTTGAAATCTAAACAAGTGATCGATTGAGCCAGTCTATTATTTTATAATTTATAATAGATTAGACAAACTAATAAATAAAACTAAAAGTTTTTTGATTAAAAACTTCATAATAAAATCCTATCAAATAAATTTTGCTAGGTAATTAATATGGAGAGTTTGATCCTGGCTCAGAGTGAACGCTGGCGGCGTGCCTAATACATGCAAGTC